>NZ_JBLWFL010000007.1:0-270000 GCF_048323715.1 Microbulbifer weihaiensis
ACACATATTGCTTGATCGAATTTTTAAACAACTCAGTGGAGCGCCAGGCTCTCACTGTGGGACGCGTATTCTACACATCCGATCTGCTTTAGCAAGCGCTTTTTCGCAGACTTTTTTTGCTCTGAAACCCTTATAAATCAAGGCGCCCCAGAACTCTTGACCACCTCTCGGCGATCTCGATAAGGGCGCGCATTATATCGAGCTCTTATCGCTTGGCAAGCTGTTTTTGAGAGCTTTTTTTCAGGCTTGAAAACCAGGCTCCGAAAGCGCTGCTCCTCAATCCCGAAAGGCTACCAAAGCCCCGGTCGACTTCACGATGCCGCCTGGCGACACCATCGAAGTGGCGCGCATTATAGCGACCGATCCGACCTTGGCAAGCTGTTTCTTGATTTTCTTTTCGAGGAAAAACTCTTTGAAAATCAGCAACTTATCCCGCCAACCTCGCCGCCTCTGCAGCGGTGAGGGCGCGAACTATACGGCGCATGCATGACCTGTACAAGTGATTTTCGATTATATGTGTGACTCTATATCCACAGACCGGCACATGATACGAGCTCACCGGGGGACACTCGGAAACCGCGACTACATATATAGGTACAAGCTGTCCATCCATAACCCTGTAGCTGCCTGTGGCGCAGGACTACGCCTTATGAGCAATCAAGTTAAGGTCAAAGCAAGCTGGCCAGGAGATCATCTCAAAGGTAAAGGCGGGTGGTGGGCAGCAGCTACAACTCTGAAAAAGCCTGGATCAACCAGCCTTAAGTGAGCAAGAAGCAAAAAAACGATCTTTTACGATTTCTGCAGGGTTATCAAGAACCAACTTCCAAGCCGCTGTTTCGCCAATCAGTGCCTCTGCTGCTATCCGGCCCGCTGATAAATTGGGGGGACGTCGGATCGCATGATGCGTATCAGATGCCAGCACGGTGACTAGCCCCCGCTTCAAAAGTTGTTCTCCCCTCATTTGCGCAGGTATACCAAATTGGCCAGTGAGAGCGCCTGCCGTGACCTGAAACAGGCAACCGGTTTTCACTAACACATCGATATTTCCAATATCCCGGATAATGTCTTTGTTTCGCTCAGGGTGAGCCACCATAGGCCGGATATTTCTTTTCGTAAGCCAGCCCAGTAACTGATCCACGCCTGGAGGAATGTGGCTATGCGGCATTTCAAGTAGAACTACCGGATCTCCATACCAGAACCCGAGCATCGGCAACTCTTCCTGCAAGGCTAAATCCACTAGCTCATCAGTTATGCGAACCTCTGCCGCCAGCGCAAGCTGTATCTCTATCTCGCTGGTTTTGAGGAACTCCAGGAATGAACCAAAAGCCGATGTAATACTGTTCAGTGTGTTTGGGTAGCGCCCAGGGTGAATATGAGGAGTAGCAACAATGTGCGTAATCCCATCGTCTACTGCGGCCTTCAGGATCTCTAAACTCTGATCACGGTCTTTGGGGCCATCATCAATTTTAGGAATAATATGACTATGCAAGTCGATCATAGTGTGCTGCTCGCCTTTATGGCATCAGGCAGGAAGTTCATTGTTGAAGGCGACAATAAGATCACTAACTACAGGCTGAGTAGTCATATCCATAATAGCTATCGGAGTATATACCTCTCTTTTCCAACTGAATCCTATTTAGCACTACCCCATCAACAGCGACACCTACCGAGTGCAACCTGGAAATAGCGGTACGCGCAACGCCGATACTTGTTGACTCAGCCTTAAGCACATACAGCAATGAGGAAGCTTCTCGCGCAATGATCAAGGCGTCGCTAACGGCCTGGATCGGCGGAGTATCTATAATTATCCGGTCATATTGTGACTTTAGCCGAGCTAAAATCGCTGCAAACTGTTGTGAACTCAATAATCGTTGCGGATCCAAAGGCCTTATACCTGCTGGAATTACATCTATTCCGCTCTTTTCATCGCGAAATACGCATTCAGTCACTTCAAAATGGCCTGACAGGATGTCCGCAAGACCTGGTCGATTTGGCGGCATCGAGAAGCGCGAGCCTACCGTGGGACGCCGCATATCACCATCGATCAGCAATACCTTATTTAGCTGCCCCAGAGAAAACGCCAAATTCAATGCGATCGTCGTTTTTCCCTCACCTGGCGCGGCAGAAGTAACACAGATCACTTTCGAACCGTCTTCAAATTTTGATAGTACCACACCAGTTCTAAGTGTACGTATCGCCTCGCTAAATCGAGAAGCAGCACTATCGAAGTATGCGTGTAAAGGCATAGAGCTTTGACTGTCTAGCATACACTCGGGCACTAGTCCGATCAGATCTTGACCTAGCTTATTTGAAACATCCTGCGGATTGCGGATGCCTGGCTTTAAGAATAGATCGAGACCAACAAAAACAGCTGCGGCGAATCCTGCTGCACCTACAAATGCGATAAGTACCCAAAGGCGCTTCTTAGAAGAAAGTGGATATCTCGGCTCTACTGCCGGATCGGCGATCCTCGCGACTGGCGTGTTTAGGCCAGACACCTCTCTGGTTTCTTTAAAACGAGTTAAGAAGGTGTTATACAACTGTCGATTAATATCGATTTCTCTCTTTAACTCATCATATTTTACTTCTTTTTGCGCAACGGACTGCAAGTTTCCTTTCGCGGAAGTCAGCTCATGCTCCAGGTCTGCCACTTTTTCTCTGGCCTGCCGGTAATCCACTTCAATACTGGCTACTACATTTTTCACTTCAGCAGACAACTGGGATTTTGCTGCCCTTAATTCCCCATCGGCCGCCATCATCTTCGGATGCTTGGGTCCATAGCGCTGGGCTAACTCATTCTTGTTCACCATCGCTTCCACGACACCAGCTCTGGCCGTTTGCACCAATGGGCTATTAAGGATTTCGGGCAGCTTGAGCAGCTCATCCTCTGAGTATTTAGAACCTTTTATCTCATCATTAATGACACGAGTACGTTTAAGCTCTCTTCGCGCCTCTAAAAGAGCACCCATAGACTCATTAAGTTCTTGAGATGCCAAACCACGGACACCTTCCAAATCGACAAGATCTTCTTGCTGTTGGAAATTGTTGAGAGCTTTTTCTGACTCTTCAAGTTTTTCCTTTAGCCCGATCAAGCGATCACTGAGCCAACCTGTCGCCTTCTCGGTAACACTGACTCTTTCATCGATTTGCTCTTCAAGATACGCCTTTGCTACAGCATTCGGAATGCTTGCGGCCAGACCAGAATGCCGTGATCGAAAAGAAATTTTAACTAAAAGCGTATTGCGTATAGGACGAACACTTAACCCAGAAAGGATGGACTTGATAATTACTTCACGCTTACGGTTTCTTGCCTCTGAAGGATCGACTTCTACAACCTCGGCCTGAAACCCAATAGAGGACTTGAGATCATCTATCCAGCTTTTGTTGCGCTGGTTGAAATTCCGATGTTCAAGTAAATTAAGGTCGTCGACTACCCGCTCAACGACGATTCTCGACTTGATTATCTCAGCCTGCGTAGATAAGAACTCTCGACGCTTCCTACTTACCTCATAGACGTCACGAATTGCAACCACATTGGCCTCATTATCTTCAAACAATAAGGAGGCTTCAGCTTCATAGTAGTTCGGTAGGTTTCTCACCGAAAGGAATGCGAATGCCGACACCAAAAATGCAAAAAATAGTATGATCCACTTTTTTTCGTAAATCACGAAAAGCGGGATCATAAGGTCAAATGAGCCTGATTGCTCTATCTCGGCATCATCCACATCAGTATTTCGGATTTTATCCATAACAGACTCAGAAGAATCCCTGCTCAATGGTTACCGTATCTCCGGGATACAACTTAGTTGACATATCGATTTTCTCTCTCGATTCTTCGCCCTCATTTTCCCGAATTAAATAGACCCGATTCTCTGATGCCCGCTCGGTAAGCCCTTGCGCTAATGCCGCTGCCTTCGCTACAGTTAAACCCGGCTGGTAACTATAACTGCCGGGAGACCTGACCTCACCGTATATATAGATAGGCCGATACTCAACTACTGATACAGCAACGTTAGGGTTTACCAAGTAATCGCCCTTCAGCCCTGAAACTATCACCTCTTCGAGCTCGGCAGGGGTAAGTCCAAAGACCTTAATTTCACCAAGGAATGGGTAATTGATAACGCCGCTTTCGTCCAACAAAAGACTAATACTCAAGTCGCTCTCACCGTAAACGCGAACCGATACCTTATCGCCAGCACCCAAGCGATACCCTATTTCGGATTCCGCTAAAGCAATATCTGCAAATAACAATACGATTGAAAAAATAAACAATTTATACGGCATGTATGTATTCACGCTCGATTTACCCCCTAATTATTGCCTACAGCGGGCCGGAAATACTAAGAAATATCTCGTTTCGCTCAACTGAAATATCCTCAAACCCATTCAATTCATCGTCACTCCTGGTCGAAGTAAAACCTGCGCCAAGAAAACAAGTATCGGCGAATAAATATTGCAAAGAAACACCACTAATACGCAGCGCCCTTTCCCTGTCGATTCCAGAAAATTCACCTTTGGCCTGTGAATACGCAAAATTACTCTGAAACTTACTTGTCCATTGATGGTGCCAGGATAAAGCCCCACTACTAGATTCGATAAATCCGGCTTGCCCTAAAGATTCACGAACTGTCTTTGAAAAATTTAATTTGAAGCCACTGTACGTTCTAAAACTCCAGTCTAAGCCAACATCCCAAACAGGAACGGATCTTGTTTCTCGCGTGGCGGAGGCAAAATTTTTCTCAGACTTTCCGTATCTCGCAGTTATCTTAGTTTTCGGCAAATCGTAAGTCGCCCCGACGAAGATACCTCTTTCTTCGCTATCAAGAGCATCTCTATCAAGAACATCCTTGTATGTTATCTCTGAATTACTTGATTCTGCGGTCAGTATGACACGTGGTGTCAGACGATAACTGATTTCCAATCTGGTGTAGTCGTTATCGAAATCTCTCTCTTCACCGAAGAAATCCTGACTCTCGCTGCCTATAGAGTATTTGATCTGGCTTCTTTTAGATGGCGTGCTTGCGACCAAGCCGATCTCTGCCTCCGGAGAAATGACTCTTTCTGCTTCTATAACGGGGTTAAGCTGCATGCTTTCGTCGGCGTTTACGCGCTGATTAGCGTCAGAATATCTACCACTAGCTGTGAGCCCTAATGTTGACATCGGCTGCCATCGAAAATCTGCTGAGCCTAGATAATCCTTGAACGACGCACGCTCACCACCTGGATAGCTACCGATTCTTGATACGGCGGATGAGGAAAATGATACTTTTTCGCTTTCGACTGCAACTGATATCTCAGGTGTAAAAACCGTTAACCAAGCGCTTATTGGAGCGGTATCTTGCAGGTAAATATTGTCATCGTAGAGGGCCGACGCCTTAGCCTGAGCTGAAACTGTGCCACCTTTAAATAGCTCTATGTCAGCAGCAATAGAAACTGTAGGGTTGGCCGCAAAAAAAATCGTAACCGCAGATAAAGCCCTGCCTGAAATACGATGTTGAATCTGGTCAAGCATAATCATATCTCTGCATAGCTACCCTCAGCGCCTCTGTTCCCACTAATATGCGTTTTTATTGAAAAAACCTTTAAATATGGTCAAGAAAACTATTCTAAGATCTAACAGGATCGACCACCTGCGTATATATTCGAGATCCTGCTCAACACGACGGCTCATCTTATCGAGCGTGTCTGTTTCGCCGCGAAAGCCATTTATTTGTGCCAGCCCGGTTATCCCCGGCTTAACCTTATGCCTTAGCATATAACCAGAGACCAGTCGTCGATACTCTTCGTTATGAGCTACCGCATGAGGTCGGGGACCGACGATTGACATCGAGCCTTGCAGTACATTAAAAAATTGCGGCAATTCATCTAGCGATGTCCGCCTAAGAAATCTGCCAAGTGGCGTTATACGTTTGTCATCAGGCGTTGCCTGTACAACTCTATCACCGTCGTCCATCGTCTTCATTGTGCGGAACTTCCACACATAAATGGTTCTTCCGTCTAGTCCATACCGACGCTGCTTAAATATTACTGGCCCTGCCGAAGTAAATTTTACTGCAAGTGCGATCAGCACCATTAAAGGGGAAATAAGGATAAGAATTGTGGACGCGATAACCAGGTCTTCCACACGCTTAAGCCAACTGTCGAAGCCCTGGATTGGTGTATCAAAGACACTAAGAAGACTGCTGCTTCCAACCTGATGCCAGCGAGCGTGAAGCATTTTAGCAACGAAAAAGTTGGGAAGAATATGGACGGTAGCGGTCGTGTCTGAAAACTCGTCCAAAATATCACTGATGATATCTTCGGCACGCATAGGTAAAGCAATGAAGACCAGATCCAAATCGCCTGAACGCGCCCGCTTGATTGCGTCGCTTACATCGCCAAGTAACGAAAACTGATTTGCAATTCGAGAGGTATCATTGAACCCACTGACCTCATAAAAACCCTCGACTTTAATACCCAGCTGTGGGTTTAGACGAAGGTCTCCAGCCAGTTTATAGCCAGCATCCGTACAACCAAGAATCACACATGAGCGCGTGTTGTGCCCTTTCTGCCGTAATATGAACAACAGCTGACGCAAGCAGAATCGCCAAAATGCGAGCCCTAAGAGAGTCACAAAAAACCAACAGACTATCGCTACCCGATCGTAAGCGCCTTCAGCTGCAGCCGCGTAGCCCAAGATCAGCAAGATGATACAGACGACAGCCCAGGCTAGCGTTACTGTTCCTAGAATTCGGAAATAGGTTTCGCCACGCCAAGAACGGTAAAGCTCAACGGATTCGGCAACAAACGCAAAGCTGATCGCTGCAAGCAGGCCAGCAATCACCCAATCCTTACTCGGTATTACATCTAGATACAGGATGCACGCCAACAGGCTGCCCTGAATGAGAAAGACATCGAAAAGTCGATATAGCGCAGTAATGCCACTCTGGCGACTGCGCATCCATCCTTGTTCCACTATCCCCTCCCTGGGACAAAAAACCGCCAGTTGTAAGCCAGCCACACGTCCTGGGCGAGCAACTCAAACGAAAACCGACGGCATATCCGATAATTGCGTTGTAGATTTTAACGCCCAAACGCTCGAAAATCTAAGACGAAGTAACAGAATCCAATAAATCTGATAAATTGTTACGCCTATCTAGAGAGTCGCTCATCCTGAACAACAACCTATCAACTTCGATAGCGCCACCTTCGAGCTGGCTGTTGATTATGAAACCAAAGTGTGAAGCAATTCAACTTTTTTCTTGAACTGACGTACGCTTGATCAATTCTCGTTGATCTACACGCCAATGCGCAATATTTGATTCAGGTCGAACCTTAGTTCATACAATTGAATTTACGTCATCCGATGATATTACTTCCGCGTACCAATTAATTTTATTAATGCAAAATACTTGCCAGATCTATACCAATAACTCTGAGCTTCGAATCATGCCTGATCATTACCTCACTCATAGACCCTACTTCTTTGCCGGTTATCTAGACAGAGTGAACTTACGCTCCAGCTCACTCGACCATCCCTTCTACACCTCAACTTTTCAAGGAGGGTTTACCCCCCTCCGTAAGCCGGATGTACTCGCATGAAAGGCTGGATCCCCACCAGGAAATCAGGAATTACACGCAAGATAGTCACTCCACTACAGTATCGATCGGAATATTTTGCAAGCCATAC
Source organism: Microbulbifer weihaiensis (assembly GCF_048323715.1). Taxonomy (NCBI): domain Bacteria; kingdom Pseudomonadati; phylum Pseudomonadota; class Gammaproteobacteria; order Cellvibrionales; family Microbulbiferaceae; genus Microbulbifer; species Microbulbifer weihaiensis. Next base: position 7,670 of record NZ_JBLWFL010000007.1, read on the forward strand.
TCCAACGAATAAAGTCTCGCACTTGCTTAAAATCGTTCACGCAATGTCTCTTATCAACTGAAGGCATCCTTAACCGACTAGTTCACTATCACTTAACATTCCAAAATTTTTCAATCTCAAAAGCGTTCAAACTTAACGATAACTATTTTCTAAAAAATTTACCCTAATATAACATTACAATAAAAACCTATTGTCCGGGATGAGTTAAGTAGGGATAATCGAGGCCAACTAGCTAAGATATTTCTAGCAACTGATGCCGTCACCGATTCGTTGACTGCACCAACTTCATCAGCGGATAGACGCAGACCTAGCGCAGGTGCTTTTTTGTCCGATAATTTCTTGAAGCCTAAAATACAATGTCAATGCTTACTCCCTAGTCTACACACTGGGATTTTGAAATCTTTATGAAAACGATGCACTACCCCGACTTTTTTCTCATTGGTGCAATGAAGGCTGGCACCACTTCGCTATACCATATGCTAGAACATCACCCCAAAATATTCCTTTCATACCCCAAGGAACCTGAATATTTCTCCGAAAAGTTTTTACAAGAAGGGGCTGAATCCTGGTACCAGTCATTATTCCAAAATTCAGATCCAGATTCTTTACTTGGAGAATGCTCGACAGGCTATTCTCGCTCAGTTTGTTATCCCTATGTCGCAGAACGAATACAAAGTGTCAAACCCTCCGCTAGAATAATCTATCTTCTCAGACATCCGGTTGAAAGATGCTGGTCGCACTACCTTCATAGAATGAATGAGCATGCAATGGCAGGGGAGCCCGTTCTTGAATTTTGTGATGCGATCGAGGCATACCCGGAAATATTGGACGCAAGTCGTTACTTTAAACAGATCAGTAATTTCACGACTTTATTTGATAGGTCACAAATTCACATTATTCTTTTTGATGACCTCCGCAATAGTGCGGAGTCGACAATGAATAGGTTATATGATTTTCTTGGCTTACCCCACATCGGGGTGGCTAGCTTGATACACGCGAATCGGGCGGGCGATCAGACTGGCCGAAGACATTTTAAATCTGTATTGAATAATTTTAAGAAGTCGATAATGGGCAAAGTATTAAAAATTATTTTTCCCCGTCAATTCCTGCGGTGGCTTTCAAAACAGACCTCTAGAAATAAGTATGTGATATATATTGCAAAAAACATACATAAAACCGTTGATCTACCCAAGCAGCCTGATTCAGATACGAGACAAAAATTGTTGGCCTATTTCTATGATGAGACAGTAGCTCTCGAACAATGGCTCGGGCGGGAACTTCCTCCCAGCTGGAAGGTTTAACTAGTGAATTAAATATAAACATTTAGTTTCTTTTTTACATATAGTCTCGCTTAATGAATGTTAGACGATCGAAAACCCTTAATTTTCGAGATAAGACCCATGCGATAATTCGTTTTTCATAAAGTATTTATGGCTCCCATTTTTTCAGAAGTGAAGTGGTCGATTGGATCTCTCTATTCCGTATTCTGTTCATAAAGTGTTTGCCCGTGTTTATGTGAGCTTCTAGCATTAGTTATTTTTATATTGCGAGCGCTCCTTGAGCCCGCATACCCACCCATTACACCAATCGAAAACCAAAGCCAACTATACATTGAGCTATTCGGTATCTGATTAACTGCCAATAATGCAGTAAAAAGCATAGTAAATGCCAAACTATCTAGCTCTCCCACCTGCGTTGCTTGGTGAAACCGCCTTCGGCCGCGTATCACCGGCGATAATATCAACAAGAACGTGCCTAGAAAGCCCACGATTCCAGACTCTGATAGCCTAATCACCCAGTATCCATCTGTCACAACACCAATAGGCCTATTGCGCCCCCATCCGCCCCATCCAAATAGAAACTGATCACGCGTATGCTCCAAAAGCATGCTCTCGTTAAAGAACCTGAAGTCGAGAGATGCCACTCGCTCTTCACCGAAAATTGAGAGTAAGCTAAGTAATTTCTCATGGGGAAAAATGTCAAACATCGACAGTAACGGATATATTAAAACTATTATCGCTAACGTGAGTGCAAACTTTACTACGACTTTCTGGCCACAACATAGAATAGTCAGCCCCGCTAAACTAAGTATCCAAGCACCAACAGACTTACATAAAATCAGCACTACTAAAAAATAAGTTGCGAAAATCAACGCAGGTTGTTCCAGCACTTTAGATCGTAAGCGTGCTAGTTGCACAGAGCACAAGAATACAGCGACATAGAATATTGATACCAATAATCCATGGCCCATAAATACAACCGGACGAAAGCCGTCGAGTCTTATTTGCTGTTTAAACTCGTGAGGAAAGAAACCATAGATTGCACTGTGTAGCTGTGGACTAAACCTAATCTCAAATAAAACGAGAGGCGAGTAAATCAACCCGGCTACAACCATCAATTTAAGAAAATGCAGATAATTTTCCCTTTTACTGACCAATGACAACCCTATTAAAAATGGAATTATTTCGAGGTAGGCCTGAACTATTGAAGAGATAATGTCCTGAACACTCATCCCAGGCTTAACGCTTTCGCCATTAAAATATGGCTGCATATTCGTTAAGACAGTGAGAACTGGAGAAAAAAGCAGTATAAAAACTATTGCTTTTTCAAATCTTTGACGCGGGATAAACTGAATGGAATGACGCTTTATGGTGGAGCATCCGAATATAGCACAGAGCGCAGGTATCGTTTGCTGACCAAGAGGTGGTACTAATGGAAAATCAAATACAACCTTTACTGGTAAAAACATATAACCGCCAACGATTGTCCAAAAAGTGGCGGTTAAAGTATTACACCTAATGTATAAAACTATAGAAATAAGAGGAAAAAACATTAATACCGCATATGCAAATGTATTTGGCATATACTCTTAAATCTCAGCAAATAGAGAATTTAATTTTCTCGAGTTTCTAAAAAGTTCAAATTCACGTTTAACCAGCTCGGAACCTTTTTGTATACGAGTTTCTCTACGGGATTCAGGCTCATCAATCGCTTCTCGCATAGCGTTCGAAATTGCTTCTTTATTGCATTCTACTGAAAAACCTGTTTCCCCATGTATTACCAATTCAGGTATCCCAGATATATCCGTTGTAATAACACTAACACCTTTTAGCATTGCCTCCATCAATACAACGGGAATCCCGTCCATATCACCGAAGCGATCCTTTTTACAAGGGAGAACCAAGTAGTCAATGGTGTCTAGCCACTTACTAACTTCTTTGTGGGGCAAGCTCCCCTTCATACTCACTTCTTTATGCAAATTTAACTTTGAGATTGAATTTTTTGTTTGACTCAATAGCGGCCCATCACCGACAACGTCAACTAAAAACTGGTGATTCTGGTTTTTTAAATTTACACAGGCCTCCAGTAGGACATCTATTCCTTTTTTTTCGACTAGCCGGCCGATGAAGCCAAAAACTGTTAACCCAGATTTTTCCTTGTGCTTTCTCGTTTCGAACTGACTCGAGTCAATGCCGCACCTCACTAAATGAAGCTTTTCAGTTGGTACACCTTTGTCTATCAAAAACTGGACATTGAAACTTGAGATCGTAGTGACAAATTTTGCACGCTTAGCCTTTTCAGGTAATAAATAACCCCTCTGGAATATATCATTAGCGTGGGCTGTAAAACTAAACGGAATTTTGGAGAATGCAGCTGCATACATTGATATGTCGACAGGAACATGGGCGAAGTGAGCATGGAGATGCTGGATTCGTAAATCAGTCAATCGACAGGCTAGCGCAACCCCGTGTAAAAACCGATACATCAGACCAACAGACAGCTTTAGGCTATTTCTTGTAGAAAATACGTCGCCTATAGCAATTTTTAAGGTCCTGAGATAATTTAATGGATGTCTGAAAAAAGCCTGAAGATTGACGCTCAGAAGTTTCAACCAATTTCCATGATATATTACCGTGCGGCGCTTGGTAAGCTCTGCTAGCCGTTCACCTTCTCCTGTCAGCTCTATATTGTGTACCGAGAACGGGAATATCTCTATACCCATATCTTCTAAAGCGAAAATTTCGTTATATACGAATGTTGAAGATGCGCCAGGAAGTTCCGGGGCTAGATATGCAATTCTACTGGCCACTTACAGCCTCCAATCCAGCTAAAGGCATTGGTTCTGACTTTCTTAATGGATCCCACTTTCCAACAGTTTCGCTCTCTAGCTTTTCAGTGGCTTTACGTTTACCCAAAACTAAACATTGCCATTGGAACTTTCGGATAAACTTTATCAGCTCGACATCATTCAACCTATTCTCTGCCTTCCAATAAGACCTTACGTACCCCCAAAACATGGCTATTCCACCGACAATAAATGGGTACTCGACCATCCTAAATATTGCGCTGGCTGCCATATACAATACGTCGGTACCCATATAGTACTGGCCAAAGCCATGTCGCATTCTTCCCGTGAGAACGCCGATGTGACTTGATCCCATTACTCGCAAATGAATGAATCTTAATTCAGGCTTATCCCAGCTCGCCACTTGCCACCCCAGTTGGCGACTTTTATGGCAATCGATTGCATCCCACATGACCACCCTGCGGAAACCACCTATCTGCTCAAAACATGTCGATCGATAAAATTTCGTCATGCCGACGGAAAGCTCGTCTCCTCGGCGCTCATTGACTAATTTTCCGCGTCGTAGGTTATATGGTTTTCCACTGCAAGAACCCAAGCGGGGGTTTCTCTCCATTTCGGAGATTAATGACTCAAAATATGTGGGTGGCAATATTAGATCGAGGTCGAGCTTGCAGATATACTCATATCGCTTAGCATCTACAGACTTATAGCCTTCGTAAAAGGCGTCGATGACACCCGGCCCCACAGCGCGGAAGCCGCGATCCTCTCTTGTAATCACTTTAATAAAATCATACTTACTTTCGTATTCAGAAAGGATCCTGGCTGAATCGTCCTTAGATCCGTCATCCACGATAAGCCATAAGTCAGGTTTGACAGATTGCTCGATTACGCTGTTCAGCGTTTTCTCCATGTACTCGGCTTCATCACGACACGGAGATATAACAAGGTAACGTTTACTACTCATAGCGCTATTTAGTTCCTGCCAGCTTTATTTGCTTGAAGATTGTCATTGCAGAACATGCGTTACCAAAATACCTAGCAATCAACCTGCGTGGGTTTTGCACCATCCTATAAAACCACTCCATGCGCAAATTTCTTATCCATACCGGCGCCCGACTTTCGACATTTGTTAGAAACAGCATTGAGGCACCGATACACAATATGACGCCACGAGACAGCCCGCTATGCTTTAGCCTTTTAGCCAGTAATTCTTGCTGGGGTGAGCCGAGAGCTAAAAAAATGAAGTCCGCATCAGTTTTTTTAACATAGGCGCATATTGAAGCGACTTCGTCAGCTTTATAAATAAAACCCATTGACGGGTTTAAATGGCAAATATTCAGATCTGAATACAGAGATCTGAGCTTTACAATGACTTCTGGCGGTCCACCCAGGATGCATATTTTGTGTTGAGAAGTTAAAGCGCTATTAAATAGTTTCTCAGTAAGGCTGCTGCCTTCAACTACCTCTGGAATCCCGGCGCCAGCCCATTGCGCCAGTTTTTGAAGTATTCTGCTATCGCAGAGCACTAGCGATGACTCTTTGTAGGCGGAAACAAACTCCGAATCGGCACCCTCTTTACATAGTCGTTCTGCATGATCCATGTTTGGAGTTACTACGATATGTGGCAAATTTGACTTGGCAAGAACGAGAACTTGGCGAGTCGCCTCTTCAATATCCAAGTTGTTTACCCGGCAAAAGCCGAGACTGATAACTTCCCTGCGCAAGTTTTCCACTCCAAAATTTATTTATATTCGATGAGTAATGTTTGTCTTTTTCTATAACTATTTATAGCGAGCTCTATAACTCCCAGAACTTGTGCAAATTTCCCAATGATCACAAATGCGCTGTAGATCATATGGTCTTTCGGCTGACGCCCCCTGGGCTTATTCATCTGCATTTTTAGCCACGTAAGTGGATAGATACAAAGCAACAACAAAGCATAAAAAGGAGCGATCGTAAAAAATAGAGTAATGGATACTAGCGGTATAAATGCACCAAACAGCAATATGCTGGCTACGTTACGCAGCCTGAAACGGTTCAACCACCTACCGTGTTTAACGGCGTTATGAGCATACGCGTGCCCAGATCTTCGAGCGCGCATCAAAAACTGGCTCAACTTGGTCATATCAGCATCATGTTTGGTCATCGGCTCGTCGAGTCTGTAGACCTGCCATCCGCGGGCTTTAAGTCTGAAACATAATTCAGGCTCTTCGCCACAAATGAAGCTCTCATCAAAGCCATTTACTTGCTGGAAAGCAATTAGCCGCACCAGTGAATCCCCACCACATGCTGTCGTTGCACCCGCTTCACCCTGCCATTCCATTGCACATAACTTGTTGTATACCGTTTTTTCTGGAAACCGCTCATAACGATTTCCACAAACGATTGCCGTCGACGGGTTTTCGGTAAGGAACTTTCGGGCTTTAATCAACCACTTCGAATCCATTTCACAGTCGCCGTCCAGGAATTGGACAAAATCAAATTTGTTTCCCATCTGGCATAGGGATTCAACTCCCGCGTTTCTGGCACGCGCAGCACTGAATGGTCGGCTCATATCAAGCTTTACAATCGTGCATCCGAAGCTTTTCGCTAGTTCTATACTGTTGTCAGTTGATCCTGAATCGACGTATACGACTTCACAATGGCTTTCTTGAAGGGAAGAAAGGCAGGACCTCAAGCGCTCACCTTCGTTACGCCCGATAACAACAATTCCGATATCAGATTCGCCTTCTATTTCCATGTTCACCCCAGCTCGATTTATATATTTGCCAGATAATTGCTCCTTTTTAAGCTTATGTTTTTTTCAGCCCGCGAAGGTTATCGATGAAAAGACCTTTAATACGATGGAGAATTCCATTTGGCTTATTAATTTGCTCGGCCTTTCCCCGCTCGTTTAGGAATAGCGTACTATGAAGCTTTTTCCTTTGTGGACCATGGTCATTAGCAGTGTAGTAATAAAGAGCTAACGAGATACGCTTTCGATCTTCCGGGCACTGAAGTGGCTCGGGGTGACCATGGAAGCTATTGGCAGTGGTTGAGAATATAGCCATCCTATTGAATAGAGGTGGGACAGATTTCTCACAAGTAAGTTTGTCATTACTCCAAAGCTGGAAGTCTCCACCCCACTCCGGCCGCCAGTCTTTGTTCAAGTATATAAGCACGTTCAATCGTCTATAAACATTCATCCGTTTATGACCATTGAAGTCCACATGGACGCCGAGCTTGCCTCCCCTTTCAATTTTGTGCAATCCAGCTCCGTGTAAATACGGATCCGCAATTAATCCACAAATTCCGGTCAGCTTTTCTAAAAACTCCAAAAAGGGGGCTGAATTCAGGTTATGAATCAATGCTCGAGTTACCGGACCTAGGCTGAGATCGCGATTCATTTGCTTCTTTCGTTCGTAGTCGTTTTCGAACGACTGCCATTTCTTGTCACCCTCTTCGAATTCCTGAATTACTTTATCCAGAATCTTAGGCTCAAAAATATTGTCAAATACACCATGAGCAAATGGGTATGCTGTCTTATAAGATTCAGCATTCTCCGTAGCTATTTTATCGAGCTTTTCCCACGGAACGAAACGACTGTAATCAGTTCCGATACTATTCGATTCCATCTACCCTCTCCCCAAAATAAGTCAGCGGGGTAATTCAGTTTGAATTTCCCGGATTAAGATAGCTAAGCCGCTAGGCACCATCGTGCGTGACATTACGTTGTTCTTGGCTGTTATTTTCCCTATTCACCCAATACAAATAGTTATCTGTAACCTGTTTTTTGTAGTTGCTCACGTCAAGCTGAACACCAAACTCTGCACCGAGCAGGCGCATGTCTTCATTAAGAACCAACTCAACCTTCTTCCGAGCAGCTTCACTCATTTTCGGTCGGTCTTTCATTTGAAACTTTTTCTTTACATAGATTCGCACAGACTTAGGCACCAGCGCACGTCGCAAAGTGGCCATAAGATCGTTATGTATCAGAATCTTAGACAATGGAAATTTACGGACTCTTTCCCTCGAAATATTTTTAGCGGGAAGCTCTTTTTTCCATTCAACGTCATGCGGCGCTCCGATGAAACGCGCTATTCGATTTAGCTCTTCTTGCGGATCTTTCTTTAATTTTTCAAAGAATACTGGCAATACGTTTTCTCGGCCGAAAGCTTCCAGATATGGTTTTATCTGGTAGTGGTATAGGCTATATTTAATTAGCTCGGGATGCTCCACTATCGCTTCATCTATGGAAACATTGATCTTTCCACAACTCCATTCATGGATATATTGTGATACCAACCGATCCACTGGCTCGCGCATAACATATATTATTTTTGGCGTTCCAAGGTAACTCTGTATTCGTGATATAGTTTCTGGATATGTTGGTAGCTTTGTATAATGAGTACTGGCTTCTCCCAGAATATCGCCCGGATTCGCAGCATCGAATAAGTTTTCGTACCAATGTTGGCCAAGATTGAATATTTCATCGTCGCTAAAGAAATTAGGCTCTTTTAGTTCTGGCATAAATATGCCGGCCTGCAACTTAAGCTGGTCGTATAGCGTCGTCGTTGCGCACTTCATTGCACCTACGATAAGAAAGCTTGGCTTTTTCTTCATAGAAGGCTCAAGTTGTCCGTGTAATTCTTTCATGCCTGAGACTGCCAACGAGAGTTGCTTTTAGTCTCGTATTTATGTGACTTGTTTAAGCCTATCCAAATGTCTTTCCATTCAGATGGAATTGATGTAAGCGCGCCAAACCCTTTTATCAGTTTTACAGTCCGAATGATGCGCCCAAAAATCCACGCGATATTTGCTGCGATCAATTTGGGTTTACCACCAAGGATCGAAAAGTAACGAGCCCTAGACTCATAAAAATATCTCGGTAGCCGATTGCGCTGTGCCAAGTCGCTTTTAACCGAGGCTGTTCCTCCGCGCAGGTGCACGACTCTAGCAGAGGCTTCCTGCTCTATTTTGAATCCCGCGGCTCTCATGCGGTTGCAATATTCAATATCTTCGAAATACATAAAGAAGCCTTCGTCCATAAGTCCAATCTTATCGACCACTTCAGAACGTATGAGTACGCACGCGAAACTGACCCATTCTATGCCAGAATTTATGTCATCAATTTCGATAGGTACTTTTTTGTTTTTCAAGAGACGGGTAACGAGACTCAGCTCTGCTCCACGTATTAACTCACTTAATGCTGTCCGTTTTCTGAAGGCGCTGATCTGCGGCGTGCTATCGAGGAATTCCAGGCGGGGGCCGAGCGCGCCAATTTCTGGGCGCTGACGCATTTTATGCAACATAATTTCTATCGCGCCAGGACGGACGATCGTATCGCTATTCAGCAATAAATAGTATTTCGACGTCACCGCACGTATACCGATATTATTTCCCGCCGAGAACCCTCCATTTACTTCTGACTGAAGCAATTTGACGACGCTTCTTTCTTTCTCGACCCGGCCCATTAGCCAGTATTCAATTTCCTCAAGGGAGTTATCCCCGGATGCATTGTCGACAACGACAATTTCGGCATTAATTTCACTGATCTCTGGCAGTAAGCTATCTAGGCAATCTATAACCAGACTAGGCGTTCGGTAATTTACGATGACTACTGCAAGTTCCACGGACTTAGAGGTATTCATGTTCTAGTTTATCGCTACTTGAGAAAGGCTCGATCAATGGAATTCGTTCGGATTTTCACGTGATCGATCCAAGCTTCAATTCCGCTTCGCTTGGCAATGACATGCTGCAACCATAGGAATGCGCCCCACTTCTTTATGTTGAATGTGGCTCGGTAGTAGCGGCTTTGCAGCAAAATGAAAATTTTTTCAATCCTGCTGACTTTTGACTGGCTTTTATGGGTGACTGTGTAACCTTGTTCTTCCATCAAATGTGCTGCCTGCGATTCGACCCAGCGAATCTCACGTGGAGACAGCCTGGACATCCATTGATTAGCGTACTTTACGGATGGCCTCTGGTAGGTAGTGCCTTCCTCAATTTCAATCATCTTTTCGTCATATGGCAGCGAAAGAAATTCGCATACCCGAGTCAACTCTATTTCCGGATCTGATACTAAGCGCTCGTAACTTAATGAAATTGATTGGTTGGCGTTTTCCTGTTCCTGCAGTTTTTTTCGGCGAGCCTCAAACTCTACCCAAATTTTGGCGCCCTCATAGACATTTCCTACCCACCCCATACCAATGCAGGAGCGCGCGACATCGCGCGGGTCACGATGCAAGTGTATCAGTCGGGCATTCGGCCACAGTTTCAATAGCAGATCGACTCGGGAATGAATCGACGCACCAATTATGGGCTTTGGATTACGGGCATAATGCTGCGCGAGGAAATCCTTGACCAGATCAGGGTAATCAAGTGTTTGATCGATGAGTAAGTTCATCGCACTCGTCTGGCGATCAGTCTTAACAAACCGCCAGTATTCGTGGATCGGCGGCCAGTCGTCCCCTTTCGCCTGTGATACCGCGCCTTCAAATTCACCGAACATGTAGATTTGGGGATGGTGGTTCATCAAAAGACGGAGCAGCGTGGAACCCGACCGCAACGGGCCGATCACGAATACAGGAGAGTCCAGCGTATTTGCTTGGTTTGCGGGATCAATTTTTGAAAGGCGAGACATATCCCTGTCCTCCTACTATCTGGCCCGTCCCTGAGGGGAGGCCAGTCTTGTAATTCCATTTACATCGCTGACTAGCTAATCGGTATTAACGGCGCGGCAGGCGGCTTGATGCAATGTGCATATCCCTGGGCACTACCCCAATTCGATCCAGATCGGGATACCGTATTCACTCTGTTATCGGAATAGTCAGGTTTGACCGATGGTCGGGCTTGATGTGTTACCGGCTCAACCGCGCTTGATTCCTTAGCGCTGCCGATTGCCCTACCTGAAATTTATTGGCAGTTTTCATGCCACACCGAACAATACTAGCGACGGCCTTGCGATAGGCTTCACACTTTACCAATTAAATTTGGCAAAGCAAAAAGATAGTGCTAGCCATCCACAGATTAGGCGCGATTTTCAACATCACGGTCAGGAAGTTCATGGCACAGCGGTAAATCGCGAAAATGCGCCCTGCATTTTCTGTGCCCATCCGATCAAGAAAAAGAGGCCGGCACCAAAACCAGCATTGCATATGCCTTGGGGTAGCGTCCGGCCCCTTTCCATCGGCAAAATAGGTTATATTTATGCAAATTATCAGTTTTACAGATTAGTGGTAGCTATGCGTTACTCCCTGCGGCAGCTGGAAATTTTCCTGGCCTGCGCTCACTTCCAAAATGTCAGTCGTGCCGCGGAAAGCCTTAATTTGTCGCAATCAGCGGCATCGACAGCGCTCAAAGAATTTGAGCATCAGTTTGAGCTTCGGCTATTCGAGCGCACCGGCAAACGACTGCGGCTAAACGAGCTGGGGCGGCAGTTGTGGCCAAAGGCGGAGGAACTTCTCGAACGCGCCAGGGAACTCGAACGCAGTTTACTCGCCCATGGCGACCTTGGACGGTTGAAGATCGGCGCCACACTTACCATCGGCAACTACCTCGCTGCCGGCATCATGGCACGCTACATGGAAGAGCAGCCAGGCGCCCGGGTGGAGCTGGAAGTCGCCAATACCGCTGCCATTGCGCAGAGTGTGCTGAATTTTGAATTGGACCTGGGACTGATCGAGGGGGAACTCAACCATCCGGATCTGGAGATGATCCCCTGGCGGGAAGACGAGCTGGTCGTATTCTGTGCCCCTGAGCACCCTTTGGCAGATCGCGCTCAATTGAGTGACCGGGATCTGCGTGATGCAACGTGGATACTCAGGGAGATCGGCTCCGGTACCCGGCAAACCTTCGAACGTGCCATGTCCGGCCTGTTGCCAGAGCTGAATATTCGCCTGGAACTGCAACACACAGAGGCCATCAAGCGGGCGGTAGAGGCCGGCCTTGGCATAAGTTGCCTGTCCCGGGTATCCCTCACCGATGCGTTTAGGCGCGGTACACTGATTGAACTCTCGGTTCCCCGTAGGGACTTCAGCCGGGAATTCTATTTCGCCCTGCACCGGCAGAAGTACCGCAGCGCTGGCATCGAGCGCTGGCTGCAACTCTGCCGGCAGATGACCTGAAGCGGGCTTACTCCGCAGACTGCCCTGAACGCCGCGCATCGAGGCGGCGGATGAACTCCTGCAGAATCAGCCGATAGAGTTCCTTGCCCAGATATTGATCCTCTACGCCGCTGTCGATCGACGGGTTGTCGTTTACTTCAATGACATAGCCCTTGCCGCCAGACTCTTTCACATCAACGCCGTAAAAGCCGCGCCCGATGGGCTTGGTAGCCTTCAGGGCGGCCTGCAGCACCGGTTTCGGCACTTCAAAGGTCGGCAGTGTACTGAATCCACCACTGACGGATTTCTTGCTGCCGTGGTTGTAGATCTGCCAGTGATTCTTGGCCATGTAGTAGCGACAGGCATACAACGGCTTGTTATCCAGCACGCCGATGCGCCAATCGAATTCCGTATACAGGAACTCCTGGGCCAGCAACAGGCTGGACTCGGCAAACAGCTCTTCCAGCTTGTCGTGGAGTTCCTCCTGGCTGTTTACTTTGACCACGCCACGGGAAAAAGCGCCATCGGGGATCTTCACCACCATTGGCAGTCCAAGCTCGCCCACTGCCTGTTGAAGTCCCTCCTCATCGCCCCGGCGCAATATACGGGTGCGCGGCGCCGGAACCTTGTTGTTGTTGAACAGGTCGGCCAGGTAGATCTTGTTGGTACAGCGCAGGATGCTGGTCGGGTCATCCAGCACGACCAGTCCTTCCGCTTCCGCCTTTTTGGCAAAGCGGTAAGTGTGGTGGTCTATAGCGGTGGTTTCACGGATGAATAGCGCGTCAAACTCCGACAGGCGCATGTAGTCGCCGGGGCCAATAAGCTCTACCGACAAACCCAGTTCCCGCCCGGCACTGACAAATTTCTTGATTGCGCTGCTGTCCGACGGGGGCAGTTTTTCCTCCGGGTTTACCAGGATTGCGAGGTCGTAGCGACTGTTGCTCGGTTTCTTGTGCTGCCGCCAGACTTTGTTGCTGAAGTTATCCAGCGCCTCGGCAAATTCCGTCTCCTCCGCCTCGTTCAGGTCGCGGTGCGAACAGACTCTCAGCTCGACAATTTCCCACTGAGGATCCGCGCGCAGGTGGATCTCCAGTACCGGGCAGGCAAAGCGGTCAAACAGCGCCCGCGCCACCGGTTGCAGGGCCGCCTCGCTGCAGCGGCCAAAGTAAGACTTAACCACCCACTCGGAACCTGTGGCCGGCACCCGCAGCTTCGCCAGCGCCGGCATCGCCTCGGCCAACTGCAGCTTGTACAGTTGGGGCAAGGCCAGGTCATTCAGTGTCCGCACACTCGGTAGCACATTGTGGCTGCGTGCCTCCGCCAACAGGGAACAATAGTACCCCTCGCTGCGGTAATCGTAGTTGGCACACAGGTTGATGACCCGTACCCGCTGTTGGCGGGCAGGCAATGCCAGGTAGTCGGCAAAAGTAATAACCCGTTCGCTCGGGTAGTAGGGAGCCCAGTCGTCGGGCTCGTCGATCACAATAAGGACCTGGGACATGAATTCGGGATGCGCCTCGACAGGATGGAGGTCTGAAAGACGGGGCCAGGATCAAGCCCCGGTGAACGTGCGAAAGATAGAAGAGTTTGGCCGTGCTGCCTAATAATTTTTTGTCCTGGCATCTGGTTTTTTTTAAACGGTTTGCTAACGTTCGCTTGCCGTGCCTTTGCGGTGCCCTTCCCCGGTGACATCCCCACCATGCCCGAACTCGCTTCCCCCGGCTTTCTACTGCGATCTGCCACAGAAAAGGACGTCGACGCCCTATCCGAGCTGGAGCAGCAATGCTTCTCTGGCGACCGGCTGAGCCGGCGGCGGCTCCGCCACTGGGTGCGCGCTGACAACCGCGTCTTCCTCGTCGCTGAGGGCGAGGGTTGCCTGCTGGGCTATGTACTGGTGCTACTGCGTCGCGGCACCCGACTGGCCCGGCTTTATTCGCTGGCGGTTGGCCCCGCCGGCCGTGGGCAGGGCATTGGCAAGGCCTTGCTCAGTGCCGCCGAAGATGCCAGCAGCCGCACCGGTCGTCTGTACATGCGACTCGAAGTCGCCGAACACAACTCGGCCGCTATTGCCCTGTACCAGCAGCTTGGTTACCGCACCTTTGGTAGCTATGCCAATTACTACGAAGATGCGGGAACCGCCTTGCGGATGCAGAAGCGGATACGCTATCGGCCTGAAAATCTGCATACGGTTGCAGTGCCCTGGTACGGCCAACGCACCGAATTTACCTGTGGCCCGGCCGCAGCCATGATGGCGATGGCGGGTCTGGACAAAAGCTACGAACCCAACGCAAGCGAGGAGTTGGCCCTCTGGCGGGAAGCCACCACCATTTTCATGACCTCCGGCCACGGTGGCTGTCATCCAATTGGTCTTGCTCTGGCTATGCAGCGACGGGGATTTAACTGTGAGGTATACCTGAATCAGACAGGCCCCCTGTTTATAGATGGCGTACGGAGTCCGGCGAAAAAGGAAGTGATTGAACAGGTGGATGCCGACTACCGGCTGTCGGCAGTTCGTCAGGGATTGCAAGTAATCGAACAGGACTTTACCCAGGAGCAATGCCACCAGTGGCTGGAAGAAGGGGCTCTGGTACTTCTGCTTATCAGTACATATCGCCTGGATGGCAAGAAAGTACCACATTGGGTCACCCTCACCGGTATGGATGATGAGTGCTTTTACGTGCACGACCCGGATATGGACGATGAGGACAACCCTCTGGACAGCCAATATCTGCCTATTGCCCGTCAGGATTTTGCCGCCATGTCATTGTTCGGGCGGGAACGACTCCGCACAGCGGTAGTAGTAAAACGATATTGATAGGCAGACCGTTATAAAGTTATCACGCACAGCTAAACAGCCCCTTTCGGAGTAGCGCTGTTTTTCCTGAAGCAATTTTGTCAAAATTGCCAATCACCAATAAAAAATCAGGAGAAATACGGATGTTCCGCTGCTTTAAATTTTTGTTTGTTTTTTGTGCCGTCAGTCTGGCGGCCTGTGCAGGTAACCCGATGGTTACCAGCGCAAATCAGACGCTTTCCGCTCCAGCCCCGGAGAAAGCCCAAATCGTTTTCATGCGTTCGTCCATGCTGGGCTCGGCCATCAACGCATCCCTCTTTGAGGTTACCGATAGCGGCAATGCATTCATCGGCATTATGGCCAACGGCACTAAAATTTCCCACGAAGTGGAGCCGGGTGAACATACCTTTATGGTGGTTTCCGAAGCTGCAGACTTTATGCGTGCGAACCTTGAGGCTGGAAAAACCTACTATGCAATGGTTACACCCCGCATGGGCGCCTGGAAAGCCCGTTTCAGCTTCCAGCCGATTCGCACCGGTGACGAAGGAAAATTCAGCACTGAATCCGAGGAATTTCCTGGCTGGGTCGCCGGCACCAAACTGGTAGAGAATTCTGCACAATCCCTGTTATGGGCAGAAAACCAGGCGACGAGCGTGAATAAGAAAAAAGAGGCCTACTACACCAAGTGGCAGGCAAAAGATCAGGAAGAAATTGCACGTCAGACACTCAATGCTACCGACGGCATTTGATGATTTCACATCGTTCGATTAATTAAAGTCTGATTAATTCTCGATGATCAGGAAGTTCTGGAGCTCAAATGATCAAACTACGTAATATTTCACTTGTCGTGCTCAGCTCTGCTTTGCTGGCAGCCTGTACCAGCCACCCGCTAATGAACGTTTATGACAGAACCGTTCCCAACCGGTATGACGGCCAGCCACAAACCTCAGCGACGGTGGAGAAAGCAATTTTTACCGGCTGCCTGGACAAGGGCTGGGTCTGCCGCGAAGTAACGCCAGGTCATATCGAGGCTTCTATCAGCGTACGCAAACACCGTGCCACGGCTGATATCAACTATAGTGAGAAAAGCTATAGTATCGCCTACAAAGACAGTTACCTGCTTGATTACAACGGCAGAAAAAACACCATCCACCGAAACTACAATCGCTGGATCAATAATCTGGAGCAGGCTATTTCGAAAAACCTGGTGATGTAACTTTCGGAGATCCGGCATAAAAAAAGGCCCCTGTAACAGGGGCCTTTTTTGTTTTTAGCTATTACGCGGTCGTTTTTCCACTCGCCAGCTGCAGCAGTGCTGTTTTCTTCAGTAGTTGATCCACCAACTCGCGGATTTTGGTTTCCGCGTCAATGAACTTACTCATATTGGCGCCGCCACGCGTGGAGTCATACAGGGCACTGCCGTCTGGCGCGCCGTTGCGATAAACCTTGATTTCTGCGAAAGACATGTACAGTGCCAGATCCCAGGTCCAGCGCGCGTTATAGGTTGCAGTCCATTCACAGTCTACGAGGGATGCACCAGCGGGGAGAACCTTGTTGCGAATCCCATTGGCACTCAGGGAAGACTGGAACTCGTTCAGGAACCCTTCACGCACATTGCCGTTTTCGATAATGCACAATTCATGGCCGCTAGACACACTGGAAGGTTCAACGGCCTGCTGAATGGAACAGCCTGAAAACAGCAACACGGAGGCGAAGAGAAAGGAAAACTTCTTGTACATTTTTTATCCTGCTTATTTATCGATAATACCCAGTCACGGATTTCAACACAGATTGGTCGACAAATAAATTGTGAATCACCCCGCATTTTCCCAGCATCGCTGTTCACAGCCCCAACAGGCCACATCGCGCGAGGTGGCTTCAACGGCGTCGCGTGCGCCGCATGGTCTGAATGAAGTCACCGGCGGAGTTGGTGCGGGGAAAGGGGTCTTCCGGGATCGCGCAGGCGAGAAATTCACACAGTGGTTCCCAGCCCTGTGCGATATCCAGCAATAACAGTTGGTTTCGCGGAACCCGGGTCAAGATGGTATGGCGGTGATGATCGTAGGCAACTGCCAACGAATCCCGGTCGAACTGTCCCGCAAAGGTTTTTTCCAAAACCACATGGCGTGCGAGCTCGATAAAAGGGGAACGAGTAGATGCGGGAATACTGGTCGACCACTGCAGCGCGGGAAGAATGGTCTGGCGGATACTCGCAAGCCAGTCCTCAAACGGGCGTTCCACAAAGATAAACCTGGCCTTGGGAAAGTCCTGCAGGATCTGATCCACGTACATGCATCCCGGCCAATCAACACAAGACGGGCGATCGCCCAGCAGACATTGCCAGTCCGGAGTGGATGACGTCAATTCCCGTAACCAGGCGCGACATAGTTCGGGATCGGAGACAAAGTCACTCATGTGCAGGCAGGGCCCGAAGCCCAGCCTTTCGAGCGCAAGCTTTAGAGAATAGGTACCTGTACGGCCCAGGCTGGCGCCAATGATCGGGGAGTTCACAACACGGCGGCTAGAAATTCAGGCCAACATTCACCACGAACGGCATATCGATACCGTCGTTATCGCTGAACAGGTTGGCATTGGAAAAATGCTTCCAGGAAACCATCACCACCAGGTCTTCCCGACTCTGCCAGTTGATCCTTGCCGCGTAGCCCACCTGGGCCTGAAACGCGAAGTGGTTATCCTGATGGCGGTCACCCAGCTGATTGCTGCTGATGTAACTGGGTCCCAGGGCACGCACAAAAAAGTAGGGTTGCCCCCAACCCTGCTTGCGCGGGTACAGGTTGAGCTGGGGATACAGGGAAACCGCATGGAAGCCCCGGTTGTTGTCCGCATCGGTTTCCACCCGGGTGTAGCTCACACCCAGATGAATATGCTGGCGATAACTTTTTTCGAATTTCTTGAAAGAGTAATCGACACCATATGTGCGATTACTCTGGTCCGAATGCGGTTGCGGCCCGCCGCCAGCATTGAATAACAGTTCATCGGCGGCCGCCTGCTGGCAGAAAAGGAGTGCACCCAGTAAAACAAGCAGACGTGAAGCCAAGTCGATCACCCTGTTAGTCCAGTTTCCGGAAGATCAGCGAAGTGTTGATACCGCCAAAGGCAAAGTTATTGCTCATGACAAACTCGGTATCAATGGCCCGCCCTTGTCCCTGAATGTAGTCGAGATCCGCACACTCGGGATCCACCTGCTGCAGGTTGATCGTGGGGTGGAACCAGCCAGCGTGCATCATGTGGATACTGGCCCAGGCCTCCAGAGCCCCGCAGGCGCCCAGCGTGTGGCCGGTGTAGCTTTTCATCGAGCTGATGGGAACGGCGCGGCCGAAGGCCTCGCGGGTCGCGTGGCTTTCCGCTACATCCCCACGATCCGTGGCAGTACCGTGGGCGCTCACGTAACCGATGGCGCTGCCATCAATGCCAGCCTGCTGCATGGACTGTCTGAGCGCGATCTGCATGGTCGCCGCCTGAGGCTGCGTGACGTGCTGGCCATCAGAGTTGGTGCCGAACCCAACGATCTCTGCATAGATGCGCGCGCCGCGCGCCTTCGCATGTTCGTATTCTTCCAGGATCAGGGTGCCCGCACCCTCGCCGATAACCAGGCCATCGCGCTCGCGGTCAAACGGGCGCGGTGTGGTACCCGGCGCTTCATTGCTGGTGGAGGTGGCAAACAGAGTGTCGAATACCGCCGCTTCGGTCGCGCACAACTCCTCCGCACCACCGGCCACCATCACGGTCTGGCTGCCGTTACGGATAGCGTCAAAGGCATAGCCGATGCCCTGGCTGCCGGAAGTACAGGCCGAGCTGGTCGTGTAAATCCGGCCACACATGCCGAAGAAGACACCGATATTGACCGGTGCCGTGTGTGCCATCATTTTGATATAGCTGGTGGCGTTGAGGCCGTCGGTGCGATGGTTCAGCAGCATATTGCCAAAATCGCCCATTGCCGCCGGCGTGCCCGCCGATGAACCGTAGGCAATGCCGGCCATGCCGCTGGTCAGGATCGGGTCATCCAGCAAGCCCGCATCTTCCAGCGCCAGCTCGGTGGCCCGCACGGCCAGCAACGATACCCGGCCCATGCTGCGCACGCGCTTGCGGCTGTAGTGAGCCGGCTTTTCGAAGTCCTTTACCGGGGCGCCAAGGCGCGTATTCAGGCCCTCATACTTATCCCAGTCCGCCATATAGACCACACCGGATTCGCGGCCGCGCAGCGACTTCTCAACCGCTTCCCACCCCTGGCCAATCGGCGACAGGCCAGCCATACCGGTTACAACTACCCGTTTCATCAGCAGAGCCCACCATTGACAGAGATCACCTGGCGGGTGATGTAGCCGGCGTGCTCGCCCAGCAGGAAGGACACCGTGGCCGCCACTTCTTCCGGTTTGCCGAGACGGCGTGCCGGGATCATTTTCATGATCTCATCCAGCGGCAGGTGCTCGTCCACCATGTCGGTGTCGATCAGCCCCGGCGCCACACAGTTGACGGTGATCTTGCGCTTGGCCAGTTCGAGCGCCAGCGCCTTGCTGGCGCCGATCAGGCCGGCCTTGGAGGCCGAGTAATTCACCTGGCCGCGATTGCCGGCAATACCGGATACCGAGGTCATCACCACGATGCGGCCACCCGTCTTGCGGCGCACCATCGGCATGGTCAGCGGGTGCAGCACGTTGTAGAAACCATCCAGGTTGGTGTGTACTACCCGATCCCAGTCTTCCGCCGGCATGGCCGGAAAGGCATTGTCTGCGGTAAGACCGGCGTTACAGACGACGCCGTAGTATGCGCCGTGCGCCTCCACGTCGGCTTCCAGCGCCGTGCGCGCCGCTTCGCGGTCGACGATATCGAATTGCAGAATGCGGCTCTCGCGCCCTGATTCGGCAATCTCCTGCGCAACGCGCTCGGCGTCTTCGCGGCGGCTGCGGCAGTGCAACACGATGTTGAATCCATCTTCTGCGAGACGCAGCGCGATCGCACGCCCGATGCCCCGGCTGGAGCCGGTGACCAGTACCCATTCAGACATTCAGCGTTTTTCCTTCAGGTATTCTTCTATATTGTCAGGCTGATAGACGTTCAGCCGCGCGCTCTGCTCGATGCCATCGCCCGTGATGTGGCACTCAAAGGTGGCCATGCCGTTGTTGGCCTGCAACAGGCGTTCAACGGATACGGTCAGGGTGCTACCGCATGCAAACCAGGCCGCACTGGTGGTGAACCGGCGGGTGCCCAGCAGAAAACCCAGCTCCACAGGCTTACCCGCCTCGCGTGCGTGATAGCCGGAAAAAGCGGCAATGGCCTGTGCCATGTATTCGATACCCAGGTAGGCAGGTACGCGTTGGTCGCGGCTAAAAATACCATCATCGCGCACCGTCAGGCGCGCACTGAGGGTTTCCTCAGCAACCGTGAGTATCTCGTCGAGCAGCGACATATCGCCGCTGTGCGGCACCAGCTCTTCGGCGGTGTAAGGCTGTATCTGTTTCATTAAATTCCCAAAATCAGCGCACAATTGCTGCCACCAAAGGCAAAGGAATTGCTCATGGCATAGCGCAGTGTGGCCGCTGCATTCGCTGCCCCGCCCGCCCCTACCAGCCGCACCACCGGCAGTTGGTCGTCGTAGGCACCGCCGCTGCGGTGCGGCGGCAACTGTCCGCGCGTCAGCGCCAGCCAGCAGAACGCCGCTTCCAGCGCACCCGCGGCGCCCAGGGTGTGGCCGGTCATCGGCTTGGTGGAGGAACACAGCGTATGCGCACCCAGCACCCGAATCACCGCGCGAGCCTCCATGGCATCGTTCTGCGGTGTGCCGGTGCCATGCAAATTCAGGTAGCCAATCTCTGACGCCGACAATCCGGCATCGGCGAGCGCTCCGCGCATGGCCGCTTCCGCCCCGCGGCCCTCCGGATCCGGTGCGGACATATGGTGGGCATCGGAGCTTGCCGCCACGCCACACAGACGCACAGGGCCGGGCTCCCGGCTCATGATAAACATCGCGCCGGCCTCCCCGAGATTGATGCCGTCGCGCTCGCCGCTGAACGGCCGCGTCAGCCCGGCACTGAGTGCACCCAGGCCATTGAATCCCGTCACCGTCATACCGCAGAGCGTATCCACCCCGCCGACAACCACACTGTCGCACACACCGCTTTTCAGCAGCCGGCGCGCGCTGGCGAAGGCGTTGGCACTCGATGAGCAGGCCGTGGATACCGTGATCCGTGGCCCTTCCAGCCCCAGGTAGCGGGCCACGTATTCTGCCAGCGACGCCATCTGTTGTTGATAGCGGTAGCGATAATTTTTACCGTCCGCGCTGGCGCCCTGCTCCAGGTGCTGCTCACCACTGGCAATCCCCGAAGTGGAGGTGCCCATGACCACACCGATGCGATGGCGCCCGTAGCGCGCTATCTGCGCAGCCAGCGCATCCTCGAGCCCGCTGGCCACCAGCTGTGCCAGGCGGTTGTTGCGGCAATCGTACTCCGCCAGCGCCGCCGGTACCTGGGGCAAGGGAGTTTCAACGACACCAAAGCGACTGAACTCCGGCCCCAACCAGCGGCTGCCCCGCTGCATTGCCGATACATCACCGCAAAACAGGCGCTCGGCGACGGCGTCTTCGTCGCAGCCAAGGGCGCATACCAATCGCATCTGGTTGAGAAAATATTCGGCCATGTCTTTCCGCTCACTGTGCTGCGTTTCGCAGGGTCAATCCCGTGCACATATATCTGCCAGGGTTTTGAGGCGTCGCTCGGCGCTGGCCACGTAAGGATTTCTCTCATCCCACGCATAGCCCGCCAAAATCGAGGAGATCATGCGTTTGATTTCCGGCTGTTGCCGGGGGTGGAAAATCACATCCTGGAAGCGACCGTCGTACCAGGCTGTCACATACACCTTGAAGACATCCACACCAGCCTTCAGGGGTGCAGCAAATTCCGCCTGCCAGTCCACGGTCTCACCACGCAGCTGGCGATCGAGGCAGCGACTGGCCAGTTGCGCGGATTTCATGGCGATGGTGACACCGGAAGAAAACACCGGGTCGAGAAATTCGCCCGCGTTGCCCAGCAGCGCGAAACCGGGTCCGATCAGTGATTTCACATCCGCGGAATAGCCGGTTATACGCTGTACCGGTGTATCGAACTCGGCATTAGCCAGGGTGGCCGCCAGATTCGGGGCCGCGGCAACTGCCGCGCGCAGGATCTCTTCCGGCGATTCGCCGAGAGCGGCAATCGTCTCGCGCTCACCCACCACTCCCAGCGACGCGCGGCCGCCGGCAAACGGGATCAGCCAGTACCAGATGTCCCTCTGCTGGGGATGCACAGTGATCAGGATTTTGTTGCGGTCAAATCCAGCTTCACCAATATTGTCCTGCACATGGGTGAACACCGACTCACGCGCGGGAAAATCCGAGGGCCGATCCAGATCCAGCAGGCGCGGCAGCACCCGGCCAAATCCGCTGGCATCGAGCACGAAGCGGCCATTGAATGCCACCCGTTCGCCGTCGCACTCTGCAATCAGTCGCGACTGCTCGGGCTCGATTTCCACACTGACGATTTCGTGCCGATAGAAGAATTCCGCCCCCTGCTTTTCGGCTTCGTCGGCCAGTAACTTATCGAACCTTGCCCGCTGTACCTGGAAGGTGGTACCCGGCCCTGCGGAAAATTTTTCCGTGAAATCAAATGCGGTTCTCGCGCCATCCCACTCAAATGCCGCGCCGTTTTTAAACTGGAAACCCGCCTCGTTTACCGCGTCGAGCATGCCAGCCTCGGCGATGAACTCCATACACTGGGGCAACAGGCTTTCACCAATGGAAAAACGCGGGAACGCCTGGCGCTCGATAACCGCGACCTTCCAGCCTTTCTGCACCAAAAGCGCACTGGCAATGGCACCGGACGGACCCGCGCCAATCACCAGGACATCCGCCTGGTATTCCTTCACCTGCTACCTCCGAAAATACTTGTTGAAAAATACAGTGCGGCCAGCAGCAGGGTTACGACCGTCCCCACCGCGAGCGTAAACCCGAAATCCGCGATCGCGGGTGTTTGTGACAAGGCCAGCAGGCCGAAACCCAAAAGCGTGGTAATTCCGGCAAGGGCGATGGCCAACAACGTGTAACTCGCTTCGCCGCGTTCGCTGAAGTAGCCAAACACCGCGTAGTCCACCCCGATGCCAAAGACGAGGAGCAGCGCGGCCACATGAAAGAGATTGATGCCCGCACTGGTAAAGGCAGCCATAGCAAACGCGGCAGACACTGCCGCCAGTGGCAGGCCAGCGATGACCAGCGCCGCGCGCCAGCCGGTGCGCAACGCGATAACCAGAGTCGCTATCACCAGGATGAGCGGCAGCAGCATCAGCAGCTGATCCCGTTGTTTGGCGAGTATCGCGGCAATCGCCTGCGGTGGATTGCGGAAACTGACCCCCTCGAGCCCGCCCGCCATGGCCGCACCATCGAAGTCGCGCGCGGCCCCGAAAATACGCACCAGCGACAGGCATTCACCGTCGCTGCACCCGAGCCACAGCTGGCGCTCGGTGGCCGGCAAGCGGGCCAGCCACTCTGCCTGTGACACCGGTTCGGCAGTTTGCTGCAGGTTTGCCGTGATGGCTGCCACTTCGGCGCCGCTGTAACCCAGTTGTACATAGAAATTCTGCGCGAAATCCGAGCCGTACAGGTCGCGCAGCAGAATCGTGTTGTCGCGCCGTACCTGTGCCGGAGGCATCCATTCACTGACCGCGGAAAAGCCCTTGATATCGCCGAGCGAACGCGCGCTGGCCAGACATGCGCCCAGAGCATATTCCCTCTGCAGCACCTCATCGGGACTGGCACCGCGCACCAGGAAATAGGACGAAGCGGGCCGTACCGGCAGCAGCGTATTCAATTGCTGCTCGTCGGCGTGCAGGAACGCGGGCGGCTCATAAAAGAGGCTCAGGTCGCTCGCCGGTTTCGCCACCAGAATGCCCAGCGCTCCGGTGAACACGAACGCGGCCACCGCCAGCGGATAAGCCCAGCGCGGTGCGCGCGGGTAAGCGGTGGAAATATCCAACCGCCGCGGGCGGAGCTTAAGTAGCAGGGGAAACAGCAGAACCACTGTCAGCCAGGCACCGAGCAGGCCAAACCCGACGAAAACCCCCATTTGCCGCAGCAGCGGGAAAGGGGTGAGGGCGAGGGCAAAAAATGCCACACAGCTGGACAGCAGGCCGAGCAGCAGCCCGGACATGATATCCCGGTCCCTGGGCGCACCTTCGCGCAGGCGGTTGCAGATAAAGTGAAACGCGTAATCGATGGCGAGGCCCGTCACGGTGGTGCCGAATACAAACGCGAGAATATGCACCTGCCCCAGTAGCGCGATGACCGCCGCGGTACCGGCGGCGATGCCACTCCCGATTGCCAGCAGTGACAGCAACAATGGGCGCAGGGAGCGGAACGCAAGGAGCGATAGCAGGCAGATTGCCAGTACCGAAAAACCACCGATCAGCCTGATCTCGCGCTGTGCGCCCGCGGCGGCATATTCCGAGTGCAACGGTGCGCCGGCCACGAGCAGCGTCAGACCCTGCGCGGCCGCCCACTGCTGCAGGGAGGTGCGCAGTGCGAGCAGCGGCTGCCGGATACTGCCGTGCATATCCAGTGGCGCAGCCTGGCTGCGCAGCAGGGTAAACACCCGGTCGCCTTCGCCATACACCGGAATGCCATCCTCCATTGCAATTACACGGCCGCCAGCACTGCGCATTTCGGCGGTCATGAAATGCTGGAAGGTGAAAAATGGATCCCGCTCCAGATCGAGCCGGGTGCCAGCACTCTGCGGGCTGTATATGAAGGCCAGCTGATCGCGCACGAAGGCCTCGGGATCCCGATTCAGGCGGTCGCGATCACTGCGCGTGAGCAGCTCACTGCGCCGGGGCAGGAGAAATTCCCACAATTGGGCGCGCTCGACGTCATCGCCCCAGCGATAGACTGTGGAGTGGACGTGCGCGCTCTGCTGTAGCGATTCTGCAAGTTTACGGGTAGCGGTTGGCAGAGTCCGGGCACTATCCGCCGGGCCCACGAGCACCCACACCAGGCTGTGCTGGAAATCCTGATTGGCGCGTTTTACTGCCGCGGAATCCGGCAGCGATGCCAGCTCCTCTTCAGCCAGCGCGACGATATCGGTCTGCAGCCAGCGCTCGCTGTAGTTGAGCCAGGCCGCAAGACCCTGGACAACGCACAACCCCAGCCAGAGTGCTATTCGGAATTTCATCGCCGTGCTCAGCGCTGTTCAAAAGCGGCGAGGAACTGCACATCCTGTGCGGCAACCGACTTCATGTTCAGCAGCTCGATATCCGTTACCGACTGGTTGCCTTCCAACAGGCGGATTCGGTGTACCGAATCTGCGCCGAAGATTTCGATCGCCTGCAGGTATTTCTGCAGCCGTGCGGAGCGTGGGCGCAGGGACATTTTCCACTGCGGTACTTGCGGATCATCCACGTCCGCGGCGTAGCCGGCGTCGACATAAAAGGTCTGCTGCAGCGCCTGGAAATCCCCGTTCAGGATATGCAGCATCGGCTCCGCCATCTGCCGGGAAAACGCACTCGAAGTGGCGGCATCACTATTGCCACCCATCACGATACGCGACGGCACCGGCGCGGTGGTGTTCCAGCTGATCCCGAGTTCCTGCGACAGTGCGATCACGCCACTGGACTGAAGGGGCCTGGGCAGGTTCGGAAGAATTTTTTGCTGACGGAATTCCCCCAGCATCTGCGCCGGCTGCTGTAACTGTGCAGAAATCCGCTGTAACGCACTGCCGGTATCTGCCACCTCGGACTCGTTGCCTGCGGTATCCACTGACCGCGCAGGCAGAGCCGCAATACTGGCGCAAAGCAGCAAACCGATTGTGGAAACCACCAATGCGCTCTTCATGACAGCCCCAGCTTTTCCAGCAGGATGGACGGCGAGGCAAACAGCATTTCACCATTGCGCATGTCGACGGCGACCTGCATGGTGTGTCCCTTGGTCAGGCGCTCGCCGGTGTCCCGGTCAAATACCTGATAGACCACCTTGAGCCGGTTTTCATACTCAGCGACGTGTGCACTGATCCGCACCCACTGGCCAAAGCGCAGCGGCTTCACATAGCGCACATGCAGATCGATCACCGGCCACGCGTAGCCGGAATCGCGCATCTGGCGGTAGTTGTAATCGAGCTGGTCGAACAGCACGCAGCGCGCGATTTCGAAATATTTGACGTAATGGCCATGCCAGGCGATTTCCATCATGTCCACGTCGTGGAACGGAACCTGCAGCTCGGCCTCCGCACACCAGTGTTCAGGAACGTTGCGCTTAGTTGCCATGGTATAACCGCCAGTGACGCTTCTGGATCAGCGCGACGAAATTGCGCAGATCCGGTTCCAGTTCCCGATCCTGCTCCAGCAGTTCGAAAGAGGCTGCGACCTGCTGCAGTGTGGTGCGAACACCATCTGACAGCGTATTGAGATCGACCTCCGCGCTGCGCAGGCGCAGCTGCACGCCTTGCCAGGACATCATCAATGCAGCAGCAGCCACCTGCTCGGTGAGCTGCAAAACGCGGATGCAGTCGCGTGCGGCGATGGTACCCATGCTCACTTTGTCCTGGTTGTGACATTCGGTCGAGCGGCTGAACACGCTGGCCGGCATGGTCTGCTTGAGCGCTTCCGCTGTCCACGCACTGGAGCCGATCTGTACCGCCTTGAAGCCGTGGTTGAGTGGGCGACGATCGCCGGTGGCAGCGGTGAGGTTTGCGGGCAGGCCGTTGTTGAATTTGATATCCGCCAGCTGTGCAATCTGGCGATCGAGCAGGTCGGCAAGGTTGGCCACGGCATTTTTCAGGCAGTCCATCGCAAACGCGATATGCCCGCCATAGAAGTGTCCGCCGTGCAAAACCTGCTCGTTTTCGCCATCAATAATCGGGTTGTCGTTGGCACTGTTGAGTTCATTCTCGATGAACTGGCGCAGCCACGGCAGGGAATCCTGCGCGACGCCGATCACGTGCGGCGCACAGCGCAGGGAATAGCGATCCTGCAGGCGGCTGCTCTGCCTGGGCGCATTGCCCACGTTGAGGTCGTCGTGAATCCAGCGTGCGATCTGGTTCTGACCGGGGTGGGGTTTTACCGCGAACAGGGCGTTATCGAAGTGATAGGCGTTACCCTGCAGGGCCACACTCATCAGCGCGGTGATGCGCGCGCTCAGCTGGCACAAGTACTCGGCGCGGCTGTAGGCGAGGCACGCGAGGCCAGTCATCGCCGCGGTGCCATTCATGATCGCCAGGCCCTCTTTCGGGCGCAGCTTGAGTGGCGTTATGCCAAGCTCGGCAAATACATCAGCGGTCGGGCGCTGTTCGCCCCGGTGCCAGACGCGACGCTCACCGGCCAGCACTGCCGCCACATAGGACAGCGGCGTCAGGTCACCGCTGGCACCAACGGAACCTTCCTGTGGAATCACCGGAATCACATCTTTCTGCAGCAACAGTTCCAACTGCTGCAGCAACTGATAACGCACTCCGGAGCTGCCGCGGGCGAGGCTCGCCATGCGCGCGCCCACGATCGCGCGGCTCTGCTCCAGGGTAAACACATCCCCGAGACCGCACCCGTGAAAGGTGTACAGGTGGCGGGGAAGTTCCTCCACCAGGTCACCAGGGATATTCACCGTACAGGAATCGCCGTAGCCGGTGGTCACACCGTAGATAACGCCCTCCTGCTGCCACAGCTGGTCGAGGAACTGCACACCTTTTTCAATGCGCGCAATGAAGTGCTCGTCGGTGGAGAGTTTTACATCCGCTTTACCGCGGGCGATGGCGGTGATCTGCTCGATACTCAGCTCACTGCCATCGAACAGAACCGGCGTGCGTTGCATGACTGCGCTGTTCATAGGGCTTGGTTCCAGAAGGGATAAAAGTTGTACCACTGCAGCGGAGCTTTGCGGCAGTAAAATTCAAGGCGCTCGGCATAACAGGTAATCAGTTCGCGAATATGCGCTTCGCGATTGCCGCGCTCCATGATCACTCGATCGCAGAGCTTGTCCAGATAGATGTCGTAACCGCTATCACTGCGCAGGCAGAACAGCGTGTACACCGGGCACTTGAGCAGCGCACCCAGAATATAGGGCCCCTGTGGGAAAGCCGCGTCCCTACCGAGGAAGCGGGCGCTGCAGGTGCGGCCAACCGAATCGACCGGCGTGCGGTCACCCACGATTACGACAAATTCTCCGCGCGCCACCGACTCGGATAGCTGCATAGCCAGCGCCGGCGAAATTTCCGTTACCTGGGTCAGGCGCAGCTGGCTGCTGGGGTTCAGCAGCTTCATCATGCGATTGAATTTTTTCGCGTGCTTGGTATGTACCAGCACATTCACTTTCATGCTGGAGTGGAAACTGCCCAGCGCCCGGCAGACTTCCAGGTTACCCAGGTGCGAACCGACCAGTATGCCACCCTGCCCCTGTTCGGCGAGTGCATGCAGGTAAGCCTGGTTGGGAAAATTCATGCAGCTGCGGGGAATCCCCACAAACCAAGCCTCGAGCTTTTCCCGCGCGCTATCGGCAAAATTCAGGAAAATTCGGAATGCCGTGATCCAGCTGGATCGTACGTTGCTGTCCGGGTAGGTCGCGGCGAAGCGGTCGAGGTATTCTCGGATGGATCGGCGCCCGGCGGTATTCTTCAGGAAATAACACAGCACCACCGGATACACCGCGATCTTGAAAGCAATCGGTCCGAGACGGTGATGCAGCAGAAAAAGGAACCTGATGCCGAGGAAGAAACCCTGCTCCCGGTACCGCGACCAATGCAATGCGCTCATGCCACCACCTGTTTTTTACTGCGTCTGAACAGGCGCGCCAGCATGCCGAAAAACAGGCGCGTATGCATGGCCGAAATCAGCAGGTTGTCTTCAAAACCGCGAAAGTGGGAAACGCCATCAGTGGGATAGCAGACCTTGACCGGCAGCTGAATAAGTCCGTAGCCCCGCCAGTGCCAGCGCACCAGTACTTCCGGATCAAAGTCCATCCGGTCTCCGGTAAATTCTTCATCCAGCAGGGCGACCGTCTGCGCCAGCGGGTAGCTGCGCAGGCCGCACATGGAGTCGCGGATTTCAAATGAACGGGAATTGATCCACACCCAGATATGCGTCAGGTAGCGGGCAATAAAGCGGCCCATGGGTACCGAGCGGTCGTACACCGGGTAGCCGCAGATCAGTGCCTGCGGGTTGGCTGCACTCTGCTCGATAAACTGCGGGATATCCGCCGGATTGTGCTGGCCGTCGGCGTCCACCTGGATCGCGTGGCTATAACCGAGCCGCTGTGCTTCGCGTAGACCACTCTTTACCGCTGCGCCCTTGCCGCCATTTTTTTCCCGCACGACCAGATGCAGCCAGTCGGGCTCCGCAGCGGCGAGTCGTTTCAGTGTCTCCCGGCAGGCCTGGTCGCAGCCGTCATCAATCAGAACACACGGAATACCGAATGCGCGCAGGGAATCGAGGGTGCCGCCAATGGCACCCTCGTGATTGTAAACGGGAATGACAAAACATAAATCAGGCATGCTGGAAACTCAGTCGGCCGCTGCTGAACTCTTCGCTTTCCCAGAAAAAGCGGTAGTGCAAGCGCTGTTTTTCCTGATCAAAAATCAGCTCCAGTTCAGCCTGCTCTTCCGGCACCAGCAGCTGCTTGAACTTGATGTTTTCCATACCCGCGAAGGCACCGCAGACACCGAGTAGCGACCGGGCAAAATGGACGGCCCAGTCGATCTGTACCACACCGGGAACCACTGGCGCTGTTTCAAAGTGGCCCGGCAGGCACGGCAGGCTGTGCGGAATGCGCAGGGTGACCTTCGCGCAGCTTTGCGCGGGGCTATCCATTGCCAGTACCTGGGTGGATTCAACCTGCGGCAGCATGGCCTCCGGGGTATTGCTGCTGGCAGTGTCAGAACCCGCTACGTCGGAATTGGACTCGAAAGGCTGCATCAATAGTTCTCTTGGGCTTTTGCCCTGTTGGTTGACCGGAATGGCCGTCACAAAGCGCCAGGAACGCGGCAGCGCCACACCATCGAGATCCGGCGCCAGCCAGTGGCGGAGCTGTCGTACCAGGGTGGATTTACCGGTGTCGAGCAGCTGTGTTGTTCCGCTTTCTGAAAGAACCACAAGTGCACCCAGGAGATCGCGGCTGCGCTCGGTTCCTTTTGGCAGCACCAGTACTTTCGCTTCCGACACCAGCGGGTTGTTCATCAGCAGGCGCTCAACAAGGGACAGGGAAATGCGTTTCTCCTCGATTTTCGCAATCTGGTCCGCACGTCCCAGCAGTTCGAACTGCACGCCCTGCTGACGCACCCGATCCTGGCTGGAGAACCCATCCGGGATCCAGGGCGATTTGATCTGTAACAGTCCGTCGCTATCGACGCCGACCGTCACGCCCCGCAGTGGTGTCCACCAGCGATTGCCGTCATTTTGCTGGCGCCAGGCAATACCGCCGGTTTCGGTACTGCCATAAATTTCAGTCGGCCAACGGCCGGTCAGCCCAGCGATCGCCGCCGCATCTTCTGTGGCCAGCGGCCCACCGGAGGAAAAAATGGCAGCCAATTTTTGCGCCTGCTCCCACGGCCAGGATTCATTGCGGCGGCTCAGCTGGGCCGGGCTCGCAACCCAAATAGCCGGCGCAAATGGTTCGACATCTCTCAGCAGAGCTGCCACATCCACATAGGTTCGGGCAACAAACGGGCGCCCGGAAAAAACCGGCCACAGTACTTTGAACAGCAGGCCATAAATATGCTGATGACTGACCGTCGCCAGGACACAGGCATCTTTGGCAGTGGCGCCCCAGTGCTGCTCCTGTGCAGAGATTTCTTCGACAAGCTGTGGCAGGGTCTTGCCGATCCGCTGCGGTTCACCGCTGGATCCGGAGGTAAACAGCTGCAAGTTGCCGTTGAACGATTTCGGCACTGGCGACGCTGTGTCGGCGCACGCAGGCTCAAGCCGCAGCGCTGCCGAACCGGCACCAGGCCACTCGCCCAACCAGAGCACCACATCGGTCAATGCCCGGCTGGTTTCGCGTTTGTTGTTGGCGGGAATTACCAGATCCAGATCGCAGGCCAGGGCGGCAAAAAACCAGACGCAAAACTCGTAGGTGTCTGTACAGAACAGTGCAACGGCTGAACGCGCCTCCAGGGACGGCATTGACCGCAGGCGGGCGCAGGCCCAGCTCAGGTCTGCAGTGAACTCAGCCAGGCTGACGGGACGGCCACCCGCTGCAACACAGAAAAGGGCCTCGCGCGACGAATGTCCAAAAACCTCTTGCCACTGCATTGGTCACAACGCCTCATGCGCAGTGGCGCGTCGCACCCGGCGACGAACCACCCATTCACCGGCGAGCAATACGCCCATCAACAGGTAGGAAATCAGCCCGTTGTACAGTGTCCACAACTCGAGATCGGCGACCATTGCCGTGGCGGTGGCAACGCTGCCATTGAGCAGGAAAAAAACACACCACACGCCGGTTACGCGACGGGTGTAGGCAATACCGCTCGGCGGCAGCTCCGGTTCCTGAATGCGCGCGAGCCGCTCGATAATTGATTGCGGCTGGAAATAGAGGCTGCGAGCGAAGATCGCGAACATCACCAGATTGCAGAACACCGGATACCAGAGCAGCCCCGTGCTGTCGCCGCGCAGCCAGCTGGCCACGGACACTGCGAGCAGGATCGCAGCCAGCGCGCCGGCACCGATACGGCCACCGGCAGCGGATTTCTGAGTCGACATCATCAACAGGCGCAGTCCGGCTACCGCCAACAGGAGAGCGATCATGTAGCCGAATGGCAAGTACTGGATACCGAAATACACCGCCAGCGGGTAAGCGGCGACTACCAGCACCAGAATGAACTGCGCCAGCCTGGTCACGACTCAGCCATCACCTTTTCAATCGCAGTGACCACGTCGCCCACGGTGCGCACATTCTTGAATTCTTCCGGTGCGATCTTCCTGCCGGTCAGTTCTTTAAGGCGCACGATCAGGTCAACGGCATCGATACTGTCAATGTCCAGGTCATCAGACAGGTGCGCGTCTTCGCTAATGTCCGCTTCCTCGGCCTCGAACATCTCGACCAGAATTTCTTTCAGCTTGGAAAAAATCGCTTCTCTGTTTTCAAACATCGTGTTTCTTCTCTTACGCAGCCTGGCTGTCGGCAACAAACTTGGCCAGGTTATTCACACTGGCAAAATGTGTTTTGGTGTTTTCGTTTTCGGCATCGATACTGATGTTGTAGGTTTTCTGCAGTGCCAGACCCAGCTCCAGTGCATCGATGGAATCCAGTCCCAGACCATCGCCGAACAGGGCTTCATCCGCCTGGATATCTTCCGG
Organism: Microbulbifer weihaiensis; assembly: GCF_048323715.1. NCBI lineage: Bacteria > Pseudomonadati > Pseudomonadota > Gammaproteobacteria > Cellvibrionales > Microbulbiferaceae > Microbulbifer > Microbulbifer weihaiensis. Next base: position 39,948 of record NZ_JBLWFL010000007.1, read on the forward strand.
GGTTATATCTTCCAGGTTCAGGACATCAATAATCAGAACCTTGAGCTCTTCGACCAGATTGCTCACGCCGCACACTCCTCAGTGAAATACGTCTTTAATTGATTGGTAATTTTTCGCGCTGCCAACGGCGTTTCCTGCAATTCCTTGAGCGGGATCAGCTGCTCCCCGGCGGAGACCACAAAATCAAAATGTGGCCGTGAAGCCGGGATGCTGTACCAGGGTACGTTCTTCATCAACATCGGTGGATTGCAGCGGATGGTGACCAGTGTCGGGGCCACTTTCGATCGCAGGGCCATATAGGCTGCCCCCCGCTGCAGGCGCATCGCTCTGCCCGGCACGCTGCGTGTGCCCTCAGGAAACAGAACCACGCTTTCACCCCGCTCCAGCGAGGCGGCAGCCATAGCAATGATTTTTTCCGGATCGTCATTGGGGATATATCCCGCAGTGGTCACGGCACCACGCATAAACGGATTGCGGAACAGGCTTGCCTTGACGATGCAGTTGGCATTGGGAATACGCGAAATCAGGAATACCACGTCGATCAGCGATGGGTGATTGGCCAGCACCAGCTGTCCCGGCCGCTGCAGCTGCTCCTCGCCCGCGATGCGATAGGTATAAATGCCGGTGATATGCATAAATCCTATAAACGTGCGGAACGCGCCCTGCACGATATCCCGGGCCTTGCGCTGGCGCACCGCGGGATCACGGTAAATCAGACGCAAGGGGGGGAACAGAACAAAGCGCAGCACCAGCCCGCCCAAACCAAACAGGCTGAAGGCCGTGGCGGTAGCAAGCAGACGCAGCCAGTAACGATCGGTTCGCTTCATGTCAACGCATCTCCAAGGCCAGTTGCCAGCCCTGCCCCAGTGACAAAGCGCCCTCGCCATCAACGAGAGCTCCTATTAATGGCAATTGGTATTCGGGCTGTTCGAAGGCCGACGGCGTCGTCGCTTGCGGGTTGTGAACCAGGCGTGCCGAGAATTCACCCTCTTTCCCATACGCGCCCCGCAGATGCAAGGTTGTAGCGCAGATCCGCTTTGGGCTTTCGGTGTTGTGCAGGTACAGCTCCGGGAGTGGTTCTTCGTAGAACTGCAGCAGCATTTCGGGTGTACCCTCGGCGAGCATGGCAGCCGCCTCCAGAAAACCGCCCAATAGGGGATACTCTCCACCGGCCAGCGCCAGTGCGGGAGAGCGTATACCGAGGGATATGGATAACTGGCCGACGATAGCGTTGTGCACCGAGAGGCCGAAGGCAGTGGGTGACAAGGGTTCCGAGGCGGCCACATCCTGCAGCAATGCATAGGTGCGCTGGGCTTCGCCGTGCACCGAACAGCAGAGTATCGGTATATCGCAGCCAGACAACAGCGGATACGCGGTTGCCATGGCGGCTTTGGAGAGCGGGCTCAGGCGACGGCGCTGCATCGCCGGAAGAAAGCTGGCATCAGGTATCGCCTGGTCGGCGAAACCCAGCTCGCCTCTACGCCAGCGCAGCCAATCTGTTGCGTCGCTGACGCCTGGCGCCCAGGCGCGCCATGCGGAAATCGTAAATTCAGACACCAGCTAATAAATGGAGACGAGCCCCACCCCTCTAAAAACAACAGGCGAGTCGATGTGAGCCCGGGCCACCGCATGCCTGAAAAAATTTTGCTTTGTTGTTATGGCGGCATATGCCACAGCGTCCGCTTGCGCGGCCGGAAATAGTACTCAAACTGACCAATATCTACCAGCCGCACAAAGGTTATTTGAACCAATTCTTGTTTGCCCAGTCAGTCAGATTTTCTGCTGTAGAGGTTCCCGAAGAAGTCGCCGCGATTCCAGCGCGGTTTTTTGTCGCCATCGGTCACTTCACGCGCAATCGCATAGTTCACCTCCGCGAATTGCTGTGCGGCCACGTAGTTGATCTGCGCATCCGCCTCATCCCCCGGGCGGTGATAGCGGGACTTCAGGAACGCCACCTGGGCCCCGGTGCCGTCGATCTTGTTATCCACAGCCTCGCGACCGGTAATCAGGTAGATCGCGGGCACACCCTGACGCACAAAACTGTAGTGATCACTGCGCACGAAGATCACCTGCTCCGGCATGGGATCCGGACTCAGTTTCAGCCCGGTGCGCTCGGCGGCGTGCGCGGCAGTCTTGCCAAGACTCGAGTGCTCGGCACCAAAGGCAATAACGTCGCGGAAGGGATACAGCAACATGGGCATATCCAGGTTGATGTTCGCCACCATCGCCTGGGGTGGCACCGGCGGGTGCTGGGCAAAGTAATCGGATCCCAGCAGCCCTTCTTCTTCCGCGGTGACGGCAACAAACAGGAGAGAGCGCCGCGGCGCCTGGCCGGATGCCTTGAACAGTCGCGCCACTTCCAGCATCACCGCAATGCCTGCGGCGTTGTCCTGCGCGCCATTGTTGATGCGGTCGCCGCCCTTGCCCCCGTCCGTACCGATGTGATCGAGGTGCGCGGAAAACACCACGTATTCATCCCTGAGTTTCGGGTCACTGCCCGGCAACAGCCCGACCACGTTGGGACTGGTGATGGTTTCATGACGGGCGCTGCTGCTGAGCGATGCGCTGTATGGCAGCGGGAAGCCCTTGGGAACCACCCCGTTGCGCATTTCCAGATAGATGGTATCGAGACTGCGGGGGGCACCGACAAACAGCTGCTTGGCGGCCGGCATATCGAGCCCCGCACTTATGCGCAGCCCTGGAATCGCGTTGCCCGGGGTGTTGTCGGCGCGCAGCCAGTCAAAGCGGGGATCCTGCAGGTGTGCCGCGGAGCGCGCAAATGGCCGGCGCGCTTCGCTCTCCGGGGTGTTCAGGGAGATAAAACCGATGGCTCCGTGACGGGCCGCCGTGTTCCGCTTGGTGCGGCCAGAAGCGTAGTGAGCCCCCACTTCACTGGGGAGGCGGGCCGGGCGCCCTTCCAGCACCACGACAATCTTGTCTTTGACATCCAGGCCGGCGTAGTCGTCCAGGCGGTAATCCGGGGCTTCGATACCGTAGCCAACGAACACCAGTCCCGCCGAGGCCGCAACCTGCTCGGCCACGGTGGGCGGCGCTGCAATGAAATCCTTTCCCAACTCGAAAGTGATATCGCCATCGCGCCCGTGCAACTCAAAAGTCGCCGGGTGATCGCCCCAGGTGGCCCGGCGGAAAGTCACCTGCTGCAGGTAGTCGGGGCCACCGGCAGCTTCCAGTCCGAGGGCGGCGAACTGCCCCGCCACATAGTCGGCAGCCTGGCGGTAGCCCGCACTGCCGGTTTTGCGACCACCGAGAGCGTCGCTGGCCAGATATTCCAGATGGGTGCGGATATGTGCACTGTCTGCACTGGGCAGCGGGAAAAACAGTGTGGTACTGCAGGCGGTGAGGGCGGCGGCAAGCAGTCCACCGCCGATAAGGCTGGTTATTTTCATCTTGGCCCCGAAACGCAATCTTGCGGTCAATCTGCGATGTGAGCGCAGCTTACCACGTTCCAATGACACGAAATGGTCACAAAGCGCCGTTGCGCCCGTTCAGCGTGAGCGCCGTTCTCCGGGACGGGGGCGTCGCAGTATCCGCGCGGCCTTGGGCATCAGTGGATCCGGCACAGGACGCGGCGCGTCAGGCGCCTCCGGCGGATACCGAACCGGTTGAATGGTGCGGATGAAGGTGCTGGTTACCGCTCGTTCGACTAGCTCGTGTGCACGGTCAGCACAAAAGTCGCCGTGCGCGCCGAGCATGTGCAGGAACGGCAATTGCAATAGCCTCTCGAAGTCCCCGACCAGCCAGCGCCGGCTGTTTTCCCGCGGTGGTGTCGCGCGCTGAAGCCAGGCAGTGGATACCTGCATGCCACGGTGTACACCGGTAATGCGCAACAACCACTTCCCCACCCAGCTGCATCTTTCCCAATCACGCCAGTACTGCAGCGCATCACAGGTCAGAAGCAGCCCGCCCGACAGGGGAACCAGCAGGGCCGCTTCCGGCAGGCGGCTGTTGCGGAACTCGAATACCCGTCCCCCCGGTATCGGGCTCGTCCCCTCCTCGCTCAGCAGCTGATCCGCCGGTGGCAATGGGTAGTGATCGGAGTGTGCCTGGCGCCAGAAGAACGCATTAAAGCGATCGCGATAATAGAGGTCATCACAGCCGTGGTAGTAACCGAGCCGCACGGCCTGGCGCACCCGCCCGAGGTCACACAGGCGCTCTTCCTCCCGGCGGCGCAGGCGAACCGGATTGACCAGTAGCAGGTCATCGCCGTAACGGACGATGCCCATGTTGCGATTCACCGTGATTCCAGGGCCCAGATGAGCGGTGCCTTTCACCATGAAGAAGTCCGGCAGAAGCTGCTGGATTGGCCCGTGAGGCTGTGGCGCCGGGTAAGCGATATGCATAAGTAGCGGCTAGGTGACCGATCCCTGTTGCACGCGGCGCCTTAAATGTAATGGAGGCGGTTACTGATGCCGTAGAGGATCTGCATCGCCTGCTCGGCGTCATGCTCTCTTACCAGTATGTGATCATGACAGTGGGCGGAAACCAGATGTGCCTGCAGGCCGGCGTCGGCAAGTTCCCTGACCACCGCCGCCGCGAGGCCCGGCACCGGCAGATACTGGGCAAAGCGCAGGGTAATCTGCCGATAGCCGCCCTCAACTGCGAGATTCAGCTCACTGGCGACCCGGGCCGGCAACAACGCACAGAGCCCCTCGCGCTCGCGGAATACACACAGGCATTCATCCAGCACTTCACGCAATTTGGCATCATCAAGCTGGCATAACACCAGCGCTTCGCGGTTCAGGACGGGCGTCAGCCGCTGTAGAAGGCGATCAATCTGTACCTGTGCGTTCATGGAGGTAACCCACCGTCAATGTGCGGACTTGCCGCGTTGTTTGGGAGATTTTCCTGTGGATCTGGCCTTGTCAGCGCCAGCTTTGCCGGGTTTTGCCTTGGTAGCTCTCGGTTCGGGGGAAGGCCCGAACTCCTCGCCGTCAAATTCGGGCTCGCCTTCCACCGGTGTGGTATCGACCAGCGGGGCATCGCGCACCGCCTCGGCCTCCCAAGTATCCAGTGCCGTATCCAGATCCCGCTCCAGCGCCATTTGGGGAAATGCCGGGCAAGGCGCATCTTTTTCCGGGTTGTGCCAGCCCGACAGCGGGGCGACAAATACCACCAGTGATTTATGCAGGTAATTGCGGCCGATACTGGCTTCGGTCCAGGTCGTCTGCCAGGCGTATTTGCCCTTGACCGCATAATCGCTCTCGTAGGATTTGAGCGTGAGGAAATAGGGATAGACACGGCCACCCCGACACACGATGCGCCGCTCGGTTCTGATATTGGCCATTTGCGTGAAGGGGTCGAAGTACCAGCGGATATCGTATCCGTAGGCAAAACGCATGTCGTCGCCATGGCGCGCGAAGGCATAGGATCGCCCGGTACCATCTGCATTCAGGCTCCAAACGTGCTGGGCCTCGCCGTCGCGGGAAATGAGCCAGTTGCCCACCCACTGATCGGCTTTGAGGCGGGATTCGACACCCCACTCCGGAAACTCTTCTGTACCGTCTGCTTCTGATTGGCGCCCGGCGTCGTGGGTATCGGTTGCCTGCGCCCTGCTGTTGCGGGGCTGCGGCTTCTCCCGGTTTGACGCGGCAGCCGCACCCCAGACGTTGAATGCAGTACAGGCCAGGGCAAGAACCAAGGGCGCCAGTAGCAGTGAGGGAATAAAGCGCTGCTGTATCACAGCCGTACTCCGGTATCGCTTTATTCTTCCATGAATCAGGTTGCGCTTGGCATTGCAGCGGGGAGCGCGTTCCTCGCGCCGCCCGGCAATGCGCACAGGCTTCACCACGGCATCTCAATTGGTGGTGGATGCGGTATGTTCAGGAACCTTGTGATCCTGATAAAGGTTGGGACATTCGGCGCCGTGATTGGGGGTTTCCCAGTCCGACAGGCGGCGCTGGAATGCGAGAATACCCCCGTTATGCTGGCGCCAGTGACGCCCATCAATCACGTTGAAGTCTAGGGTCACCGGGCTCCAGCCGGTAAATTGCGCATAAATCATGCCGCTGTTGCAGTGGAGGGTGCCGCCAGTGCGTATACGCACGGTATCCCCCTGGATACGCCAGGATATGGCAAAGCCGTGGCTGAGCTGGCCGTCGGCGCGGAAGCCGTAGGCGTAGCCGCTGCCATCGGCCTTCAGCTGCCACACCAGCTGCTCGTCGCCCTGCCCGACCACCAACCAGTTGCCGGCCCATTGTGTGGCGGCAGCCTGGTCGGCGGTCTGTTCCTGGGCAGACGCGAGCATGGGCAGGAGCATGAAAACGGCAAGCACCACTATGTAGGCGTGCAGCAGTGAGAGAATGACGGGGCGGAAGGACAACTGACGCAAAAACTTCATGCGGCACTCTTCTATGTTGGGTTCTACGACTGGCGGTTATTTGAACCGTCTAATTAAAAGCCTAGTCGTAAATCTCAACTGTGGCGGCGCATGCGACAATTTTCTTTGATTCTGCGCCAGCTGACACTATCTGCCCCCGGTGAAATCCGGATGGCGGAAATTATCCGCCAGATACACTCAGCGGCGCGACCACCGTCGAAGCCCTCGCCACAACAGGCCGCCCATTGCCAGTGCGAGCGCAAACAGAAGTGCCGCCCAGCCATAGAGCCCCGTTTTCGGTACCGGCTGCAGCGCCTCCCTCGCCCTCAGTAGCTCAGCCTGCAGGCGCTGGAACTTCTCGATCACCTCATTGGTCGGTGCCTCATCGAGAATCGCCTGCCGCAGCTCGAGCCACTGCTGATCCAGGCGCGCCGTCAATGCACCGTTGCGCTCTTCGAGCTCCAGCCGCGCTGGCGCAAACCCCTCACGCAGTGCCAGCATCAACTGGTGGTAGGACTCGGCGGCATCGCCAGCGCGGTAGCTGGTTTGGGCCAGCTGGATCAGGCCTGCAGCACGGGCCAGCGGATGCTGCAGGCGACGGGTGTATTCGGGGTTGGCCCGCCACCAGGTCAGCGCGGCCGCCGCCTCCGCCGGCAACTCCGAAGGGCGTGTGACCGCGATGCCCGGCAGCCCCACAAGTGCCGGGTACTGCTCGGCCAAGACCGCTTCCGGCATTTGCGCCGGTGCCGAAAAGCCGGCAACCAGTACCGCCAAAGCCCAGCGCTGGCGGCTGCTTAGATCGCCGTCGATGGCGTGGCCGTGGGCGTCGTTGCGGGTGGGATCGAGAGTGTTATAGAGGTCGTAGAGACTGAACCTGGCCATACGCTCGCGATTGCGCAGATCACTGCCGCTATCCGCTGCCGGTACCCCGCTCGCGCCATGGCAGTGCGCACAGCGCTCGGCATACACCGTCTGGACTTCTGCCGGCGATGGCAACATTTCTGCGGGCGAGCGCGGCAACTGGTAAAGGGCGGCGAGCCGATCCGCAGCGGTATTGGCGCGACGGCGCACACTATCGGGGCTATCCCGCTTGCCGATGGACTTTTGCAGCTCGTTGAGCGCTCCATCAAGCTGGGTGCGGCCCGGCCTGTCCGGCAACTGTTGCAGTAACGCCGCTGCGGTTTGCGCCTGCCGTTGCAACTGGCGGTACAGGCGCGGATCCCGCACCTCGCCATCCGCCACTGCGTCGGCGTAGTCCACCGCGATGTAGGACAGCAGGTTAATTGCGCGCTCGGCCAGCGCTTGCGGCTGTTCCTGCGCCCAAACAGAGCCTCCCCCACTACAGAGAATGAGCAACACGAGGCACAGCGAACTGATAAATTTTATGGCCATTGGTCTGTGGCGGGTCTTTTATCCGGTTCCTGATTTAGCGTAGCAGACAGGCAAACCGTGCCTTCAGATACAGAAAACCCCGCATAAGCGGGGTTTTTGTAAGCAGAGTAACGAACCTGTCAGCCTTTCTCGGCGCGCTCTTTGGCAACGAGGAAGTTGACGGTTTCCAGCATCATTTCCTGGGCATTGGTCTTGCCTTTGTATGCCGGCAGTGAAGTGCTCACACGGTATTTGCCTGCGACCACCATCTCCGGAGTGCCGGACAGCTGATAGGCACGCTGCTTCGCCATGCCCTGCTTGACCTTGCTGTTGATTGCGAAGGAGTTCATCAGTTTTACGGCTTTGTCACCGTCAGCACCGTTTTCGTTGAACAGGGCCGCGATCGCGGCATCGTCAGCTTTCCACTCGCGGCCATCGCGCTCGGCAAACATTTTGCGCTGCTGGGCGATGGAGCTGAAGATCGGCGTGTGCACTTTGTCCAGCACACCCATGGCATCAGCCACATAGAACAGGCGGGCGTGCACTTCCATGACCGGCTGCCAGATCGCCGGGATTTTCTTCAGGGCAACGTCACCGGGGATATCTTTCTGCCACTTTTTCAGTGCCGGCTCAAAGTGATAGCAGTGTCCGCAGCCGTACCAGAACAGCTCGGTGACCTCGATCTTGCTGTCGTCATCCTGGGAAACCGCCTGCGGCAGCACCTGATAGTGCTGGCCGGCAGAGATGGAACCTGAATCCTGGGCGCAGGCTGCCAGACTCAGCAGCATGGTCAAGAGTGCAACAACGGCTCTCATAATGTGTACTCCGTACTTTTATTCTTGAATCCGGCACCGGTTGCCGGGCAAAAAGCGTTAACAGGTCTAATGTAGACAGCGGGGATTATTGAAGTTCCCCTGCAGTGAAGCAACCCGTCGGTGATGCTCCGAAAATGAAAAGGCCGGTCTGTGACCGGCCTCAACACTGGCGTGCGCCTGATCAGTCAGTCAGGCCAGCTACGTAATTGGCAACCGCCTTGATCTCGGCGTCAGACAGCTGCTTGGCCACAGTGCGCATGATGCGGGTATCGCCATCGTTTGCACGGGTACCGGCGCGGAAGTCTTTCAGCTGTTTCTCGACGTATTCGGCATACTGGCCGGAAAGGCGCGGATAACCGGCCGGCGCATTACCCTTGCCCGACGGAGAGTGGCAGCCCATGCAGGCGGGCACACCAGTAGCGCTGTTGCCCGCGCGGAAGATCTCCCGGCCAAGCGCCAGGCCATCAACGTTGTCACCGTTATTCAGCATCACCGAGAACGCTTCAGAGCCGGAAAGCTGGATATTCTGGCTGGCGAAGTAGGCAGCGATATCCGCCATGTCCTGATCGCTCATGTTATCCAGCTGGCCGACCATCTGCGGAACCACCCGGGCGCCGCTCTTGATGTCGTGGATCTGCTTGAGCAGGTACTTTTCCCCCAAGCCTGCGATCTTGGGGAACGCAGGTGCCGGGCTGTTGCCATCGGCGCCGTGACAGGCCGCACAAGCGGCAGACTTGGCCTGACCCGCGCTGGCATCTCCGGCAGCGTGCGCCATCTGTGCGATTGCTACCATCCCCAAAGCCAGTGCGGCCTTCTTTATAATGCTGTTCATACGTCGTCCTGTTGCGCGCTGAAATTTTGCATCCGATCCCCGTCACCGATGCCTTATTGAGCAACGGAGACGCCAAGTATCCTCAAATCCGACCCCGGCAAGACGTCAGGAGTGAAATGAGAGGTACCCAAAACCGCGGCATTATATACTTGCGCGCCATTCGAGTGTACCGGGAAGGGTCATGTCTGAATCCAATGTAGAACGAATCAACTACCGCCGCGCCGAGTTTCTGACCAGCGCACCCACGCTGGCGGAATGTCCGGAAGATTTCGGCGCCGAAGTGGCCTTTGCCGGGCGCTCTAACGCCGGCAAGTCCAGTGCCATCAATGCGCTTACCGGCAATAACAAGCTGGCGCGCACCTCCAAGACCCCGGGGCGAACCCAGCTTATCAATTTTTTCTCGCTGGGTGAGCACCAGCGCCTGGTAGACCTTCCGGGCTACGGCTACGCCAAGGTAGCGCGCTCGATGAAGGACGAATGGCAGCGGCACCTCGCATTCTATCTCGAACAGCGCAAGTGCCTGAAAGGTCTGGTGCTGCTGATGGATATTCGCCAGCCGCTGAAGGAATTCGACCAGCAGATGCTCAACTGGGCGGTCAGCTCAGGCCTGCCCGCCCATATCCTGCTGACCAAGTCAGACAAACTGAAAAATGGACCGGCCAGCAATGCCCGCTTCGCGGTGGAGAAATCCCTCAAGGAGCTGCAGCTCGACCGCGGTGTGACGGTACAGAACTTCTCTGCCACCAAGCAGCAGGGGCTCGACAAACTCGAAAAACAGCTGAACCAGTGGCTGTCTTTGACGCCGGATCAGGGAGAGGCTGCGGAAGCGCCGGCAGACGGCGACAACCGCTGACAGGCATCCAGGCGGCTACTAGCCGCCTGGCCCGGCTTCTTTGAGGCTTTCCAGCAAGATACTGCGCAAAGCGCGGTGGGCAGCCGGAGTGAGCCCCCGCAGCTGCTCGGCGGTGAGTTGGCGGCGGGCGATCAGCGAGACGAGAACCCGCTGGCGTATCTGGATTGTCAGGTAACCGTCAGACGACATGGGCGCTTCCCTCCTTCCACGTCTGGCCACTGGTTCTTCAGTGCAGAATTCGATCCGGATTTTCGTGTTGTGCCCCAGTGGCCGCGATCCGGGCATTCGGCGGCATTCCCTCTGCGGTATACAGTGTTCGCAGGCAATCTGCGGTCAACTGATAGTGCCGTTTGTCCGAGAGTTCGCTTGCGAGGCGGGAACTGGAGCCAACCAAAATGTAATTGGCCAATCCGCTCTCGCCCCGGCGCCGGTACGCCTCGATCAGCAGTCGCGCGCTGTCCGTAAAACGCAGCGCGGACAGCGCATAATCCGGGGCGCGCTCGCCCAGCAGGTAGCTGGCCAGTTCAAACGCACAGCCCAGATACGGCACCGCTTCCGCGAACGCCTCACGCTCACACAGCTCAGCACCGCGCTCTGCCCAATCCGACCACGCCCGGGTGGCCCGTTTTAAATCGCTGGTGAGCCACTGGCGGTGGTTGGCACACAAAAATCGCAAATTCACGGCAATCTCCTCAATACTTTCCATTGAGGTTAATGCGATCAATTATCATTTGCAATTGGTTCGGTGCGCGATGGCTGATTGCCCCGCCAACTTTGGACTAGACTGAATAGGAAGCAGGCAACAGCTTCGCACAGGCAAAAAAAAGCCGGCAGATTGCAGCTGCCGGCCAGGGGTCAGTGCCCTTGGGGATGGGCACTTGGGAGACGCGCCCAGGGGGACGGGCACGCCTTTGGGTTCTCACCCAAATTCCACTGCATCCGATGCACTTCATTCAGTACAAAGACTAAGATGAACCGTCTAGGTTCCCCACTCTTATTTCCAAATTTCGGACACCGCAACTCTATCCCACAAACCCTTTTATTGCGGGCAAAAAATTCTCGTTCTGAGACTTTCGTCGTCGAACAGCGGTAAAAAAGTCGACGCCCGCACGGATTCAGAAATCCGCAGCGGACAAATTTCAGCCAAACATGCAAAAAATTTCCGTCACCAACCCCGCGGGGATGGCAATCGACGAAACCGACAGGCAAAAAAAAGCCCCGATTGGGGTAGCTCGGGGCGAGGGGCTTCTGACTAAGCTTTGGGGATGATGTTGCAATTCAACGATCTTGTTTGTTAGAGGAACCCCGCCAGCGTTGGTTCCCCAGCATCCGGATTTTTTTCAAAATATTTGCCGGGCCAAAATCGACCCGTTACTGCCCCCGTCGGCTACCGCGGCAAGCCCCTTTTCCGCCCCGGGTATCAGTGGGCTTCGTCCCAGTTCTTGCCCTCTCCGAGATCCGCGATCAGTGGTACATCCAGGTTCGCGGCAGCCTGCATGAGCTCCGGTATCGCTTTGACCACCCGCTCGCGCTCACTGGCGGGTACCTCTAGCACCAGTTCGTCGTGCACCTGCATAATCAGGCGAGTTTGCATTTTTTCTTCCAGCAGCCAGCGATCTACGGCAACCATTGCGCGCTTAATGATGTCCGCGGCGGTGCCCTGCATCGGCGCATTGATCGCGGTGCGCTCAGCGGCCTGACGCTGCATGCCATTTCTGGAATTGATTTCCGGCAAGTACAGGCGTCGCCCGTACAGGGTTTCCACATACCCCTTGTCCGCGGCCTGCTTGCGGGTGTTTTCCATATAGGCGAGCACACCCGGGTAGCGCTCGAAATAGCGGTCGATATAACTCTGCGCATCTGCGCGCGGAATATCGAGCTGTTTCGCCAGGCCAAACGCGGACATACCGTAGATCAGGCCAAAATTGATCGCCTTCGCCCGGCGGCGCTGTTCATCGGTCACTTCACCTACCGGCACCTCGAAGACTTCCGCTGCCGTTGCACGGTGGATATCCGCCCCTTCCGCGAATGCGTCGAGAAGGCCTTTATCGCCGGACAGGTGCGCCATGATGCGCAGCTCGATCTGCGAATAGTCTGCGGCCACAATGACGCTGCCCCCATTGATGCGCGGATCTGCCACAAATGCCTGGCGGATACGCCGGCCCTCTTCCGTGCGAATCGGGATGTTCTGCAGGTTGGGATCGCTGGATGACAGGCGACCTGTTGCGGCAACCGCCTGGTGATAGGACGTATGTACGCGGCCGGTGCCGGGATCAATCATCTGCGGCAACTTGTCGGTATAGGTGTTCTTCAACTTGGCCATGCCCCGGTACTGCATGATCAATGCCGGCAGCTTGTGTGACAGCGCCAACTCCTGCAGTACCGGTTCGGCTGTGGACGGCGCGCCCTTGGGGGTTTTCTTGATGACCGGGATGTCCAGCTTTTCGAACAGGATGGTGCCCAGCTGCTTGGTGGAACCGAGGTTGAACTCCTCGCCCGCCTCGTCGTAGGCCTGCTGCTCCAGCTCACGCATCTTCTGCTCAAGCTCGATGCTTTGCTGCTTCAGCATGGCCGCATCAATGTAGGCACCATTGCGCTCGATCCGGGCCAGCACCGGCACCAGGGGCATCTCGATTTCATCGAGCACCTTTTCCAGGCTCGGTTCTTTGCCCAGGCGACCGCTCAGCTCGCGGTGCAGGCGCAGGGTGATGTCCGCATCCTCGGCCGCATAGGGGCCGGCCTTGTCCAGTTCAATCTGGTTGAATGTCAGCTGTTTGGCACCTTTACCCGCAATATCCTCGAACTTGATCGTGGTTTCGCCGAGGTACTTCTGTGCCAGACTGTCCATATCGTGGCGGCTGCCGGTACTGTCGAGTACATAGGACTCAAGCATGGTATCGCGCTGGATACCCCGCAGGGCGATGTCGTAATTGGCCAGGATGTGGCTGTCGTACTTCAGGTTCTGGCCGACTTTCTTGTGCTGCTCACTTTCCAGCAGTGGTTTCAGTTTTGCCAGTGCCGCATCAAAGTCGAGCTGCGGTGGTGCACCCATGTAGTCGTGCGCGAGGGGAACATAGGCTGCCTCACCGGGTTCCACCGCGAAGCTCACCCCGACCAGTTTCGCCTGCATGTAATTGAGACTGGTAGTTTCTGTATCGAATGCGAAAATCTCCGCCGCCTCCAGCTTCTGCAACCACTCATCGAACAGCTTTTCATCCGTGATGATCGAATAATTGCGCTCCACGGCCACCACTTCGGCAGCGGATGCTCCATCGCCATCACTCTCCAGCTCATCAAGCCAGCCGCGAAATTCCATTTCAGCAAACAGCTGCCGCAGTTTGTCCAAATCCGGCTCGGCGTTGGCCAGCGACTCCGGGTGGCAGTCCATTTCCACATCCGTTTTGATGGTGGCAAGCACGTAGGACATATCCGCAGCGTCCTTGTGCTCGGCCATCTTCTTGGCCAGGGTCTTGGAACCCCGGAATCCGAGAGGCGCAATGGCATCCAGGTCGGCATAGATGTCTTTCAGGCTGCCGAGATTCTGCAGCAGCGCCAGCGCAGTTTTCTCGCCGACACCGGGCACGCCGGGAATGTTGTCCGCCTTGTCCCCCATTAATGCGAGGAAATCGATGATCAGTTCCGGTCCAACGCCAAACTTCTCTTTCACCCCTGCCACGTCCAGTTCGGTATTGGACATGGTGTTTACCAGTGTCACACCGGGGCGCACCAGCTGGGCCATGTCCTTGTCGCCGGTGGAAATGATCACTTGCATGCCCTGTTCGGCGGCCTGCAGCGCAAGGGTGCCGATCACATCGTCCGCCTCAACCCCGTCGATCACCAGGCGCGGCAGCCCCATGGCGTCGATGATGTCGTGAATCGGCTGTATCTGGGCGCGCAGGTCATCCGGCATCGGCGGGCGATGGGATTTGTATTCGGCGAATAGTTCATCGCGGAAGGTCTTGCCCTTGGCGTCGAAAACAACAGCCACGGTGCTGTCCGGATGCTCCTTGAGATGGCGGCGCAGCATGGAAATGACGCCGCGCACTGCTCCCGTGGGCTGACCAGTACTGGTCGCCAGGGGCGGCAAGGCGTGAAAGGCGCGATAGAGATAGGAAGAGCCGTCCACCAGGATCAGTGGTGCGGCGCTGGAGGCGTTATTACTCATAAATATCCGATTTGGCTGCGGTTCTTTGATCGTTTGCAGAGGCCGACAGGATAACCGCGATTGCCAGTTCGCGCTCGGTCGAACGCCCGGAAAGGTGCGGTCATCGCAGTGTCATCCCACACACCGTCCGGCCTTCTATGCTCAATCTGAGGCCGGCTCACCGTGTGATTACGGCGAGAGGCAGTGGGATAGAGGTAGTGAGGATCGAGACATGGAAGCGCGTTCGATTGCTGGTCTGGCACTGATTGCAGCATTGGCTGCAGGCCCAGGCATAGGGCAGGTTTCGGGTCAGGCGGAGGCAGATTCCGCCCAGTTACCGGGCCCAATGGAGTATCTGCAGGTGTGGGGAGAAGCCCTGGATGACGCGATCTTAGGCAGTGCACAGGAGCGCCACAAGGCGTCGCTGGCCCAACAGCTAAAGCGCCAGCAACAACGTTTGCTGCGCGAACACCAACAGGCGGAGATGGAGCGCTTCCGCGCCGAAAGGGAAGCGGCAGTCGCTGAGCAGCTGCGCCAGCAAAGCGAACAGGAAGCAGCGCGCTCTGAGGCACTGGAGCGCCAGCTGGAAGAACAGCGTAAAGCCAGTGAGCAGGAGACGCAGGAACCCACCTGAGTTGCGCATCCGGGAGGCAGCGCGGCGCGTCCATTCAGGGTGACGCTGGAGAAGGGTTCGGAATCACCGGCGGTCACAAAAGGTTCTAGCCACTGTTACTGCGCGGCAATACCGCAGCGCTTCAATTACGCGGCCCGCCTCCGGCGCCCTGCCGGTGGCAGGCAAACGACCCGTTTCAACTCAGGAATCAGCCAATGAAAAGGATTTTCATCGCTACCATGTTGAGTGCCGTCGCGGCTCTTCCCGTCAGCGCCGCATCGCTCTCCCAACCGACACCCAAGGCTCCCGAGTGGCAGCCGCCAACACTCGAGACGGTGCCGCCAACGTGGCTCGGCAAGCGCCCGACCAGCGATGGGGACAGCGATGTCGCTATGGAAAAGCGCCACCGCCAGCTCGAACTCCTGCAAAAACAGGCGCAAAAAGCCCGCGCACGTGAGGCAAAGCTGCGCAAGCTGCAGATCCTGCCTCCAACCCAGTCTTAGTCCTTCTGGGATCCGGGACTGTCCGGTACGCGAGACAGGCACAGGCGCGCATCAGCCAGCAGCTTTTCCATCAATTGCATATAAGTAGATTGCGCCGGCAGATCTATCCCCAGGGGATCCAATGGCTGGTAATCCAGCCCCAGGTGTTCGGCGGTCTGGCGATCCCGCGCATTTGCCGGCACCTCGCCAAACAGGCAGCCGCGGACGCCCCCGCCGGTGTTCACGGCCGCCCCCTTCTCCAGCATCGTACGCGCACCATGCTGATGGCTGGCGGCAGTGCCAAGGCTTTCCACGGCAACCCCGGCGGGGCCGAAAAAGTGGCCGTAGGCCTGGTGAGTGGTGACAATGGGGACATCGCGGTAGGCCCAGAGTGCGCGATCCTGAACCTTCTGCAGGTTAGCCATGGCGCGGGAGAAATCCCTGGCCCGCTGCCGGTAGCTTTCGGCCAGTCCGGGGTTAAGTTCCGCCATCCGGGTTGCTATATGCGCCGCCATCACCGCGGCATTGCGCGGCCGCAACCACAGGTGCGGATCGGCCGAATCCCCGCCCTCATATTCGTAGCCGCCTGCGGAGAGTAACTCGAGCTGCCTGTCCTTAGGCACCTGTGTCATCTGGCGGGCCAGCACTGCTTCCATGGCCGGGCCCATCCACACTACCACTTGCGCGTGCTCGATCGCCGCGCGATCCGTTACTTTCGGCGCATAATGGTGCGGGTCGCCACTGCCCACCAGCTGCACGATTTGTGTGCCATCACCGACGATTTCCCGTGCAATCATTGCAATGGGTTTGATACTGACGACAACTGGGGACGATTGACTGCGTGCTGACTCTGGTTGGTTGTTGCTATCACAGCCAGAAACCAGCAGCAATGTGAGGCTGTACAGGAGGAAGGGGTGCCTGAGCAGGCGATGGAAAAATATCGACATGGGTACCAATGATCTCACAGGCAGCCAATTCTAGGAGATTGCCACTGCGCTGTTCAGAAAAAGAAGTGCGATATAATCATACCCGGCTTACACTCGCCAGCCGTTCGCCAGGGCACATAGCAAAGCGGCCCTTTCACATACCCAGAATACGATGAAATGGAGTTCTCCCTGAGTTCATCAGAGCCTCTCATCCGCGCCCAGGCGCTCGGCCTCGAACTCGATGGCCGCCAGCTGCTGCGTGACATCACCCTGGAATTGCAGCCCGCCGAGATTGTCACCATCATCGGGCCTAATGGCGCGGGAAAGACCACCCTGCTGCGCCTGTTGCTGGGCCTGACCAGGCCCACGTCCGGTTCTGTGCAACGGCGCCGCGGCTTGCGTCTGGGGTATATGCCACAACGCCTGCAGATCGATGCGACCATGCCGATGACTGTAGATCGCTTTCTGCAGCTGGGTATAGAAGGTGTCAGGGTGTCGGATGCGCTGGCACGCGTGGGTGCTGAGCAACTGGCGGGTGCCCGGCTGGCCGACCTTTCCGGCGGTGAAATGCAGCGCGTGCTGCTCGCGCGTGCCGCCGCGCGCAAACCCCAGTTGCTGGTTCTCGATGAACCGACCCAGGGCGTCGATGTGGGCGGACAGAGTGAGGTCTATCAGCTGATCGCCCAACTGCGCGATGAGCTGCACTGCGGCGTTCTGCTTGTTTCCCACGACCTGCACCTAGTGATGGCCGCCACTGATCACGTCTTGTGCATCAACCAGCACATTTGCTGTTTCGGCCACCCGGAGCAGGTCAGTCGCGACCCGGCATATCTGGAGTTGTTCGGCGACAAGGTGGCCCCGTACACCCACCAGCACAACCATCACCACGATCTGAGTGGGGAAGTTGTCGACGATTGCTGTCACCAAAGTCACCACCACGAGCAAAAGGGCAAGCCCAACCCGTGAATGATTTGACCCAGCTGCTGCACTCTCAGTTTCTCTGGTACGCCCTGGCCGCCGGCCTGCTGGTCGCTCTCGTCAGTGGCCCGTTGGGCTGTTTCGCGGTGTGGCGGCGCATGGCTTATTTCGGCGATACCCTGGCACATTCTGCCCTGCTCGGTGTGACCCTGGGGTTTGTCCTGCATATCCAACCCACACTGGCAGTGGGCGCCAGCAGCTGCCTGCTCGCGCTGCTGCTCGTCTACCTGCAGCGGCACCAGCATCTGTCAGTGGATACGCTACTCGGCATCCTGTCCCATTCCATGCTCGCGCTCGGCATCGTGACGGTAAGCGTGCTGGACATCAATGTGGATCTGCTGTCGCTGCTGCTGGGAGACCTGCTGGCGGTATCCACCCAGGATTTGCTGCTGATGACGGTGGCTGCCGTTATCATTGCCCTGCTTATGCTGTGGTTATGGCCAAAACTTCTTGCATTCACTCTGCATGAAGAACTAGCTGCGGTGGAAGGTATACCGGTTGAAAAGATTCGCCTGGCACTGATGCTGATGCTGGCATTGCTGATAGCAATCGCGATGAAGGTGGTCGGCGTGCTGTTAATAACAGCGCTGCTGATTATCCCTGCGGCAACCGCACGCCGGCTTTCCCGCACACCGGAGCAGATGGCCGTCTATGCTGCGGCCATTGGCTGTCTCGCCGTACTGATGGGCCTGGCGGCGTCGGTACTTTGGGACTCACCTGCGGGCCCGTCCATTGTATTGGCCGCGGGATGCCTGTTTCTTTTCGGCCAGCTCATTCAAGGCGAGCGTACATAAACGAATGCTCAGAAGGCATTACCCGTTGTATGGCAGCATCGTCATATGCAACAAATTCACGCCCCAATGTGCCAGCACGCAGGCCCAAAAACTTTCCCGCAGCTGCCAAAGCAGCGCGTATCCCAGCGCAGCCAAACCCACTAGCCCCAACATCAATGGGGAAGCCGCCCAGGCGGTGTGAAGTGTGGTGAACAAGGCGGCGACTATCCCCGTCGCCAACCATTTCCGCTTGCCAACCAGTTGCCCGAGCCCCCGTTGCAGTACCCAGCGGAAGAACCCCTCTTCTGCGATACAAACCACCAGAAGATTGATCAATGCGGCAACGGCGATGGTGGCAGTGAATTTGAAGTCGGTGCCGAGAAGCAGCGCACCGGCAACAATGGGTAGGGCGATGACGCCAGCCATCACCGGTAAGTCGGCGCGTTTCAGGGGTTGTGGACGCAGCAACATGAACACCACCAGCGCCAGCGCGATCACCGCTTTGGCCGGTCGCAGGCTGGCGTAAATCAGGTTGCCTTCGGGATCACTGTATGGTGGCAGTAGCGCTATGTGTGCGTTACCGGGAATCTGGCCGCTGTTAACCACCAACATGAGTACCGCCGCCAGTACAAATGCGGCAGCCCGTTTCCAGCCTTGCGCATTTTCTATCGCAACCAGTGATAACCAGATTGCGGGAGGAAACACCCCGATCCAGCCAAATGGAAATGCGAGCGTGCATAACAGTGCAGCCGGTAACCACACCATTTTCCCTTCAAAGGTTTCGGTCGCGCGAATTACAGGTTCGCCCTGAGCGATATTGAGGGTAAACATAGAAAATCCATTTTCATTACATTAGGGGTAAAAAAACTGCAGAGATTTGCAATTTTAATACCTGCTGAAGAGTGATTCAGTGACACAATTCCATTGTCACGCCAGCAGTATTTTCACCCATTGTATGTCGCGCGGATAGAGCGATAGGTCAATTTCATTTTTGCCGGATCCAGCGGCGCCTTGAAAAAGCCGTGATAGTGTCCGCGGGGATTGATCAACACAACTTGAGATCCGTGATCCACGGTGTATTCGCCATCCCCCAGTGGAACCTTGTTGAATGGCACGTTCAGCTGGTTGGCAAAGCGCTTCAATGCGAGGAATTCACCGGTTACCGCACTGAAATCGGGGTTGAAGTAACGCACATATTCGTAAAGCTGCTTAGGCTTGTCGCGTTGCGGGTCAACAGAAACCAGTAGCACCCTGGTGTCTTTCCGGGTTTCCTCATCCAGCGTGAGATAGAATCGATTCAATGTGGCCAGCGTCGTTGGACAGACATCGGGGCAATGTGTGAAACCGAAAAATACCAGTGTCCAGGCGCCCGCCAGTTCATCGGTGAAATAGGAGTCACCGCTATCTGCCAGCAGTTCAAACTGATCCAGAATGCGCGGCCGCTCCAGCGTGACTGCGCCATTCGCGCGCAACTCCGAATCCGTAATGATCCGCGGCTGGCCCATCTTGTTGACGAACCCGAACAGCACGCCAACCATGAACAACACCATCACCGCAACGGTGAGAAAAATGCCCCGCTTTTGATCCGGCGACAGATGGACGTTCGAACTCACGGCAGCACTCCAGTTTGCGGCAACACAATCAGATAGTGATCCAGCAGCATGATGCAGAACAATGCCATCAGGTAGACGATGGAATACTTGAAGGTTTCCATACCGGCATTGGGTTTTTTTCCCCGCAGCATTTCAATTGACCAGTACACAAAACCCAGCCCCAATACCACAGCCCCCAGTAAATACAGCCACCCCAACATCGCCGTGGCAAATGGCAGCAGTGTGACCGCAAACAGGATGAACGTATAAAGAAGAATATGAACTTTGGTGTACTGCACGCCGTGGGTAATCGGCAGCATGGGAATTTCTGCCTTGGCGTAGTCATCGCGGCGATGTACGGCCAGCGCCCAGAAATGCGGAGGAGTCCAGGCAAAGATGATCAGTGCCAGGAGCAAGCCGTGCCCGTGCAGGTCACCGGTTACGGCCACCCAGCCGAGCAGGGGCGGCGCAGCGCCAGCGAGGCCTCCGATTACGATATTCTGTGGCGTGGCGCGCTTTAGGAACATGGTATAGATGACCGCATAGCCCAACAGGGAAAACAGGGTCAGCCAGGCCGTTAATGCATTGATAAATGCGAGCAATATCGCCATGCCTGTACAGCCCAGAATCAGGGCAAAAGCCAGTGCCTTCTGCGGTTCTACCCGTCCGCGGGCGACGGGCCTGTTGGTTGTGCGGGCCATCTTGATATCAATGTGGCGATCCACCAGGTGGTTTACGGCAGCGGCCGAACCCGCGCACAGCGCGATACCCAGGTTGCCCAGGAGCAGCACATCCAGAGGTACCATACCGGGAACGGCGAGCAGCATGCCGATCACCGAGGTGAGTATCATCAACATCACCACTCGGGGCTTGGTGAGTTCGTAGTAGTCGCGCCAAGTTGCACGTTGGATGCTTACTGCCTGGGTACTCATGGTTACCACCTCTTTTGTTTCTTATTTTGGTGGCCGAATTCCTTCCGGCCTTGTCTAGGTTTTCCTGATTTCCGGCTGTACCGTATTGATTCGATAACAGAAGGTTAGCAAGCTCAGTAACAACAGCGCGGCACCGGCGTTGTGCGCAACCGCGATAGGCAGCGGCAGCGATAGCACAACATTTGCGATTCCCAGCGCTATCTGCAAACACAGAACAACGATCAGGCCCTGCGCCCAGCGGGGTGAGCCCGCCTTCCAAGCCCGAAAAGCCACTGCCAGCACCAGCAACGCCACGATGAGTGCGCCAATGCGATGGGTCAGATGGATCGCCGTGCGGGCATCGCTTTCCATGGCACCGCCGAGATAATTCGGGCCGATTTGTTGGGCAATGTTGAATCCTTCACTGAAGTCGGCAGCTGGCCACCACTGGTTGTGGCAGGTTGGGAAATCCGGGCAGGCGAGCGCGGCGTAATTGGAGCTGGTCCAGCCACCCAAGGCAATTTGCAGCGATACCACCACAACCGCCACTATCGCCAGCGGGCGCAAGTTCTGCAAGGCAGTAAATTCGTGGGGCGGGATCAGCCGGCGCCGGTAGCGAAGCCGCTCGGCGAGCATCCACAGGACCGACAATGTCGCCATGCCGCCAAGCAGGTGGGCAGTCACTACCTGCGGCCACAATTTCAGGGTTACGGTCCACATGCCAAAGGCAGCCTGCAGGATGATCAGCCCCAGAAGAAAATGGCTCTGGTAAAAACCGCGGTGTCCACGGCGCC
The DNA here is from genome assembly GCF_048323715.1 of Microbulbifer weihaiensis. Taxonomy (NCBI): domain Bacteria; kingdom Pseudomonadati; phylum Pseudomonadota; class Gammaproteobacteria; order Cellvibrionales; family Microbulbiferaceae; genus Microbulbifer; species Microbulbifer weihaiensis. The sequence continues at coordinate 61,369 of NZ_JBLWFL010000007.1, forward strand.
GCCAGAACATAAAGGTCAGGCTGACGACCAAAAGCAGCAAACTGCCGGCAAAGTAGCGGTGCACCATTTCCGGCCAGGTTTTATCCGTTTCCACGGGTGCGTGGGGGAACGCCTGATTCGCGATGGCAATTTCGTGCCCCTCGTTGGGCCAGAGCAAGTGTCCATAGCAGCCAGGCCAGTCCGGGCAGCCCAGCCCGGCGTGAGACAAACGTGTAAACGCACCCAATACCACGACCGTGAGTGCCAGCCCGGTACCGATCAGTGCGAGACGGAAACGCCAGTCTTTTTTATAGTTTTTTCTCAATTCTGTGATATCAGATTCCACCCGTTCTCTCTCCTTTCAGCCCCATGTCCAATACCTTTCACCAAGCGTGCCCATTAGGGTTCATAGGAGTACTTCAACAGGCGCTTTATGTCCTGGCGAAGCTGCTTGCCACTATGGGTGTGGTCATAAACCATCATGGCAAACCCTTCCTGATCAACCAGCAAAACACTCGGGGTTTGCTGGTCAGCGTGGTCGCTGTCGGCCAGCCACTGTTTCAGCTGCTGGCTGTTCGCAACCGCAAAGCGCATACGCGGATGCTGCTTTGCAATTTCTTCCCGAGCCGGCCCCCCCAAGGCGGTATCCGTCACCAATATCCGTTCCACACGATGGGCCTTATCTCCAAGACCGATATGAACCTGACGGGTTGTATAAAGCAATTCTGCACAGACGTCGCTGCAGCCCTGTTCGCTTACAATCAGGTAATGCCAGAGTGGGCTCTCCGCAGTCAGATCGAGCGTTTCACCGCTGTCATCCAGCAATCCAAGCTCAGCGACTGACTGTGGAGGAAGCAGCAGCTCGCCCTGGTTAACTGTGTCCTTGGGGATACCGAAACCGGTCTGGTACACCAGGTAGGCCGCCACAATCGGCAGTGCCACTGCAGCAAGAACGCCGAGCGCGGCGATGCGCCCCACACCCGCCTTGCGCCCCGCGTGCCCTGACTCCATGGCGGAATTGGTTGCGGCTACCGCTGCGCCCCCCGCGCTGTAATTTGATTCACTCATCCTATTTACCTCGCATGTGCGCCCTGCGGCGCTGATTATTGTTATTCAATAAGCTCAGCGGCGAATGATTCCAGCAGTGATCATACTGCGGATATTTGTCGCTGCCAGCAACCAAAGAATGCAGAGCGCAGCCGCCATGGAAAACCACTGGAACGCGTAGGCTTTGTGTCGAGCTGGCGTGCTGTTAACAAACTCCCAGTCCGTGACCAGCGCCGTATCTGAATCCGCACTCAGGCGAATTGACCATGCCGGTTCATCCAGTCCGAGCACCGCCGTCAAACCGGTATCAATCATCTGTATCCGTGCGTGGGCACCAATGTTCGCAAGCCCCTTCCCGGCCGGTACGGGATATAGAAATCCGTTAATTACTTTTGCCGCCAACGGGTAATTCACTTCCGGTAGCTGGTTGCGGCTTGAGCCCGCCGCCAGCCAGCCTCGATTGATCAACCAGCGCTGCTGCCCGCTGACAAACACCTGCAACACCTCGTAACCGACGCGACCATTGCGAGTACGGTTATCGAGGTAAAAGTATTCATCGGTATAAAAGCCAAGAAGGCGCACCGGAGTAAAAATTTCGGGGGATTCAAGTGCAGAAAGTTTGCGGGGTTGTGCCGCGAGTCTCGCGTCGATGTCAGCAATAATCTGCTGCTTTTCATCAGCGCGCTGTAATTGCCAGCTGCCGAGCGCAAGCAATAGCGGCAGCAGGCACAAACTCAACAACGTGAGAGGCCAGCTGCGTATCAATGCTACACTGGCTGCTCGCGACGGTTCTCCATTTTCCGTGGAGTATTTTCCGGTCCCGGTTGGTAACGCTTTGTCGCCTCCGGCGGACGACGAATTCGGAACTGTCATGCCAATAACTACTTCTATAAATGGCTTTTTACTATGTGGCTAAAAGCAATAATCGTACTGTTGTTTCTCGCCGTACTGGCCAGTTTGACCAGTGCCCTTGTGTTTCTGTTGCGCGACATGGGAGCACCGGAATCCAAACGTACTCTTTATGCTCTCGGTATCCGCGTGGGCCTCGCCGCACTGTTGCTGTTCGCAATCTGGTATGGCTTCGACAGCGGCCAACTCGCGAATACTGCACCCTGGGCGGACAAGTATTGAGTTGGCCGGAGTCCCGGTAATTAAGTCGTAAACCTGGGGAATCAGGCGCCCAGAACATAGACAAAAATAAACAGCCCTACCCACACGACATCGACGAAGTGCCAGTACCAGCTGGCCGCTTCAAACCCGAAATGGTCATCGGGCTTGAAATGGTTTGCGATTACTGAACGCAACAGCATGATCAGCAGCATGATGGTGCCCATTGTCACATGTGCGCCGTGAAATCCGGTCAACATGAAGAAGGTGGTGCCGTAAATCCCGGATTCCAGTGTCAACCCAAGGTGCTGGTATGCTTCCAGGTACTCTTCAACCTGAAAGAACAGGAACGCCGCACCGAGGATCACTGTGATGCCCAACCACAGATTGAACGCCTGCCGCCTTCCCTTTTTCAGGAATACGTGCGCAACGTGCACCGTGACGCTGGATGCGAGAAGCAGGACGGTGTTCAGCAGTGGCAAGTGCCAGGGGTCGATGATGCCTTTGGGACCGATTACCTTGGCAGACTCACCGCTGACAGCCTGCTCCGGCGTGACCATTAAGGGCCAGCTATTCTCGAAACCCTGCCACAGTAAGTTGGAGGAACCGCGATCTCCTTCACCGCCCAACCAGGGCAGCGCGAAGGTGCGAATATAGTAGAGCGCGCCAAAGAATGCCGCGAAGAACATCACTTCGGAAAAAATGAACCAGCCCATCCCCCAGACGTAGGAGCGCTTAAGCTGGGCGCTGTTGAGGCCCGCCATATTTTCCCTGATGACGGCAGCAAACCAGAACCAGAGAACCGTTGCCATGGACAAGGCACCGGCAAAAAAAATGTAGGAACTACCACCATTGATCCAGTTGGCAGCGCCAAACGCCGTAAGGAACAGGCCGATCGTGGCGAAAATCGGCAGCCGGGACTGCTCGGGAACATAGTAGCTGCTTTCAGTGGCCATATTTTTTCATCCCTCTCGCTCGGAGTCGGTATTTTTGTTGTCTGTTTTGTTCGCAACCCTTTCCGTGACATCAAACAGCGTGTAGGAAAGCGTGATTGTATTAACGCTGCGCGGCAGGTCAGGGTCGACAATAAACCGCAGTGACAGCTCCGCCGCTTCACCCGCAGCCAGCGCCTGCTGGTTGAAGCAGAAGCACTCCGTTTTATGAAAGTACGCAGCGGCCTTGGATGGCACCAGGCTGGGTATTGCCTGTCCCACCATGTCCCGCCCGGTCGGGTTACTGGCATGGAACACCGTGTCCACGGCCTGCCCCGGATGTACCCTCATTTCCAATACGTCTGGCCGGAACGACCAGGGCATATTCTCATTGTGGGTGGCAACAAACTGCACCTTGACCAGTCGCTCCTGATCCACCGCCGCCGGCACCGCCTCATAGCGACCACCGGTCTTGCCGTTAAGGCCGGTGATCTCGCAGAAGGCGTCGTACAGGGGCGGCATCACGAAGAGCGCAAACCCCAGCATCCCGGCGGCAAAAGTCAGAAGCTTTGCGGCGGTTTTACTGTTGTCACTCCAGGTCATCTGGCAGCCTCAACCCGATATTTAACGCACCGCCGGAGGTGTGCTGAAGGTGTGGTACGGAGCGGGCGAAGGCACGGTCCACTCCAGTCCCTGCGGGTTATCCCATACCTCGTCCGTCGCTTTGCGACCACCGCGTACAGTCCGAATCACATTGAACAGGAACACGATTTGCGCAGCCCCGAACAGAAAGGCCCCGATACTCGCAATCTGGTTGAAGTCGGCAAACTGCAGGGCGTAGTCGGGAATCCGGCGGGGCATTCCCGCCAGCCCGACAAAGTGCATCGGGAAGAAGGTCACGTTGAGTCCGATAAACGCGAGCCAGAAATGCACTTTCCCCATGGTTTCGTTGTACATGTGGCCGGTCCACTTCGGCAGCCAGTAGTAAACACCCGCGGTGATCGAGAAGATGGCGCCCGGCACCAGCACATAGTGGAAGTGCGCCACGACAAAGTAGGTGTCGTGGTACTGGAAGTCTGCCGGCGCAATGGCCAGCATCAGCCCGGAAAAGCCACCGATGGTGAACAGGATTACAAAGGCAACGGAAAACAGCATCGGGGTTTCAAAGGTCATGGAACCGCGGAACATGGTAGTGACCCAGTTGAACACCTTCACCCCGGTGGGTACCGCGATCAGCATGGTGGCGTACATGAAGAACAGCTCACCGGCAATCGGCATTCCCACGGTGAACATGTGGTGTGCCCACACGATGAAACTGAGGAAGGCGATGGATGCCGTGGCATACACCATCGAGCTGTAGCCGAACAGCGGCTTGCGCGCAAAGGTGGGAATAATCGCCGACACGATACCAAACGCCGGCAGGATCATGATGTAAACCTCCGGGTGACCGAAGAACCAGAACACGTGCTGGAACAGCACCGGGTCACCGCCACCGGCCGCGCTGAAGAAACTGGTACCAAAATGGATGTCCATCAGCATCATGGTTACGACACCTGCGAGTACCGGCATAACCGCAATCAGCAGATAGGCGGTAATCAGCCAGGTCCACACGAACAGCGGCATTTTCATCAGGGTCATGCCCGGTGCACGCATATTCAGAATGGTGGCGACAATATTGATCGCCCCCATGATCGAAGATGCACCCATGATATGGATGGAGAATATGAAGAAGGTGACGCTCGGCGGGGCATATTCGGTGGACAGTGGAGCGTAGAACGTCCAGCCAAAATTGGGCGCGCCCCCCTCCATGAAGAGCGTGGAAGCCAACATTGCAAATGCAAATGGCAAAATCCAGAAGCTCCAGTTATTCATACGCGGCAAGGCCATATCAGGAGCACCGATCATCATCGGCACCATCCAGTTGGCCAGGCCCACGAATGCAGGCATCACCGCCCCAAACACCATGATCAAACCATGCATGGTGGTCATCTGGTTGAAGAATTCCGGCTGCACAATTTGCAGCCCGGGTTGAAACAGCTCAGCGCGGATTACCAGCGCCATACAACCGCCAAGCAGGAACATCGCAAAACTGAACCACAGGTACATCGAACCGATGTCCTTGTGGTTAGTTGTGTAGAGCCAGCGGGTAAAACCGGGTTTCGGACCGTGTGCCATAACTAAACTCCTCTCGGCTCCTGCTTACTTATTCTTGAAATTGAGAATGTCGATGGGCTGCACGGTGTCGCCCATGTTGTTGCCGAAGGCATTGCGCTGGTAAGTAATCACCGCGGCGATATCCACCTCGCTCAACTGTGCACCGAATGCCTGCATCGCCGGGTTCTTCGACGACCCGTCCACCACCATGCTCATATGGCCATCCATGGGGCCGGTGGCAATCTTGGAGCCGGCGATCGCCGGGAAGGCGCCGGGCACCCCTTCACCCTTGGCCTGGTGACAGGCAACACAGGTGCTGTTGTAAACTTTTTCACCGCGCGCATAGAGCTCATCGAAGGTGAACGTTTTATTGGTCAATTCCTTGACCCTTGCGGCCGCCTCGGCGCGCTCGCTGAGCCAGGAGTGATATTCATCTTCGGGAACCGCTTTCACCACGACCGGCATGAAGCCATGGTCTTTACCGCACAGCTCGGCGCACTGGCCACGGTACAGGCCCGGCTCGTCAATACGGGTCCAGGCCTCGTTCACAAACCCGGGGATCGCGTCCTTTTTCACCGCGAGATCCGGCACCCACCAGGCGTGAATGACATCATTGGCCGTGATCAGGAAACGGATCTTCTTATTGACGGGCACCACCAGCGGCTCATCCACCTCGAGCAGGTAGTGTTCCGACTTGGGCAGTTCGTTATTGATTTGAGCGCGGGAAGTGGAGAGATTGGAGAAGAAAGACACATCGGAACCCAGGTAGTCGTATTTCCACTTCCACTGGTAGCCGGTAATCATGATGTCCAGGTCGGCTTCTTTGGTGTCATAGATCTCGTACAGGGTCTTGGTTGCCGGTATGGCCATGCCGATCAGGATCAGTGTTGGCACAATCGTCCAGGCCAGCTCCACCAGGGTGCTCTCATGGAACTGGGATGCCTCGTATCCCTTACTCTTGCGGTGACGCCACATGCTGTAGAACATCACCCCGAACACAAGAACACCGATCACCACGCAGATCCAGAAAATCAGCATGTGCAAATCGTAAGTGGTACGGGAAACTTCGGTAACTCCCTGGGTCATATTGACCCCCCAGCGCTCCGCTTCACCCGCTGTATTCCCGGCTGCTTCCGCAGCTTGCTGGGCAAACGTGATAGGTGTGAGGATCGAGAGGAACAGGAAGGCGAACAGCCGTTTTAAGCCCATCAACATCGCCTGCAGATCTCCATGTTTGTTATTCTCGCGAGCCGCTTTCCTGCGGTCACACGGTTGCGGACCCGCAACACAGAAACGTGTACGCATGGCCGCAGCGCGGTCACCAACAAGGTAGCAAAGCCCTGTAACAGCCGTTGGCTATTGCGGAGGACTGGAGTCTGCCCGGCGTTTACGCCGGAAATATTCCACACATCAATGTGGACATGCTGTAGTAAACCAAGACTACATACACTGTGCGCACGCCGGGGGAGGCCACAGCTGCGCGATACTGCTGTCAGTGCAACTTGTTATTTTTCGCTAAAAGCTTATTTACTTCAGATGTCGCCGCCCGAAAGGTACAACCAACAACCTGTGTTTTTTTGTCGCATCTACTGCACAGTCAAAAGGAACACATCGCTCAATAAAAGTCAATTACACCGCCAAACTAGATGAAGAATTTACTGGCTCGCACGCGTGCCTTTTCGCGCCGACGGTTCGCCCCCTACCAGCGCGTATGGGATCTCGCCTGGCCGATGATTTTAAGCAACGTAAGCGTACCGTTACTCGGCGCCGTAGATACTGCCGTGCTCGGCCACCTGTCCAGTGCAGAATATCTTTCCGGAGTCGCCATCGGGGCCAGCGTCATTTCCATGCTGCTGTGGGCGTTCGGCTTCCTGCGTATGGGCACAACCGGCCTGGTAGCCCGGGCCAAGGATTCCGGCATCCCCTGGCTACTGCGCGCCCTCGCGTTGGCCGGAGCCCTCGGGGTGTTACTCACAGCCATGGCTACTCCCCTGTTGCCGGCCATAACCCAGTGGATGAATGCCAGCACCGCGGCCGCCCCACACGCCCACGACTACCTCCAGATCCGTCTGTTGAGCGCCCCGTTTGCACTAGCCAATTTTGCCATTCTCGGCTTTTTTATTGGCCGCGGGGACAGTCGCACCCCGCTGCTGATCCTGGTATGCGCGAACCTGCTGAATATCGCACTCGACCTGCTGCTGATTATCGGCCTGGATATGGGCGCACAGGGTGCGGCCTGGGCCTCGGTAGCTGCGGACCTCTGCAGCTTTGCCCTCGCCGCCTGGCTGCTCGGCAGACGCTATCCGCAGTTGCAGGAAGAGGTAGATCGCAGCGTGACCAGCGGGAATTTCTGGCCTTGGCAACAAGCAGCCCCTTGGCGTGAATTGCTCCAGATCAACAGCGACCTGTTTGTGCGCACCTGCCTGTTATTGTTCACCCTGACCTTTTTTACCGCTCAGGGCGCGGCCCAGGGCGATGCGGTGCTGGCCGCAAATGCGATTTTGCTGCAGCTGTTAATGGCAACCTCCTATGCCCTGGATGGCTTTGCCCATGCTACCGAATCCCTGGTCGGCAACGCCGTGCGCCGGCAATCGACTATTCGCTTTATGCGCACAGTCACCGCCGCCGGCATCTGGGCTCTCGGTTCAGCACTCCTGATTACCGCGGTACTGGTTACCGGGCGCAGCTGGATACTGCCCCTGTTCACCAGCATCCCGGACGTACTGGAATTGGCTCAGGCGTACTACCCTTGGCTGTGTGCGCTGCCACTGGTCGCGGTCTGGAGCTATCAGCTGGATGGGGTGTTCATCGGTGCAGGCAAGAGCCGCCAGATGCGTGACACCATGTTTATCGCCACTGTGATCGTGTTCTTACCCTGTTGGTGGTTCACCCGCCACCAGGGCAATGCTGGCATCTGGCTCAGCCTATTTTTGTGGTTTGTCGCACGTTCCGGCGGGCTTATGGTCTATTTTTACCGCTACACTAAGAAAAACAACTGGCTGTAACTGGAGCTACGGTTAGAACCCTCTTCCAGCGTCAAGCAGTCTTGCCGGAACCGTTATATGGCCGGAAAGCGGTATTATTCGGCAGCATCTAACACGGCAAAGAAACGGGGAAGCGGCTTCGCCGTTTTTTATTTTTGACCGATGTGCGAATCCTACAAGTTCATTCAACAATGCATTGATCGAGCCGTGCAGGCCGAGCAGGATCGCTGTCGTTTTCGGCGCTCCCTGCACGATACGCTGCCGAGAATCCATCGCAGTGTCCAGTTGCCCCAGCGCGATGCGCCGCTGCACCTGACATGTTTCGTTATCCGCTACATTCAGGTGATCCCAGCCTGGCTCGAACAGATAGATACGCTCTGTCAGGCGGCCGGTCTCAATTTCCGTCCGGTAAGGGAACTAATTCTCCACAGCTTCAGCTCCGTACCGGAGCGTCAACCACATGAACACGGTCTCGGATCGATCCTGGATGAGGCTTACCTGGCCCACCGGACGATGGAAGAAATCAACGATATCCTGCAGCCACTCTGCGGCACACCAATATTGCCCATGGATCCCATGGTCGCTAACCTGGTGGTGCGTGAATTGCTGGGTGAATCACTCGCTTGCCAACTGGATAACCTGAGCGAATTACTGGTGCGCCGTTTTGAACCGGAACAGCTGGATCCGGCACACCTGGTTTCATTGATTCTGAGCAAGCAACGGTTCGAAGATGACCCGGGAAACTGGCCGGACTTTGCCCAGCACATGCAGATTTCCCTGCTCGCTCCGGCCATGGACAGGGAGCTGGACAATTCCCATTAGGTTCGCTGGCTCCTGCTATCGAGTGACGATTTGCCGCCATTGATTATAAAAATCAATTTCACTGGTAAGTAACGCGCGATTGAGGCCATCCACTTCACGGTGCAGTTTTTTATCGTAAAAATAGAGGCTGCCGGCGCGCACGGCAAAACCCTTGGGATTGTCGACCAGCAGCTGATAGAAGTGCTGCTGTCGGTCAAGATAGAGGTCAACTTCTTTACGAGAAAAATTTCCGTGCCGATAACCGGAAAAAACAGTCCGCTGAATCTCCTCCTGCGCAGCCCTGCGACTTTCTTCAGATAACAAACTATTATTTAGCAAACTGGTGACGTCGGCCTGGAAATCTTCCAGGTAACTGTCCGCAGCCTGTGCACTCACCTGCACCCGATAAAGCGCTTTTTTTCTCCGCTCCAGGGTGCGGGTATCGGTCAGGCGCTCCATTTCCCACAGCCCGGTTTTCGCCATATAAGCGACCGGGCGAAAAATGGTTCGATGCTGCCGGTTGCTGTTTTCTGTCAGGCGGTTGCAGATATCCACCGCGGCCTGCCACTCCGAAAATGGTTTCCCATCAAGCAATTGCACGGGCAGTTCGGACACTGCCGCGCGCAGCAAACTTTCCTCCTCGCGGTAAAACTCCGGCTTCGCTTTCCAGTCATTCGACTGCAAGTGGAACAGTGATAGCAGGCTTTGATTTACACAACGACTCAACAGATAGGAAACCTGTGCGCGCTGTTCGGCACGCTGATTTTGGTAGTAGTCGAATCCTTTCTTTCCGGCAATGGCCAATACGAGGATGAGCGCAATGAGTGGATAAATTTTTTTCAAGCGTTTCTCTTGTGATCTGAATTCAGGTTATTTTTTTTTGCTACCTGGCGGCTGCAATATTTTCACCGCAGTCTCCTCTACTTCCCTGTCATCAGTCTGATTAACGCGGGTATCCAGTTCCCGCGGCGTTGCCTGCAGGCGGATTTCATCCTTGAATCCACAGGCGACACATTCACGATAATTTTTATCGCCGAGTTTGTAATTGACGATGCGATCCATCTCGCTGCAGCGTGGGCACACCGCACCGGCGATAAACCGGCGCTTGGCCGGTTTCTGTATTTCATTCTGATCGGACATGATTGTTACCTCTTTCAATTCCGCTTATTCAATGCCGGAGTGACGCAGCAACGCGTCTATTTTAGGCGCGCGGCCGCGGAATTCCGTGAACAGATCCTGAGCATCACGACTTCCCCCCTGCTCCAGCACGGTATGTAAAAATTTCTGCCCTGTTGCCGGATCGAAAATCCCGTTCTCTTCAAACAGGGAGAATGCATCTGCGGACAGCACTTCCGCCCATTTATAGCTGTAGTACCCGGCCGCATAGCCACCGGCAAAAATGTGGCTAAAGCTGTTCTGGAAACGATTTTCTGGGGATACCGGAACCACCGAAACCTTACTGCGCACCTCGTTGATCAGGCGCTGGATTTCCAGCCCGTTGGCGCCCTCCGGGCGGGAGTGCAACAGGAAATCGAACAGGGCAAACTCGAGCTGGCGCACGGTAAACATCGCCGACTGGAAGTTCCTGGCTGCAAGCATTTTGTCCAGCAGTGCCTGCGGCAGGGGCTCTCCGGTCTGGTAGTGACCGGAAATCAGTGCCAGCGCTTCCGGTTCCCAGCACCAGTTTTCCAGGAACTGGCTTGGCAGCTCCACCGCATCCCAGGCCACGCCGTTGATGCCCGACACCGCCGCTACATCCACCCGGGTAAGCATGTGGTGCAGGCCGTGGCCGAACTCGTGAAACAGCGTGGTGACTTCGTAGTGGGTCAGCAGCGCTGGCGCATCTTTTGATGGAGATGAAAAGTTACACACCAGGTAAGCAATAGGCAACTGCAGGCCGCCGACACTCTGGCGCCGCACCCGGGCGTCGTCCATCCAGGCACCGCCGCGCTTGTTCTCCCGCGCATAGGGATCCAGGTAAAAGCCCGCAATCCGCTCGTCTCCACGCTTCAGCCAGTAAAAATGCACATCGGGATGGTAAGTGGCGACAGAGGAATCCTCCTGCGCGGTTACCCCAAACAGTTTTTCCGCAACGGCGAACAACCCCTGCAGAACTCTCGGGTACGGGAAATATGGGCGCAGCTCTTCCTGGCTGATCGCATAGCGGGACTGCTTGAGTTTTTCTGCGGCCCAGGCAATGTCCCACGGCTGTAACTGGTCGATACCAAGCTCTGCCGCGGCAAACGCCTGCAGCTCCGAAAATTCCTTCACCGCCGCAGGCCGCGCGCGCTTGGCGAGATCCCACAGGAAGTTTTCCACTTCTTCCGGATCCCTTGCCATCTTGCTGGCCAGCGAGCGCTCGGCATAGTTCTTCATGCCCAGAAGGTGTGCCTGCTCAGCGCGCAGCGCGAGTATTTCCGCCATCACATTGGCATTATCGAACTCACCGGCGTTGGGCCCGACATCGGACGCGCGGGTGATGTACGCGATGGACATCTTGTGCCTCAGGTCGCGATTGTCCGCATGGGTCATCACGGCGAGAAAACAGGGACCGTCGAGGGTCAGCAGCCAACCATTTTTGCCCTTGGACTCCGCCAGTGCCTGCGCGGTGGCCAGTGCCGTCTGCGGGATACCGGCCAGTTCGGAAGCGTCTTCAATATTCAGGGTCCAGGCGTTGGTGGCATCAAGCACGTTATTAGCGAAGGTGCTTTTCAGTTCTGCCAGGCGCTTGCTGATGGTGGCAAAACGCTCGCGCGCAGCGCCCTCCAGGCTCACCCCGCCCAGGTGCATGTCCCGCAGGCCGTGGCGTACCGCCTGCTGGCGGGCCTGGGGCCAGCTGCCGAAGTCCGGTGCCTTGGCCAGTGTGCGATACACCGCATAAAGGGCCGGATCCTGCCCGACTTCCGTCCAGTATTCGGTGACTTTTGCCAGACAGGCCTCATAGGGCGCGCGCCACTTGCCGCTCAGCACACTGTTGAGGTGGGATACCGGGTTGAAGGCCTTTCCCAACTGGTCCTGAACCTCCTCAAGCGGTGCCAGGGTTTCTTCCCAGCTAGGATTTTCTCCCGCGCTTTCCAGACCTTTTCGCAGCTTTTCGCGACATTTGTCGATAAGTTCAACAATGGCCGGCTCCGCGAATTGCGGTTGGATGCGGTCGAAAGGCGGCAGTACGGGGGACTCTAACAGCGGGTTGGACCACAGCGTGTCGGACATGGGCATTCCTTGTCGGTAAGCGGATACAGAAAACAAACGCGCCCCGAACGACCGCGGACGCGGCAGACGGGGTTAACATATGCGCTGTATTTTAGTGGATAGCCATTCCGGAGGTCAGCCTTGTCCACCAACGCCCCCGCCGAAACCCCCAATGTGAACCTGCGCGAGCACCGTGGCAGCGCGCCAAAGCTCGGCGCCCGCGTGTTTGTTGACCCGATGAGCACCGTGATCGGCGACGTGGAGCTGGGGGACGATTGTTCCGTCTGGCCCATGGCGGTGATCCGCGGCGATATGCACCGTGTGCGCATCGGCGCGCGCACCAGCGTACAGGATGGTTCGGTACTGCACATCACCCATGCGAGCGCATTCAATGAGGGCGGCTGGCCGCTCACCATCGGCGAGGACGTGACCATCGGCCACAAGGCCTGCCTGCACGGATGCACGGTAGGCAGCCGGGTACTGATCGGCATCGGCGCGATTGTACTCGACGGCGCAGTGATTGAAGACGATGTGGTGCTCGCCGCAGGCGCACTGGTGCCACCGGGCAAGCGCCTGGAAAGCGGCTACCTGTATGTGGGTTCACCGGCCAAGCAGGCGCGCCCGCTATCGGAAAAAGAGCGCAACTTTTTTACCTACACCGCCGGCAATTACGTCAAGCTCAAGGACGAATATCTTGCACATGAATAGGGCACAGAAAGTTCTTTCCCTCGCTGAAAAATCGGTATAAAGATTTCTTAAAGGCCCGTTTCAACCACCATTGAAACGGGCTTTTTTGTTAAGATTTTGCTCCGCTTTCGTGCTGATTTTCCCCCGTGCTGAGTAGCGGAACAGGGTGCCAAGAATCTTATTTTTTGCAGCACAATTATCCCGTTCTTTACCGATTACCGTGTATGAGTGTCACTTCAGATCTCACCCACTGGCACCAGTGTGTAGCCAACCTGCTCGACAGCGAGTCTGATTCGCAGCGCATCTATGAATTGTTGCGCGGCGCCGAATCACTGGTGAGCGGCAACAGCAGCATGGCAATTCTGTACCCGGTGGACAGCGCGCCGGAAATCACCCACCACCGCCTGCTGGCAAATGAGCAACTCAGCACACAGGTTGATCGCTACATTGAAGGTGCCTACCTGTTTGACCCCTTTTATCGCGCGGCCGTGGATGACGAGAAAGAAGGGTTTTATCTCCTGCGCGAAGTGACGCCAGACGCATTTAGCCAGACCGAGTATTTCCGCATGTATTACCGCGAGGCCAATCTCGGTGACGAAGCCTGCTATCTCGTGCGCGGCGAAGGCGGGATCATCGCGAGCCTGTCCATAGGTCGCGCCTCGGATCTTGGCAAGGGTCGATTTTCAACTCAGGAAGTTGCTCTACTCAAATCCCTGCTGCCATTGGCACAGAGTGTGTTGCGGAAATGGATCCGCAATTACGCCAGCGCAGAACATCAGCAGGAAACGTTCGGCAAGCGCTTGGAAAAGGCACTGGAGAATTTTGGCAGCTCACTGCTGACCAATCGTGAGTGCGAAGTACTGCACATGACCATGCGCGGCCACTCCATCAAGTCGATGGCGGAAAAGCTCGATGCCAGTATCGACACCATAAAAACCCACCGCAAACATATTTACTCCAAACTCGACGTCACTTCGCAGTCGGAATTGTTCTACCTGTTTATCAGTGCGCTGCGCCATCACACCGGCAGCGATCCGGATCCGCTCACGAGCCTGGAAAAATAAATTCGCGGACACAAAAAAGCCCGCATTTGTCACTCAGGAGAGGTAGGTTCCAAAGTGACAGCGCGGGCGAAGGTCCACAAGACAGAATTCAATTCAAAACAACGGTCAGCAAACAATCTATTTCAAACGCACTATTTCTGGGTAATGGGGAATCCCATTTTTTCCACCATGCGCACCCAGGGAATGCGCCAACCGCGCTTTTCATCCAGCGTATCCAGCGCGTACATGGTGATTTTCGCCCCGATCCAGCGGAACGGTTCCGGCGGAATATACGCCGGCTGCGAACGGGCGAAATTCAGTGAGCGCTCCGGCACTTTTTTGTCGTCCAGGATCGCCAGACCCACGCGGGCGCCAAAGCGTGTCGCGGTGACACCGAAGCCGGAATAGCCACCTGCGTACAGCATCTTGCCGCCGTGGTAGTGCTGATAGTGCACCGCCATACGCGTGGTCAGCGCGATCGGACCGCTCCAGGCGTGACTGAATTTGATACCGCGCAGCGACGGGAAGGTGCGGTAGAAATTATCGATCAGGCGCACATAGGGTTCCGGTGCCTTGTCATCTTCCGGATCGGTGTTGTTGCCAAAGAAATAATCCAGGCGGCCACCGAACAGGATGCGGTTATCCGCGGTCAAGCGCATGTAGTTCAACTGCGTACGGGTGTCGTAAATGCCCTGACGGTTTTGCCAACCGATACTCGCCATCTGCGCTTCGCTCAGCGGCTCGGTGACCACGATGCGATCGCGTATAGCGGCTACCCGATTGCGGATTTTTTTATTCCCGGACGCAAACGCGTTGGTGGCCAGCAATACCTTGTTGGCCTGCACGCGGCCCTTGGGGGTTTTTACCAGTACGCCGCCTTTGCTTTTGGCATTGCTGACCATCGGCGTGTTTTCATATATCTGTACGCCCAGCTCCATCGCCACGCGCTTCAGGCCCCAGGCCAGTTTCGCCGGGTGCACGGTGCCGCTGCGTTTTTTCGACCAGAGTCCACCGTTGAACAGCGGTGACTTCACTTCCTGCTGGATCGCCTCTTTATCCAGCAGGTGCGCGTCGTGACCGTAATGGCGATAGAGCTTGTATTCCTTCTCGATATCCTCAATCCCTTCATCGCCCACCGCCACTGTCAGTTCGCCGCCCCACTCCAGATCGCATTCGATACCGTAGCGCTCAATGGTCTCGCGAAATCCGTCCAGGTTTTCCTTGCCGAGCTGCTCCAGCATTTCCATATCTTCAGGAAACAGGCGCTGCGCATTGGCCAGGCCGTGCATCACCGAGGTCGACAGGATCGCCGCCGGGCGCCCGGAGGCACCGATGGCAATACTGCCTGCTTCGATCAGTACCACGTCGCGCTCGGGGTTGGCCTCTTTGGCCTGGACCGCGGCCCACAGGCCGGTAAAGCCACCGCCGACGATCAGCAGGTCGCAGTCGAGCGGGCGCTGCAGGGCCGGCTCGTCGCGCGGGCGCTCCGGCGCATCCAGCCAGTAGGGGAAGAAGGTCGTTGCCTCCAGCGCTTGCAAAGCATCTACCCTGATCAGTTCATCACTCATGACTAGCTCTCCATCATCGCGTTGTCGCCGGCGCGGCAGTTAGTAAAGGTTGTAGCGAACCGAAACCCCGAAGGTGGTCGGCGCCTGGCGATAGAAAGAACGGCCAGCAAAGCTGGAGAACGCATAGGTCTCCGCGCTGCTGTCCTCAATATTTTTGATCCAGCCGCTGAATTCCCAGCGCTCATCCCCGTCACTCAGGGTGGCTTCCGCATCCCAGGAGTGCACCGGTCCGGACAGCGCATTGTCATCCGCAAGCTGCGCGGTCATGACGTCGCTGTAGGTGTAGCTGGTCTGCAGGCGCAGGTTGTAATCTGCAAGCGGCAGGTCGTAGGCGAGCAGGCTGTTGTAGCTCCACTCCGGCGACTGTGACAGGGCTACACCCGCGGGCAGCGGCGCGGCGAGCGCATCCACAAACAGCTGGTTCACGCCGTCGGCGCTGTCGTTGACCGCGGCATCGGCGGCGATGCCGCGCATGTCTGCGGTGGTCGGCGCTTTGGTGACTTCGCTGTCGAGGTAGGCGATGCCGGCCATTACCGTCAGGTTGTCAGTGGGCAGCCAGTGCAGGTCGAGTTCGAAACCGTTGGTTCTCGACTCGGGCACGTTGACCAGGGTGGTGTCCGCCACCGGGAATTCCAGATAGTTACTGAAATCGTCGACGATGATGGTCACCAGGGACTGGCGGTCGCTGTAGTCGAGACTGAACAGGGCGCCGTTCAACTGCAGGGAGGCGTCAAACAGGGTGGCCTTGAAGCCCATCTCGTAGGACAGCACTTTTTCCGGCGCCACGTAGGCCCAGCTGGCATCGTCGAGGATGGCCGCGCCGTAGTAGGCGCCGGCCTTGTAGCTGTTGGCCACATTCGCGTACAGCAGGAAATCGTCATTCACCTGCCAGTCCAGGCCCAGCTTGCCGGTGACGGCGCTTTCGCTGCTGCTGTCATTGAGCTCGGCAATCACATCGTTGAATGAATACACATCGTCGTGATTGGTGGACACGCCGTCGAAGGTGCGGTCATCGGCGCTGTAGCGGATACCGGCAATCAGGTTAAGCGTATCGTTGACGGCGGTTTCCGTGTGCAGATAGGCGCCCGAGGACTGGGTAACCTGTTCGTACTCGGCGCTAAGCAGATCCCAGCCCTGCGCAGTGATATCCGCCGGATTCAGCACGAAGGTGCTGGCGACGGAATCGGTAACGAAGAACGAATCGTCGAAGCGGTCGGAAACCTTCACGGTGTCTTCCGACACATTCACGCCAGCGACCCAGGTGGTCGCGCCATCACCGGTACTGACCAGGCGGAATTCCTGCGACCACTGGCTGATTTCGTTGTCCTGGTACAGGTCGAGGATCGCCGCGGAGGAGCCGCCGTAGTTATCCACAACCTTGCGGTCGTAGGCGTCGAACGCGGTGATCGAGATAAAGTCGACGGTCTCGAACCCGTAACTCAGGTTCAGCGAGGCGCCGTAGCCGGATTCGTCGCGCGCCACCGCGAGATCACCCACGTTGACGATGGTGGGGTCGTCGCTGCTGTTGAGCACTGCAAACGAGGCATCGCCAAAGGCATCCGCGAGGCCGCTCACCTGGGGGGATACCGGAGTGGACTTGTCGGAACTGAAATAAGCTTTCGCGAGGGCCTCGCCGTTATCGGCGAACGGGAACAGTACCTGGCCGCGGCCCGCGGAGCGATCCACGCTGCCAAATTCGCGCCCGGTCTGCGGGTCTTTCTGCCAGCCATCGGCGCTGGATGTGTTCAGGCTCAGGCGGCCGAGTACCTCTTCCCCGATCTCGCCACTGATCACGCCGGTCAGTTCGGTGGCACCGAAGTTGCCGATACCCGCGTCCACAAACGCTTCAAATTCACTGCTGGGTTTGGCACTGATGAAATTGATCGCACCGCCGGTGGTGTTCTTGCCGTACAGGGTGCCCTGGGGGCCTTTCAGTACTTCCACGCGCTCGATGTCGAACAGCTGGCCGCCGAGGAATGAAGGGTTGCTGGCAAACACTTCATCGGTGTAGATGCCAACCCCGCTGCTGTTGTTGGGGCTGAAGTCGTCCAGGCCGATGCCGCGGATGGCGAACACCGGGGTGCCGCCGGAAGTCGCGTTTACCGTCACCAGACCGGGGGTATGTGCACCCAGATCCACGGCGCTGTCGATGCCCAGGTTCTTCATCATGTCGCCGCTGAAGGCATTGGCGGACACGCCGATGTCGTTCACGGACTGCTCGCGCTTTTGCGCGGTTACGGATACTTCTTCGATCTGGTTGGCGAAGACACCGGTGGATATACCCATCGCGGACAGAAACGCGCCGGTGACGGCGACCGCGAGTGAATTTTTAGTGAAGCGCCGGCAGGCGCTGCCCGGTAACGGCATGATGAGCTCCCTGAGGTTCTTTTATCTGTCTTATCGTTGGGGAGACTATAAAAACCGAATAAGAATTCAGGTATCACCCCTAAGGGTGAGAAAACCGAGTTTTCCTTCAACTTTTGCCGCCAGCACAAAAACCCGCATAAAGCGGGTTCTTGTATGGTTTGTTGCCGGGAATCTGTCGAGGCGGTTTTACGCGCTCAGGTCGCCAGTACCGCGCCGCTGTCACCCGCCGGCCGGCGGTTCTGCTTCTCGGCCCACAGGATGGCCAGCTCGCCCAGCAGCAGGGTCGCCAGCGAGCCAATCAGCACCGGCCACTGCACACCCTCACCGGGGGTGTAGATGAACAGGAAGATGCTGATCCCGAGGATCGATACACAGAAATACGTCATCACACGCGCGATCCGCTCGCCCCCGGGCACGCGGAACGGCCGCGGGCGCGCGCCATCCACACGGCGCATCTTCAGGAAGGCGAGGAACATCCCCACGTAGGGCAACAGGAAGATCACGCCGCTGAAGGCAAACAGCGACCAGAACAGGTCTTCATTGGAATTCACCAGGAAACCGTACAGTACCAGGATGAAGGTGCTCGCCAGTCCCATCAGCACCGCAGCGCCCACCGGGGTATTGCGCCGGCGGCTCTTGATCGCGAACGCCCGTGGCAGCTCGCCCTCTTCCGCCGCTTCCGCCGCCGCCCGGTTGCCACCGATGGCCCAGGTGACGCCATTGGAGAAGAAGGTGTAAAGCGCAGCCACACCCAGGATCAGCACCAGGGTGTCACCGAACGGCAGCGCCGCGAAGAACAGCCGCAGGGTGTCCACCAGCCCTTCCACCAGGTCGATATCCTGCGCCGGAATTGCGGCCAGAATCGCGGTGGTGCCCAGGGTGTAGAGTGCGAGGATGATCGCACCGGATACCAGAATCGCGCGCGGCACATCCTTCTGTGGATTGCGCATTTCCTCACTACTCGAACTGATCAGCTCAAAACCAAGCATGCCGTAAATGATGGCCGGGATGTACTGCAGGCTGTCACTCAGGTTGGGCTTGATGCTGTCGAAGGTGATCGGGTTGGCAAGGCCGTTCTCACCGGCGTAAACCACCGCACCGGCGATGATCGCGGTGAAAATGATGATCTTGAAGATGGCGCCGATGTTGGGCACCCACTTGCCCACGCTCAGGGTCACCACATTGGCAATAACCGCGATCCAGGTCAGCACAATGCCGAGGCCAATCTGCCCGGCGACGCCCATGTCCGGCCAGAACAGCTGCTTCGCCACGCCGGCAAACAGGATGAAAATGGCCGGCATCCAGATTGCCACATTGACCCAGTAGCTCCAGCTGATACGCGACGCCCAGCGCCCGCCAAACGCATCCCGCACCCAGGCGTAGATACCGCCCTTTTCCGGGTAGGCACAGCCCAGTTCGGCAGAGACCAGGGCGAAGGGCACAAAGAAAAACAGGCCGAGGAAAAGCCACCAGAAAATACTCGAGGTACCAATGGCCGCGGTGGCGGCCAGGGTGTCCACGAGCAGAATGGCGGAGACGGTAAACAGGATCATGTCCCGTTTGCCGAGATTCTTTTTGACGGCGACTTCTGTCACGGACATTCTCCCGCGTTACTTATTTTGTTTTTTTGTTTGTGTTTTTCAGTTTCAGCCAGCGCACCGCCCACGGTTAAGGCGCGCCCAGTTGTGCGGATTTGATTTCGGTGAATTCTTCCACGCCGTGGTGGGAAAATTCGCGGCCATTGCCGCTCTGCTTGTAGCCTCCGAACGGCGCCCGGTAATTGAACTCGCCGCCATTAACGAAGCACAGGCCGGCGCGAATGCGTCGCGCAATCTTCAGGGCCTGCTGCTGGTCTTTGGCGTACACGCCAGAGGACAGCCCGTAGGGCGTATCGTTGGCGATGGCCACCGCCTGGTCGAGATCGTCATAGGCAATCACGCACAGCACCGGGCCGAAGATTTCCTCGCGGGCGATGCGCATGTCATTGGTGACATGGGCAAATACCGTCGGGCGCGCAAAGTAGCCCTCGGCAATCCCGTCCGGCTTGCCGACACCGCCGCACACCAGGGTCGCCCCTTCCTCGAGGCCGATCCGGATATAGTCCTGTACCTGCTGCCACTGGCGGGCAGACGACAGCGGTCCCATAAAGGCGTTTTCACCCATGCCCACCTCGATCTCGGCGACGCGCGTGCGGATGATGTCGAGGGCCTCGTCGTAGCGGCTCTGTGGCACCAGCATGCGGGTAAGCGCGGTACAGGTCTGGCCGCTGTTGATCATCACATCGTCCACGCCATAGCGCACCGCCGCGGTGAAATCGCAGTCCTCGGTGATGATGTAGGGGGATTTGCCCCCCAGCTCCTGGGTCACGCGCTTCACGGTGGGCGCGCAGGCCTTGGCAATCTCGATACCCGCACGGGTGGAGCCGGTGAACGACAGCATATCCACCAGCGGGTGTTCACACAGCGCCCTGCCCACTTCGGTGCCGCGGCCCGGTACCAGGTTGAATACGCCCGCCGGCAACCCGGCCTCGTGAAAAATTTCCGCCATCAGGTAATCCTGCAGCGGCGTCTGCTCGGACGGCTTGACCACCATGGTGCAGCCGGCGGCCAGCGCCGCACCGACCTTGCCGACAAACTGGTGCAGGGGGTAATTCCACGGGTTGATGAAACCGCACACACCCACCGCTTCCCGCCATACCAGGGAGTGGCCATGCTCGGCGGTTTCCTCGGTGATGCCGGTGTGTTCGGCGAACAGGCGCATCGCCGCGATCGGCCCATCCACCTGCAGCCAACCGGCAATGTGCAGCGGGCAGCCCATGCTCTCGGACACGGCGCGGATCAGGTCGCCGCGGCGGGCCTGCATCAGGTCTGCGATGCGCAACAGCAGCGCGCGGCGCTCGCTGGCGGGGGTATTCGCCCAGGTATCGAACGCGCGCGCGGCAGCTTCCACGGCAAGCGCCACATCGGCGGCGCTGCCAGCAGGCACACGGGTAATCGGGGATTCATTAGCGGGATTGATGACTTCGAGCCAGGCACTGGAGGAGGACGCCGTCCAGCGGCCATCGACGTAAATCTTGTTATGGTTTGCCATCTTGCTCACTGCAGTTCTGCGGGGACACCGATTGTCCACGACCGTTTGGCGCCGCTTTCATCTTCAGCGACATGCAATCGTCCAACAAACGGGCAATCTGCGCAATAGTTAGTCTTATTCGAATGAATATTCAGTATGCGGGAAGGTCAAGGGCGCCTGTATCACCTGAACAGGTGATACGCGGGTGCACATCGGAAACCGCCGTGCGGCAGCCCATCACCGGGTGGTATTCACATCTTTGGCCGCTGACGACAGGGTCTGTTGCAGGGCCAGCGCCGCCGGTGCCAGCTCCGCCCCGCGGCTTTCCAGCCAGCGGAAAATACGCTCCAGCACCAGCCGCGTGCGATCATTGACCGCGCCACTGTGGTCGCAGACCAGATACAGCGACTGGCCGATGGTATATGAGCGCTCGATCACCGTCACCAGGCGCCCGCTCTTCAGGTCTTCACTCACTTCCAGCCGGTCGGCCAGTGCCAGCCCCATCCCCAGGCGCGCAGCCTCGATGGCCTGGTACGCGTAATCCAGCGACAAACCATTGACCGCCGGCGCGTACGCGACCCCCTGCGCGGTAAACCATCCCTGCCACTGCTGCTGGCGGTCGTGCAGCAGCGGCAGTGCCAGCAGGTCGGCCGGGCGCAGGGCGCGGCTTGCATCCTGCCGCGCCTGCAGCAGCTGCGGGCTCGCCACCGGCAGGTAGTGCTCCTGGTACAGCGGCGTCACCTGGCGGCCCGGTGCATCCGGCTCCCCGAGGCACACCGCAATGTCCACCTCGCCAGCGAGGCGCTGGGCGCGCGGCTCGATGGTGGTCACCCGCAAGCGGATTTCCGGATAGCGCTGCTGCACCTCCGCCAGGATCCGCAGCAGCCAGCGCGTGGCAATGGTCGCGGTGGTGGCGATCACCACCTCACCGGACAGGTTGCCAGGATCCAGCGTCAGCAGGCCCTGCTCGAGGCGCCCGAAGGCCTCGGATACCGAACGGTGCAGGCGCTTGCCAGCGGCAGTCAGCGACAGGCGGTTGCCGCTGCGCAGGAACAGCGGCGTACCCAGACGCTCTTCCAGTTCGCGGATCTGGCGACTGAGCGCCGGGTGCGACACATGCAGCTCCTCCGCCGCCCGCCGCAGGTGGCAATGGCGCCCCACCGCGTGAAAGCTGCGCAGGGAAGTCAGGGACAGGTTTCGAAGCTCGGCGGCCATGGTTCGACTCTCACTACGGTGCCTTTATGGCACCAAGATGGCAATTAATAGTTAATTGTGTTCGCAAAATCAAACCATAGACTTGTGCTAAACCCTATACATCCATTTACACAATAAAACTCCGGATGCATTCCATGACCGATACCAGCCAAGTCCGCATCGACGGCCAGCGCCTGTGGGACTCCCTGATGGAGATGGCCCGCATCGGTGCCACCGACAAAGGCGGCTGCAACCGCCAGGCCCTCACCGACCTCGACAAGCAGGGCCGAGACCTCTTCGTACAGTGGTGTGAAGACGCCGGCTGCGGCGTCACCGTCGACGCCATGGGCAACATTTTCGCCCGTCGTCCCGGCACCAACCCCGCCCTGCCCCCGGTACTCACCGGCTCGCACCTCGACACCCAGCCCACCGGTGGCAAATTCGACGGTGTGTACGGCGTACTCGCGGGCCTCGAAGTGGTGCGCAGCCTGAACGACGCCGGCATCGAAACCGAAGCGCCACTGGAAGTCGCGGTTTGGACCAACGAAGAAGGTGCCCGCTTCTCCCCCGCCATGATCGGCTCCGGCGTGTGGAGCGGCGAGTTCGAGCAGGACTATGCCTACGCCCGCACTGACAAGGAAGGCAAAACCTTCGGCGAAGAACTCGCGCGCATCGGCTACAGAGGCGAAGTGCCGGCCAAGCCGCGCCCCCTCGCCGCCGCGTTTGAAGTGCATATCGAGCAGGGGCCGATTCTCGAGGCCGAACAGAAGCAGATCGGCGTACTCTCCGGGGTACAGGGCATGTACTGGTACGACCTCACCCTGATCGGCCAGCCCTGCCACGCCGGCCCCAGCCCCATGGAAACCCGGCGCGACCCGTTCATGGGCCTGCACCGCATCCTCGACGAACTCTACAAACTCGCCGCCGAACACGGCCCCTGGGCCCGGGCCACCTTCGGCGACATCCGCGTCGAGCCGGGCAGCCGCAACACCGTGCCGGAAAAACTGGTACTGGCCGTCGATCTGCGCCACCCGAAGCAGAATATTCTCGACGCCATGGACCAGCGCTTCCGCGAAATCACCGCACGCGTCGCGGACGACACCGGCCTCGAACACCAGATCCGCGACGAATGGCGCTCCCCCGCGGTCGCCTTCGATCAGAACTGTGTGGAAGCCGTGCGCAGCGCTGTCGCCGAGCTGGGTTACAGCAACAAGGAAATGGTCTCCGGTGCCGGGCACGACTCCGTGTACATCTCCCGTGTTGCCCCCACCAGCATGATCTTTGTGCCCTGCGAGAAAGGCCTGAGTCACAACGAAGCGGAAAATGCCAAGGCGGAAGACCTGGAAGCGGGCGCCAATGTGCTGCTGCACGCGATGCTAAAAATGGCAAAGACGAGCTAACAAGGCTCAGCACTTAATGCGAAGCCGCCGATGCCGGTAAACCTTCGCGAGACCTTCGAAAACATGGATGTTTTCGCAGAGCCCCCAGGGATGGGTATACGGCGCGTCTCGCGAAGGTTTACCGGTAGCGGCGGCGCCACGGTACCGCCTGAGCGGTACCTCGGACTCCGACAAGAATTCGAGAAAGACGATGACAGAATTTACCTACAAACACCGCAACGACAACGGCAACACCGTGCGCCTCGAAAACTGGGGCATCGACTCCGAATACGGCGTGCTCACCGACCTGCTGGTCGGCCCCATCGACAACTACACCTGGCAGATGGGCAACGCCGCCTCCCGCCGCTCCGTGCGCCTCGGCCGCCAGTTCGACGCCGCCGTCGCCAAGCGCCAGCACCAGGAAATGCTCGACGCCTACAAACACGCCGGCGTCACTACCCACCTGCTGCCCGCCGACCCCAATCTCCCCTACCAGCTCTATGCACGCGACAGCAGCGTCATGACCCCCTGGGGCCCGATCGTTACCCAGATGTACTCCCCCTGGCGCCGCGGCGAATGGGTCGACGTGGTCAAGACCTACCAGAAACTCGACATCCCGATTTACGACATCATCACCGCCGGCAGCCTCGAAGGCGGCGACTTCATGGTGCTAGAACCTGGCGTTATCCTGTGCGGCTACAGCGGCGAGCGCACCTCACCCCTGGGCTTCAACCAGATGAAAAGCTGGATCGAAAAAGAAGGCTGGGAAGTAAAGGGTTACGAGTTCGACCCCTACTTCCTGCACATCGACGTGCTGGTGGCGGCGCTGGCGGAAAAGCTCGTCGCCGTATGCGTGGATGCGGTGGAGCCAGAACTGGTGCAGTGGTTCAAATCCCGCAACTTCGAAATCATCGACATCTCCTACCCACAGGTCATGGAGCTGGGCGTGAACGTAGTTGCACTGGGTAGCGATCGCGTCATGCTGCCGTCGGACAACACCGAACTGAAAGAAAAATGCCGCGCCCATGGACTGGAAGTGATCGACCCGGATATCTCGATGATCACCGCCGGCGGCGGCGGCGTGCACTGCATGTGCCAGCCGCTGGCGAGAAAGCCCGCGTAAAACCACTTTAAACAGAGTGGCAAATAAAAAGGGCGGCCAATGGCCGCCCTTTTACGTCAACGCGAGTGTATGGCCGCAGTACTACTTCCAGTGATCCTTTCATCGATCCTTTCAGCGGGCCTCGCTAATTTCCTTCTCGCTTACCAGAAGCACACCATTCCCCCAGGTATTCGAAATAAACGCAATGATTGCCACAATCTCGCGATCGGTCAGGAAATCCAGAGACGGCATCCGTGGTTCTTCAGAGCCGTCGGCCAGCTGAGCGGTACGCCCGTGTAACAGGGTTTTGATGAGCAACGGTTTGTTCGCCAGCAACTTGGGGTCGCGCAGTGACGGGTAGAGTGCCTCTTCGCCATAGCCGTCGATCTGATGGCATTTGATGCAATTGTCCGCAAAGGTCAGCGCTCCCAGCGCAATCAGGTTGCGCGTGTCCTGCTCCTCAGCGACCGCCCGCAGAGAGAGTGCTGCGAGCAGAAGGCCAACCGATATCGTGAATTTCATGCAATGGATCCTTTTGCCGATAAAACGTTTTGTTTATTTTCCCTGCGCCCGCAGTAAACCGGAACCGGCAATGCCGCCGGCCGCGCACGCCAGAATAATTACCAGCGGGGTCAGCGTCCCCAGTGCCAGCGCACCGATGCCCAGGCCGCGCATCGGCAACAGGATCAGCAGCAGGATGCCCGCCGGAATCAGCGACAGCAGGAAGCCGCGGGTAATCCAGCTTTTCTGCCACGGCAGCATAAAAATGAGGCCACAGATTCCGCCCCACACCACCCGCTGATAAACATAAGCGCTGGAAAGATAGGGTGCGATATCCACATGCAGAAAGCGGCTGAAACCGTAGTGCCCCATTGCCCACAGTGCGAGCGCGTAACCCAGTCCGGCAAAGCAGCCGGCGGCAAAACAGAAGGACAGGTTTCTCAAAAATTCTCGCACTTACAACCTCCAGAAATGGTGCCCGTTAAAACGATGTCTAATTCAGGGACGAATAGAGAGGAGTATGCCAGAACCACAGCAGCGAATCGCAAACCGGGGTTCACATTTACCGGCCAGTGTGAGGGCGAGCAGCACAGAAATAAAAAACGCACTGCCCCGATAGGCAAGGAGAAGTCCGGGGCAATGCGTTTAGAAAGGGGATGTCAGGTTCAGGCAGGACGCTTGGTTTCGCCGTAGAGCTCTTCCAGCATCGCCTCGATACGCTCGGCCAGCGCGTCCTGTGAGTCGTCCAGCAGGATTACATGGCCCATTTTGCGGCCCGGGCGCAGGCCCTTGCCGTAAGACCAGACGCCTTCATTCTGCAGCGCGGGCTTCTTGTCCACGCCGAGCATGTTGATCATCACCGCCGGGCGCGCCGCTTCGGTATCGCCCAGTTCCATGCCCAGGATCGCGCGCACGTGGTTGGCGAACTGGCTGGTCTTGGCTCCAGCTAAAGTCCAGTGACCACTGTTGTGCACCCGCGGGGCCAGCTCGTTGATCAGCAGGCCGTCGTCGGTGACGAAGCACTCCATCGCCAGCACGCCCACGTAATCCCAGGCGTTCATCAGGGTGGCCAGGTAGGTCTCCGCGGTGTGCTGCAGCTCTTCACTCACATGCGGTGCCGGTGCGGTGGAAACCAGCAGGGTGCCGTTGTAATGGTCGTTTTCCGCCAGCGGATAGGTCACGACCTTGCCGTCGGCGGTGCGCGCACCGATCAGGGACACCTCACGGGAGAAGCTGATGCCCTTCTCCACCACGTATTCCGATTCGGGCACAGCGTTGGCGATAGCCGCGAGATCCTCATCACTGTTGACCCGCCACTGGTTCTTGCCGTCGTAACCGTTTTCACAGCTCTTGATAAACGACGGATAGCCCAGCTGTTTCACTGCCGAGCAGATCTCATCGTAATTGTTGGCCGGCAGGAACGGTGCCACCGGCAGGCCGGCGACGGTGATGGCAGTTTTCTCGCGCAGGCGATGCTGGGTTTTCTCAAACGCATCCGGGCGCGGATACACCGGGCAGCACTTTTCCAGCGCACGCAGCAGGTCCACGGGTACGCCTTCGCGCTCGGCGGTGATCACTTCGGGGCTGCCCATGGCTTCATAAAGCGCCGCAATATCGTCGCCTTCACGGGCGTGCACGATAGGGCCGAGGCCTTCCACACAGGTGGTGTTCTCGTCGCCCTCAGCGAGGAAACTGAATTCGATTCCCAGCGGGCGCGCCTCCTGGGCCATCATCTGGGCCAGCTGGCCACAACCAACAATACCTACGCGTCTGACCGTCATTTTCCGCTACACCTCGTAAACGTTCAGTAATCTAAAACCGGCTTATTCCACTTCGAACGGGACGCTGGCGCTCTGGTTTTCACGCCAGGCGATCAGGCGCTTTTGCAGCTCCGGATCGGTCAGGGACAGAATCTGTGCCGCCATCAGGCCCGCATTGAACGCACCGGAAGCGCCCACCGCCTGGGTGGCAACGGCTACGCCCTTGGGCATCTGCACGATAGACAGCAGGCTGTCCATACCGGTCATGAACTTGCTCGCCACCGGCACACCGATCACCGGCAGCGGGGTCATCGCCGCGATCATGCCCGGCAAATGCGCGGAGCCGCCGGCACCGGCGATGATCACCTGGGTACCGCGCTCGTGGGCAGTGGTGGCGAACTCCACCATGCGCTGGGGCGTGCGGTGCGCGGAAACCACGGCGGTGGCAAAGGGAACACCCAGATCGGTAAGTGGCTTGGTCGCCATTTCCATGGTCGGCCAGTCAGATTGGGATCCCATCACGATGGTGACTTTTTCAAACGGAAGCTGATTCACTTACGGTTAACTCCGGTGTTGTACGAGCGCCAGCCTGGCGGGGTTCGCAGCACAATTAATACTTGGGTAATCGCCCGGGACAGCGCCGTGGAAGCGCCTGTTGTGACCCGAGGCTCGACTGCGGCCGCCGGCCGCCCCGATTCAGGGGCGTGAAGGATACCAAAACTCAGCGAGAAAGCACCCTGCAGGCCGATTTCCGGGGGTATTAGGGGTTTCGGGCGGGAGTTTGCCGCTGGTGATCTCCCTTTTACCCGGCCATCTGGACAATTAGTAACATTCACTGGGTGCCGGCTGGCGCCTATAACGGAACCATAGCGTGGCGCGCAGCCCGCGCCACGTGAGAGTGACCAAGTGGTATCAGCTGGCCTTGAGATTCAGCTGGCCGCGTAGCCGGGCCAGCACCGGCGCCACCTCAGGGCGCACGCCGCGCCACAGGTAAAACGCCTCCGCCGCCTGCCCCACCAGCATGCCCAGCCCGTCGGCGGTGCGCGCACCGAGCTGCCCGGCCCACTGCATGAACGGGGTGGGCTCCGCACCGTAGACCATGTCGTAGGCGCAGCAATCAGCCCCGACCACAGCATCGGCAATTGCCGGGCGGTCGCCGGCCAGGCTCGCGGCACTGGCGTTGATGATCAGGTCAAAGCCCGCTGGAATATCTTCCAGGCCACTGGCAGTCACGGGCCCGTAACTGGAGAAGTCTTCTGCCAACTGTGCCGCCTTTGCCGCGGTGCGGTTGGCAATATGCAGCTGTGCCGGCGCTTGTTCCAGCAGCGGCAGCAGCGCGCCCCGACTCGCACCACCGGCACCCAGCAGCAGTATTTTTTTGCCGGTAAGCGGCCAGCCGAGATGCTGCTTGAGATCGGCCACCAGGCCGGCGCCATCGGTGTTGTCGCCGAGAATCGAGCCATCCTCCTGTACCGCCAGGGTATTGACGGCGCCGGCGGTCCTGGCGCGCTCGGTTAGCGCACCGGCAAAGTCAAACGCATCGAGTTTGAACGGTACCGTAACATTCAGTCCGCGACCGCCATCCGCAAAAAATTTTTCCGCAGTGCCGGCAAACTCACCGAGGGGCGCCCGCATTTTTTCGTAGGCGATGTCCTGCCGGGTTTGCGCAGCAAATGCGCGATGTATTTCCGGAGACAGCGAGTGTTCGATGGGGTTGCCAACAACTGCGTAGAAATCTGTCACGCCCGGCTCACTCTTTTTTGTTTATGGGTGGGTGTTGGAAAAATGGGGGGTTACTTCACGACCTTTTTTGCAGGTTTTCACGCGGATTTTGCCCGCAATGCCTCCCTGAGGCGGAGGGTTTCATCCACGCCGATTAGGCCATCGATTTTCAGTTTGCCATTGTGGTCACACACAATGTAGCGCGTAAAGGCGCTGTAAATCTGCCGCGGTTTTTCCCCGGAGGTATCCAGCAACACCCAGCTCAATGTGGCGAGGCTGTTGTTTTCATTCAGCTCGTTGACGTCAGTCACCGCACCGACAATCTGGTTTACCCCCAGCTTTGCATAGAGCTTCAGCAGCTTTTCAACGCGACCGATAAAGTACTCGCGGGAGAGCTGGGACTTTTCGCCATTGGAAAAATAATAATGGAGCGGGAAGCGATAGAAGTCAGCGATCTGTTCTGCATCGCGCGCTTCGAACAGGCGCCGGTACTCCAGGAACAGCTTGTTGATTTCTTCCAGACGGGCCTTGTGCATGTCTTGTTCCTTTATAAACGATGCCACTTGGGGATGCCGCAGTCCTTTGCGGCGGAAATACGACGGGCCTGACTTACACCCACTCTTTGTGCGGCAGGAAGTCGGTATAGAGCTTTTCTTCCGGTGTACCCGGCTCCGGATGCCAGTCGTAACGCCAGCGCACTTCCGACGGCAGCGACATCAGGATGGATTCGGTACGGCCACCGCTCTGCAGGCCGAACAGGGTGCCGCGGTCAAACACCAGGTTGAACTCGACATAGCGGCCGCGGCGGTAGAGCTGGAAGTCGCGCTCGCGTTCGCCGTATGCGGTGTCTTTGCGTTTTTTCAGGATCGGCAGGTAGGCATCCAAATAGCTGTCCCCCACAGCCTGCATAAAGGCGAACGCATTGTCGAAGCCACCTTCGCTGAAGTCATCAAAAAACAGGCCGCCGACACCGCGGGCTTCCCCGCGGTGCTTCAGGTAAAAATATTCATCGCACCATTTTTTAAAGCGCGGATAGATATCCGCACCAAAAGGCGCGCAGGCATTTTTCGCGGTCTGGTGCCAGTGCACCACGTCTTCCTCGAAACCGTAGTATGGCGTCAGGTCGTAACCGCCGCCGAACCACCACACCGGTTCCGCGCCGTCTTTTTCCGCCACAAACAGACGCACATTGGCGTGGCTGGTGGGTGCGTAAGGGTTTTTCGGGTGGATGACCAGGCTAACGCCCATGGCCTCGAACGAGCGCCCGGCCAATTCGGGGCGTGCGGCAGTGGCGGAAGGCGGCAGTTTGTCGCCGTGCACGTGGGAAAAATTCACCCCGCCCTTTTCGATCACATTGCCATTTTCCAGTACCCGGGTGCGGCCGCCGCCACCGCCCTCGCGCTCCCAGGCGTCTTCCATAAACGCACTGCCGTCTACTGCGGCAAGTTCGCCACAGATGCGATCCTGCAGGTTCAGCAGATAGTCTTTTACGGCCTGGATGTTTATCTGTGTCATGGAAAACTCACAATCAATTCTTTGGCGGGATCCAGCAGCGCAGGATCAATGGTGCTGATATTCCTCAGCCGGCGCGCACGATGCGGCCGCTGGTCACATCGCGGATTTCACTGGGGGCAGTGCGACCACCGGTATTGCCACCACCGACAAAGTCCAGCTCGTCACCGAAGTAACGCAGTACCTGGAACTTATGTCGTGCCGGCTGACAACCGGTTGGGTTCGCGGAGGTGGATACGATGGCGCCGCCAAAGGCGCGCGACAGCGCGGCGGTAAACGGATGGTTTGTATGGCGCAGGGCCACGCTGTGGTGAATGCCACTGATCCACGCCGGCACCTGGTCAAAATGCGGTACCAGCCAGGTCACGGGCCCGGGCCAGGTGGCATCCACACGGGCACGCTGGTCACCGCTCAGGTTATGCAGCAGTCCGCTGAAGTGATTCACATCGCCCGTCACCAGAATCAGGCCTTTCTCCAGCGGCCGGTTTTTCAGCTTCAGCAGGCGCGCGACCGCATCCGGGTTGTTCGGGTCGCAGGCCAGGCCCCACACAGACTCCGTCGGGTGGGCAATCACGCCGCCGGCGGCGAGTTCTCGCGCAGCGGTCGCCAGCGAGAGGCCAGCACTAAGCAGGATTGGATGTTTTTTTTCTGGCAAGGGTCGAGACTCTATCAGGCCTTGCGGCCCTGCAGCGTATGCTGCAGCGGCGCGTTCCAGGCGTTAACGACTTCTGCATCGGCGCGGCACCCTGTAACAAACCAACGTGCCATTCGGCACCAACGGAGCCGATGCGCTGCCTATTGTACACCGCGTCATTTATGCCGACGCGCGCCAATATACAGTTGGTGCCGGGGCTGGTTCGGGGAGCGCAGCAATTTAGCGGATACTCTCATCCTAGACAAGTTGGCCCCAAGCCGGCGCCTGTCGGCGTAAACCGCTGGGCTGTTCTCTCCATCCCATTACCAAACACTTACCCGGAAAATTGTTCGCGGCAGTCCGCCGTGTGATACTGCGCTAGCGATAGGCGTACACCGGCGACAGTGCCGGTTCCTTATAAGTAGTGGTAGCGAATTTCCCGATGCATCTCGCCCTGATCCGATCCGGTATAGCAGGCCCGTTGATCCTGCTCGCAGTTATTGTCCTGGTCGCGGCCATGCCTGCAGCGGAGACCTGGCTGGTCTATAACCGGGCCCTTATTGACGGGGGTGAAGTCTGGCGCCTGCTAACCGGGCATCTCACGCATACCAATAGCGAACACCTGCTGCTGAATACTGCGGGGCTCGTTCTGCTGTGGATACTGCACGGCCAGCACTACCGGCTGTGGCCATTCTTCGGCATGACCGCCCTGCTCTGTCTGGTTACCGGCGTCGCGCTGTACCTGTTCAGCCCGGGTACCGAGATTTACCTGGGGCTGTCCGGGGTATTGCACGGCCTGATTATCTGGGGCGGGCTGCTGGATATTCGCGCGCGCTGGCGCACCGGGTACCTGCTGGTGGCAGGCACCTGGATCAAGGTGGGACTGGAGCAGTGGTTTGGCGCCAGTGCGGACACCGCCGGCATGATTGGCGCGGAAGTAGCCATCGACGCGCACCTTTGGGGTACTGCGGCCGGAATGCTGCTGGGCCTGCCGGCACTTGAGCGTCGGGCCGGCCCAGCCAATAAGGAAGTCTCTCAGCCCTCGTAGCTGACCCGATAAATGGCGCCGGCGTAGTCGTCTGATATCAGCAGGGCGCCATCCGGCATCACCAGCACGTCCACCGGGCGTCCCCAGTTTTCCTCGCCCTGCAGCCAACCGTCGATAAACGGCTTGTAGGCCGTTGCTTCACCCTCGTCGTTCAGTGTGACCATGGTCACCCGGTAGCCGATCTTGCTACTGCGGTTCCAGGAGCCGTGTTCCGCAATCAGTACCTGGTTGCGATATTCGGCCGGGAACTGCTTACCGGTATAAAACTTGACTCCCAGTGGTGCCACATGGGGGCCCAGTTTCTGCACCGGCGGCACAAAAGCGCCGCAATTTTTCCCTTCGCCGAACTCGGGATCGACAATGTCGCCCCCATGGCAATAGGGGTAGCCGAAATGCTGGCCGGCAACCGGCGCCGTATTCAGCTCGCAGGGCGGCGTGTCGTCACCGAGCAGATCGCGACCGTTGTCGGTAAACCACAATGCTTTGGTCTGCGGGTGCCAGGTGAAGCCCACGGTGTTGCGTACCCCTTCCGCCCAGGTTTCGGTTTTTGCCACCTTGTCGCCTTCAATTTTGAGACGCTGGATATTGGCGTAATCCTCTTCATCACAGATATTGCACGGCGCGCCCACCGGAACGTACAGCCAGCCGTCGGGCCCGAACGCGATGTATTTCCACCCGTGGTGCTTGTCGGGGAACTGCTCGGTGATGGTGACCGGCGGCGGCGGGTTATCGAGGCGCGACTCAATATCGTCAAAGCGCAGGATGCTGGTGACAGCGCTCACATACAGGTCGCCATCCTTGAAGGCGACGCCAGTGGGCAGTTTGAGCCCTTCGGCGATGACCTGCACCGCGTCCGCCTTCTGATCGCCGTCTTTGTCGGTAATTGCGTAGACCTTGCCCTCGCGCATGGAACCGACGAACAGCGTGCCCCTGTCGCCCCGTGTCATATGGCGCGCATTGGGAACGTCTTTGGCGTAGAGCTCGATCTTGAAGCCCTGGGGCAGGTTCAGTTTGTCGAGAAAGATCTCGCCCTTCTCGGCAGCGGCCGCGCCGAGTGAAGTCAGTAAAAGGGTTGCGGCGCTAAAAATGGCCGTGCGGTGCCAATGGCGGATGCGCATCAGGGAGGCTCTCCGGAATTGCTGGGTCGAAATGAAACGGATGTTTTCGCAGACCCTAGCGATTTTTGCCTTATCCGGCCAGATGTTTTGTCCCCTGAACAGTAAGCTGGTAGCCGCCGCCCAACCCTTCAACCAGTCCCTGGAGCTCCAGTTGCAGTAGTCCCGACATCAGCGCACCCGCTTCCGCACCGGTGTCGCGCGCGAGCTGCTCAAGGGTGCGGACATCACCAGCGATGGCCTGCACGATGCGTCGCAACTCCTGTGGCAGTGACACCAGACTGGCCTCGGAATCGGCGAATAACTCCGCCTGCTGTGCTAGCGCGCCAAGTGAGCCGCCGAGCTGCGCAACGATATCGCTGCTCGCTTCCACCAGCGCCGCGCCCTGCTTGATCATGTGGTGGCACCCCCGCGCGAGCGGGTTGTGGATCGAGCCGGGAATGGCGAACACCTCACGGTTCTGTTCCAGCGCGAGCCGCGCCGTGATCAGGGAACCGGAGCGTACGGCCGCTTCAACCAGCAATACGCCGAGGCTCAGCCCGGAGATGATGCGGTTGCGGCGCGGGAAATTTCCCGCTTCCGGCGCCGTGCCCAGCGGCAACTCACTCACGATGGCACCACCCGCCTGCAGAATTTCCGCCGCCAGCTTGCCGTTGCGCCGGGGATACAGGCGATCCACCCCGGTACCCAATACCGCAATAGTGTTACCGGCAACCTTGAGCGCCCCAGCGTGAGCCGCGGCATCAACGCCCAGGGCGAGTCCGGAGGTAACCGCAAACCCGGCCGCCGCCAGATCCGCTGAAAAGGCGTGCGCATTGTCGAGCCCGGCCTGGCTGGCCCGGCGCCCTCCCACCACCGCGATCTGTGGCAGCGCGAGCGCATCTACACTGCCGCGCACGTACAGCAGCGGCGGTGGGCGGTGGATTTCCTTTAAAAGTGCCGGGTAGCCATCGCTGTCCCATGCCAGCAAGTGCACAGCCTGGGTATCACAGCGGTGACGCTCTTCCTGCGCCCACTGCGCCAGCTCACTGTCCAGCCCCTGGCGCTGGTATTCGGCCAGTTGCGCGCATGCACGCGCAGGGAGCTTGCGGGAAAAATGTGTGGGGGATTGTTCGAGGGCGGCAGCGGCACTGCCGAATTGCTCCAGCAGCCGCCAGTAGAGAGCGGGGCCGAGCCCCTCGAGGCGCATCAGCGCCAGAGTCGCGGTCAACGCATCCATGCGCGATCCTGTTATCTGGAAGGTAGTGACTGCGCGGGTTCATTCCCGGCAGCGCCCGCAATCCTTTGTGGCGCCGCCGGTCGCTCAGCAGTTGATCAGGGGTTACGTACTACGTCCATCACGGCCAGCGGCTTGTCCGCATCCAGTACCAGGCCCAGGCTCATTTTTTCAAAACTGCGGAAGACCATCAGTACGCCAGCGCGTTCGTCAGGCAGCTTCACATTCTGGCGCGCAACGCGATCGCGCACGGTAGCGCCACGCTTGTAGATTGCCAGCACATGACCGGGCTCCAGGCCTTCACGCAGGCCACGGTTGATGGCCACCACATCGTACTTGGCGACCTGGGTCACCCCCTCTTCCACCCCGAGGATGACACCTTCAACCGGGGTCGCCGGTGCGCCCGGCTGGAACAGGGCAGCAATGGAGCGCTCCTCGACCGGCAGCAGACGGTCTTCCAGGCGGATATCACGGGAGGTACGGGTAACGTCGAGCGTGGCAACCGCATACTCGGTATTGGCGTTGTCTTCATCCAGCTGGCGGAGATCGGCAGAACCGATGTCCAGCGCCTGCTGGCCAAGTTGCTCGCCGGTGTAGGGGTCGGCGTACACTGGCCCCGGGCGGTAGATGCCATAGGATGCCAGCGGCTCGCGGAAATCGCCGCGGGCATAAATTTTCTCGCCCGCGCCCATGAGGATGCGCTGATCCTGACCGGAAATCACATAGGGCACACCTCTGAAGGCATTCGGCCCGACGATGCGCGTGCGCGACAGGAACGCATTGATGGCATCCAGCGGAATCGCGGGGATCGCGCTGCTGATAGGCTCCCGGCGCACACTCGGGCCGAGGCGGTTGTTGCTCACCGGGGAGAGCTTATAGGCGGTGGGTCCGCGCTCCAGCTCAAGGCGCGGCTGGCCATCGACGTATACCAGGTTCAGGCGGTCACCGGGATAGATCAGGTGCGGGTTCTCAACCTGCGGGTTTACCTGCCAGATTTCCGGCCAGTACCAGGGCTGGGAAAGGAAGCGTCCGGAAATATCCCACAAGGTGTCGCCCTTCTCGACAACATAGGTGTCCGGATGGTCAGGCCTTAGGCGCGAGTCTTGCGCCTGAATGCCGAAGGTCGCCAGCAGGGTTGCGGCGGCGGCCAGGATTATTTTTTTCATGGAAGCATTCCTATGCTCTTTATCGCTATAATCTCACAGCGCTGGACCGGGGTCGGCTGATGCCACCGGTTGAGGGGCGCGAAAAGCGCTCTCGCTGGCAGAATTGCCAGTGTGCGGAAAAAGTGCCCCAGCAGCAAATTTCAAGCGCGATCATTATGTTATCAGCGCAAGTTCCACTAAGACTAGAAGTTTGTCACAGGTGTTATGGCCAAACTGGAAATCCTAGAATTCCCCGATCCCCGCCTGCGCAAGGTTGCAGAACCTGTCGCGGAAGTAACCGATGCGCATCGCACACTGATCGATGACATGTTCGAGACCATGTACGACGCCCCGGGTGTCGGCCTGGCTGCGACCCAGATCAATGTACACGAGCGCATCGTAGTGATCGATGTGTCCGAGGATCAGAGCGAGCCGCTGGTGCTGATCAATCCTGAGGTTGAGGTGCTCGACCCGGAGATCCACAAGTACGACGAGGGCTGCCTGTCGGTGCCCGGTTTCTACGAAACCGTGCAGCGCCCGCGCCAGATCCGCCTCAAGGCGCTCGATCGCAACGGCGAAGCCTACGCACTGGAAGCCGAAGGCCTGCTGGCCGTGTGCATCCAGCACGAGATCGACCACCTGGATGGCAAACTGTTCGTGGATTACATCTCACCGCTCAAGCGCAACCGGATCCGCTCCAAGCTGGAAAAAGCGCACAAGCAGCGCGCCTGACCCCACTCCTCCCGAATTCCGCCCCCGGCACATTCTCAGCGGCCGGGGGCTAAAGACCTCCGGACACCATGAACCAGCCACTGAACATCGTCTTCGCCGGTACGCCGGACTTTGCCGCCGTACACCTGCAAGCCCTGCTCGACAGCGAGCACAATGTCGTTGCCGTTTACAGCCAACCGGATCGCCCCGCCGGGCGCGGCAAGAAGCTGCTCGCCAGCCCGGTAAAACAGCTGGCGCTCGAGCACGACATCCCCGTGTACCAGCCCCTCACCCTGCGGGATGAAGCCGCACAGGCAGAACTGGCTGCACTCAAGGCCGATGTGATGGTGGTGGTGGCTTACGGCCTGATCCTGCCGCAAGTGGTGCTGGATACTCCGCGTCTCGGCTGTGTAAACGTACACGCCTCACTGCTGCCGCGCTGGCGCGGTGCCGCGCCGATCCAGCGTGCGGTGGAAGCCGGCGACGCCGAAAGCGGTGTCGCCATCATGCAGATGGAAGCCGGCCTGGATACCGGCCCGGTGCTGGTGGAAGTGCGAACCCCGATCGCCCCCCGCGAAACCGGCGGCAGCCTGCACGACAAGCTCGCGCAACTGGGCGGCCCGGCGCTGCTCGAGGCACTGGCGCAACTGCGCGACGGCACCGCCAGCCCGCAGACACAAAACGACGATCTCGCCAATTACGCCGGCAAGATCACCAAAGAAGAAGCCCGCATCGACTGGCAGCGGCCCGCCGCAGAGCTGGAGCGCCTGATTCGCGCCTTTAATCCTTTCCCCGTCTGCTGGACCGAATATCTCGACGGCAAGGGAGCCCCACAGCGCCTGCGCGTCTACAGCGCAAAACTGGAACAGGGCTGCCACACCGACCAGCCGGGCACCATTCTCAGTGCCGACGACGAAGGCCTGCTGGTCGCCTGCGGGCGCGAGGCCCTGCGCCTGACACAACTACAATTGCCGGGTAAAAAAGCACTGCCGATTGCCGAAATCCTCAAGGGCTACCGCGACCTGTTCGGCGCTGGCACCAAACTGGGTGAAACCCATGAATGATCCCCGCGCGCTCGCCGCTCGTGTTATCGCACGCCTGCAACAGGACCGGGGCTCCCTGCAACGCCTGCTGCCGTGGGCAGAAAAACAGGTGGAGGAGCAGAACCGCGCCCTGTTGCGCGAACTCTGCTACGGCACCGCCCGCTTCGCCCCGCGCCTGGAATTGTTGCTGGGCAAACTGGTACGCAAACCGGTCAAGGATGAAGAGCTCACCGCACTGATGCTGGTGGGCCTGTACCAGCTCGAGTACACCCGCATACCGGATCACGCCGCCATTGCCGCCACCGTGGAAGCCGCGCGCGCGCTCAAACTGGGGCACGCCACCGGCGTGGTCAATGGCGTGCTGCGCAATGCGCTGCGAAATAAAGAAGCACTCACTCGCAAGCTCTCCGGCAACCCGCAATTCAGCTCCGCGCACCCCGAGTGGCTGCAGCAGGCGATCAAGGCCGCCTGGGGCGACGACGCCAGAAGCATTTTCGCTGCGAACAACAGCAACCCGCCGATGACCCTGCGGGTAAACACCAGCAAGACCAGCCGCGACGACTACCTGAATGCCCTCGCAGAAGTAGAAATCACCGCCACACCCTGCAGTTTTTCCCCTGCCGGCCTGGTTCTCGAACAGGCCGTACCGGTAACCCGCCTGCCCGGTTTCGAAGATGGAATGGTGAGCGTACAGGACGAGTCCGCCCAGCTCGCCGCCCAGCTTCTGGCACCACAGCCAGGCGAGAAAATCCTCGACGCCTGCGCGGCCCCCGGCGGCAAGACCTGCCATTTACTGGAACTGCAACCGGACATCGACCTCACCGCCCTCGACGTGGAAGAAGAGCGCCTGGACCGGGTGATCGAAAACCTCGAACGCATCGGCGGCGCCGCGCAGCTGATCTGTGCCGACGCTGCCGAGCCCGAGCACTGGTGGGACGGTGAACAATACGACCGCATCCTCCTCGACGCGCCCTGCTCCGCCACCGGCGTCATCCGCCGCAACCCCGATATCAAACTGCTGCGCCGCGCCGAAGACATTCCAGAGCTGGCCGCGCTACAGGGCAGAATCCTCCGGGCTATGTGGGGCCTGCTGAAGCCGGGCGGTACCCTGCTCTATGCCACCTGCTCCATACTCCCTGAGGAAAACAGCGCACAGGTCGCGCGCTTCGTTGCGGAGACCGGGGATGCGAGCGACAATACCCCGCCGTTGCTGAATGATCAGTCTTGGGGACTGCCACAGGAAGCTGGTATGCAGCTACTTCCAGGTATCCATGTGGGCGATGGCTTTTACTATGCGAAGCTGGTTAAGGCCGAGCCATAGAATTCATGGCATCAAATGTCGTGCAAGTCGCTTACGAAGTAAAAATGTAAGAATTGAAGTCGGGGTGCCGGGTGTGGGTTTTCAGGATCGTCGCAAACAGGATGTTTGCGCCGAAGCGCCCAGGGATGGGTTCACAGCGGTCCTGAAAACCCACACCCGGAGCCGCGACGCCACCGCGCCAGCAAAAAAGCCAATGCGGACAGGGCACTAAGGCCAGATAACAAAGGCCCCCAAAACCAATTATGAAAATCATTATTCTCGGCGCCGGCCAGGTCGGCGGATCGCTGGCAGAGAGCCTCGCTTCTGAGCGCAACGACATAGTTCTGATAGACAGCGACGAGAAGACCCTGCGCGAGCTGCGCGACCGCTTCGATATCGGTGTGGTTCAGGGGCACGCGTCGCACCCGGACATCCTCAAGGAAGCCGGTATCGAAGACGCCGACATCCTGGTGGCCGTCACCAACAATGACGAAACCAATATGGCCGCGTGCCAGATTGCCCACTCCCTGTTTCGGGTGACCACCAAGATCGCACGCATCCGCTCATCTGCTTACCTGCAGTACCCCGAACTGTTCGACCCCCAGTCGATCCCCATCGACGTACTCATCAGCCCCGAGCAGATCGTATCCGAATACATTGCGCGCCTGATCGAACACCCCGGCGCACTGCAGGTACTGGATTTTGCCGACGGCCGCGTACAGCTCGTCGCCGTGCGCGCCGTCCAGGGCGGGCCCCTGGTCGGCCACCAGCTGCGCTACCTGCGCGAACACATGCCCAAAGTGGACACCCGCGTAGCCGCCATCTACCGCCGCAACAGCCCCATCATTCCCCAGGGCTCCACCGTCATCGAAGCCGGCGACGAAGTCTTCTTTATCGCCGCCCGCCAGGACATCCGCGCGGTAATGAGCGAACTGCGCCGGCTCGAACAGGGCTACAAACGCATCACCATCGCCGGCGGCGGCAACATCGGCCTGCGCCTCGCGCACAAGCTGGAAAACCGCTACTCGGTCAAAATCATCGAGCAGGATCACGACCGCTGTATCTTCCTATCAGAAGAACTCAGCAACTGCATCGTGCTGCACGGCAGCGCCTCGGACCAGGACCTGCTGCTGGAAGAAAACATCGAAGACACCGATGTCTTCCTTGCCCTCACCAACGACGACGAAGCCAACATCATGTCGTCGCTGCTCGCCAAGCGCCTGGGGGCACGCAAGGTCATGACCCTGATCAACAACCGCGCCTATGTGGACCTGGTTCAGGGTGGCGATATCGATATCGCCATCTCGCCCCAGCAGAACACCATCGGCAGCCTGCTTACCCATGTGCGCCGCGGCGACATGGTGAACGTGCACTCCCTGCGCCGCGGTGCCGCCGAAGCCATCGAAGTCATCGCCCACGGCGACAACCGCACGTCCAAGGTGGTGGGACGCAAGATCGAGGATATTGACCTGCCGGAAGGCGCCTCGATCGGCGCCATCGTGCGTGAACGCGATGGCGAGAGTCAGGTGCTGATCGCTCACGACAACATCATCGTCGAGTCCGACGATCACGTCATCGTGTTCCTGGTAGACCGCCGCCACACCCGCCACGTGGAACAGCTGTTCCAGGTCGGCTTCAGCTTCTTCTGACGGCGGGTTACTGCACATGCGTCTTGCTGTTATCGCGCGGGTTTTCGGCATTCTGCTCACGGTCTTCAGCCTCACGCTGCTACCGCCCATCGGCGTATCCCTGTGGTACGACGACGGTACCCACATCGCCTTCAGCATCGCCTTCGGCATCACCCTGCTGACCGGACTCTTTATGTGGCTGCCGGTGCACGACCTGAAACAGGACCTGCGCACCCGCGACGGCTTCGTCGTCACCTCGCTGTTCTGGCTGGTACTCGGCAGCTTTGGTGCATTGCCGCTCATCATCAGTCCACAGCCGGACCTGAGCGTGGTCGACTCCATCTTCGAATCGATTTCCGGCCTCACCACCACCGGTGCGACCACCATTACCGGCCTCGACACCCTGCCGCCGGCGATTCTGTATTACCGCCAGCAGCTGCAGTGGTTTGGCGGCATTGGCGTGATCGTGATCGCGCTCGCCATCCTGCCCATGCTCGGCATCGGCGGCATGCAGCTGTACAAGGCGGAAATGCCCGGGCCAGTGAAAGACACCAAGCTGACCCCGCGCATCGCCGAAACCGCGCGCGCCCTGATCGTGATCTATGTGATTCTCACCATCCTGTGTGGCATCGGTTACTGGTGGGCCGGCATGTCGGTGTTCGACGCGGTCGGCCACGCCTTTTCCACGGTCGCCAACGGCGGTTTCTCCACCCACGACGCAAGCATGGGGTTCTATGCGCAGAACCACGCGATCATGGCCATTGCCGTGATCTTCATGCTCACCGCGGGGATCAACTTCGGCCTGCACTTTTTCGCGTTCAGCAATCGCAGCCTGAGCCACTACTGGAAAGACTCCGAGTTCCGTTTCTTCGTCTGGACCATGATCAGTGCCAGCGCAGTCATCGTCGGCTACCTGTGGCTGTCCGGCACCTTCAGCCTGAATGGCAGCCTGCTGCACGGGATATTCCAGGTAGTGTCGATCGGCACCACCGCGGGCTTCGCGTCCGAGAGCTTCGCGCTGTGGCCCGCGTTCCTGCCCTATGTGCTGCTGATGATCGGGATTATGGGCGGCTGCGCCGCCTCCACCTGTGGTGGTATCAAGACCGTGCGGGTGATGCTGATCCTGAAGTCGGGGCTGCGGGAGCTGAATCGACTGGTACACCCGAATGCCGTGGTGCCGATCAAGGTCAACGGAAAGATCGTGCCGCCGCGGGTAACTGATGCGGTGTGGGGATTCTTTGCGGTTTATATCCTGTCTTTCTTCGTCTTCACCATCGTGGTGATGGCGACCGGCGAGAACTTCGTCACCTCGTTCTCCACCGTCGCCGCCTGCCTGAGCAATATCGGCCCGGCACTGGGCGATGCGGCCGCCCACTACGGTTCGGTGAACGAAGTCGCCAAGTGTTTCCTGATCCTGGCGATGCTGATGGGCCGCCTGGAGATTTTTACCCTGCTGGTTCTGCTGACGCCGGCGTTCTGGCGGCACTGAGCCATTCTGCGTGGCTGCCGCAAAGCGGCAGCCTCAACCCCTGCGATAGATTCCGGTCTTGCCCTCGGGTCCCCGGCGGAAACGCTTGTATTCCCACTGGTACTGCTCCGGCGCTTCCGCGATACACGCTTCCACGCCGCGATTCAGCGCCGCCAGTGAAACCTTCTGCTCCTCGCTGTAGATCGCCTGCTCAGCGGGCAGCAATACCAGTTCGAAACCTCCCGGCACACGCTTGCCAAACCCGAATACCACCTTGCAGCCCGTGCGCTGGACCAGGTTGTAAGCCAGGGTCATGGTCAGCGCCGGGTGGCCAAAAAACGGCGCGAAATCGCCGCCGCTCTCTTCCGGTTCCTGATCCGGCAGCACGCCGACGATATCCCCTGCCTTCAGGGCCTTGAGCAGCGCGCGCACCCCGCGCACATTGGTGGGCACAAGCTTCGCACCGGTGGATTCACGCCCGGCGCGGATCACCGGATCCAGCGCCGCAATCTTCGGCGGCGCGTAGAGACTGGTGGTGGGGCCCACCGTGGCCAGGTACTGGCCGAATATCTCCCAATTGCCGATATGTGGCGCCAGCACCAGAACCCCGCGCCCCTCGTCCACGCCATCCGTCAGCAGCTGCTGGTTGCGCACCCGCACGATCGCATCCTCGGCGCGGCTCCACGACTGGCGCCAAAGGCTCGCCACTTCAAACCCGGTCATGGCGGTATTCACCACACTCTGGCGCGCGAGGCTGTTGCGCTGCGCCGGACTCATCGCCGGATAGCAGTGCGCCAGATTGATCCTGCTCACGCGCAGGCTCTCGCCACGGCTGGCCACCGCCATATAGCCCACGAGACCGCCAAGCCGGCGCGACCAGCGCAGGGGCAGCCTGCCCACCAGTTTCAATGCGCCCGCCGCGAGTTGCCCTTTGATGTCCAACGTCTCTACATCCTTCTCACACGGGTGTTTCCCACCCGGATTTCTCATTATGGTCGCTAGATCGACACGAATTCGACAGCCGCTGTTTAGTGCGCAACCCGCTGCCGCTATAATTGCGCCCCTTGTCTTTTCACCCAGCTGAAACCGGAGATTGCGGTGTCCGAGCAACATAATTCCAGTCCACAGGACTTGAGCACCTTTCAGGGTCTGATTTTTACCCTGCAGGAATACTGGGCGCGCCAAGGGTGCGTCATTCTACAGCCTCTGGATATGGAAGTGGGTGCCGGTACTTTCCACCCGGCCACCTTCCTGCGCGCCATCGGCCCGGAAACCTGGAACGCGGCGTATGTACAGCCCTGTCGCCGCCCTACAGACGGCCGCTACGGTGAAAACCCCAACCGCCTGCAGCACTACTACCAGTACCAGGTGGTAATGAAGCCATCCCCGGACAATATTCAGGAACTGTACCTCGACAGCCTGCGCGCCCTGGGTATTGACCCTGCAGTGCACGATATCCGCTTCGTGGAAGACAACTGGGAATCCCCGACCCTGGGCGCCTGGGGCCTCGGCTGGGAAGTGTGGCTGAACGGCATGGAGGTGACCCAGTTCACCTACTTCCAGCAGGTGGGTGGTATCGAGTGCTACCCGGTCACCGGTGAGATTACCTACGGTATCGAGCGTATTGCCATGTACCTGCAGGGCGTGGAATCCATCTACGACCTGGTGTGGACCCGCAATGCCGACGGCACGCCGGTCACCTACGGCGATGTATTCCACCAGAACGAAGTGGAAATGTCCCGCTACAACTTCGAACACGCCGACGTTGAATTCCTGTTCAATACCTTCGATCACTGCGAGCGCGAAAGCCAGCGCCTGATCGAACTCGGCCTGCCGCTGCCGGCGTACGAGCAGGTGATGAAAGCCTCCCATGCCTTCAACCTGCTGGACGCACGCCACGCAATTTCTGTTACCGAGCGCCAGCGCTTTATCCTGCGGGTGCGCACCCTGGCACGCGCGGTCGCCCAGGCCTATTTCGACGCGCGCCACGCCCTCGGTTTCCCGCTGGCGACAGAATCCGCCCGCAATGATGTACTCGCCCAACTCGATGCGCAGAAGGAGAAGAAGTAATGGCTCAGGATTTTCTGGTTGAGCTGGGCACCGAAGAACTGCCCCCCAAAGCCCTGCACAAACTGATGCAGGCATTCGCCGACGGCATCGAGCAGGGACTGAAAGACGCGGAACTGGAGTATGGCGCGATCAAGGCGTTCGCCAGCCCGCGCCGACTCGCGGTCGCGGTCAGCGACCTGGCGGAAAAGCAGCAGGACAAACAGGTCGAAAAGCACGGCCCCGCAGTCGCCGCCGCATTCGATAAGGACGGCAAGGCCACCAAAGCCGCTGAAGGTTTCGCCCGCGGCAACGGTGTCAGCGTGGATGAACTCGCCCGCGTGCAGACCGACAAAGGCGAGCGCCTGGCATTCATCAGTGAGCAGAAAGGTGAAGCGACGGAAAACCTGCTGGGTGACATCGTCAGCCGCTCCCTTGCGCAACTGCCGATCCCGAAGCGCATGCGCTGGGGGGCGCGCAAGGAAGAATTCGTACGTCCGGTACACTGGCTGCTGATGTTGTTCGGCAACAATGTGGTCGATGCGGAAGTGCTTGGCCTCAAGGCCGGTAACACCACCCGCGGCCACCGTTTCCACTGCAACCGCGAGCTGGCCGTGGCCTCCGCCAACGACTATGTGCAGCAGCTGCGCGATCCCGGTTATGTGGTAGCGGATTTTGCCGAGCGCCGCGAAATGATCCGCGAGCAGGTGCAGGCTGAAGCCAACAATGTGAATGGCGAGGCGGTGATCGACGACGATCTGCTGGACGAAGTAACCGCGCTTGTCGAGTGGCCGGTGGCGCTCACCGGTCGCTTTGAAAAGCGCTTCCTGGATGTGCCGGCAGAAGCCCTGATCTCCTCCATGAAGGAGCACCAGAAATATTTCCACGTGGTGGATGAAGACGGCAACCTGATGCCGTTCTTTATCACCGTATCCAATATTGAAAGTACCGATGCCAAACAGGTTATCCAGGGTAACGAGCGCGTAATCCGCCCGCGCCTTTCCGACGCTGCATTTTTCTTCGAGACCGACAAGAAAATCAGCCTGGAAGCGCGCCGCGAAAAACTCAAAACCATCGTTTTCCAGCAGAAACTCGGCACTGTCTACGACAAGACCGAACGCCTCGCCAAACTGGCGGCGGCGATCGCGGAAAAAATTGGCGGCGACGCGGCTCTCGCGCAACGCGCAGCACAACTGTGCAAGTCCGACCTCGTCACCGAAATGGTGTTCGAGTTTGCGGATATGCAGGGCATCGCCGGCTACTACTATGCGGAAAATGACGGCGAGCCGCTGGACGTGGCCAAAGCCATGTACGAGCAGTACATGCCGAAGTTTGCCGGCGATGAACTGCCGGCGAGCGAAACCGGCACCATTATCGCGCTGGCGGATCGTATCGATACGCTGGTGGGTATTTTCGGTATCGGCCAGCCACCGAGCGGTTCCCGCGATCCGTTTGCACTGCGCCGC
The DNA here is from genome assembly GCF_048323715.1 of Microbulbifer weihaiensis. Taxonomy (NCBI): domain Bacteria; kingdom Pseudomonadati; phylum Pseudomonadota; class Gammaproteobacteria; order Cellvibrionales; family Microbulbiferaceae; genus Microbulbifer; species Microbulbifer weihaiensis. The sequence goes on from NZ_JBLWFL010000007.1 coordinate 106,289, forward strand.
GCCAGTCTGGGTGTGTTGCGCCTGCTGGTGGAAAAAAATATCGACCTCGACCTGCGCGAACTGCTCACCCTCGCCCGCGATGGCTACCCGCGCACCGCACTGGCGGAACACGACAATGTCGTCGAGCAGACCCTGGCGTATATGATCGAGCGCTTCCGCGCCCGCTACGAAGATGCTGGCATCAAGGCCGAGGTATTCCTTGCGGTATCTGCGCGCAAACTGTCACGTCCGCTGGACATCGACAACCGCGTACAGGCGGTACATAGCTTCAGCCAGCTGGCAGAAGCCGAAGCCCTCGCGGCCGCCAACAAGCGCGTGTCGAATATCCTGGCCAAGCTCAACGGCCCGGCACCGACACAGGTTGACGAAAGCCTGCTGCAGGAGGATGCGGAAAAAGCCCTGTACGCAGCAATCCAGGAAGCCTCTGCAGGTGTCGAGCCGCTATATAAAGAAGCGCTGTTTGCCGAAGGCCTGGCCGGGCTGGCTAGCCTGCGCGAAACCGTGGACAACTTCTTCGATGGCGTCATGGTAATGGCCGACGACGAGCAGCTGCGCAACAACCGTCTCGCACTGCTGGCCAACCTGCGTGCGCTGTTCCTGGAAGTGGCCGATATTTCCCTGCTGGCTCCGGCCAAGTAAGTCCCGGGTAGGCACTGCACCATGGCCATCATTGTTCTCGACCGCGACGGCGTCATTAACCAGCACTCGGATGACCATGTTCGCAGTGCCGACGAATGGATTCCGATTCCCGGCAGTATCGAGGCCATGGCGCAGCTGAGCCAGGCTGGCCACCAGTTGGTGATCGCAACCAACCAGAGTGGCCTGGCCCTCGGCCAGTTTGATCTCGACGATCTTGAAGCCATGCATGAAAAAATGCGTGCGCTGGTGGAAGACGCCGGCGGCGAAATCGCTGCGATTTTTTACTGCCCCCACCGCGACGAAGATCACTGTCGCTGTCGCAAACCGAATACCGGCTTGCTCGATGCCATTGAAGCAGAGTTCGATACCAGCCTGCACGACTGCTATATGGTCGGCGATCGCCGCAAAGATCTCGAAGCCGCTGCGGCCAAAGGTTGCAAACCGGTGTTGGTGAAGTCCGGCTGTGGCGAACGTACACTGCAGGATCTAATACACAATCCCGATCCCCATCTCGCCGCCACTTTAGTGTTTGAAGACCTGGCACAATTCGCCAGCTTTGCGGCAGAATCCAGCTAGCCACCGCACACGCCCTCCCCGATACAGGAACGCCTGTACCAGTTAACCCGCTGTTTTCACAGGGGTTTTTACGACACCTTTGTGAATCATCTCTTTTTTTTTCATCATTAAAAGACTTTTTGCGCCACCCTGTTGCCCCACACATTTGGTTACCGTAGAAACCAATTTGACGGATCACACGCCTCCCATTTACCACGGACGGAATAACAAGAATCGGGCGGCACACCGGATCAGAGGTTGATGGAACGACCAGAGTGACGGAATTTTTCAGTGCAGGACAGCGGCAAGGAAACACGCTGTGTCTCCACACATTATTTTGCTGTTCGCCAGGCGCCAGATACCCCTCGGCCAGTGCGAAGCTCCAGCGTTCCATCCAGGATCTTTTCCGCTATCCATCGGAACGACCTGCAACCATTCGCCAAAAGCGTGCTGGATGCAGGTTTTTTATTTTCATGGGGCACATCTGAATGAAATTTTCACGACCATATCGACTGATCGGCGGGTTGCTCACCGGCCTGTTATTTTCCAGTCCGTTATTTGCAGACGAAACGACAGCGCTGCCACAAGCCGTAAAAAAAGAGCGCAAGATTTATATCGTACAACTCGCCGATAAACCGCTTATCGGCTATGAGGGAAATATCAGCGGACTCGCTGCAACCAAACCTGCCACTTCCGGAAACGGCAAGCGCAAGCGTTTGGATTTCAGCGCAACTAACATAAAACAATACGCCGCGTTTCTGGCCAAACGCAGGGATGAAGCGCTGGATGCGGTTCCCGGTGCGCGCAAGGTTTACGACTACAATGTGGCCTTCAACGGCTTTGCCGCACAGATGACCGACAAGCAGGCAGAACTGCTGCGCAACCGCAAGGACGTACTCGGAGTTTGGGAAGACAAACTTCTCAAGCCACAAACCAATTCCACTTACTCCTATCTCGGTCTCGACCACATACCCGGGCCCTGGTTGCTCGGTGCCACCGGCGAAGATGTCGTGGTCGGCATCATCGATACGGGTATTCACCCGGAACACCCCAGCCTCGAAGATACCCGCACACCCAAGCGCGGTAATCGGGGGCTACCCATTCTGTATGGCCCGGCACCGGAAAGTTTTACCGGCACCGGCTGTGACTTCGGCAATACCGAGGTCAATGCCGCGGACCTGCCCTTCCAGTGCAACAATAAGCTGCTTAAGGCACAGGCCTTTTCCGAAGGGTTCCTTTCCAGAACCACACTCGCGGATTATGAATTCCTGTCTGCCCGCGATGCCGATGGTCACGGTACCCACACCGCCACCACCGCCGCCGGTAACTACGGCGTTGAAGGCACTGTGGGGGGCGAGGCAACCGGAACCCTCAGTGGTGTTGCTCCCCGCGCGCGGGTTGCGGTGTACAAGGTCTGCTGGGACTCGGCCAACCCGGATGACAGTGGCTGCCCCTCTTCCGATTCAATGAAGGCAATCGACCAGGCGGTTGCAGACGGGGTTGATGTGATCAACTTCTCCGTCGGTGGATCGAGTACGAGCTTTAACGGTCCTGACGATATCGCGTTTCTGTTCGCAGCGGATGCCGGTGTGTTTGTCGCCGTATCGGCGGGCAACTCCGGCCCAGGCAAGGAAACCATCGGTACCCCTTCCGGGGTTCCCTGGGTAACCTCGGTCGGCGCCACGGAAGACAACGCCAGTTTCGCCACCGGACTGCAGGTCAGTGCGCCCTCAGAGCTCGCCGGCACCCTCGAAGGACTGGAAGGATCCGGGCCAGTAAGGCTGGCCGACGCCGGTACAATCACCGGTTCGGTGGTTGTGGCCGAGCCGCTCCACGGCTGTGAGCCCCTGGCGAACAGCGCGGAAATGGAAGGCAATATCGCCCTGATTATTCGCGGCGCCTGCGCGTTTACCGACAAGTACATCAACGCCGCAGCCGCCGGTGCGCGCGCGATTGTTGTGTACAACGACGGTACCGGCCCGGACCGCATGGACCCGATCACCATGTCCGTGGGTGAAGCGACTATCCCGGGGATAATGATCCGGCACCCGGATGGTGCCAAGCTCGCCGCGTCTGGCAGCGGCGAAGGGATGCTGAGCCCGGAAATCCAGATCTCCCGCGACAACCGCATCGCCGGCTTCTCTTCCCGCGGCGCTAACCTGGGTGCGCCGGATATCATCAAGCCCGACATCGCCGCGCCCGGTGTGGGAATTCTGGCTGGTATTTCGCCCGTTGGCAGTGGTGAGATTTTTGGCAAGCTGAGCGGCACCTCAATGGCCAGCCCGCACATTGCGGGAGTGATGGCATTGCTCAAGCAGGTACATCCGGACTGGACCCCGGCGATGGCCCGCTCGGCGTTGATGACCACCGCACGCCAGAATATGAAAAAAACATTTGGCGAGGTGGTGGCCGATCCGTTCGATATCGGCGCGGGCATGGTGCAGCCAGCCAGTGCTTTCTTCCCCGGGCTCGTATATGACGCTGGCATAGCTGACTATATTGCCTTCACCTGCGGTGCTGAAAACCAGCCGCAGATTTTCACTTCCGGTACCTGTGCTGCGGTACAGGACATGGGTTATTCCATCGATTCATCGGATCTCAACCTGCCCTCTATCGGCATCGCCGAATTGGTTGGCAGCCAAACAGTCACCCGGCGTGTAACCAACGTGGATCGGGGTACCCACTGGTACTGGGCAGAAGTAGATGCGCCCGCTGGCGTGCAGGTGGAGGTGTCCCCCCGGATCCTGCGTCTCGCGGGTGGGGAAACGGCTACCTTCCAGGTCACCTTCTCCGCGACAGCCGATGCGGCGATGAACGAGTGGGCTTTTGGTGCGCTGACCTGGTCACAGGGCCTGCGCAAAGTACGCAGCCCCCTTGCGGTTCGCCCGGTTCCGCTGTCGGCACCCAATCTGGCCGAGGCGCAGGGTACCAGTGGCAGTGTGAATATCCCGCTCTTGTTCGGCTATGAAGGTAGCTACAGTTCCGTCATCAATGGGCTGGTGGCGGGCGCGGCAAACTCCGGCGCAGTGGTAGACGGGGAAGCTGACCTGATTTTCGTAACCATCCCTGAAGGCACCAGCTTCGCGCGCTTTGCGCTGTTTGATGAGGATGTGGGTGCGGGCAACGGCTCTGATGACCTCGACCTGCAGGTATTGGGTCCGGCCAGTGCCGGCTATCCACTTGCCGGAAGCAGTGGTAACTCGACCTCGGCCGAGAAGGTTGATCTGTTGCAACCGGCGGCCGGCGAGTACGCGGTGTTCGTCATAGACTATGCGTCGGAAGCAGGCCCCACACCCTACACGCTGTTCAACTTCAATTTGAACGGCGACACCGGGAATACCCAGCTGACCGGGCCCGCCACGGCCAAGTTGGGCAGCGCGGAGAATCTCCTGGTTGAGTGGCGCGACCTGCCCGCAGGGACTCGAGCGCTGGGTGTAGTCGAGCATCAAGACAGCAGTGGCGTTATTGGTACGACAGAAGTAATGGTAAATACCCGCTAGGGCATTCCACCCAATTTTCCCATGTAGGCGGTACATTCGTGGCCCGCAACGGAGGCCCGCTGACCAGTTCAGCGGGCTTTTTTTTTGCGCGATGTTTTGTACCCGATGTTCAGTCATCCGTGGGATTTTGCTCCGGATCACGCCTGCTGACCCAAGCTCCATGGCTTCAACTATTGTTGGCTTAGCCCGCGGCCGATAGTGAGTGTCAAATGAGCGCTTGTCATCTGCCCGTCAGAAAACAACAATGGCGCCCCGCCAGACCTACCGGAGGTAAAGCCCGTGCAACAACTGATTCTAAACCCCCGCGCCGAACGCCGCCTGAAGCTGGGGCATCTTTGGATTTACAGCAACGAAGTGGACACCAAGCAGACTCCTCTAAAGGGGCTGGAGCCCGGTAGCCAGTGCGAGATCCTCGACAGCAAGGGCAAGAGTCTCGGACATGCATTGGTGAACCCCAACCAGCTGATCTGTGGCCGGCTTGTTTCCCGCAAGGGGCCATTTACCACGACACAGCTGAAGAAGCGTCTGGAAAATGCCGTCGCGTTACGCAGCCGTTATTTCGATCACCCCAGTTACCGCATGGTCTACGGTGATTCCGACGGCCTGCCCGGGCTGGTGGTGGATCGCTTTGGCGATTACCTCGTGGTGCAGGTGAGCAGCTGGGGAATGGAGCGCTTACTGCCGGACATCGTCGATGCGCTGGTCGGGCTGGTTAAACCGAAAGGGATACTGCTGCGCAACGACCACCAGGGTCGCAAAGTGGAAGAGTTGCCCGAAGTATGCGAGGTCGCCCACGGCGAAGTACCGAAAATGGTGCCGTTCGAGGAGAACGGCGTTCCGCTGCTGGCGCCGGTGTACGATGGCCAGAAGACCGGCTGGTTCTATGACCATCGCGATAATCGCGCGCGGCTCAATCAGTGGGTTAAGGGATTGCGCGTTCTGGATCTGTTCTCCTACGCCGGCGGCTGGGGTGTGCAAGCACTTGCTAACGGGGCCAAAGAGGTGACCTGCGTGGATGTTTCCGCTCAGGCGCTGGACTGGTGCGAGGAGAACGCCGCGCTGAATCAGCGCAAAGACGACCTTGTGACCATCCAGGGTAAAGCCATCGATGCGATGAAAGAACTGATTTCGGCCGGTGAGCGTTACGACGCGATTGTTCTCGACCCGCCCGCTTTCATCAAACGCCGCAAGGATCAGAAATCCGGTGAAGCCGCCTATCGGCATATCAACGAACTGGGCCTGCGCCTCCTCGAGAAGAACGGCTTGCTGGTAAGCGCCTCCTGCTCCATGCACCTGGAATCCGATACCCTGCTTGAAATCCTGCGCGGCGCCGGCCGTCATCTGGACAAGTCCATCAGCATTATCGGCAGTGGTGGCCAGGGCGCGGATCACCCGGTACACCCTTCGATTCCCGAAACCCGCTATTTGAAGGCGCACTTCGTGCACCTGGCGGCCGGTAACGGCCTGTGACCAGACCGCGGGATTAGTGGCAGACGCCTAGGCACATACATAAAAAAACCCCGGTTCGACCGGGGTTTTTTTCGCTTCAATACTCAGGATTCGTCAGAAAGTGAATTTGACCCCGAGCGATGCAGTGCGCGGGCGGTTGGCGCGAGCACCGTCGGGAGCACGGTTGATGATTGCCTGATCGTCGAGCAGATTGTCCACTTTCAGGTAGCCGGTCATATCCTCGCTGAAGTCATAGTGTGCGGCCGCATCCACGACCCAGAGCGATTCGGTGTAGTCGAAGCGGTCGGTATCGCCACGGTTACAGCTGTTGTTTACACACATGTCGTCCTGGTAGGCCGCGGTCAGGTTTACCCGCCAGGCCGCGCCACTATCGATACCCGTGGTAACGGCAAATACGTTTTCCGGCAGGTAGGCAAAATTGTCACCCGCCAGCAGGTCGCCCGCATCACTGTCGCGGGTGATCTCAGCATCGGTCCAGGTGTAGGTGGCCGTCAGCGGAACCACCCAGCCCCCAGCCAGCTGCCACTGGGTACCCAGTGAAGCTTCCAGGCCGCGGATCTCGGATTCACCCAGCTGGTAGCTTCCCGCATCGTCACCATTCGGACAGGGAACGGCGATGGAGCAGTTCTGGATGGTGTTCTCGTAGTCGCTGTAGAACGCGATGATTTCAGCATTCAGCTGCGTGGAAGCAAAACGCGCACCCCACTCGTAGTTGGTCGAGAGTTCCGCACCAGTACCGTCATCGGCACCGCCACCGGGAGGAGCAAAGCCGCGGTGCACACCCGCCAGCAGCGCCCACTGCTCACTCACGTCATACACCAGACCAAGGCCGGGGAGCCATTCATCCAGCTGGTTGGACTTGCTGCTGCCCTTTTCGCTGCGCGCCGGATCGTTGTAACGCTGTTGTGTGGTCTCCACATCTTCGTAACGCAGAGTAGCGGTCAGTGCCAGTTTTTCAGAGACCTGGATCTGGTCATAGACAAACAGTGAGTTGGCTGTGGCGTCTTCAACCCGGTTATTACTCGAGCTCGGCTCGGAAATATCCTGGAATACCAGTGCACCGTCGATTTGGCGGTAGTTCTCAGTCGGTTGCAGGCGATCCACTTCATCCCAGTGTCGGCGTACGCCGAATTCCAGCTGGTGCTCAACGCCCAGGGCCTCGACAAGTAAGTTTGCACTTACTTGCACACCGCGTGCAGTGTAGTTGCGGTCATTGTGCTTGATGCCAAAGTCATAATCGGCTTCGCCATCCAGAACCGCCTGGGCAAAGTCGTCGCCGCTGTTGGCCTCGGCAATCAGGTCGCCGAGGCCGACCTTGAACCAGTCGCGTTTGAACTTGTTGTAGTACGCCTGTGTGTTAATGCTGAAGTTCTTCGCCAGGGCAATGCTGTGGTTCAGCTGCACGGTGCTGTGGCGGTTTTCCATTTCATCCAGGGCGCTGATGCCGTAGCGGCGGTTGGGGTCAGCGGCAAAATCGGCATCGGTGAGGCCCAGGTAGCTCATCCCGGATTCTTCTTCGGAATACTGCAGTTTGATATCCAGCTGCTGTGTATAGGTCGCGTCATTGTCAGACTTGATGCGCCCCTTTACCAGGTAGTCCTCTTTGCTGATATCTGCACTGCCCGCGCCGTCAATCTCGCGAAAGCCATCGGCGCGCTGCTGGTGGGTTTCAACCAGCCAACCGGTAGTTTCTGTGGCACTTCCGTAATAGGTGTGCAGGCGATTTTCACCATATTGACCGGCTTCCAGCTGGACGTGCCCAACGGTGCTGTCAGGGATCTGGGTGCTCAGCATATTCACAGCACCACCGACGGTGAACGGGCCGTATTTCAGCGTGGCGGGGCCCTTCAGGACTTCGATCTGTTCCAGGCGGCCGGCGGTCGGAAAGTAGTATGCCTCCGGTCCGGAGTAAGGTGCCGGGGCCGCCAGCACGCCGTCTTCCATCAGGGAGATTTTCCCCGAGCGCCCGCCGTCGGCACCGCGTATGCCGATATTCGGACGCAGGCCATAGCCATCTTCTTCGCGCAGATACACACCGGGAACAGCGCGCAGCATGCGGTTGATGTCCACAAATTCAAATGCCTGCAGATCTTCCGGTGTCACGCGATGCGCGGAGCCAGGAAGCTTTTGCAGTTGTTCTGCATTTCCCAGAACGGAGACGGTTTCCAGCACTTCCCGCTCAGCGGCAGAGCTGACGCCCGAAGCCAGGGAGGCGGTCAGGGCAAGGCTAATGGGGTTCAGGATAAAACGGCGCATGGCTGCAAAGTCCTTGTTAAATTATTAACACAATCCGAATTATTAATGAGAACGATTATATTTTTATATAACGGCAGTGTCACGAGGCCAGGCGGTTTTTATGGAGATTTTGCAGACATCAATTTGGCGCAATGAGGTTGCGAGATTACGCTTGGGTGCTACATCTTCGGCGCAAACGGAGAGTACATGTTAAGACCGCTGCAGAAATCTGATGTGAAAAGGTTGCTTCAACTCTGGTTTCACCTGGCCTGTACCAGCCATCCCAGTCTGCCACTGGATTTCTGGCGTGAGCAGCAGGAAGCCGTTCGCAGGGAACTAGTGGGTGCACTGGGGCGACCGGGGAAAAAGGGGAATCCCGCAGGGGAACCACTTACCCACTGGGTATACACCCTGCCCGGTTCGCAGGCAGCGGAAGGCCTGGTAACTGTCAGCAAGGAAGGCCAGGTTCGCTCGATATTCGTCTCGCCGGCGGCGCAGCGACAGGGGATCGGTAGTGCGCTGATTGCCCAAGCCAAGTTTGGCAAGGCGCAACTGGAGGCTGCAGTGCTGGAGGAAAATCTCGGCGGCCGTTACTTTTTACAGCAGCACGGTTTCGTCGAAACGTCGCGGCGCTTTTGTGCGGCGGCCAATCAGGAAGAGGTTGTGATGTGTTGCCGGGTTGCCTGAGGGGCTCTACGGAGATCCCTGAGACAGCAAAAAGCCCCGCTGAAATGCACTGTCTTTAAAAGACAAATGCCAGCGGGGCTTACTCGGCTAGGCCGGTAGATAACGTCGATCAGACGTCGAGGTTTTCTACCGCAAGTGCGTTGCTCTCGATGAATTCGCGACGGGGTTCCACCTGGTCTCCCATCAACGTGGTGAAGATCTGATCCGCTGCAATAGCGTCTTCAACCGTCACCTGCAGCATGCGCCGTGATTCCGGGTTCATGGTGGTTTCCCACAACTGTTCCGGGTTCATTTCCCCCAGACCTTTGTAGCGCTGGATGTTATAGCCGCGGCGGCTCTCACCCATCAACCAGGTCAATGCTTCGGGGAAGTTCGTTACCGGCTGTTGCTTTTCGCCGCGCTGGATATAGGCGCCCTCTTCCAGCAGCCCCTGAAGTTTTTCACCCAGACTGCAGATCGCGCGATACTCCGCCGAGTCGAAGAAGTCATGGCTGATCTGGTAGTCGCTGCTGACGCCGTGGGCAACAACATTGATTTGCGGCAGGTAGAGATCCCGCTCGCTGTCGCGCGCCACCGAAACCAGATAGCGGCGGCCGCCACCTTCGCTCTCCCCTTCTAAACGCTCAGCCAGCTGCTCGCACCAGGTCGCCATGGCCGCCTGATCCTTCAGCTGCGCTGTTTGCAGGCTGGGCAGGTACACCATGCTTTGCAGGACTTCCTGCGGGTACAGGCGCGACAGGCGATCAATGGTCCCCATTACCGCACGGTATTCTTTTACCATGGATTCCAGCGCGGTTCCGGACAGGCCTGGTGCTTCCGGGTTGACGAACAGGGTGGCGCTGTCCAGTGCGGCATTCGTCAGGAACTGGGTCAGCGCCGCTTCGTCCTTGAGGTATTGCTCCTGCTTGCCCTTGCCGATTTTGTACAGTGGCGGCTGGGCAATGAAGATATGTCCACGCTCGATCAGCTCCGGCATTTGACGGAAGAAGAAGGTCAGCAGCAGCGTGCGGATGTGCGCACCATCCACGTCCGCATCCGTCATGATGATGATGGAGTGGTAGCGCAGCTTATCCGGGTTGAATTCGCTTTTGCCGATGCCACAACCCAGCGCCGTGATCAGAGTACCCACCTCGGCACTGGACAGCATCTTGTCAAAGCGGGCTTTTTCAACGTTCAGGATCTTACCCTTCAGCGGCAAGATGGCCTGGGTGCGTCGGTCGCGCCCCTGCTTCGCAGAACCACCCGCGGAATCACCCTCCACCAGATACAGCTCGGAAAGTGCGGGATCCTTTTGCTGGCAATCTGCCAGCTTGCCAGGGAGCCCGGCAATATCCAGGGCACCTTTACGGCGGGTCATTTCACGCGCCTTACGGGCCGCCTCACGCGCTCTGGCGGCATCAATCATTTTACCGACGACCGCCTTCGCTTCCTGCGGGTTCTCCAGCAGATAATCATTGAAGGACTGGCCCATCTCCTGTTCGACAGCCGGTTTTACCTCGGAGGAAACCAGCTTGTCCTTGGTCTGAGAGGAGAACTTCGGATCGGGAACCTTGACGGAAATGATGGCGGTGAGGCCTTCACGGGCATCGTCGCCAGTGGTGCTGACCTTGTCTTTTTTACCTACACCTTCCTTTTCAATGTAGTTGTTCAGGCCCCGTGTCAGTGCGGCACGGAAGCCTGCAAGGTGGGTACCACCATCACGCTGGGGGATGTTATTGGTGTAGCAGTAGATGTTTTCCTGGAAGGAGTCATTCCACTGCAACGCAACTTCTACTGAGATACCGTCTTCGCGCTGGTTCTGGAAGTGGAGAACCTTGTTAATTGGCGTTTTGTTCTGGTTCAGGAATTCAACAAACGCGCGCAGACCGCCCTCATACTCGTACACTTCTTCCTTACCGCTGCGCTCGTCTTTCAGCACGATACGCACGCCTGAGTTCAGGAAGGACAGCTCCCGCAGGCGCTTGGCCAGTTGCTCGTAGTGGAATTCGATATTGGTGAAGGTCTCAGCGGACGGTTTGAAGTGCACGGTTGTGCCCGTGGTATCGGTGTCGCCCACAACGGCCAGGGGTGCCTGGGGAACACCGTGACGATAGATCTGCTCATGTACCTTGCCGCCACGACGGATGACCAGCTTCAGTTCTTCTGACAGGGCATTCACAACGGAAACACCAACGCCGTGGAGACCGCCGGACACCTTGTACGTGTTGTCATCAAACTTACCGCCGGCGTGCAGCACAGTCATAATGACTTCGGCCGCAGAAACCCCCTCTTCCGCATGGACTTCAGTCGGTATTCCGCGGCCATTATCGGATACGGATACCGACTCATCCGGGTGGATGGTCACGCGAATTTCGTCGCAATGACCCGCCAGGGCCTCATCGATGGAGTTGTCTACCACCTCAAACACCATGTGGTGGAGGCCCGTACCATCATCGGTATCGCCAATATACATCCCAGGGCGCTTGCGCACCGCATCCAGGCCCTTCAGTACCTTGATGCTACTGGAATCGTAGTTATTCTCTTGCGACATGCTGTTGCTCCATCAATGCCGGCGTTGCGGCCAGGCGAATTCAAACCTAAAAATTTTGTTCAACCGGATCTATCTGACCATGTTCCACGTGGAACATTGTTGGCCTATTCCAGGGTTTGGACAGGCTAAGCCAGGGCTGTGCCGTCGCTTTACCGTCAATTCCCGTAACAAATACCTGATCTGCACACTCACTGACCCAGTGCGCAAACAACCGCTGATTCTCCTCATCCAGCTCCGATGGCAAGTCATCCACAAGGAACACTGGCGGTGCATTAACACCGATGACACCAGCCATTGCCGTGCGCAGGGCGCACACCAGCATCTTTTGCTGGCCACGCGAAAGCACTGCATCGGCAGCCTGCCCATTTACGCTAAAGCGCAGATCGGCGCGATGCGGCCCCACCCTGGTAAAGCCGTGCTCCGCATCGGATTCTCTCGAGGCTGCCAACGCCTCTTCAAAGGCAACCCCCTTCTTCCAGCCGCTGCGATAATGCAGCTCCAGAGCGCCAAAGACACGCTGGGGCAGAGACTCAACCCTTCGGAAAAAATGCTGCCTGAGCGATTCAAATACCTGCTGCCGCAGCGTATCCACCAGCACCGAGCTTTGGATCAACTGCAGCTCCCAGGGAGCCATTAAATTGCCATCGATTTTACCACGACGGAGCAATGCATTCCGCTGGCGAAGTGCAATTTGATAGGCTTTCCAGTGCATTGCGAACCGATGTTCCACGTGGAACACTGTCCAATCCAAAAGCTGACGGCGCACTGCAGGGCCGCCATCCAGCGCGGCAAAGCTCTCGCTGTTAATGACCTGAAGCGGCAAGCAGGCAGCGAGCTGCGAACTGGACTCCGCCGGGTTGTGGTTAATCCGAATCCGACCCTTGCCATCCCGCAACTTTTCGACACCAAGGCTGGTGGCGTTATCAAGTTTGCCGAAGACCGCCAATGCCTCCTGATCATACTGAATGACTGACTGACTCTGACGGGATCGAAAGGAGCGACCGGTACCCAGCATGTGGATTGCCTCGAGTATCGAGGTCTTACCACTGCCATTGACCCCAACAAACAGGTTCACCTCTGCGGGGAACCTTAGGTCTGCAGCAACGATATTCCTGAAACGGGAAATGGCCAGGCGTCTGAGGGACAAAAGATCTACTCCGGACTACCGAAAAACTGAACATACTCGCTAAGAAAAAGCCGCGAATCCCTGAGAATTCGCGGCTTCAAAATCGCAACCGAACTAACAAACAACGATCTGTTACAGGCGCATTGGCATGATCACGTACAGGGCATCACCGTTTTCGGGCTGCTGCAACAACGCACTGCTGTTCGCATCCCCCAGGCCGATACGGATCTGGTCGCTGTGGATAGCACCGGTGACGTCCAGCAGGTAACCCACGTTGAACCCGATCTCCAGCTCCTCGCCGTGGTAGTCCACCATCAGCTCTTCTTCCGCTTCTTCCTGCTCCGGGTTATTCGCCACGATCTGCAACAGACCCTGGGATAACTGGAGGCGCACACCGCGGTACTTCTCATTGGAGAGAATCGCTGCGCGCTGGAAGGCCTGACGCAGGGACAGACGATCCGCAAATACTTCTTTGCCGGACGCGCGCGGCAATACTCGTTCGTAATCGGGGAACTTGCCGTCTACCAACTTGGAGGTAAACGTGTACTGGCCACAGTGCACACGGATATGGTTATTTCCGAGCACGATGTCCGCGCTGTTGTCGCTATCCTCAAGCAGCCGTGCAAGCTCCAGAACGCCCTTTCTGGGCACGATAGCCTGCACAGGTGTCTCTACATTCAAACCAGGTGCATCGCGATCACAGAGCGCCAGGCGATGACCGTCAGTAGCGACTGCACGCAGCTGCTGCGGACGACACTCCAGCAGCAGACCGTTCAGGTAATAACGCACATCCTGCTGCGCCATCGCGAAGCTGGTGGCTTCGATCAGGCGACGGATCTCGCGCTGGGAAATACTGAAGCGGCTTTGCGCACTGGTTTCTTCCTGGTTCGGGAAGTCGCTCGCGGGTAGCGTGGACAACTGGAAACGACTGCGTCCACTGCGCAGTACCAGGCGATCACCATCGCGCTCGAACTTCAGCGCGGCGCCATCTGGAAGAGAGCGGCAAATATCCAGCAACTTGCGAGCAGGCACCGTGACCTCCCCTTCCATTTCCACCGGTGCTTCCAGTGTCAGGCGGCCGACAATCTCAACTTCGAGGTCAGTACCGGTAAGAGAGAGCTCCTGCCCCTGCAACTGCATCAGTACATTTGCCAGTACCGGCAGGGTTTGACGCTTCTCGACAACGCCAGCCACCAACTGCAGCGGCTTTAACAGGGCATCACGGCTAACGCTAAATTTCATATTTTTGCCTTGATCCAGTCTTTTGCTGTTGTTACCGCGGCAGTTTGCACTTCGGCAATACCGGGTATTTTTTTAATAAAAAAGTTTAAGTTTCAGTTCGCCGTCACGTCGTCAGCGAACGCGTCAGCAGGCGAACATCTTCCCGAATGTCGCCGTCCGACTCCTGCAATTGGCGTATCTTGCGACATGCGTGCAGCACCGTCGTATGGTCACGACCACCAAACGCGTCACCAATCTCCGGCAAGCTGTGGTTGGTCAATTCTTTCGCCAGGGACATGGCCACCTGCCGCGGCCGCGCCACAGAGCGACTGCGGCGCTTGGAAAGAAGATCCGCCACCTTGATCTTGTAATACTCGGCCACGACACGCTGAATATTATCGATACTGACCAGCCTGTCCTGCAGCGCCAGCAAATCTTTCAGCGCCTCACGCACGAGAATATCGTCAATAGCGCGCCCGGTGAACTGTGCATTCGCAATCACACGACGCAACGCCCCCTCGAGTTCACGTACATTGGAACGAATACGCTGGGCGATAAAAAAAGCTGAATCGTGAGGCAGGTCGACACCGACCTGCTCCGCCTTTTTCATCAGAATCGCTACACGCGTCTCCAGCTCGGGGGGCTCCACTGCAACCGTCAAGCCCCAACCGAACCGGGACTTGAGGCGCTCCTCAAGGCCGTCAATTTCTTTCGGGTAGCGATCACAGGTGAGGATAATCTGTTGCCCACCTTCAAGCAGCGCGTTGAAAGTGTGAAAAAACTCTTCCTGCGAACGTTCTTTACCGGCAAAAAACTGGATGTCATCAATCAGTAGCGCATCCACGGAGCGGTAGTAGCGCTTGAAATCACTGATGGCATTAAGCTGCAGAGCCTTAACCATATCCGCCACAAACCGCTCGGAGTGCAGGTAAACCACCTTGGCATTAGGGTTTCGCTGAACCAGCGCGTTGCCAACCGCATGCATCAAGTGCGTCTTGCCAAGCCCCACCCCACCGTAAATAAACAGTGGGTTATAGGCACCACCCGGGTTGTCGGCGATCTGCTGTGCGGCGGCGAGACCGAGCTGGTTGGACTTACCCTCCACGAAAGAGGCAAACGTAAATCCGCTATTGAGGGAGCTGCCGTGCTTGATGGCACCCTCTACTTCTACCTTGCGCGGTGCCGGCGCCGGAATCACGGGCGCTGACGCTTCGACACTACCGTGAATATCGGCAGGCAGGCGCTCAGCTGCAGTAAGAATTTCCGCCCCCGCCTCTTCCGCAACTGCATTATCCAGCTGCGCATCTCCAGCGCCGAACAGCGTCGCGGAACCACCACTCGCACCAAAGCGACCGGCGGGCGCAGGGGATGGTGCACTCGGCGACGGCGCACGTGCACGCCCGAAGCTTCCGCTATCCGCACTGGAACGCGCGCCAGGAGCTACTGAGTCAGCGCTGCTGTGATAATTGCCGGATGACAGGTTGCGCCGAAACCGGGAGGCGCGGCGATCCATGGCGACGACCTCGACATGCAAGGCCTGGCCACCATTAAACTGCAAGGCAAGTTCGCGAATGCGATCCAGGTACTTGTCGCTTACCCAGTTGAGGATAAAGCGGTTAGGCGCAACAAGGCGCAATTCGCCCGCGCCACAGTCGTCGCTGACACGCAATGGCCGAATCCAGGTACTGAATTGTTGCGGCGGCAGCTCGTCCTGCATACAGGCCGAACACTGCTTCCAAACGGAATCAGACAAGGAACCCCCCAAAAACAAGAAATGAGGCCGAGAAGTAGCAGCAAAATACGCTGAAAGTTGCCTCAAAAGAGCTGCGCAGTATACAGAGCGCTCCCGCGGTTATCCACAGTTAAATGCAGTCTGGGGAAAACTTTACCAATAAAAACTCTTGCCTTTTCAGCCACTTGAACAATGTTTGCACACACTGAACAGTCGATCTCCCTGCAGTTATCCACAGCCATCTGAGGATATCTTGGGGTCAAACAGTGCACGGCTTCCAATACATGAGGAAATACAAAGCCTTGCGCGCATTGCCCCAACGGGCAGCGGCTCGCGCTCGCCGTTCCCGTATAAAGAAGCCGGTACGGCAAACAACAAAAATCCCTTCCCGCGCCGCCAAATTCCATTGCTTTAACTGATGCCTTTCTATACAATCCGCCGCCTTCGCAGCGCATAACCCGCCGTTCCCAGGTTAGCGCCCTTTTTGAAGTCGCAACCATGCGTCCTATAAAAGGAAAGAAAACCAAGGGAAGGCCGATTGCCGCAGGCGGTCTAGATACGCAAAATTCCAGGACACAACTCCAGGTAGTAACACAATGAAACGTACATTCCAGCCCAGCAACCTTAAGCGCAAGCGCACTCATGGTTTCCGTGCCCGTATGGCCACCAAAAACGGTCGTAAGGTACTTGCCCGTCGTCGCGCCAAAGGCCGTAAGGTTCTGTGTGCCTAAGTCTGCCGCCTAGCGAGCAACTTAAGACACCCGACTAAAGCATGCAGCACTCGCGCAGCGACTTCGCTTTCGGCAAGCCGCTGCGGCTGCTTAATGCATCGCACTATCGTGTCGTATTTGACGATGCGCCTGTCCGAGCAGCACACCCGCAATTCCTGATTCTTGCCCGTCCGAATGGACTGGACCATCCCCGTCTGGGCCTGGTCATCGCCAAGAAACACGTCCGTCACGCTTGTAGCCGTAACCGTATCAAGCGCATCGCCCGCGAAACTTTCCGACTGCAGCAGCAACAACTGTATCCATTGGATGCGGTGGTACTTGCACGCCCCGGAGCCGGCGAACTCGATAAAGCCGAATTAGCTAAAGTGCTGCAAAAATTGTGGCGCAAGCTCGATCAGCGCGCGCGCAATCCGCAAGCGCAAAATAACCAGCCACGTAAACGCAGGGCGCCGGATAAACGGCAAAAGTCGGGCAAGCAAAGCAAAAGCCCAGCGCAAACCGACACCGCTGCACCAGGTGCTCCCTCTCAGGAAGACCCCCAATGACCTGGCTGGCAATCAAGCTGATTCATTTTTACCGGCTGGTTGCCAGTCCCTGGGTTGGCAACCAGTGCCGCTTCTATCCAACCTGCTCCCACTACGCTGAAACGGCATTTAATACTCACGGATTCTGGAAAGGGGGTTATTTAACCCTGCGCCGCCTTATAAAATGCCACCCTTGGCATCCCGGCGGTCTGGACCACGTCCCTCCCGCCCAAGAAAAAACTGACACCCGGGCGGCAGAGTAATGCCGGCCCCTGCGACAAGGCTTTCGAAATAATGGATTGGCAACGCTATA
Source organism: Microbulbifer weihaiensis (assembly GCF_048323715.1). Taxonomy (NCBI): domain Bacteria; kingdom Pseudomonadati; phylum Pseudomonadota; class Gammaproteobacteria; order Cellvibrionales; family Microbulbiferaceae; genus Microbulbifer; species Microbulbifer weihaiensis. Next base: position 123,552 of record NZ_JBLWFL010000007.1, read on the forward strand.
CGCTGGTCGGCGGCATCGCCGCGGTCCTTCTGGCTCTGGTATACCAGTGGAATGCTTTCAAAGAAGAGCACGCCCCTGCCATCGATCAGAAAACGGTGGTTCACCACAATCAGAGTCAAAGTGATGCGCTGCCCGGCAGTGCTCCAAACACCTCCAATGCCGACCAACTCCCGGAAGGTGGCAGCAGCTCAACCCAAACCAATGACGGCAGTGGCATACCTGAAGTCGGCAGCGCCACTCAGGCCCAGCTGATCTCAGTGCAAACCGATACCCTGAGTATGCTGATCGACCCGAACGGCGGCGATATCGTCAAGGTCGCGCTGCGCAAATACTACGAGGAGCTGAACCAGCCGGATCGCCCCCTGATCCTGCTGAACCAGACCCGCAGCCACACCTATGTTTCCCGCAGCGGACTTGTCGGCGGCAACGGCCGCTGTACGGCAGGCCGCCCGCTGTTCAGCAGTGATGCCACCGAGTACGCACTGCAGGAAGGCAAAGACACCCTCACTGTCGACCTCAAGCAGAGCCAGAATGGCATCACCTTCACCAAACGCTTTACTTTCAAGCGCGGTGATTACCTGGTGAACGTCGCCTACCTGGTAGACAACGGTCGCGACAAGCCCCTGCTCGCCAGCATGTGCGGCGAGATCATTCGCGACAGCCTGGAACCCCCTGTAGATGTGGGTATCGGCATGTCTCCGTTCCTGGGGGCCGCACTGCACACCAGCGAAGAGAACTACTTCAAGCAGGACTTTGAGGACATTACCAGCAAGCCCACCAAGGAAACCGTCGAGGGCGGCTGGGTGGCCATGGTCCAGCATTACTTCCTGAGTGCCTGGATACCCGCCCAGGACCTGACCAACACCTTCACCCTGGCACCGGCCGGCAACGGCCTGTACAGCATGGGCTTTACCAGCCCACAACTGCGCATCGAACCGGGCCAACAGGGCACTGTTGAAGCCAGCTTCTACGCGGGCCCCAAAGATGTTTACCGCCTGGAAGAGATCTCTCCGTATCTGGATCTGACTGTCGATTACGGTTGGCTGTGGTGGCTGGCCAAGCCCATGTTCCGGGTACTGAACTGGATCCACGAGCACATCGTGGATAACTGGGGCTGGTCAATCATCCTGCTCACCGTGTTCATCAAGGCGCTTCTTTACCCGCTGTCCGCGGCGGGCCTGCGCTCCATGGCACGCATGCGCAAGTTTGCTCCGCAGATGAAGAAGCTGCAGGAACAGTACAAGGACAACCGCCAGAAGCTCGCGGAAGAGACCATGAAGCTCTACCGCCGGGAAAAGATCAATCCGGTGGGCGGCTGCTTGCCGATCCTGCTGCAGATGCCTGTATTCATCGGCCTCTACTGGATGCTGATGGAGACCGTGGAACTGCGCCACGCCCCCTGGATCGGGTGGATTCACGACCTGTCCGTAAAGGATCCGTATTTCATTCTGCCGGTGGTCATGGGTGTAACCATGTGGTTCATGCAGAAGCTGAACCCTCAGCCCACCGATCCAACCCAGGCACGCATCATGCAGCTGATGCCGGTCATGATGACCTTCTTCTTCCTGTGGTTCCCGGCTGGCCTGGTACTGTACTGGATTGCCAACAACCTGATCTCCATCGCCCAGACCTGGTTTATCAACAAGCAGGTTGAAGCCGCAGGCAAATAAGCCAAGGGCGTCCCGCTACAAGCGCGGTTTGCACTAGAGCAAATGGAAATAAAGGGCCGCACTACGCGGCCCTTCTTCTTTCTGACTTTTGGATAAACTCAGAACATGACCCAGCAAAGTCTCAGTAACGACACCATCGCCGCCGTTGCCACACCGCCCGGGCGTGGCGGTATCGGCGTCATTCGCCTCTCTGGCCCACACGCACGCGCGATTGGCGAACAACTCTGTGGCCGAAGCTTCCAGCCCCGCTTTGCCCACTATTGCAACTTTACCCACCGCGAACAGCTGCTCGACCAGGGCCTGGCACTGTTTTTCCCCGGGCCTAACTCGTTTACCGGCGAAGATGTCGTCGAACTGCAGGGCCATGGGGGACCGGTGATTCTCGATACCCTGCTGACGGCCCTGCTTAACCTAGGCGCACGCCAGGCGCGTCCGGGTGAGTTTTCCGAGCGCGCTTTCCTGAATGACAAGCTGGATTTGACCCAGGCAGAAGCGATCGCCGACCTGATTGACGCCGGCAGCGCGCAGGCCGCGCAAAATGCGCTGCGCTCGCTACAGGGTGCTTTCTCCGAAAAAATCGAAGAGTTGGCGACGCAACTCACCCATTTGCGCATCTATGTCGAAGCATCGATCGATTTTCCAGAGGAAGAAATCGATTTTCTCGCCGACGGCAAAGTCGCAGCCGATATCCGGGCACTGTTGGCACAACTGGACCTGGTCGAAGCCCAGGCGCGACAGGGCACCATCATGCGTGAGGGGATGCAGGTAGCCATTGCCGGAAAACCCAACGCCGGTAAATCCAGCCTGCTCAACGCCCTTGCCGGAAAAGACACCGCCATCGTGACCGATATTGCCGGCACCACGCGGGATGTCCTGCGCGAGCATATTCATATCGACGGTATGCCCCTGCATATCGCCGATACCGCGGGCCTGCGGGAGTCACCGGACCAGGTGGAACAGATTGGTATGCAGCGCGCGTGGGATGAAATCCGCGGCGCTGACCGGGTACTTCTGGTTGTGGATGCAGGCGACGTCCACACCCTCGATCCTGAAACCGCGTGGCCGGACTTTACCCGCCAGTTGCCGGATCCGGAAAAGCTCACCCTGGTGCTCAACAAGATCGACCTGACCGATTACAGCCCGGGCTTGCAGGCCCACAGTGACGGGATACCGGTGGTCGCCATCAGCGCAAAAACCGGCGCGGGCCTGGAGGCGCTTCAACATCACCTCAAGGAGTGCATGGGATACCACGCCGGCAACGAGGGTAACTTCAGCGCCCGCCGCCGCCACCTGGACGCCCTCGCCCGCGCCAGGGCGTTCATTGTTGAAGGGCAGGCCCAGTTGACCGCAAGCGGAGCTGGCGAGCTCCTCGCAGAGGACCTGCGCCACGCCCAACAGGCGCTGGGGGAAATCACCGGAGCCATGACCGCTGACGAACTGCTGGGCAAAATCTTTGGCAGCTTCTGCATCGGTAAGTAGCACCTTTCCCGCAACGCCTGACCGCCCACAAAGGCCCTGCCGATACTCAGGCAGGGCCATCCCCCCTTCCGGCACATCCCTCCCCGACCCGTTGCCCACCACTTCGTTCCCAACTTCTCGCGCAAGCCCAGACCGCATGCAGTCGTCACGATTCAAGTTCCGGGAACTCATCTACATGCTCTCCAACGCCAGCCCACAGGAGTTGCCCACACAAATTCACAGACTTATCCAGATGGACTATTGATCCACGCGTCAAACACAGCGTTTTATCCCATAAACCCACAGAGTTATACACAGTATCGGTTCCGCGGTAGAGCAAGATTGGCTCCTGTGGAGAACTGGCGGGAAAAAAGGGGTGGATAAGTGAGAGGGAAACGGGGATAAGTACTGGTCGGTCAAAAAACATTCAAAGTTATACCGTTCATCCACAGCCTTGTACCCCGGTTACCCCCCCGTCTGAACAGGGGTTTCAGGCCCGGTTATCATCAACACAAGTTATTGATTTTTAAAGATTTATTCTTGTTATACATGAAACTGGGGGGCACTAATAATTACTATAAATACAAACACAGTCTTATACGTAAGGTATGTATAAATTTATTTATTAAGAGAAAAGAACTGAAATGCTGAAATTTCACTGTGCCGCTTTTTTGCACAGCTGAAGGTGCCTATAATGTGCGGCCGATTTTTCAAGCCCTTGGTTCGACGGCTCCGGGTTTCAACCTGGATATGAAAATCAGACCGCAAATTCAGCAAGAGCAGCTATGGATTACCCAACTCAATATGATGTGATTGTCATCGGCGGCGGACACGCCGGCACCGAGGCATGCCTGGCGTCTGCCCGCATGGGCGCACGTACGCTCTTGCTCACCCATAACATTGAGACCCTGGGGCAAATGTCCTGTAACCCCGCGATAGGCGGGATCGGCAAGAGCCACCTGGTCAAGGAAGTAGACGCCCTTGGCGGCGCCATGGCCACGGCTACCGACCTCGGTGGTATCCAGTTCCGTGTTCTCAATGCGCGCAAAGGTCCGGCTGTTCGCGCCACCCGCGCTCAGGCCGACCGCGCCCTGTACAAGGCCGCTATCCGCCACATCCTCGAGAACCAGCCCAACCTGGACATATTCCAGCAGGCGGCGGACGACCTGATCGTGGAACAGGATCGCGTGACCGGCGTCGTCACCAACGCCGGACTGCGCTTCCGCGCCAGGACCGTCGTGATTACCGCGGGAACCTTCCTCGGCGGCCGTATTCATATCGGGCTTGAGAACCACTCCGGCGGTCGCGCCGGTGACCCGCCGTCGATTGCCCTGGCTGAGCGCCTGCGAGCACTGCCGTTCCGTGTGGAGCGCCTGAAAACCGGCACCCCGCCGCGTATCGACGCGCGCTCAGTGGACTTCAGCGGCCTTGAGGAGCAGTGGGGAGATCAGCCGCTGCCGGTCATGTCGTATCTCGGTAATCGCGGGCAGCATCCGCGCCAGGTGTGCTGCTGGATTACCCACACCAACGAATCCACCCACGACATCATCCGCGGCGGCCTCGACCGCTCGCCGATGTACTCCGGTGTGATCGAAGGCATCGGTCCGCGCTACTGTCCGTCCATCGAGGACAAGGTGCACCGCTTTGCGGACAAGAACAGCCACCAGATATTTATCGAACCCGAGGGGCTCAGCACCCATGAGCTGTATCCCAATGGCATCTCTACCAGCCTGCCCTTCGATGTGCAGATGAACCTGGTGCGCTCGATCAAGGGCTTTGAAAACGCGCACATCACCCGCCCGGGCTACGCCATCGAATACGACTTTTTCGACCCGCGGGACCTGCTGCCATCGCTGGAGACCAAATTCATTGCGGGTCTGTTCTTCGCAGGCCAGATCAACGGCACTACCGGCTATGAAGAAGCGGCGGCCCAGGGCCTGCTGGCCGGCGCCAATGCCGCGCTCAAGGCGCAGGACAAGGATTCCTGGGCACCTCGCCGCGATGAGGCTTATTTGGGCGTGTTGGTCGACGACCTGATCACCAGCGGCACCAAGGAGCCTTACCGCATGTTCACCAGCCGCGCGGAATACCGCCTGCTGCTGCGTGAAGACAATGCGGACCTGCGCCTGACCGAAAAGGGCCGCGAGCTCGGACTGGTGGATGATCTGCGCTGGCAGGCATTTTGTGAAAAACGGGAGTCGATCGCACTTGAGCAGCAGCGACTGCGGGAAACCTGGATCCAGCCCGGTAGCGAGGCGGCAAAAAGCGTCGAGGAGAAGCTGCCCCAGCCGCTCGCTCGCGAGTACAGCCTGCAGGATCTGCTCAAGCGCCCGGAGCTTGGCTATGCCGACATTGCCGGGCTGAAAGGCGAGCCTGTGGCCGATGAGCAGGTCGCTGAACAGGTAGAGATTTCCGCCAAGTACGCGGGCTACATCGACCGCCAGCGCGACGAAATCGAACGTTTGCAGGCGTATGAAGACACGCCGTTGCCGGTGGACTTTGATTATGCCGCGGTTTCCGGTCTGTCCAACGAGGTTGTGCAGAAGCTCAGCGACGCCCGTCCGGATACCCTGGCCCGCGCCAGTCGTGTACCCGGCGTTACCCCTGCGGCGGTGTCGCTGCTGCTGATTCAGCTGAAAAAGCGGGGCCTGCTGACGCGCAAAAAAGCCGTCTGAGGCCTCGCGAAACCCAGAATTGAAGTACCCCGCGCGCGCCGGTCAAAGCACTCAACCGTCGCGTAGCCGGGATAAACCGAAGAAACCAGAAAGCATGCAACAATTCCGTCCCCGCCTGCTGCAGGCTGCCAGTCAGCTCGCGCTGGAACTGAGCGACGCCCAGGTCGACGCGCTGCTCGCGTACCTCGATCTGTTTGCCCGCTGGAATGCCGCCTACAACCTGTCCGCCGTGCGCGACCCGGCGGAGATGCTGGAGCGCCACATCATCGACAGCCTGAGCGTGGTAAACCTGTGCGGCACCAGCGCCGCTGACCAGTCGCCGCTGATCGATGTAGGATCCGGTGGCGGACTGCCAGGTATCCCGCTGGCGATCGTGCACCCGCAGCGCCCGATCAGCCTGCTCGACAGCAATGGCAAAAAATCCCGCTTCCAGTTCCAGGTCGCCAGCCAGCTGAAACTGCGCAATATCAACGTGGTGAACGAGCGGGTCGAGGCGTATACACCGGACCAGCGCTATGCCGGCGTGGTGTCGCGGGCCTTTGCTTCGCTGCAGGATATGGTTGCCGGGAGTGAGCATTTGCTCGCGGAGGGTGGCCGCTTCTATGCGATGAAAGGCAAGCTGCCGGAAGATGAGTTGAGTGCTTTGCCAAAAGGCATTAAGGTCGAGCAGGTGCACACCCTTTCGGTACCGGGTTGCGATGCCGAGCGCCACCTGATCGTGCTCACCCGGGCCGCCTGAGCCGGGTGGCAGGTGCCTCCGGGCCCAGCAGTGCCCTGCGGGCGTTGCGGCCAAAGAACTGAATTTGATACCAGCGCACCGGGCAGATGTTCGCGGATGCGTTTTTTGCTGCCGCGTCTTCCGGTGAATCCGGCCTAGCGGCGAGCCCGGCAGGTGGCCGGAGTGCCCACCACCGGGAACAACAGGACCAAAACCTTGAGTAAGATCTTCGCGGTAGCCAACCAGAAAGGCGGCGTGGGTAAAACCACCACCTGTGTGAACCTCGCGGCATCCCTGGTCGCCAACAAGCGCCGGGTGCTGCTGATTGACCTGGATCCCCAGGGCAATGCAACGATGGGCAGCGGCGTCGACAAGAGCGACCTGCAGCTGTCGAGCTACGATGTGCTCGCCAGCCTGCTGCCGCCGCGCAAGGCGATTGTCGCCACCAATAGCGGCTTCGATCTGATGCCTGCAAACGGCGATCTCTCCGCCGCTGAGGTGGAGCTGCTGGAAATGGACGGCCGCGAGTCCCGGCTGCGTGACGCCCTGGCGCAGATCAGTGCCGACTACGACTACATCATCATCGACTGCCCGCCCTCGCTGAACATGCTGACGGTGAACGCGCTGTGTGCCGCTGGCGGCGTAATTATCCCGATGCAGTGCGAGTACTATGCGCTGGAAGGGTTGTCGGCACTGGTCGATACCATCACCCAGATCCAGCAGGCCGCCAACCCAACCCTCAAGATCGAGGGTATCCTGCGCACCATGTACGACCCGCGCAACAGCCTGACCAGCGATGTGTCCGATCAGCTGAACGAATACTTTGGTGAGCGCCTGTACCGCACCTGCATCCCGCGCAATGTGCGCCTGGCGGAAGCTCCCAGTTTTGGCAAGCCCGCGCTGGAGTATGATCGCAACTCCAAAGGCGCGATTGCCTACCTCGCCCTCGCCGGCGAAATTACCCGTCGACACGGCAACCCACAGAAATCCAGTGGCTCCCGCCCGATTGCGGAAGCGGTTTGAGTATTTGAGGTAAAAACACTATGGCCGCGAAACGCAAAGGCCTCGGGAAAGGACTTTCCCACCTGATCAGCAATAACGCCAGTGAAGCCATTGCGGTGGCAACCGGTGAGCGCAATGGCGATATCGCCCAGCGCGTCGACGGCGAGCTGCGCGACCTGCCGATCGAGTTCCTGCAGCGCGGCCGCTACCAGCCCCGTCGTGACTTCCCGCAGGAGTCCCTGCAGGAGCTGGCCGACTCCATTCGCGCCCAAGGCATCATGCAGCCGATCGTGGTACGCCCGGTCAGCGAACACAAATATGAAATCATTGCCGGCGAGCGTCGCTGGCGCGCCGCGCAGCTCGCCGGGCTGGATAAAGTGCCGGCACTGATACGCGAAGTGGCTGATGAGGCCGCCATCGCCATGGCGCTGATCGAGAATATCCAGCGTGAAGACCTGAACCCGGTAGAGGAAGCGGTTGCCCTCAAGCGCCTTCAAGATGAGTTTGAACTCACCCAGCAGCAGGTGGCTGAAGCGGTCGGCAAATCCCGCACCGCCGTCACCAACCTGCTGCGACTGCTTAGCCTCACCGACGAGGTACGTACGTTTCTCGAGCGCGGTGACCTGGAGCTTGGCCATGCCAAGGCGCTGCTCGGCCTTGCCGGCGACCGCCAGCGCGAAGCTGCCCGTCAGGTGGTTGATCGCGGCCTGACGGTTCGCCAGACCGAGGCGCTGGTGCGCCAGATACAGGAGCAGGCAGGCAAACCTGCGGCGAAAAAGCCCGAAGTGGACCCGAACATCCGCCGTCTTACCGAGCGTCTGGCTGAGAAAATCGGCGTACCGGTCAGTATTGACCACGGTGAAAAAGGCGCCGGCAAGCTGGTTCTCAAGTACACCAGCCTCGACGAGCTCGACGGTATCCTCGCGCATCTCGGGTACAGCGAGGACTAACGGTGCTGTGTGGGTTGTGGTCCCGCACCAAAACAATGCACCAAAATGGCGCCCACTTCGCTTGTGAGTGGGCGCTAACTTTTTGTAGTTTGTGTAGGAAAAGAGCGCGAACAACAGCCCATCTGACGGGATTTGCCAGTTGAATCGGCAGGCTGCTTCCTACATAATTCGCACGCCCAAATTTTGGGCGGAGATCAAAATCTGGCCGGTCAAGCCCCGCCTATGCGTAATCCCCCGGTAGTAAAGATTTCGCTGATCCAGCTTGCAGTAATTTTGCTCGCTGCGCTTGCGCTCGAACTGACGCAAGGACGGGTGATCGCGTGCTCCGCCCTGCTCGGCGGCCTGCTTTGCGTGCTGCCCAATTTGTATTTCGGCCTGCGCGCCTTTGACCTGATGGGTTCGGGACGGTTTGCCCCGGATCAACGCGGAAAGCTCCGCGGCGCGCGCGCAAGCCAGCGCACGGTAATGAGTTTCTACCGTGCCGAAACCGGCAAGTTTGTGCTGACCCTCGCGGGCTTTGCGGCCGTATTCGCCGCCGTGAGACCGCTGAACGCAGCGGTGCTGTTTGTCAGCTACAGCTTGTGCGTGATTTTGCAATGGATTCTTGTGGCGCGCCTGCACGCAAAACCTTGAGTGCAGGCGCGCCCTAAAAAGTTTTTTATCTTAGAACGTGTTGAGGAACTATGGCTGCCGAACAAACCGCGACGGGGTATATCCAGCACCACCTGCAAAATCTCGCTTACGGTAAACTTCCTGCCGGGTACACCCGTGCCGATGGAAGCGTACTGTCTGAATCCACCTGGACTATCGCACACAGCTCCCAGGAAGCGGCCGATATGGGCTTCTGGGCTGTCCACCTGGACACTCTGGGCTGGTCCATCGGTCTGGGTCTGATTTTCTGCCTGCTGTTCGCCCGCGCAGCAAGAAAGGCTACCGCTGGTGTTCCCACCGGTTTCCAGAGTTTTGTCGAGGTCGTGGTCGACTTTATCGACAAGACCGTTAAAGACACCTTCCCCCACCGCAACAGCATGGTCGCCCCGATGGCGCTGACCATATTCGTGTGGGTGTTCCTGATGAACCTGATGGACCTGATCCCGGTTGACTGGCTGCCCCTGGCATTCGCCCACGGCACCTCCGCCATCACCGGCGCCGACCCGCATCACGTGTTCTTCAAAGTGGTGCCGACTACCGACCTGAACGCCACCCTGGGTATGGCGCTGGCGGTATTCGTACTGATGATCTTCTTTGCCATCAAGGAAAAAGGCGCTCTCGGCTTTATCAAGGAGCTGACCCTGCACCCTTTCCATTCCGGCAAGTGGTATATCGATATTTTCCTGATCCCGTTCAACTTCCTGCTGGAAGCCGTATCCCTGATCGCCAAGCCGGTCTCTCTCGGTCTGCGTCTGTTCGGCAACCTCTACGCCGGTGAAATGATTTTCATCCTGATCGCCATCGTGTTTGGCGTGGGCGTGCTGGGCTTTATCGGTGCCGGCCTGCTGCAGATGGGCTGGGCTATCTTCCACATTCTGGTCATCACCCTGCAGGCCTTCGTATTCATGGTTCTGACCACTGTATACATGGCCATGGCGCACGACCGGGAAGAGGAGCACGCGCACGACCAGTAATGGTCGTGCCGGATGTAAAGGTTTTGTCGGGTTACTGACTTTTTTCACTCACTATCAACTTCAACAACTCTTAACTTTACTTTGGAGAAAACAATGGAAGCATTAGGTCTGGTTTACGTAGCTGCTGCACTGCTGATCGGTCTGGGCGCACTGGGTACTGCTATCGGTTTCGGCACCCTGGGTGGCAAACTGCTGGAAGGTTCTGCTCGTCAGCCTGAACAGGCTCCGGCGCTGCAGGGCAAAATGTTCCTGATGGCTGGTCTGCTCGACGCCGTACCGATGATCGGTGTTGGTATCGCTATGTACCTGATTTTCGCGGTTGCTCCTGGTCTGGCTGGTTAATTCCATCTTCCAATTGCCCTTTAATCCACTTTTGAAAGAGCAAGAGGTGTCGGTGTGAATATCAACCTGACTCTGATCGGCCAGTCGATCACCTTTCTCGCCTTTGTATGGTTCTGCTGGAAGTTTGTCTGGCCGGCCCTGCTGGGTGTTATGCAGGAGCGTGAGCAGAAGATTGCTACCGGTCTGCAAGAAGCCGAGCGCGCGGAGAAAGATCTTGAGCTGGCCCAGCGCAAAGCGGCCGAGCAACTGAAAGAAGCCAAAGCCCAAGCTGCTGAAATCATCGATGGCGCCAACAAGCGCGCCAACCAGATCGTTGATGAAGCAAAACAGGCTGCGCGCACTGAAGGCGATCGCCTGAAAGCTGCCGCACAGGCGGAAATCGAACAGGAAGTGAATCGCGCGAAAGAACAGCTTCGTTCGCGTGTTGCTGCCCTGTCTGTTGCCGGTGCCGAGAAAATTCTTTCGGTCAACATCGATGCCAAGGCACACGATGATCTGATTGAGAAACTGGCAGCCGAGCTGTAAGCGAGGAACCCATGGCGGAACTCAGCACACTGGCTCGGCCCTACGCAAAAGCGGCATTTGCCCACGCACAACAAAGCTCCGACCTCGCTGGTTGGAGCGTTGCGTTGGCAACCGCAGCGGCGGTCAGCCAGATCGAAAAAGTCGGCGAGCTGCTGGATAACCCGCAGCTGACCAGCGAAGTGCGTGCGGAAAAATTCCTGGCTGTTTGTGGCGATGATTTTGATGCGCCCAAGCAGAATTTCATCAAGCTGCTGGCGGAAAACCACCGCCTGCCGCTGCTGCCGGAAATTTCCGCGCTGTTCGAAGAATTGAAGGCCGAAGCAGAGGCCACTCTAGAAGTGGAAGTCATCTCTGCCCGCGCGCTCAGTTCTGAACAGGCACAGAGCCTCACCCAGGCACTCAGCAAGAAGTTTTCCCGTGAGGTGCACCTGCACAGCGCGGTGGATGAAAGCCTGCTGGGCGGCGCGATCATTCGCGCTGGCGACACGGTCATCGACGGTACCGTGCGCGGCCGACTGGCCAAACTCGCCGAGGCGATGAACTCCTAAATTACCTTTCCTTCCACCGCGGGCGGTGGAAGGAAATTCGAGGAACAGAGCATGCAGCAACTGAATCCCTCTGAGATCAGTGAAATTATCAAAAGCCGCATCGACAATCTCGATGTGAGCACCGAAGCCCAGAACGAGGGCACCATTGTTTCCGTATCCGACGGTATCATCCGCATCCACGGCCTGGCCGATGTGATGTACGGTGAGATGATCGAGTTCAACGGTGGCGTCTACGGTATGGCGCTGAACCTGGAGCGCGATTCCGTTGGTGCCATCGTACTGGGTGACTACAAGTCCCTGGCGGAAGGCCAGAAGTGCCGTTGTACCGGCCGCATCCTGGAAGCCCCGGTTGGCCCGGAGCTGCTGGGTCGCGTGGTTGACGCACTGGGTAACCCGATCGACGGTAAAGGTCCGCTGAACAACAAGCTGACCGACGCGGTTGAGAAAGTAGCGCCTGGCGTAATTGCCCGTCAGTCCGTTGATCAGCCGGTACAGACCGGTCTGAAAGCGGTCGACACCATGATTCCGATCGGTCGTGGCCAGCGTGAGCTGATCATCGGCGACCGCCAGATCGGTAAGACTGCGGTTGCGATCGATGCGATCATCAACCAGAAAGGCACCGGCATTAAGTGTATCTACGTTGCCGTAGGCCAGAAGCAGTCCTCTATTGCCAACGTTGTACGCAAGCTGGAAGAGCACGGTGCGATGGATCACACCATCGTGGTTGCCGCTGGCGCTGCCGATCCGGCTGCGATGCAGTTCCTGGCTCCGTACGTAGGCTGCACCATGGGTGAGTACTTCCGCGACCGCGGTGAAGACGCCCTGATTATTTACGATGACCTGACCAAGCAGGCCTGGGCCTACCGTCAGATCTCCCTGCTGCTGAAGCGTCCTCCGGGCCGTGAAGCATACCCGGGTGACGTTTTCTACTTGCACTCCCGTCTGCTGGAGCGCGCTGCGCGTGTAAACGCGGAGTACGTAGAGAAGTTCACCAACGGTGAAGTGAAAGGCAAGACCGGCTCCCTGACCGCACTGCCGATCATCGAAACCCAGGCGGGTGACGTTTCCGCGTTCGTACCGACCAACGTAATCTCCATTACCGACGGTCAGATCTTCCTGGAAACCGACCTGTTCAACTCCGGTATCCGTCCGGCAATCAACCCGGGTATCTCCGTATCCCGTGTTGGTGGTGCTGCGCAGACCAAGATCATCAAGAAGCTGTCCGGTGGTATCCGTACCGCACTGGCACAGTACCGCGAGCTCGCGGCCTTCTCCCAGTTCGCATCTGACCTGGACGAAGCCACCAAGGCTCAGCTGGATCACGGTGAGCGCGTTACCGAGCTGATGAAGCAGAAGCAGTACTCTCCGCTGTCCATCGCGGACATGGCTGTTTCCGTTTACGCCGCGGACAAGGGTTACCTGAAAGACGTAGAAGTTGCCAAAGTGCTGGATTTCGAATCCGCCCTGCTCGCTTACATGAACAGCGAACACGCAGAGCTGATGGCGAAAGTGAACAGCACCGGTGACTACAACGACGAAATCGACAGCGCCTTCAAGGCCGCGATCGAGAAATTCGTCGCTACCGGTAGCTGGTAATCCGCTTCCGCCCTGCTCTTCTGAGTGGGGCGGGACAACGCGAGCGAACAAGGTAAAGCACTATGGCAGGCGGAAAAGAAGTACGCACAAAAATTGCCAGCATCAAGAGCACGCAGAAGATCACTTCAGCCATGGAAATGGTTGCGGCGAGCAAGATGCGCAAAGCTCAAGATCGCATGGCACTGGGGCGCCCTTACGCAAGCCGCATCCGCGCGGTGATTGGCCACGTTGCCAATGCCAATGCTGAATACCAGCACATCTACCTGCAAGAGCGCGAAGTTAAGCGTGTGGGTTACATCCTGGTATCCACTGACCGCGGTCTCTGTGGTGGTCTGAACGTCAACGTGTTCAAGACAGCTATCCGCGAAATGCACTCCTGGGACAAGCAGGGTGTCGGCGTAGAGATCTGCGCTGTCGGCAACAAGGCGGCCAGCTTTTTCAACAATATCGGCGGTAGCGTCGTTGCTGCAGTACGCGACCTGGGCGATCAGCCCAAAGCCAAGCAACTGATCGGTTCCGTCAAAGTGATGCTCGATCGTTTCGCCAATGGCGACATCGACCGTCTTTTCCTGGTGTCCAACGAATTTGTGAACACCATGACCCAGAAGCCGCAGGTTCAACAGCTGCTGCCGCTGAAGAAAGACGAAGACGAGCAACTGCAACACGAATGGGACTACCTGTACGAGCCGGAGCCGGTCGAATTGCTCGACGGTCTGCTGGCCCGCTACATCGAATCCCAGGTGTACCAGGCAGTGGTTGAAAACAAGGCCTGTGAACAGGCAGCGCGCATGATTGCGATGAAGAATGCCACCGACAACGCCGGTGAGCTGATCGATGCGCTGCAGCTGGTTTACAACAAGGCGCGCCAGGCAGCGATTACGCAAGAGCTGTCGGAGATTGTTGGCGGCGCCGCGGCGGTTTAACTCTTTTTAGAGTGAGAGCCGCAGAAAGATTTGAACTTTGAGGATCGGGAAATGAGTAACGGGCAAATTGTGCAAGTTATCGGCGCGGTCATCGACGTGGAATTCCCGCGCGACGCCGTACCGAATGTATACGATGCACTCGTGGTTGAGGGTAAGAACCTCACCATGGAAGTGCAGCAGCAGCTGGGCGACGGCATTGTACGTGCTATCGCCATGGGTTCTTCCGAGGGTATTTCCCGCGGTCTGCCGGTGAAGAACACTGGCGCCCCGGTATCCGTACCGGTTGGTATTGAAACCCTCGGTCGCATCATGGACGTTCTGGGTAACCCCATCGACGAGTGTGGCCCTATCGGTGAGAAAGAGCGTTCCTCTATTCACCGCGCTGCACCGACCTACGAAGAGCAGGCCAGCTCTACCGAACTGCTGGAAACCGGCATCAAGGTAATCGACCTGGTCTGCCCGTTCGCCAAGGGTGGTAAGGTTGGCCTGTTCGGTGGTGCCGGTGTAGGTAAAACCGTAAACATGATGGAGCTCATCAACAACATCGCCACCGAGCACAGCGGTCTGTCCGTGTTCGCGGGTGTGGGTGAGCGTACTCGTGAAGGTAACGACTTCTACCACGAGATGCAGGAAGCTGGCGTTGTTAACGTCGAAGAGTTTTCCAAGTCCAAGGTAGCGATGGTCTACGGTCAGATGAACGAGCCGCCCGGCAACCGTCTGCGCGTAGCCCTGACCGGTCTGACCATGGCCGAAAAATTCCGTGACGAAGGTCGTGACGTACTGTTGTTCGTAGACAACATCTACCGTTACACCCTGGCCGGTACCGAAGTATCCGCACTGCTCGGCCGTATGCCGTCTGCGGTAGGTTACCAGCCGACCCTGGCGGAAGAGATGGGCGTTCTGCAGGAGCGTATCACCTCCACCAAGACCGGCTCCATCACCTCCATCCAGGCGGTATACGTACCGGCGGACGACCTTACTGACCCGTCTCCGGCGACCACCTTCGCGCACCTGGACTCCACGGTAGTACTGAGCCGTGATATCGCTGCCAAGGGTATCTACCCGGCCGTTGACCCGCTGGACTCCACTTCCCGTCAGCTGGATCCGCTGGTAATCGGTCAGGAGCACTACGAGTGTGCCCGTGGCGTGCAGAGCGTTCTGCAGCGCTACAAGGAGCTGAAGGACATCATCGCGATTCTGGGTATGGACGAGCTGTCTGAAGAAGACAAGCTGATCGTAGCCCGTGCACGTAAGATCGAGCGCTTCCTGTCTCAGCCGTTCCACGTGGCGGAAGTATTTACCGGTGCACCGGGCAAATACGTTTCCCTCAAAGAAACCATCCGCGGTTTCCAGGGCATCCTGAACGGTGATTACGACCACCTGCCGGAGCAGGCCTTCTACATGGTCGGCACCATCGACGAAGCCGTCGAGAAAGCCAACAAGAAGTAAGGCACGCGCGTGATCTCCGGTTTTCCGGAGATCACAAGGCAAACAGCTGAGAATGAGGTAGCCTTATGGCTATGACAGTACATTGCGACATCGTTAGCGCAGAGGAATCCCTCTTCTCCGGCCTGGTGAAGATGGTGATTGTCAGCGGCATCGAAGGGGAACTCGGTATCTCCTACGGTCACGCGCAGCTGCTCACCGCCCTCAAGCCCGGTCCGGTACGCATCATCAAGGATAATGGTGATGAAGAGGTGCTGTTCCTGAGCGGTGGCTATGCCGAAATCCAGCCGAATATGGTCACCATCCTCGCCGACGTCGCCGAGCGCGAAATCGACGAAGATGCCGCCCGCAAGGCCCGCGAAGAAGCGGAACACGCCCTGCGCAGTGCCCCGGCAGATATCGACTATGCCCGTATCTCCGCGCAACTCGCCGAAGCCGAAGCCCGTCTGCGTACCCTGCAGGCGATCCGCAAGGCTGCCGGCAAGTAATACCCTACTCTGTAGGAGCCTGCTTGCAGGCGATCAAAAAAAGCAGCTTCGGCTGCTTTTTTTGTGTCCGAAATTTGCCGCCATCGGTATTTGGCGATTAAATGGATGATCAAACGGAGTTTGTACTATTAAAAAAACTTGAGTCTTAGGGATGAAAAAATACTGCTTGTTGTGGCTGGTTTTGGTGCTCGCAGATCCACCTGCCGCGAATGCGCGCCAATGGCGCGAATACAGCTCGGATAACTTCACGGTATATACCGACGTAACCAAAAGGCAGGCTGAAGGCCTGCTCAGGGACATGGAGCGCTTCCGCGCGGCGGGGCTCATGTTCACTGGCCTGCCGGATCAGGCAGAAGATCGGCGACTGCAGATTTTCCACTTCAACAGCCGGTCCGAATTCCAGCAATTCACCGGTGACCGGAAAGTCGCTGGATTCTACAAAGAGACCTGGGACGGGCCGCTGATCTTTTCCCAAAAGGGCAGCAGCCGCTGTATCTCCGGCAATGGAGTGATGTTTCACGAGTACATCCATCACCTGATGCGCTCCCGCAGCGGCATGACCTACCCGATGTGGTACGCGGAGGGCTTTGCGGAATTACTGGCCAGCGCGACCTTGACTGATGACCGGATCTCCTTGGGCCTGGTGCCCGAGTGGCGTCGCCCGGTGTTTGATGGCAGGGCCTTTCGCGGGCCGTTAGCAGTTCCGGAGCTACTCGATCCAGACGTTGAAAATGATCGTAGCCACTACTGGAACAGTTTCTATGCCTCCGCGTGGCTGTTCACTCACTACTTGCAGCTGGGCGATCTCTCTGACAACCCCTCTTACCGCGAGCAAAACCAAAACTATTTGTTAGCGCTACATAGTGGGGCAGCCCCAATCGCTGCATTCGAACAGCATTTTGGCTTATCTGCCGAGGACATGGAAAGCGAGCTCAAGAAGTATCGCCGCGGGCGTATCCGCGGTGCGAGTTTTGCCAGTCCCCCTTATGACAAGCCAATCGCCCACAGAAAGATTCCCGACTACGAACGCCTTTATATCTTGGCAGATAAGGCATTCGAGTTCGGTAAAGAGGAACTGTCGCGCAAATATCTCGCCAAGGCCCTCAAACAGAAACCGGATTGGCGGCCAGCTCTCTCTCTGGTCGCGTTACTGGATCACCATGTCGGTACGCCCGAGTCTTTGAACTCGGCAAAGAGTATCGTAGCTAATCTCGGTATCGGCTCTCCCGCAGCCCCGGAAAATATTTCCGACTATCGAACGGCAATGCATCTGTCCCACTACTACATGGATCAACTCGATACGCTTCGCGAGGGCGGCCATAATGATCAGGGGTTGCAGGACTGGGCGGCAAGCTACGCGGAGATCGCCATATCCCTCAACCCTGAGTCCGTCGATGCGCATCGTCATCTGTGGCGAGCGCAAGAAAATACTCAGGCCCCGGTTGATGCCCTAAAGACGATGATGAACGCCTTTCAGCTCAATCCCGATGGCCTGTTTATCAATAAGGAAATTGGCTTCTACCTCGCAGACCTGCAACGGCTGGACCTTGCCGCGCCATTCTTGCAGCGTGTACTGGCCTGGTCCCACCCGGGCAGAGACCGCACCAGAGCCAAAAATCTCCTCGCCCGGTTAAGTGAACAGGATGGGGAATTGACCGCGAGCGACCATTAAAGCCGGTAACATTGGTGTGGGAGGCGAACTGGTAATTAATCCTTAACTAGAGCAGCGAAAAAATTGGTGGATGTAACGATGAAATCTGGTTGTGAGCCGCGCATAGGTATCGCTCTTGGCAGCGGCGCGGCCAAGGGGTTTGCCCATATTGGCGTATTGAAGTTCCTCGACGATATGGGCATCAAACCCCATGTCATTGCCGGCACGTCAATGGGGGCTTTCGTGGGCGCCGCCTATTCCGCCGGCTATCTCGAGAAGCTCGAAGACTGGGTGCGGCTGCTCGATAACTGGAAGGTGTTTTCACTGCTCGATATCAACTGGACTCTGAGTGGCGGCATCCTGGGCGGCAAGAAACCGTTTCGGACGTTCTTTGATAATTTTGAATTCGAAAACATTGAAGACCTCCCTATTCCCTTTACTGCTGTCGCCACCGACCTGCACAGTGGCCAGGAGATCTGGCTGCAGCAGGGCAACCTTCAGGATGCGGTCAGTGCATCCTGTTCGATTCCGGGACTGCTGTCCGCCAAGTCCCTCTCCGGGCGCTGGCTTGTCGATGGCGCGGTGGTAAACCCGGTTCCGGTGGATGTCTGCCGAGCGATGGGGGCTACCTGTGTCATCGCTGTGGATGTAACCGAAGATGGCGCACCTTTGATGCAACCACAGCAGGCACAGGTGCAAAAAGTGGTTAGTCAAGAATCCGCCGAAGCGCCCGCGCAAAACGCCTATCCCGTTTCCAAAACCCGCGCGGAAGCAGAGGCAGAAGCTGAAATAACCGACCAGCTTGAGATCGACGGGGAAAGTCACGGCGTTATCTTCAGTCGCCTGCTGGAGCAGGGAAAGGAGCAGTTCAATCAATTTCGCGGCTTACGCAATCGCAGTCGTGAAACCTCGCCCGGCATGCTCGATACGATGTCCCAGGCCATGGCGATACTCGAGCGTCGCCACAAGCGAGCACGCATGGTCGGTGCGCCACCGGACGTCCTGATCATGCCCAAAGTTGGCAGCATCGGCGGGTTGGAGTTTTCTCGCGCCGCGGAAGCGGTAGATGCCGGTGAAGCGGAAGCGCGCCGCCTGCGGACCTGGATCGAAGATATGGTGCAAAATCACCGGTAAATAAACTAACAAGCGATAAATGACACCGGAGGTCATGATGAGCAGCGAGCTGATTTTTTACACCAACCCCCTGTCTCGCGGGCGCATTGTGCGCTGGATGCTGGAGGAACTACAGGTACCCTATTCCGTTGAGGTGCTCGAATACGACACTTCGATTAAATCGCCCCAGTACCTCGCGATCAATCCACTGGGAAAGGTGCCTGCTATCATGCACAACGGTCGCGTCGTGACCGAAACCGCAGCGATTTGTGCTTACCTCGCAGAGGCCTATCCGAACGCCGGGCTCGCACCCACCCCGGACGAGCGCGCCGATTATTACCGCTGGCTGTTCTTTACCGCGGGCCCGGTGGAAGCGGCTATCACCAACCGCAGTATTTACGGCGCCGATCCCGCACCGGATAAACAGCGCATGGCCGGGTACGGCAACCTGAGTGCGGCGCTGGATGGGCTGTCCCACGCCGTTACCGCCAACCCCTACATCGCCGGAGCCCGATTTACCGCGGCCGATGTTTATGTGGGCGCTCAGATCGGCTGGGGGCTGCAGTTTGGGACCATGGAAAAACGGCCGGAGTTTATCGAATATTTTTCCCGGTTAAGTAGCCGGGATGCTTTTGTTCGCGCCAATCAGATGGACGATGAATTGGCGGCGGTCCAGAGCACTAACTGAGAAGTACGCGGCCATCAGCCGCGAAAATTTATCAATGAGCCATGGTTAAAATTCTATTTTGTGCCGCATTGTTTGTAGCGACACTGCTGCACTTGCCGGTTTGCGACGCCAGTGACTGGTACGAATACCGATCCGATAATTTTACCGTTTATTCGGACGTACCCGAGCGCCAGGTCAACGCGATGATGCGTGATCTCGAAAGGTTTCGCCGCGCCGCCCTCAGCTTTACCGGCATCGAAGATTTTCCGGAAAACCAGAAACTCCGTGTATTCCACTTCGACGATAGCAGCGAATTCCGTGCGTTTTCCGGGGATGAAAAAATCGCTGGTTTCTACCGTGAATCCTGGCGCGGGCCGGTGATTTTCTCTCGTCAGCAGGGACACGGGATATCCGGATCCGGGCTTATTTTCCACGAATATGTGCATCACCTGATGCGCGAACACAGCGGCATGACCTACCCGAAGTGGTATTCCGAAGGGTTTGCCGAGCTGCTGGCCAGCGCGGAATTGCGCAAAGACACCGTGGTGATCGGCGGCGTGCCGGAGTGGCGACTGACGGCCTGGGCCAATCCGGAGAATGAGCCGCTGACCATTGCCCAGCTGCTTGTACCCAGGCCCATGGTTGCCGGTGGTGGCGATGAAAGTAGCGCCTACTGGAACAACTTCTATGCGAGCGCGTGGCTGTTTACTCATTACCTGCAGTTGGGGCGCTTCGCTGGTAATCCGGACTACCACGGCGCAACCGGCGATTACCTGCGGGCCGTCGCTGGCGGTGAGGATCCCCTTGAGGTTTTCGAAGACTACTTTGGCAAGTCAGCTGCGGAAATGCAGCGCCAGATTCTGGGTTATATGCAGGGTGATATTTATGCTCACCGGCTGGACATCCCGGAATATCGATACTCAATTCCCCGCCGGTTACTGAATGAAAACGAGCGACTTTTTGTGCTCGCTGACGAGGCGCAGGACTTTGGAAAAAGGAAACTGGCGCAGGCATACCTGGACCAGAGTGAAAAACACGGCCTGGGCTGGCAGGAAAACCTGGCCGCGATGGCCGCACTCAAGGCACAGGACAATGACTTTGCGTTTGGTGAGAGAATTCTGGAGGAGATTGGCGAGCACGGCCAGATAAGCCATTTAACCGCGGCTTCCCTTGCACGTTATTACTTGCTGAGGTTGCAGGCACTGGCCCTCCAGCGTCAATGGAATGAAGAATTTTATAGTGCTGCGGTCAAATACGGCATGCTCGCCATGCAAATGGGGCCGCACTATCTTCCCGGCTACAAGTACCTGTGGACCGCCTACCAGCAGAAAGGCAAACAGGATGCGGCGCTGCAGGTCCTGATGAGTGCTTATCAGCAGGAACCCAACCACCTGCACCTGAACGCGGCGATCGGATTTTATCTGGCCCATATCGGCAAGGCGGCGCTGGCCCGGGAATATCTGGAGCGGGTGGTGGCCTGGTCCCATGACGATGGATTGCGCGTGAGGGCTGAGAAGTTTCTTTCAACCACGGACTGACGCTGTTGTCGCTTTGGCCCCGCCCATAAAAAAAGCCCGCGGCAATTCCGCGGGCTTTTTCGTTACACCATTCGGAAAATATCAGTGCACCCAGTGGTGGCGCTCTTGCTTCTCCTGAATGGCTTCAGCGGTCGGTGCCGGCATGGCGCTGACTGGCAGGCGCTCGTGGAAGAATGCCAGGCGCTGATCACCATCCACTTCATTCATAGTGGCGGCGTCGAACACCTTGCCGTTGATCACGGTGTACTTGATGTTCTCCGACTGGCGCAGGTTCTCCAGCGGATTGCCGTCCACCACGATGATGTCCGCCAGTTTGCCCGCTTCCAGGCTGCCCAGATCCTTGTCCAGGCCGAGATAGCGCGCACCGTCGATGGTGCCGGCGCGGAAGGCTTCCCAGGAAGTGAAACCGCCCTGCTCCATCATCCACATCTCCCAGTGTGCACCGAGGCCTTCACGCTGGCCATGGGCGCCGATGTGCACGGTAACACCCTTGTCACGCAGCTGTTTGGCGTGGCGCGCCACATTGAAGTGATTGTAGTGGTGCTCCGGCGCTTTCTCGCGGCGGATGGAGCGGGGGTTGACGATAAAGTCCGGGGTGAAGCGGGTCAGGCGCTCGTTCTTCCAAACGTCCGTTTGGTCGTACCAGTAGTACTCACCGCTGAGGCCGCCATAAGCCACCACGAACGTGGGGGTATAGCCCACAGCGGTCTGGCTCCAAAGCTGCTCGACATCCGAGTAGATGTTGGCGATCGGCAGGGAGTGCTCAACACCGGTATGACCATCGACGATCATATTCATGTTGTGCTGGTACTTACCGCCGCCTTCCGGCACCACCATGATGCCATGCTTGCGCGCGGCTTCCAGCACCTGCTGGCGCTGTTCACGGCGAGGCTGGTTGTAGCTCTTCACGGAAATGGCGCCCATTCCCTTGAGGCGGCTGACGTGGAAATCTGCATCTTCAAGACTGTTGATCTTGGCGCGGTAGCCCGGCCCCTTGGCACCGTAAAGGATGGTGCCGGTGGAGAAGATGCGCGGGCCGTTGATGATGCCGGCCTTCTGCATTTCCGCGGCGGAGAAAATCTCGCTGCTGTCGTTGGACGGGTCGTGGATGGTGGTCACACCGAATGCAAGGCTGGAGTACAGGTTCCAGTTCTGCTGCGGGATGATCTCCTCGCGGCCCTGGGCACCGTGGGCGTGGGCGTCGACCAGGCCCGGCAGCACCGTCTTGCCGGTGACGTCGATACGCTGGGTACCTGTGGGGATTTCCACCTCACTGGCTTTGCCTACGGCGAGGATGCGGTTGCCGCGGAACAGCACCACGCCGTTTTCGATCACTTCCTGCGAAGTTTCCGCGTCGCGCATGGTGACCACAGTACCGCCGGTCAGCGCCACCAGCTTGTCACTGTCGGCAAATTTCTGCGGGAAGCTGAGATCGATGCCTTCGCTGACCGGCTCCGGCAGTTCTTCCGGTGCGCCGCTCACAAAGCTGAAGGCATCCTTCAGTTTGCGCTCATACAGTTTCGGGCCGTGGGCCCAGCCCAGGGTCTGGCTGTCCGCAGACCAGTGCAGGTTTTCCCCGGCGCGCTTGGATAGCTGGGTCACCTTCACCGCGGTGGCGTTGGGACCGATCGCTTCGGATTTGCCGGTGTGCATGAAGGGCGCGGCGTAGGCCTTGAAGTCCTGGGTGAAGGCCACCCAGCGGCCGTCCGGGGACAGGCGGAACGAGGTGATCTCGGCACCGTGCAAGTGCTCGCGCTCATCCTTGCCGTTGGTGTCCACGCTCTTGAACACGCGCTTGCCACCGTCCTCATACACGAATTCGGAGAAGTAGATGCGGTTGCTGTCGGCGCCGAAGTGCGGCTCATAGCCGGACTTGGCAATGCGGCGCTGCCAGTCACCGCCGGCATCCGCCAGGTAGATACCGGGCTCGAGAGAGTATTCCGGGCTCAGCAGGTAACCGCCGGTAAAGCGGCGGAATGCCACGGTCTCGCCATCCGGTGAAAAACTCGGTTCTACATAGAGGCCCGGCTCCCGGGTGATGTTCTGGCCGCGGCCGGTGCGGGCGGAAACCACCCGCACCTGGCCGAGTTGCTCGTCGTCCCAGGTGACATAAGTGATCTGCTTGCCGTCTCGGGACCAGCTGGGATAGAACTCGAAGTGCTCATCCTGACGTGTCAGTCGGCGACGTTCACCGCTTTTAACGTCCTGAATATAGATTTTCCCCAATGCCTGGAACGCGATCTGCTCGCCGTTCGGGGATTTCTGTGCCCAGCGGATCATCTTTACATCGAACTGTTCCGGGGCCACATCCACCGGGAAGCGCACTGCGTCGGCAACTTTTTTCTCGGTCTTGATGTGGGTCGCGATCTCACGCGCGCCGCTATCGATACTGCTGCCGTCGGCGGCAATGCGCAGGAACTTGCCCTTGCTCCAGACAATCAGGGACTGGCCATCCGGCATCCAGTCGTACTGCACATAATTGCCGTGGGAACCGAAGGTTTCCTGCAGGTCGCGCTCCAGACCGGAGAATAGCGGGGTTTCCAGGCCGGTGTTCAGGTCTTTGACGAACAAAGAGGTGTTGAAATCCTGACGGCGGATGAACGCCAGCTTGCTGCCGTCGGGAGACGGCATCGGGGCAATGGAGCCGCCGGGACCGGAGACAAAGGTTTCGTCCTTGCCGTCATTGAGGTCGTAGCGATTGATCGCAAAGATCTGCTGGGTGGAGTTCTTGTTGTACTCCCACACAGTGCCGGGCGTGGTGTCGATGGTGTAGTAGATGTAGCGCCCGTCGGGAGAGAAGACCGCATCGGAGATGTTCTTCTGCGCGATGTCGCCGCCCAGGCGTTTCTTGATCTGGCGCCCTTCGCCACCGCCGTAGTGATACATCCAGATTTCACCGGCGGGGATACTGCGGCCGGACATGAAACCCTTGCGTGCCACCAGGTGCTGGCCGTCGGGGCTCCAGCTCGGCGAGTGCACCAGGTTTTCTTTCTCGGTGGTCAACTGGCGCAGGTTCTCGCCATTGCGATCCATCACCCAGATATTGTCGGCGCCGTCGCGGTCACTCACGAACACGATGGATTTGCCATCGGGGCTGAAACGCGGCTGGGTATTCCAGGCAATTTCACTGGTCAGCGCGCGCGCTTCGCCACCGGCCACCGGCATCTCGTAGATGTCGCCGAGCATATCGAAAATGATGCTGCGTCCATCCGGACTGATGTCCAGGTTGCTCCAGGTCGTCTCGCGGGTATCCAGCGGGATGGATTTGAATTCATAGGGTGGTTTATTCACATCCCATTTGTCGGCGTCTTTGCCCGCCTCCTCCGCCTGGACGGCGAAAGGTAGTGCAAGGGCGACGCTCGCGCTGCCAATCAGGCGCGCGAGTCGGCTGCCTTTGGTCTTTTCAAACATGCTTGGCTCCCGGTATTTGGGGTTATGGTTATGATTCCGGCGGCGCACAGGGTGCGCCCTGGTCTCGCTGCGAGGCGATCATTCACAGTGAGGCCACACTGTGGATATCAGTGGAAATTACGTGATTGTCACAGGAATGCAATTCATCTGCGTCGAACGGCATTTTGTTCGGGACGCGGCAATCCCGTGGAACATTTGTCTGCCCTGTGCACCGCTTGTGGATAACCTCACTGGCTAGACTGTTGGAAGGGATATGGATTAGGTATTTGGTGTTTGCGGCCCGCAAACCAGGCCCTGAAGAGTTTGCCATGAGTCAGACCGACGACAGTGACCGGCCCAAGAGCGACAGCGATATCCTCCAGGAGCAGATGGAGGACAGCCTGCACGAATACCGTCGCGCCAACCGATCCCTGTTCCTGTCTTCCGTTGCGGCCGGGCTCGAGATCGGCTTCAGCCTGTTCCTTGTCGCTGCTTTTTATACCCACCTGCACGGAAGTATCGCGCAGGAGCTGATGTCGCTGCTGGTGGCGCTCAGTTACCCCGTCGGATTTATTCTCGTCATCATCGGCCGCACGGATCTCTTTACCGAACACACGACCCTGGCAATTCTGCCGGTACTCGACCGCCGCCGCTCGTTTGCTGGCCTGATGCGGGTCTGGGGGCTGATTTACAGCGGCAACCTGGTTGGTGCCGCACTGTTCAGCCTGATTTTTGTGCAGTTCGTGCACCTGACGGATCGCCTGGATGCCGGGGTTTTCAGCTACTACAGCGAAAAACTGCTCGGTGACAACGCCGCAGGCCAGTTTCTCGGTGCAATCTTTGCGGGCTGGTTGATGGGACTGCTGGGCTGGATGGTGACCTCGTCCGCCGAGACCATCAGCCGCATGGCGGTAGTCACCCTGATCACCTTTGTCATCGGCTTTGGCGGGCTGGCCCACTGCATTGCCGGCGCGGTGGGGGTTTTCAGCGCGCTGATAGACGGCGATGCCGCGGTCAGTATCGGGGATGCGACTCAGTTTCTGGTGCTCTCCACCCTGGGCAATACCGTCGGCGGCACCATCTTTGTGGGCCTGCTCAAATACAGCTATGTCGCCAGCGGGCGAGGATAATTTGCCTGTCAGCCTTGAGCTTGCGGCGATGGCTGGCCACAATTGCCGCCGTTTTTGAATTTGTTACTGGAACCACCATGACCATTGATGTCGTTATCCTCGCCGCGGGCAAAGGTACCCGCATGCGCTCTGACCTGCCCAAAGTCCTGCACCCGATCGGCGGTGTGCCCATGCTCGGACGGGTAATCGAAGCGGCGCAGCAATTGGGCGATGTGAAAATTACCGTGGTGGTTGGTCATGGCGCCGAGCTGGTGCGGGAGCGCTTCGCCGACAGCGATGTGCAGTTTGTAGAACAGACTGAGCAGCTCGGCACCGGCCATGCGGTGGCCCAGGCCATCCCGAACTTCCGCGCCGGTGCCACCGTACTGGTGCTCTACGGCGATGTGCCCCTGGTGAAAACCGGCACCCTGCAGTCCCTGCTCTCGGCTTCCGACAGGGGCCCGGCGCTGCTGTCGGTAGAGATGGCGAATCCTGCGGGTTACGGGCGCATCGTGCGCGATGACGCCGGCCGGGTGCTGGCGATCGTCGAAGAAAAGGATGCGGATGCCGATACCCTGGCGATCCGCGAAGTGAATACCGGCATTCTGGCGGCGCCGGGCGACCTGCTGGCGCAGTGGCTGCCGGAACTGTCCAATGACAATGCCCAGGGCGAGTACTACCTGACCGACGTGATCGCGCGTTCGGTCAGCGAAGAAATCGCGGTCACCGGTGTGCGCGCCAGTGACCCGCTGGAAGTCGCCGGGGTAAACAGCCGCGCCCAGCAGGCGCAGATGGAGCGCGCCCTGCAGCACAGCCGGGCGCTGGCGCTGATGAATGCCGGTGTCACCCTGCTGGATCCCAGCCGCATCGATGTCCGCGGCACCCTCGCGTGCGATACGGATGTGGCGATCGACATCAACTGTGTGTTCGAGGGCGAGGTAAAACTGGGTGCTGGCGTCCAGATCGGCCCCAACTGCCTGTTGAAGAACTGCACGCTGGCGGCGGGCACCGTGGTGGAGGCCAATTCCATTATCGAAGACGCGATCGTGGGTGAAGCCTGCACCGTGGGGCCGTTCGCGCGCCTGCGCCCGGGCACTGAATTGGCCAGTGGCGCCAAGATTGGCAACTTCGTCGAGACCAAGAAGGCGAAGATCGGTCTCGGCAGCAAGGTGAACCACCTCTCCTATATCGGTGATGCCGAGGTGGGCGACGGTGTGAACATTGGCGCCGGCACCATTACCTGTAACTACGATGGCGTGAACAAGTCCAAGACCATCATCGGTGACGGCGCCTTTATCGGCTCCAACTCCTCCCTGGTTGCCCCGGTAGCAATCGGTGCCGGCGCCACCATCGGTGCAGGTTCGACGATTACCCGCGAAGTGAGTGCTGACGAACTGGCTGTTGCCCGTGGCAAGCAGCGCAATATCGCCGGGTGGCAGCGGCCTACCAAGAAGTCCTGATCGGCGGGCTTTAAGGTTTAAGCCGGCCCGGTGGTGCAAATCACCGGGCGCCGGTTTTCGGAACTGAGCCCGGCGCTCCCGAACACCTGCATGCAGTGCTCCACCTTGCAACAAACCTTTAATGCGGCGTGAGTCACTTTCGTTACTTTTTTCGAAGCGCGCTAGGTTGCGCATGGGCAAACCACACGAGCGTAAAACGAACCGCGGAAGCCGGCTGAACCCCCAACTACACTACAGGCATCGGAATAAATGGACACGAGCCGATGCACAAACCCCGCCTGCAGCTACAGGCCTCCTTCGATATCGCATTTCTGCAATTTCTCGACAAGCGGGGCCAGGCCACCCAGCCGTTACCGGAATTTGCCACGCCGGAGTGGCTGACCCAGAGCTACCGGCAGATGCAGCTCGCGCGGATGGTCGACGACCGGGCGGTAAAGCTGCAGCGCACCGGGCGCCTGGGCACCTACCCGTCTTCCCTCGGGCAGGAAGCTATCGGTGTCGGCACCGGCTCCGCGCTGCTGGCAGAGGACGTTTACTGCCCTTACTACCGGGAAACTGGCGCCTTTCTTGAGCGCGGTGTGCTGATTGAGGAAATCCTCGCCAACTGGGGTGGCGATGAGCGCGGCCAACAGTTCCAGCATGCGCCCCATGACCTCCCGATCTGTGTCCCCATAGCCACTCAATTACTGCACGCCGCCGGGGTCGGCTTTGCCCTCAAATATCACCACCAGCAACACCACACGCCGCTGCAGGCTGCGGTAGCCAGCGCGGGTGAGGGCGCCACGTCAAAAGGGGATTTTTACGAAGCGATCAATATCGCCGGGGTGTGGAAGCTGCCGGTGGTATTCGTGATCAACAACAACCAGTGGGCCATTTCGGTGCCCCGGCGTGCGCAGACCGCCACGGCCACCATCGCGCAAAAGGCGATTGCCGCGGGGATACCGGCGCTGCAGGTGGATGGCAACGATGTGGTTGCGGTGCACTGGGCTGTGCGGGATGCACTCAACCGCGCGCGCAGCGGCGAAGGGCCAGCGCTGATTGAGGCCCTGAGTTACCGACTGTGCGATCACACCACCGCCGATGATGCCAGCCGCTATCGCGGAGAAGAGGAGCTGCAGCTTG
The DNA here is from genome assembly GCF_048323715.1 of Microbulbifer weihaiensis. Lineage (NCBI taxonomy): Bacteria > Pseudomonadati > Pseudomonadota > Gammaproteobacteria > Cellvibrionales > Microbulbiferaceae > Microbulbifer > Microbulbifer weihaiensis. The sequence goes on from NZ_JBLWFL010000007.1 coordinate 151,568, forward strand.
CCTGGCAGTGGGAGCCAATCAGGCGGCTGGAGACCTACCTGCGTGAGCAGGAAATCTGGAGTGACGCCCAGCAGCAGGACATGTCGCGGGAGCTGGCGCAGGTCATGGAGCGGGCGCTGAACCGCTGGGAAGAGCGCGCTCCGGAGCCAGCCACTGCGATTTTCGATCACCTCTACGCGCAGTTGCCCGAGGCACTGTACGAGCAATACGACCAGCTGCGGGACGAGCAGCGGCTGCGGGAAGCCGGTGGCGGGGGGCAGCAGTAAATGACGGAAACCACACGGGAAATTACCCTGGTCGAAGCGGTCACCCAGGCCCTCGCCCACGAACTGCAGCGGGATCCGGCGGTCGTCGTATTTGGCCAGGATGTGGGGGCCAATGGTGGCGTGTTCCGTGCCACCGACGGATTGCAGCAGACCTTTGGCGCAAACCGGGTACTGGATACGCCACTGGCGGAAACCATGATCGCCGGCATAGCGGTGGGCATGGCGACCCAGGGGCTCAGGCCCGTCGCGGAATTCCAGTTTATGGGGTTTATCTATCCCGGGCTCGACCAGATTCTCAATCACGCCGCGCGCATGCGCAATCGCACTCGCGGACGCCTCAGCTGCCCGATCGTATACCGCGCGCCATATGGTGGCGGTATTCATGCGCCGGAGCACCATTCCGAGAGCACCGAGGCAATCTTTGCGCAAATACCCGGCCTGCGCGTGGTAGTGCCCTCCTCCCCGGCGCGGGCCTACGGACTGCTGCTGGCGGCGATCCGCGATCCGGATCCGGTTCTGTTCCTGGAGCCAAAGCGCATCTATCGCGCGGCGCGCCAGCCGGTGCCAGACAACGGTGAAGCCCTGCCCCTGGATCGTGCCTTTGTGCTGCGTGAGGGCCGCGACCTGACCCTGATCGCCTGGGGCGCGGCACTCCGGGAAACCCTGGCCGCCGCCGAGCAACTGGCTGCCGACGGAATCGAGGCGGAAGTGATCGATCCCGCCACCCTCAAACCACTGGATATCCACACCGTTATCGACTCGCTGGAAAAGACCCGTCGCTGCGTGGTGATCCACGAGGCTGCGCGCTTCGGCGGGCTGGGTGCCGAGATCGCCGCGCAGGTACAGGAATACGCGTTTGACCTGCTGGATGCCCCGGTGCAGCGGGTCGCCGGCTACGACACAGTCATGCCCTATTACCAGCTGGAGAATGTCTACCTGCCCGGCGTGGCGCGTATCCTCGCCGGCGCGCGCGCGGCGCTGGATTACTCGCCGCGACCGGTACAACAGGGGGGGCGGCAGTGAAAATATTCAAACTCCCGGATCTCGGCGAGGGCCTGCCGGACGCGGTGATCCGCGAGTGGCATGTGCAGGAAGGTGAGCGCGTCGCCGCCGATCAGTCGCTGGTGACGGTGGAAACTGCCAAGGCGCTGGTTGAGGTGCCGTCGCCCTGGGGTGGCGTGGTGGAAAAACTCTTTGCCGCACCGGGGGAAACCCTGCAAACGGGCCAGCCGCTGGTGGGCTTTGCCGCAACCGAAGGAGAGCCGGCACAACCGGCGGCGCACGCCGCAGGCCATGGCAAGGCGCGCGATTCCGGCACGGTAGTTGGGACAATCGATCAGGGCAATGAGTCCCTCGCACTGGAGAGCCGCCCGCTGCACAATCGCCCGCGCAACGCTACGCCTTCGGTACGTGCACTGGCGCGGAGCCTGGGTGTGGATCTCGTCTCCCTGCACCCGTCCGGCGCCCGATTTACCGAGGCCGAAGTGCGCGCGGCGGCAGGTCGCCCGCCCCGCTCGCAGCCCGAGCCGGCCGCTGAGCCAACAGAGGCTGCCGCCGGCGATCCCGCGCGCCGCGCCATGGCATTGGCGATGAGCCGCGCCCGGGATCAGGTGTGCCCCATGACCCTGTGTGATGAAGCGGATGTCACCGCCTGGGACAGCCAGGAATCAGCCACCCTGCGCCTGTTGCGCGCCATCGCGGCGGCGGCTTCGGCAGAGCCCAATCTCAATGCCCACTACATCGATGACAGCCTGGCACCGCAGGCACCGGTAAATGTGGGGCTCGCGGTCGATGCACCGCGGGGGCTGTTTGTACCGGTATTGCGGGATATTGATGCCCTCGACGACCAGGCACTGCTGGAACAGATTGCGCTCTTCAAGCAACTGGCCAGCGACGGCGCTATTCCCCAGGCCGAGCTCCAGGGGGCCACCATCCACCTGTCCAATTTCGGCAGCCTCGGCGGACGCTTTGCCACACCCATTGTGGTGCCTCCACTGGTATGTATTGTGGGTGCCGGCCGCAGCCACGAGGCGGTGCTGCCGTTTGAGGGCAAGGCGCGGGTGCGCCGGCTGCTGCCCCTCTCCGTGAGCGCCGATCATCGCGCGGTCACCGGCGGCGAGCTGGCGCGATTTCTGGGTGCGCTGATCGAGCACCTCTCACGCCCACAGCAAGATTGAGGTTGGCGTCTTAGCTTTCATTTCGCTATGCTTATGTTTCGAAACGAAACTTAAGCTTCCATGTCGAAACGTAATACCCAACAGCGCCGCCATCAGATACTCCAGCTTATCAACGACGCCGGCGAGGCCTCGGTGGAAGATCTCGCGCGCCAGTTCGAAACTTCCGAAGTTACGATCCGAAAGGATCTGGCCGCGATGGAAGACAGCGGCCTGCTGCTGCGCCGTCACGGCGGTGCCATTCCCCTGCCGCGCGAACTGGTGGTGGAAGATCCCCTTTCCCAGACCAAGCGCGCCATCGGCCGCGCCGCAGCGGAACTGATCCGCGACCACAACCGCATCGTGATTGATTACGGGCGCACCACGACCGGCCTGATCCCGGAGCTGACCCGCAAGCGCGGCCTGGTGGTCATGACTAACTCCCTGCACGTGGCCAACCAGCTGCGCGAACTCGAAAACGAGCCGACGCTGCTGATGACCGGCGGCACCTGGGATCCCCACTTCGAGGCGTTTCAGGGCCAGGTAGCCGAGCAGGTACTGCGCGGCTACGACTTCGACCAGGCATTTATCGGCGCCGATGGTATCGACCTGGAGCGCGGCACCTGCACGTTCAACGAGCAGATTGGCCTGTCGAGGGTGATGGCAGAGGTCGCGCGGGAAGTGATCGTGATGGCGGAGTCCAGCAAGGTGGGTCGGCGTATCCCCAACCTGGAACTGCACTGGGAACAGGTCACTGCGCTGGTGACCGATGACGGCATTGAAGAAGCGGCGCGCAAGCGGCTTGAGGCACTCGGTGTGCGGGTGATTTGCGCTGCGGTCGGTGCGCCGGTGCTGTAACCAATTAACAATTACCAATGAATCGAAGCACCAGCCGGCAATTACACGATCGGCGGGCAAAGATGACGAGAACCAAAGAAAAAGAGGTCTGAAAAGATGTGTGGAATCGTAGGTGCGCTGGGCCAGCGCAATGTCACCGGCATTCTCCTGGAAGGCCTGAGACGCCTTGAATACCGGGGTTATGACTCGGCCGGCGTGTGCCTGGTCAATGGCGATGGCAAGCTGCAGCTGCGCAAGACCCAGGGCAAGGTGGCGGATCTGGAGTCCGCCCTCGACAGCAGCCCCACCGCGGGCCAGCTGGGCATCGCCCACACCCGCTGGGCCACCCACGGTGTTCCCTCCGACAAAAACTCCCACCCGCACGCCTCCGGCAACTTCGCCCTGGTGCACAACGGCATCATCGAAAACTACCAGGTACTGCGCGAAGAGCTCATTGCCAAGGGCTACGAGTTTCTGTCTGAAACCGATACCGAAGTGATCGTGCACCTGGTTAACGATCTCGCCAAAGACGGCCGCGACCTGCTGCAGGCCGTGAGCGCTGCCACCCAGCGCCTCCATGGCGCCTACGCCCTGGGCGTGGTCTGCGCCGACGAACCGCACCGCCTGGTATGTGCCCGCTCCGGCAGTCCGCTGGTGATTGGTGTGGGCATCGAGGAAAACTTCATTGCCTCAGATCCCATGGCGCTGCAGCAGGTCACGGACCGCTTTATCTTCCTTGAGGAAGGCGACATTGCCGAAGTCACCACCGCTGGCATTGCCGTGTGGGACAAGTCCGGTGAAGAAGTCAGCCGCCCGGTCAACAAACTGCAGGGTGGCCACGATGCGGCGGACAAAGGCCGTTACCGTCACTATATGCAGAAGGAAATCTTCGAGCAGCCGAAAGTGGTCGAGGCAACTCTCGCCGGGCGCATTGGCGAAACCGCGGTACTGGCCCAGGCCCTGGGTACCAGCGCCAACGAAATCCTGCCGCAAGTGAAACAGGTGCAGATCGTCGCCTGTGGTACCAGTTACCACGCCGGCCTGGTGGCGCGCTACTGGCTGGAAGACTGGGCCGGCGTGCCCTGCTCCGTCGAGGTCGCCAGCGAAATCCGCTACCGCAAGACCGCGGTGCGCCCGGGTACCCTGTTTGTGACTATTTCCCAGTCCGGCGAGACTGCCGATACCCTTGCGGCTTTGCGCCAGGCCAAGGAGCTGGGTTACCTCGCGTCCATGACCATCTGCAACGTGCCCAACAGTTCACTGGTGCGCGAATCCGAACTGCACCTGATGACCGAGGCCGGCCCGGAAATCGGTGTCGCCTCTACCAAGGCATTCACCACCCAGCTGGTGGCACTGCAGCTGTTCTGTATCGCCCTCGCCCGCGCCAATGGCATGAGCGCCGAGCGCGAAGCCGAGCTGGTTCAGGCCCTGCACCGGCTGCCGAAGTTGATGGAGAAGTTCACAGCTCTCGACGAGCTGGTACAGAGCACCAGCGAAGCATTTGCAGAGAAACACCATGCGCTGTTCCTCGGCCGCGGCGTCGAGTATCCGATCGCGCTGGAAGGTGCGCTCAAGCTCAAGGAAATTTCCTATATCCACGCCGAAGCCTACCCTGCCGGCGAACTCAAACACGGGCCCCTGGCGCTGGTGGATGCGGACATGCCGGTCATCGTGGTTGCGCCCAACGATGAATTGCTGGAAAAGCTGAAATCGAATTTGCAGGAAGTGCGCGCGCGCGGCGGCGAGCTGTTTGTATTTGCCAGCCCGCAAGCCGGTTTCCACAGCGAACCGGGTGTCACGGTCATTGAAGTCCCGGATGCGCCGGAAAGCCTGCAGCCGATTCTGTACACCGTACCGCTGCAGCTGCTGAGCTATCACGTGGCATTACTCAAAGGCACTGATGTGGATCAACCGCGCAATCTCGCCAAGTCGGTTACAGTCGAGTAACCCACAACTTCAAAAAACAAACGACAGCCGAGTCCGAAAAAGAGGCCGGCTGTCCCCTCTTTCGAAATAAGAACAATTAAAAACCCGTTAACCTCGCACAGGTAACCCCCGCTTTAGAAGTATCGATTGGGGTTGAAAATGTGATCACACATAAAACTCAAACATATCGTGATGCATATCACAAAAATCACTTTGATTGGCGCATGATTCAACAAATCTGCTAGTTCGGTTGGCGCCTAATTCATGAGTGTGGTGACATCTGCCGCCGTCAAATTGGGGTCTCTCTATGGAGGCTCTCCGTATTACAAATACGAAACCAACTAGGGATTGTTATGCGGCGCATAGGGAAATTGTGTGAACGCAAGGAACATGTCTTCCTTGCCGTACTGAGTCTGGGCTTTCATTCCGCTGCGTTTAGTGGGGAATTCGAGGTATCCGGAAGTCACAACTTTGTACGTTCTCCCGGCACGCCAGAAGCACAGACAGTTGAGTTTTCAGCACCAAAAACTGGGCAGCATTACATTCTTCGAATCTATAACGGTGAAAATGCTGAAGATCTGGTTACCTCTGCCAGGGTCTCCCTAAATGGCATGGACTATTTCGAACCCGCTGATTTCAAAAAAAGTGCCCTATTTCTCGACACCCCGCTGATATCCCTGCAATTGCAGAATTCGCTCTATGTCATGCTGGAGGGTAAGCCCGGTAGCGGGTTGGCTGCGGAAGTTATTGGAATCGACAATGCAGCGCCAACCATCAGCGCAAATATCTATCCAGACCCGAATTCGGCAGGCTGGCACAACACTGATGTGAGTGTCAGCTTCCTCTGTGAGGATGACCTCAGTGGCATAGAGAGCTGTACCGCACCCATCGAGATTTCCGCTGAAGGTGCTGTACAGAGTTTTTCCGGGGAAGCCATCGATAGGGCCGGGAATGTCGCCAGCGCTATCGCAACAGTTAGCCTGGACAAAACCGCTCCTGCTCTGAATTCTGAAGTTTCGCCCCAAGCCAATAGCAACGGATGGCATAACCAGCCGATTGTCATCACGTACACCTGCTCAGATTCACTTAGCGGCATTTCAGTTTGTCCTGAAAACTCACCGGTAAGCACTGAGGGACAAAGTCAATCTGTCACTGCCGAAGCGATGGATCTGGCGGGCAACAAGAAGCAAATCGAGGATTTAATCAACCTCGATTTGACGCCACCAACAATCAACGCAAGTATGTCTCCAGCAGCCAACAGCGCTGGTTGGCATAACACTCCTGTCACGGTCAGCTTCAACTGCACGGACGCTCTCAGCGGCATAGAAACTTGTACGGCCAGCGAGATTTATTCCGGAGATGGTGCCGGCCAGTTGGCCAGCGGAAGTGCCATCGACCAGGCCGGCAATGTGGTATCGACGTCAGTAACGTTCAATCTCGACACTACCTCGCCAGAAATTAACTTTATATCACCGGCGAATGGGGCACTGTTGCGCGACCGGCAACCGACGGTACAGCTGCTGTTATCCGACAATATTGCGATCGACCAGCAGTCGTTTTCTCTAAGTGCCAGCACTAGTACTCCTTCAGAGTGTTCACTGGCAAATGGGCGGGCGACCTGCCAATTTTCCCAGCCTTTACCTATTGATTCTGAAATTGTTTTTTTTGCACGCGTAAATGACAGCGCTGGCAATTTGGCCGAGGTGTCGATGACCACGGCGATAGATAGCGACTTCGATAAGGTTGCTGATTATCTGGATCAGTGCCCGGAAACCTCGGCAACCGAGAGCGTTAATGAAAAAGGTTGCTCGCTAACCCAGCTCGACAGTGATGCCGATGGAATCAGTGATGCCGACGAACTTGCAGCAGGCTCGGATCCCAAAGATGCAACCAGTTTCCCCCAACTGCTGATCGAAAACTTCTCCGTGACTCCCTCGGCCATCGATAGTGAAGGCCAACAGGTGACGCTGCGCTGGAAAGTGACCGGTGCCGAAAAGGTCGTTATCAGTAATGACGTCAACGAAGACACTCATGAAAGTAGCGAAATGCAGGGCGAACTGGCTGTTAATCCGCAGCTATCGACAAGTTACTTCCTGACGGCCACCGGCCCAGCTGGCGAAACCAGAGCAAGTGTCAGCGTGAAATTGAATACACCCCAACCATCCGAGCTTTGGACAGAACCCAGTGTTCCGGTTCAGGAAAAAATCGCTACATCGCTCGCTGTATCGGACGATGGGAGCGCATATGTTGGTGCGTTTGACGGAAATTTTTACAAGGTAAATTCACGCGGTGAAATCGAATGGACCTTTGAAAATTCCGGCCTGGTAATGGGCAAAGCGGCAATTTCAGGTGACCGGATTATCTTCGGTGCGAATATCAGTGAAAGCGCTCAATCGGGTAATACCGGTCGTGTCTTTGCGCTCAGTTCCAGCAAGCAACCACTATGGAGCTTTGCCACACACGGTGCTGTTGTTGCAGGCCCGTTAATGAGCAGTGATGACGCTATCGTTTTTATCGCCACTTACAGTGGAAGCGTATATGCGCTGAATGCACAGGACGGTGCCAGCTTGTGGCAATTGCAGCTACCTGGCGGGTCGGGTATTACCAGCAGTCCGGCACTGTCCGGGCACAAATTGATTGTGCATACGCAAGACAAAAAAATATTTGCGTTGGATTCGAGAGTTGAAATTGAGGGTGATCGGATTCTCTGGAGCAGGACTCTGAATTGAACTTGTTTGTTTCCAAATGGGGAAACAAATTCACTCGGCAATTAAATCGAATAAATACGCTAATAAGCGGTGTGGAACACCAGATATATTGAAAGGCTTTGATTACATGGATAAGGGATTGTCTTGGCTCTCAAAAAACATCAGGATTTTTATTGCCCACTTTTTGGCAATCCTGGGTCTTTCAGTATCCGCAAATGCCAATAGCTCGGCGACCATATCGGCAAGCGACGGGCTGGAAAGCATAGATGGTGAGTATTCTATTATCGTTCAGTCGGGTCCTGTCACATTGGCCGGAAAGGCATGGAATGCATATCGCATTTACGAGCGAAAAGTAGGTGAGACAACGGAATGGACGAATATCGCTTATAGCGGTGCCCTTTACTGGATGCAACCGGATAGCGACTTTAATGGCGAGTACTCAGTATCCATACCACTTGATGGAGAGTTGCCGCGCGAAAATGGCGAATATGAGTATTATGCTCAGGTAAACCGATACTGTGATGAAGGCTCGTGCGGACAGACTGGACTCGTACAAGACCGTGTCGAAACCGCCATTATTACGGTTGTTGTCAACAAACCGAAAACTCCCGGCAAGCCCGAAATTAATTCTTATCCAGCTGATGATGGAATCGAGTCAGAAGATGGCGCGTACAGTATAGGTTGGCTGTCACCGACTACCGGAGATTTCGATTATTTCCTGGTCCAGGAAAAGAAAGGTGCCGGTAATTGGTGTTACAACCAGCAGGGCCTGGATCAGGGAATTTGCTACGCAAAGAAAGTTCCCGTCAGCTCTCCCAGAGTTTACTCCGTGGTAGGGCGCGACATTGATACCTATCAATATCGGGTTTTTGCCTGCAATGCACTTGAGTGTGGAGAAGCGAGTGATCCGATAACCATTAATGTTCAGTCAATACCTGCCCCGACGGTGTCTTGGCGTACACCGTCGAACGGCGCAGTGTTGAAAGAAGGTACTTCGCAAACATTGCGTATCATTGCCAGTGATGAGAGTGGCCTCGATATATCGGTCAAGCTCTACCGGAATACAATAGATTCTGCCAACCTACTCAATTTTCCTGTCGATATAGACAATCAATGCAGTGGCTGCTTCTATGCAAATTGGCCGTCGGTGCAGGTTGGCACAACAAAACTTATTGCCGTTGTAGAAAATAAAGCCGGGAAAACCACTATCGCATCAGTAAATATTTCGGTCAGCTCCAACACTCCTCCGCAAGTTAAGTTCGTGCCAGATGACCTACCGGCAGAGGTTGTTGCCGGGCAGACTGTCAATCTCGTTGCTGAAGCCAGAGATGACGAAGGGAATATCAGCCCGGTTGAGTTCTATGTCAGTGGAGCGCTGGTGGGTGTTGGGGTTGAGACTGATACTGGCTTGACTACTGGCTGGAAAGTATTCGAATTCCCATGGTCTGTTCCTGCTGCAGGTACCTATACGATTACTGCGCGGGTGACGGACGAGGACGGCATTGAAGCTGAAACCAATCAACAGGTACATTTCGATGCGCTGACTCCTCCGACTTCTCCCACCGTCATTAAAGTGGACGACCAACACGCGCCCTTCCCGGTTAATACTTCAGGCTTTTATACACTTACCTGGAATGAAGTCGCGGGTGCTACAGATGGCTATGTGATTGAAGAGCGTCAGGTAGGAATCGGAGGTGATGCATGTAGCCAGCAATACGATGCTAATTCCGATTACTGTTCCTCTACGGTCGGCTCCGATATTTCTTCCTGGCTACGACCCAATCAGGCACATGGCACATATATGTACCGCGTACGCGCTTGTAATGCGGCAGGCTGCGGTGAGCCGAGTGCAGTCTATACACAGGCAGTTGAACTTTTTGAGCCACAGGCGCCATCCGGCCTGTCCGTAAATTCGGTTCACGGTGAATTCGATTTGACCGGAGCCCTGAAATTCACCTGGCAGAAACTCGATGCGCAGCCTCTGCCTAATTACTATTTGTTGGAAACTAAGCGCGGTGGTGTTGATAGCGAGCAGGAGTGGAAACAGCTGGCTGAGGTATCCCACGCGAGTGCTGCCGAATTTCTGTCTGAGGAACTCTTGGTACCTGGCAGGTATAGCTATCGACTGAAAGCCTGCAATAGCAAAGGTTGCGGCCTCGCCGGTGAGATCATCACTGTCGATGTCCAGCCCCCCGCGTTGCTTGCCGCGGAGCCGTCGTGCGCAAACCAGTGCCTCAGAATAAGCGGTACCGGTCTCGATCCGGATAGCAGGTTTACGCTCACCGACATAGAGAGTGGCGTGCAAGAGTCGTTGGCGGAAAGCATGCTCATCTGGACATCGCCCACACAAGAGGATGCCACCACCTATGTGCAGCTCGCGCTCAGTAACGCTATGCGCGAAGTGCTGTTTGCCACACAGAAAAAAGGTTTACGAGTTTCTGTTGCGAATGGTAATGGCGAGCTGGCAGGTATCAACGCCTACGGTGATCAAACGGTCGAGCGCCTCAGCCAGATTGACTCAGCGCCAACGGTCGGCGCCGATGGCACTATCTATGTGGGTTCCGGGAACAAGGTATACGCACTAAGCCCGGAGGATGGCTCCGTTGTTTCCGGGTGGCCCTACACCACCGGTGATCTCGTCAAGGCCACGCCTACCGTCGATTCAGTCAGTGGCGATATTTATGTCGGATCGCTGGACGACAACCTCTATGCATTGACTTCCCTGGGGCTGGAGAAATGGCGCCTGAAGACCGGTGGTGACCTGGTTTCTTCCGCGGTGCTTGATGAAAACCGGATTCTCTACCAAGGCTCCATGGACGGCCTTCTGTATGCCGTTCAGTCGCAGAATGGCGCCGTGCAGTGGACCTATTCCGCCGGTGCGGGCATTGCCGAAACGCCGGTGTTAGCGGGTAACGGGACGCTGTACTTCACCACCGTTGCCAGCAGCGAGGTCTACGCGCTTGGCCGCGGAATTCTCGGCCAGGATCAGTTGGTGTGGGAAAGCAGCGACCAGTCGCTGCTGAAGGAATCGCTGGAAGATACCAACTGGCAACCGGCTGAGCACCAGCTGCCTGAATACCAGATGGCTGGTCGGCTTTACCGGCTGCTGTTGCAACCCCCTCTCAACCTGAGTCGCGATGTACTTACTTTCTGGACCTATGCGCTGGTCAATGGCGCAAGCACCAAGGAAGTGGCCAATGCGTTCCTGAAATCGGATACCGGCAAAGTTAATTTCTCGTCACAGCTCGGTTATGAAGCCTTTGTCGACAAGTTGTACGAGCGAGGTTTCCCAGGCCAAGCGTCCCCGGATCTCACGTTTGCCGGTACAACCTACAGCCGCGACGATTTGATCGCTGCGCTGTCAGCCGGCTCAAGCCGAGCGGATATTGCTGTAATCTTCGCACAATCAACGGAGTTCACTGCCCTAACGAACGAAGACCTGCGCCAGAGCTTCGACTACTTTTATATCCAGAATTACGAATGGGCGGTATTCAGCTGTGACGAAGGCGATGAATATACCCGGGACTGCGATGGTGACAGCCTGCCGGATTACTGGGAAATTCTATTTTTCGGTGACATCGAATCGGAAAACGGCGATACAGATGCAGACGGCGATGGACTGAGCAACCGCGATGCATTCCTGGCGAACCTGGATCCCTGTGCAAATCTATGCATAAACGGTGCGACCATTATCGAGCGCGATGCGGCACCGATGCCGACCCTGGATCAGGGCCTGATGAATGCATCCAGCATGATAGGAACCCTGCCCGGAAACTTCCGAGTGAATGAATCCGGCGCGGCGACTTACCAGATTCCCTTGAGTCTGCCGGCCGGCACCGCGGGTGTGGTGCCTGAGCTCTCGCTGAATTACTCCAGTCAAAATGGCAATGGGCTGGTTGGTCACGGCTGGGCGCTGGGTGGTATTTCGGCGATCACTCGCTGTCGCCAGACCCTTGGCCAGGATGGCAAGGCACGCCCGATTACCTGGAGCAGTGAAGACCGTTTCTGCCTCGATGGCCAGCGGCTGTTGGTCGTAGACGGTGAGTATGGAGCGCCTGGCAGTCTTTATCGAACGGAAATTGATAGCTTTGCTCTGGTGAAAGCACACCAGGGCAGCGCCGGGCACCCAGAGTTCTTCACGGTCGAACGCAAAGACGGATCCATCAGCTACTACGGTAGTGCCGAGGATGCGAAGCAGGATACTGGCAAAGGAACCCTGGGCTGGGCGATCAGTACCCTGGAAGACAGCGCCCGCAACCGGGTTGAATTCTTCTATGAGAGCACTGGTGGGCAGAAAATACGCGAGATTCGTTATGCATATAGCGACCTGTCTGGCGATCGACAAAGCAGTAACTATGGTGCCAGTGTGGTATTCGAGTACGAGGATCGCACGGATTACATCAGCGGCTATACCGCTGGCGAGTTCATGCAAACCTCTCAGCGCCTGCTCGAAATTAACATCAGGAATAACAATACGGAAGTTCGCCGGTATGAGCTTGAGTACCTTGATTACTCTGCGGACAACCTGAGTCGACTCGAGCGTATTCGTCAGTGTGTGGGAGCCCTATGCCAGCCCGATACCGTATTTGATTGGCGTCTGCCGCTACCAGGCAGCTTCGCCGCCACCCCCGCCGATATCGTGACTCTGAGTACGCAGAGGGACCGCGCTTCTGTTGGTACGCGGCCGGCAGATATCAATGGTGATGGCCAGATGGATCTTATCTGGCTGGAACCAGACTGGTATGACGATGGCTCCGGGGAGATCGCATTCCAGACCTTTAAATATGTTCTCGCTGAAAAAGATGGATTCGGTATTGAACGCACTGTCTATCGGGAAGGAGACAATACCTATCGCCCCTATGAGTGGCAGATGGTTGATTTCAATGCCGACGGCCGCGCAGATCTCGTTACCTACCTTCAGGACGACGAGCACTGGGGCGTGGTTCTTTCGACACCGGCAGCCGATGGCAACTGGTATTTGCAGGGTTTCCCGCGCCATTTGACGGAGTTGACCAATCGCCATGCAAAGTTTGCCGATATCAACGGAGATGGCTTGGTCGACTACGTTACTGGTAGCGAGTATCGCCTGCTGGAACCGCTGGGGGCTCCTGCCAGTAATAGCAATTACGGCTTTGGCCAAAGCAAGCCGGTTACCTTCGACATCAACTGGGACCAGGTCACCTGGAAAGGCCCGATGGGCGACGAAGCCACACCCGTGCGCGCCATTATACGCAGCGAGAGTGCACCGGCAGATTTCAACGGCGACGGCCTGGTCGATCCTTTCGCCAGTCTCTTTATGCGGGCCCAATGTCTTCCCGGAGGTATGACAACCGGCACGTGTGAATATTCGGCCGGAACGGCGATCGTTTTCTCTCGAGCGCTTGGCGAGTATGAAAGCAATATCTATCTCGGGTCTGTCGCTGGCGTAGAGGCTATTGACATCAATAGTGACGGTTTGCCGGACATTATTTATCGACAAGGCGCAACAGGCTATTACCGGATAAATACCGGCACAGGTTTTGAAGAAGCCGTTTCTCTGGGCGAACTGCCGTTAAACCGCCAGTATTTTGATTATGACAACGATGGCGATACGGATATCGTCTGGCACGATGAGGACGCCCACCGCCTCAAGGTGAGACGCTGGCGCAGCCTCGACCGAACGTTTGCGCATGCCGAATCTTTCCGCACCACCAGTGGTAGCGAAAATGCATTGCACCTGTTCACGGACATGAACGGCGATGGGGTCAGCGACTACATACGTGTGGAAGATGATCGCGCCTACCTGTATCGCGCCACCGATTTCCGGGTGCCGGTAAATGTGATCGACAAAATCACCAATGGCCTTGGCGCTGAAACGGATGTTACCTACGGTGCGCTGACGAACAGCGGCCACTATACCCGCCGCGATATAAACACCACGACGCAAAATCGCTGCGAGACCGCAAGCTATGGTGGAGTGTCGGATCCCAACTTGGGCGTTACCAGTGCCGCCTGGTGCCAAGATTACGCCGTGGCTGACCTGGCAGATTATTACAGCGCCCTGAACGATGATTGGTCAGATAAAGGCGGACTGGGCAAACTGTCCCCCACTCTTGAACTAATGGGCCCGATGTACGTGGTTACCGGTGTGGCCAGTAGCGCACCCACCGCAATCAATGTGGATGCCGAGGGCACCGCAGCAACCAGCAAAATCAGCTATTACTACGCCCAGGCCAAGGTGCAGGCCGGCGGCCGCGGGATGCTTGGCTTTGAGGAATTGCGTACTGTCGACGAACAGACCGGGACAGAAACCGTCACCAGCTACCGCCAGGACTTCCCGTTCCAGGGCTACCCGGTCAGTACCCGGGTGATTACCGCAGACGGTTTGCTGCTCAGTGAGTCCGTGAATACCTGGCAGCTCAAGCACGCCGATGGCAGCGCCTGGGGTGGTTGGGGCAACTACGACAAAGCACAGGGCAGCGCGCAACTGGGGCCATTGCAGCCGTGGCTGCAAACGAGTGTTGAGAAAACCTGGGCACTGGACAGCGTTACCGGAGACGAGCCGCTTAAAACCGTCACCACCACCAACGAGTACGACAATGCCGGTAACCCGGAATTGATCACGGTTGAGATGGTGGCGGAGAACGGCGATACCTTCTCTACCGTCACTGACAATGTGTATGACGATACCCAAAGCCTGAGCTTCGCCAATACCGACCACAACCTTTCCGGTTACCGGGAGTTGGGCCGCCTGACCCGGGTTAGTGTTACCCACAGCCGCTCGGAAAATGGTGAACTGAGTGAAGAAACCCGCACCAGCGCGTTCACTTACTACCAGAGCGGCGCCCAGTCTGGCCTTCTGAAGACGGAGGTCATCGAGCCTGATGCCGAAGGTGAAGATGCCAACCTGAAACTGACCACGTCTTACGAGTACGACGCCTACGGTAACAAGGTGAGTGTTGCCCAGAAAGCCGCTGATGTGACAGAGCTCCGCAGCAGCCACTGGGAGTACCAGGATAACGAAGGGCGTTATTTGCTGCGCGAAACCAATGCGTATAACCAGGTCGTCAGCGAGGTGAGCGCACGCAATACGCTCGGACTCCCGATTGCGGTCAAGGATGCCCTGGGTAATGAGTCCCAGATCCGTTACGACGCCTTCGGTCGCAAGGTACTGGAATACAGTCCCACCGGCGCACACACCATCAGCGTGCTGGCCGGCCCGTCCAGTCACTGCCCGGCAGGCAGCGCCTACCAGCAGTCGGTGAAAACGGCAGGCGGTGGCGAGTCGCTCACCTGTTTCGATGCGCTGGCGCGCACCGTGCGCAGTGCCACCCGTGGTTTCGATGGCAACTGGGTGTACGCGGATACCGAATACGACAAGCTCGGCCGCGTACACCGCAAGTCCGAACCCTACAGCGGCAGCCCGGGCAGCGCCCAGTACTGGACGGTAATGTCCTATGACATTCTCGGCCGCGTGGTCGGTACTGACCTGCCCGGCACCGTGAGCAACAACGGTACCGGTTACGATGTGCATATGGCCTACAGCGGCTATACCACCGTCACCACCAACCCGGAGGGGTACAGCAAAACCGAGGTGAAGAATGCCAAGGGCGAACTGACCCTGGTTAAAGATCACCTGCAAGGGGAGATCCGCTACCGCTACGACGCCCAGGGTCACCTGCGCTTCGTGAATAGAAAGGCCACCGACAGTGCCCTGATGCCGGAAACCGAAATGCGCTACGACCGCCTCGGGCGCAAAATCTGGATGTTGGATCCCGATAAAGGTGGCTGGCAGAACAAGCATTGGGAATACCGGTACAACGGTTTCGGCGAGCTAATCTCGCAGACCGATGCCAAAGGACAGGTTGTCGAAAACCAGTACGACAAACTCGGGCGCCAGACACTCCGTACTGACTACGATGCCCATGGCCAAATTTCCGGAAATACCGCCTGGTATTACCAGAATAACGGGGAGTCAGAGGAAGAGCTGGCGGCGTGTGACGGGGGTGAAAATGACGAGATACCACCGGGCGCCCTTTGCGGGGTAACTGACAGTGTAACGGGCTATACTCAGACCCCCAGCTACGACAGGCTGGGCCGCGTGGACATACAGTTCACCAGTCTTGCCGCCAATGATGATCACTGGGTCAGGACCACCTACGACGAATACGGCCGCGCACTTCAACAGTTCGATGCGGCTGGCGGTGGTAGCTGGCGCAGCAGCGTTACCGAAAATCACTATAACGCCTACGGCTACCTCGAAGCGGTGGTGGATGGTGAAAACATCAACCAGGCCAGTGCAGAAAGCTTCTACACCGTACTGGCCATGGATGCGCGCGGCAACGTCACTGAATCCCGCCAGGGCAATGGTGTCGTCACCCGTCGCCAGTACGACCCGGCCACCGGACGCCTGCAATACCAGTCGGCCTCTGTGCTCGGCATCAACCAGATCCAGGATCTCACCTATCAGTGGGACAACCTCGGCAACCTGGATTACCGTCACGACAATAGCGGCGACAAGGACCTGTTCGAAGACTTCGAATACGACGCCCTCAACCGACTGAAAAGTGCCCAGGTCACCGGGCGCGACGCGCAGACACTGGAGTACGACGGCTTCGGCAATATCAAGCGTAAGTCCGACGTGGGCACTTACTACTACGCGGATGCAGACAAGTGCGAAGCCATCGCAGGCCCGCACGCACTGTGCGCCACATCCGATGGGGTAACCTATTCGTATGATGCCAACGGCAATATGACCAGCGACTCTAGCGACTCCAGTAGCCGAAGCTTGAAATACAGCACCTTCGACAAACCGCTGGAAATCAAGAAAGACGGACACACCACGTCATTTGCCTACGACGTGAACCGCAGCCGCTACCTGCGCGTTGATATCGACAGCACCGGCAAGCGTACCGAAACCCGCTATATCGGCAATGTGGAAAAGATCAGCCGCTCCGATGGCAGCGTGGAGATCAAGCGTTACCTGCCCGGCGGTGCGGTGGTAACCATCGCCGGCGGCGCGCGTAAAACGAATTACCTGCACAAGGATCACCTGGGGTCGGTGGACGTCATCACCGATGCTAGTGGCTCCGTCATTCAGGAGATGTCGTTCGATGCCTGGGGGCAGCGCAGGCATGCACAGAGCTGGGATGCCCTGATCAGCTCAGCGCTCAGCGACTTTGACAGCAGTGTTACCACCCGTGGTTATACCGGGCATGAAATGCTGGATGAGGTGGGCCTGATTCATATGAACGGCCGTATTTACGATGCGCGGCTGGGACGTTTTCTGCAGGCAGATCCGTTTATTCAGGCTGCTTCTGATACACAGATGTATAACCGCTATAGCTATGTCCGGAATAATCCGCTGAATGCGACAGATCCAAGTGGATATTTTGTCTTCACTCTGGCTGCGGCGATTTATCTGGCTGCCGCTGAAATAACGACCGTTTGGATCGTTGGTTTGGTGATGGGGGCTGCGGGCTTCCTGGATGCCATGTCTCAAGGCGCCAGCTTCAAAGACGCCCTTAAGGCGGGCTTTATCCAGGGGGTATCCGCGGCGGCCTTCGCCGGCATTGGCCAGGGCAACTTTATGGGGATGGAGTTTGGTAATGTCCCGATAAAAGTGTTCGCTTCCGGCGTAGTCGGCGGGATTACCAGTGTGCTTCAGGGCGGCAAGTTCGGGCATGGGTTTGTAAGTGCCGGTATAGGTGCAGCCGTCGGAGCCAATAAGGGGCTTAAATTACAGTCCGGAGGTGGTTGGGCCAATGTAGGGCGCGCAGCCGTGCGGATCACGATCGCAGGGTCTGTTTCTCGGGCTACTGGGGGTAAGTTTGGGAATGGCGCGGCGTTTGCAGCTTTTGCTGTGGCTATGGAAGCCTCGGCATTACCTAAAGCACCACTAGACAAATCTAGGGGGCCAATCAAACAAGTAAATGAAAATGAGATGGTGCCAAACCAAAAACTTAAAGAAAGAATTTCTTACACTGAGATAGTGGGAGATGATGGAACTGTAGAAGAAATACGAATATCAGGAGAAATTTCTGTATCTACGGATGACCGGCTTCGAAAATATCAAGGAGATATTGTTAATACTCTAAATGATGGTTTTGACCATGAATTCATCGATGGAAATGGCGTGCGCCATGTCTTGGATTTAGATTTCTCAGCCGCCTCTGACGTTGGTGACGTACACTTTCAGAGAACCCTAGGTGCATGTCCTGGAAGGTATGCATGTGTAAATTACCCAGGACGATCAGTGGTCAATGTCGATAGTATCGGACTAATGACTGACAAGATTGGAATCCAACATGAATTTGGCCATGTTCTTGGCTTTTGGCATTTCTCTGAAGGAAGCGGAAATTTAATGAGTTATGACAGATATCCAAGTTACCAATTCGCAAATCAAAGGCTAATGGAACGTTACTATTATAGTGAGTGAAGCCATGGAAATTAGTGCAATTTTGGGTATCGCATTCATGCCCCTTATCGAACTTGATAACTTGGGAGGTGGATGCCGTGACATTCATGGTCCGTCATATTTGAAATCAATAAACGAAAGTTGGCACAAATTTATTGAAAGATCGAGTGAAGAATCATTTTATTATTGCGATTTAAAGCAATCGAAGCATGTTTCTAAAGTTTATGTTTTCCATCAGCCAGACCTGGTCGAGGGGGTTTGCAAGGGAGTTTTTGAGGTTTTATATTTCGAAAACCTTAAAAAATCTATGCCCTTTTCCCCCTTCGACAGGCAGTTAAATATGTATGTGGCAAATTTGGGCGGGGATACGTGCAATGAAGGCGAGGCTGTTTTATTGAGCGATAATATGTCCGGAAAAAATATTGCTGAGACATATGGCTTGATTAAAGATAGTAAATCAAAAGTAGCTGAAAAGTGTGGATTCACTAAAAGTAAAAAAATCAGTGTGGCCGGAATTATGATTGGTAGACCGTATACTTTTGAGCTCGATTCTAACCATATCTTCTATCGGCTTTATTTAGACGGAACTATTTGTGATGTGGGATTTACCGAAAAATCAGGGAATTTAGAGCTGACTGAATTTCATACATATATTCAGTAATAATAAATAACTGGGGTCAAAAAACTGGGGGTCAGAGCACAATTCTGTGTTTGCCTATTCAATCGGGCATAAATGCGAACCGGAACTGTCAGGGAAGACTGCTACAAGTTATGTCTGCCAAATAACAGCGGTTTTCTGGCGACCCAATTTAATTCTATGGAATAAAAATACATAAGATGGAAGCTTCGGGAAGATTTTTTTCATACACGCTTGGCCTGACCCTGCTACTTGCCGGTTGCGGAGGCGGTGGCGGTAGTTCGAACGCTGGTGGCAATGAACCGCTGGAGCCAGAACCATTGCCTCCGTCCGAGTTCACCGCCACCCCGCAGCAATTGCGCGAACGCATCGCCATCGACAGTCCTGCGGTGGAAATCACCCTGGAAAACACCCCTCTGCTGTCTGGTACTTTCTTCGAGTTCTATTCAGTCGCACAGAATCTCTATTACAACTATTTGTATGAAGAAGCCTGGGGCTTCAATCCGCTGGACATCTACAATGGCGTATTCCAATGCCGGCACGGCGGTACAGTAGAGCTGCGTTACTCCGCTGCCGATACGGTATTGTCAGCGTTTTATTTCGATTGTGTCGAAGAGCTTGAGGGTATCGAGGGACGTGCCATTCTGTCCGGCGCCCAGCGCCAGAGTTTTCTGCGGGATGAATCCGGCGAGCGCCTGGTACGCTTGGAGTACGACGATTACCGGGTAGCCGCCGAGGGCGATAGCCTGACCACGGATGGTGTTGTCGAAGTGATTGATTCCAGAGTCGATTCTCGCCCCGGCGATATACTGCTGGACTTGTCCATCCGCGACAGCAGCGGCCTCAATATCCGCGCGGAAAAGCTGCACTTCGATTTGTACCGGGACAATTATCGGGTTCACTTCGACAGCGCGATAGAAGCGCTGTCCGGCACCCTGGCTACTCCCGCCGGGAGTGTGGTGGTGACCGGCGCCGTGAAGGAACCTGACGACCCACTGCAAGTCCACCTCGCAGGTGCCACCGTTGCCAGTGCCAGCGCGCTTGTGGCTGGTATCTACCCCAACAGCCTTAACATGCTGCTCGGGTTTGACGGTGATGGCGACGGGCTTCGCGACAATACACTGTTCGCCATGTTCGATGAATTCGAGGAGGAGCCCTTTCTCCGCGGAGATTTTGCAACACCGGTGCTGCGCGGTACCAGCCTGGATCCGAATGGAGATGTGGAACAGCAAGGTCACAATCGCGTTGCATTTGATGTGGCGCCATTTTTTCGCGATCCGGGTGGCAACCTGCTTGAGTTCACACTGGAGCTGGTCCGCGTAGAGGAGGTACATGGTTCCGACCTGTCCGATCCGCGCACCGAATTGGCTGGAACCGCCGAATACCTGCTGGAGCAGATCCATGCGGGTCATTACCGTCTCACGTCCACGCTCGATCGCGCGCTGGTTGTCTACAGCTTTGAAGTGACCGCCCGGAACTCGCATGGGCAGACAACCACAGAGCCACTAGTGGTGGAGGTTCCCGTCTACCGGGATCAGGATGACGATGGCACGCCGGACATCTCTGATGACGATATCGACGGCGACGGCGTGAGCAATTATCGCGATCTCTGGCCCCGCGACCCCAATGAGTGGGAAGACACGGACGGCGATGGCATTGGCAATAATGCCGATCAGGACGACGATGGTGACCTTGTTGCGGATGGGGATGACGTTCAGCCCCTGGACTTCCTGTGCAGCATCGAAAGTGATACCAACGGTGAAGTGTGCTTGCATCGGGTATTGCTGACAAACGGTAATCCCGGGGAATGGAAGGTGGTTCGAGACGCGAGTTCTGTCACCTACTTCTGGGATCGGCCTACCACCCATCCCTGGGGCTTCTCTCTCGCCAGCGACGGGATACTCTATTACTGGAGTGCTCTATCCACGAAAATCTATCGGTGGGATGCAAACAGCGGGCATTTTCTGGAGTCGGTTCATTTTGATCATGACCGATTTAGCGACGAAGTACTCGGCGTAGTTAACAGGCTGGCCATCGCGCCATCACAAAATGCGGCGTATGTTTTCTTCGATACGATCCGAGGAACTGTTGACGTTACCAGGGTTGACTTGGCCGCGGGATTTGAGGAAACCGTATTCCTGAACAGGGATCAGGTTGCAGCCTTGGGTTTCGAACACAGCCGCTGGCTTGAAATGAAAGATCAAACGAAATCCGCGCTGGTAGTGGAAGCGGTGGACAACCATTCACGGGACTATGTGGCCTTTGGCCTGAATGGTGAAGAGCTCGACCGCCACACCAGTGAAGTCCCGGAAGCCTATGCTGCTGAAGACGATGATGTCGTACTCCGCCCCAGTCAGGTAGCCCCTTTCTGTACCTGGGGAGTGCATTTTGACGAAGTAACCAGCACCTTCATGGACGCTGGCAATGGGGATCCAGAGAGTGATCCCTGTACCAATACCCTTCTTGAGGCCGGCATTTGGCCGGTTATTTCCGCAGATGGTCAGTTTGCCCTGACCAGTGCCGGTATCATCGACCGCAACCAGAATCTTCTGGCGGAAATACCGGATATCTCACCGGCCAATGCTGTCTGGCGGGGACAAACTCTCTATCACCTCAGTGAAGAAGAAAATCGCATCGCGCGCTACGCTTCTTCTGGCGAAGAGCTGGGACATATGCCGGTTCCAGACGGATATGTACACAACCTGTTGAGCGCGGGTGATCATCTGGTTTATCTCGGTATCAACCGGGAAGACGAGCATGTATTGATATTGCGATACGAGGAAAAGTAGGCCGGCACACCCGGGGCACCCGAGACGCGCCAGCGCGGGAAATGGGGCGAAATTAGCCTCGCCTGAATGGATAAATATAGAATGCTCATGTGCCTCGAGCGATTCTCCCGAGCCATGGCGCCGGCCGCGATTCCGGCACCATATTCGTGAACACCGACCTGCCGGATAACTGACCCTATGCACCACGATCAACCCAACAACCCACTCCACGGCATCAAGCTGGAGACCATCGTGATTGAGCTGGAAGAGTATTTCGGTTGGGAGGGCCTCGCGGAGCGGGTGCCGGTGAACTGCTTCAAAAATGATCCGTCGGTCAAATCCAGTCTAAAGTTTTTACGTAAGACCCCCTGGGCCCGGGAAAAGGTGGAAGCGCTGTACGTCGCTACCTTCTGCCGGGAAAACCCGTGGAAGACCTCCTGAACCCAACGGTTTGGTTCTGCCGATGAGTAAACACGCGCTCCGCTCACTACTGCTGTTATTCACAGGTTTGATGGCTGCCTGCACCGGGATACCGGAAGGCATACAACCTGTGGATAACTTTGCGCTCAACCGGTATCTGGGCACCTGGTATGAAATCGCGCGCCTGGATCACTCGTTTGAGCGCGGGCTGACGAATGTCACCGCGGAGTACAGCCTGCGGGACGACGGCGGTGTGAGGGTTGTGAACCGGGGCTACTCGAAAGAGAAAGGCGCCTGGGAGTCGGCGGAGGGCAAGGCCTACTTTGTCGGAGACCCCACGATCGCTCATCTCAAGGTATCCTTTTTCGGCCCTTTCTATGGATCCTATATCGTGTTCGACCTGGACAAGGAGTACCGCTACGCGATGGTAGCCGGGCCGAGCCGCTCCTACCTGTGGCTGCTGGCGCGCAAGCCCGAGGTCGATGCGCAGACCCGGCAGGCGTTTCTGGCGCGGGCTGCCGAGCTGGGCTTCGATACCTCCAGAATCCTGTTCGTCTCCCAGGATCCGGTATCTTCACCGTCGCCGTGAAACGGATTCCCAGCCTTTCCTATACTGCGATTATCTGTGGGAAAACTGTGCAGTGGGGATCATGTGGGTGCAATCCGGCGAAGACAATTTCTGCGTTCCCAGTTGGCGCTTGCCGGCGGCTTGCTCGCCGGCCCGGCAGCTCTGATCGCATCCCAGGGGACCCGGGATCCCGCAACGCCGTCGGTTGAGGCGGCCGCCCGCCGGCTGGACAAGTTCTTCACGGTTTCGCGCAACCTGCTCTCTCCCCTCCCCCTCAACGCCCGCATCGACAAGCGCGTTGCGGTGCGCCTGTTGACCATCCTCAATCGCAAGTACGACGACTTTGAGCACCAGCTGGATCAGCTCAGCGAAAATCCGGATGCCTCACAGCGCCATTCACAGGCGGCACAGCGCATCGTTGCCGCCTGGTACACCGGTGTTATCGAGGGCAAGTTGGTGACGTTCGAGCGCGCGCTGATGTACCGAGTGGTGGCCGATGTACTGCCGGTTCGAACCTACTGCACGGGCAAACCGGGCGACTGGGCCAGTGCACCGCTGCCGCGTTACGGTGAGGTGTGACCGGTGGCAGACGCAGCCGCTGAGTTTGTCATCGTTGGCTCCGGGGTGGCCGGTGCGCTGGTGGCCAGTGAGCTGGCGCGCGCCGGAAAAACCGTGATCATGCTGGAGGCAGGCCCGCGCCTGCCGCGCTGGCAGACCGTGGAGCGTTACCGCAACCAGGCGGATAAAACCGATTTTATGGCGTGCTATCCCAGCGCGCCCTGGGCACCGCACCCGGAGTACGGTGCCGGCAAAAACGACTACCTGATCCTCAAGGGCCGCCACCGTTTCAACTCCCAGTACATCCGCGCGGTGGGTGGCACTACTTGGCACTGGGCGGCGTCCTGCTGGCGCTTCCTGCCCAGTGATTTCAAGCTCAACAGCCTGTATGGCGTCGGTCGCGACTGGCCCATTGAATACGCGGACCTGGAGCCCTGGTACCAGCGCGCAGAGGCCGAACTCGGGGTCTGGGGACCGGCGGACGAGGATCTCGGATCGCCGCGCCGCCAGCCCTACCCCATGAACCCGCTGCCATTGTCGTACAACGAGGCGCGCATCAAGCAGCGCATGAATGCGCACAACCCGGATTGGCGGGTGGTCACCGAACCGGTGGCGCGCAACAGCCGCCCCTATGACGGCCGCCCAACCTGCTGCGGCAACAACAACTGTATGCCGATCTGCCCGATCGGAGCCATGTATAACGGCATCATCCATGTGGAAAAGGCTGAGGCCAGCGGTGCCGGGCTGATCCACAGCGCCGTGGTAAACCGGCTGGTGAGTGAGGGTGATCGCATCGTCGCGGTGGAATACAAAGACCCTGCGGGCAACAACTTCCGGGTCGACGGGAAAACCTTCGTTCTGGCAGCGAATGGCATCGAAACACCCAAACTGATGCTGCTTTCCCGCGGCCACCACCATCCCGACGGGGTTGGCAATCACTCCGACATGGTCGGTCGCAACCTGATGGATCACCCCGGTACGGGTATCCGTTTCTACGCCGACGAACCCCTGTGGCCCGGGCGCGGCCCGCAGGAAATGACCTCGGTGGTGGGTTTCCGCGATGGCGACTTCCGGGCCGAATACGCCGGTAAAAAACTGCACCTGTCGAACTTGTCCGCCGTTGATCATGCCGCCCATGTGGCCCTGGGGGAAAACCTCGGCGTGGACGTTCCCGCACTCAACGCGCGTATCCGCGACCTGGCTGCCCGCTATGTGGAGTTCAACAGCTTCCACGAGTTACTGCCGGATCCCGGTAACCGCATAGTGCCAAGCGCCACGGAGAAAGATGCCAGTGGTATTCCGCGCCCGGAAATCACCTACAGCATCGGCGACTATGTGGCCAGGAGCGCCCGGCACACCCGCGAGACCTACAGCGAGATAGCGCGTTTACTGGGTGCCACCGGAATCACCTACACCGATGAATTCGCGCCCAATAACCACATCACCGGTACCACGATCATGGGCGCGCGCGCGGAAGACTCGGTCGTGGACAAGGACTGCCGCACCTTCGGCCACCCGAATCTGTTCATTGCCGGCAGTTCCGTGATGCCCAGTGTGGGCACGGTGAATGTCACCCTCACCATCGCTGCGCTGGCACTGCGCCTGGCGGATCAGCTGCTGCGGGAGGCGTGAGATGCGGGTCGCTGATCACTCGGATGACAGGGGGTGGTGCTGGTGGCTGCCGCTATTGGCGCTGTGCCTGCAGTTGTGGCCTGCCTGGTCGCAGGCCCAGGAAATCTGGGACGCGGCCGGTGCGCTGGAAGTGAACCGGGAGCTGAACCGCCCGGAGCTGATCGCCAGGGGCCGCTACCTGGCTGTGCTTGGGGACTGCAAGGCCTGCCATACCGCCGCGGATGGTTTGCCGTTCGCCGGTGGCAGACCGATGCCGGTGCCGGGACTGGGAACCCTGTATACCAGCAATATCACCCCGGATCTCAAAGCTGGAATCGGCAGCTGGAGCCTGGAGGAGTTTGACCGCGCCCTGCGCCGCGGCATCGGCAAGGATGGCGACAACCTGTATCCGGCGATGCCGTATGAAGCCTATGCCAGGGTGACGGACGAGGATATCCGCGCGCTGTACGCCTATTTCCTGTTCGGCGTAACGCCGGTGCACAACCAGCCGCCGGCGAACGAAATCCCGCGCTGGCTGAGCGCGCGCTGGCCGCTGAAAATCTGGAACTGGCTGTTTGTCGGGCGCGACGTGTTCGAGCCGGATCCCGGGCGAAGCAGCGCCTGGAACCGCGGTGCCTACCTCGTGCAGGGACTGACCCACTGCGGCGAGTGTCACACACCGCGCGGCCTCGCGTTTCAGGAAAAGGCATACAACGAGCGCCAGCGGGGTTTCCTGGCGGGCGGGCCAGTGCTGGATGGCTGGGAGGCATACAACATCACCCCGGATCCGGATAGCGGCATCGGCAAGTGGACCGCCGAGCAGCTGGCGCAATACCTGAAAACCGGCCACGTAAACCGCCTCGCGCAGGCCGGCGGGCCGATGGCGGAGGCGATTGAGAACAGTTTTGCCCTGGTGCGTGACGACGATATTGCCGCGATTGTCACCTATCTGCGCAGTATTCCCGCGGTAAAAGGTAAAGATCGCCGTCCGCGCCAGAGCCTGGGCGCGCCGGCCAGCGACGTGATTCCGCTACGCGGGAACACCTTTGAGGAAGACATCGGCGGTGGCCGCGAAAATACCGCGGACGGTGCGCGCCTGTATCTCGGGCTCTGTGCCAGCTGCCACGGTGTGGATGGCGCCGGCAGTGCTGATGGCTATTACCCTTCCCTGTTCCACAATTCCACCGTAGGTGCCCACAGCGACCACAACCTGCGTCGTACCATTCTCGATGGTGTATCGCGCACCGTTGGTGGCCACGAAAAAATGATGCCGGGCTTTGCGCCCCAGTTGAACGAGGTGCAGTTTGAGGCACTGCTGCGCTATCTACGTCACCAATTCGGCAGCGCAGAAAGTGCGCCGGCTGACTGAGGGATAGCTTAATACCCGAGATACCCGGGCGTTACAGCCCGGGCGTCACGGTTTGCTTGCCTGGTTTTTTCCTGTCGAAATCCTTCCAGTGGTGATCCAGGTGCAGATCCGGATCCCGGCGGTCTTCGCGCAGGGCCTGGAGCAGCTGCTCTCGGTAGATGCGGGTCTGGGCGATGTGCTGTGACTCGTCGCGCCAGTAGGGGAACAGGGACTCCAGCATGCGCTGGTCGTGCTGCTTGAATTTGCGCGCCGAGCGCTTTGCCTGGTGCTTCGACAGTCCCAGCAGTTCCAGCGCTCCGGCACCGATATCCAGCGCACTGTCCACGGTCTCGCGGTAGATATACTGCACCCCGGCCTCCATCAGCGCGTACTGGTGCATGCGGTTGCGCGCGCGCGCAAGGATGGTCAGGTGCGGGAAGTGTTTCTGGATGCGGCTGACAATTTCCAGCGACGCCGCCTGGTCACTCAGGGTGAGGATGACAATCTTTGCATTCTCGGCGCCGGCGGCGTGCAGCAGGTCTTCGCGGGAAGCGTCGCCGTAGTAGGCCTTGATCCCGTAGCGGCGCACCAGCTCCAGCTGCTCGGCATTGTGCTCAAGCAGGGTGGTGCCGAAGCCGCAGGCATTCAGCAGGCGCCCGGCAATCTGCCCGTAGCGGCCATAGCCGATGATGATCACCGGGGTGCCGTCGTCCTGGGGCGCAGAGTCTGTCAGGTCGGGATGCTGCGGGCCGGTAAAAAACCGCGGCTGGATCAACCGCTCATAGGTAAGCAGCAGCAGCGGCGTCAGCGCCATGGACAGCGCGATCAGCGCGATCAGCAGGCTGCTCACATCTGACGTCAGTACCCGGTTCTGGCTGGCGTAGGCCAGCAATACAAAACCGAATTCCCCCGCCTGCGCCAGGGATACCGCAAACAGCCAGTCCTCCCCTTTCGCCATACCGCGCATGCGCGCCAGTGCAAACAGCACGGCGAATTTCACTGCCACCAGCAGCCCCAGCAGCCCTAGCAGCAACAGCGGCTTCTGCATCACCAGCGCGAGATCCAGGTTGGCACCCACGGCGAGGAAAAACAGGCCGAGCAACAGGCCCTTGAACGGCTGGATATCCGCTTCCAGCTCGTGGCGGAATTCGCTTTCGGCCAGCACCACACCGGCGATAAACGTACCCAGTGCCGGCGACAGGTTCAGCCAGGTCATGATGGCGGCGGCGCTGAGCACGATCAGCAGGGAGCAGGCGGTAAACAGCTCGCGGGTGCGGGAACCCACCACCAGCCGCAGCAGTGGTGTCAGCAGGTAGCGGCCTGCCAGCACCAGTCCGCCGATCGAAAGCAAAACCGCCGCGGCATATCCCCAGCCCTGCAGCTGCCCCGGCGCCGCCGGGTTGACGTCGGCGGTGGCCAACAGTGGCAGCAGCGCCAGGATCGGGATCACCGCAATGTCCTGGAACAGCAACACGCTGAAGGCATTGCGCCCGCCCTCGGTCTTGAGCAGGTTTTTCTCCGACAGGGACTGCAACACGATGGCGGTGGAAGACAGGGCGAGAATCAGGCCCACGGCGGTGGCGCTGCGCCAGTCGAAGCCGAACAGGGAAATGGCAATGGCACCCACGGCAGCGGTGGTGAGCAACACCTGGGCGCCGCCGGTGCCGAAGATGGATCCGCGCATGGCCCACAGCTTGCGCGGCTGCAGTTCCAGGCCGATGAGGAACAGCATCAGGGCCACGCCGAATTCCGCAAAGTGCAATTCGTCGCTGGTATCGCCGACCAGGGCGAACGCGTGGGGGCCGATCAGGACACCGGCCACCAGATAGCCGAGCACCGAGCCGAAACCGAGGCGTTTGGCGAGCGGCACCGAGAGCACCGCGGCGGCGAGAAAAATGACGGTCTGAAGCAAAAAATTATCGTGCGGCATGGCCTGGTTTCGAATTTGTTATAGGTGTTGGGCCGCGACCCGGGATTACTCAGTCGGGCAGCGGCGTGGCCGGATCCCCCTCCGGATATGCCGCGGCGCGGCTGCGGCGGATCAGCGGCGAGATGGTGGAACCCTGTACCACGATGGAAAAGAGTACCACGCCATAGGTCATCACCACCCACAAGTGGCGCAGGTCGTGGTTGCCGGCAACGGTATAGCCGGCCGGAATAGACATCGCCAGTGCCAGTGCCAGGCCGCCGCGCAGGCCGCCCCAGATCAGGATACGCCCGGTATAAGGGTGATAGGTGCGAAAGCGTTTCAGGAACAGGAACGGCGTGGTAACCGCGAGCACCCGCCCCAGCAGCACGATAATGATTGCCGCCACGATCAGCAGGTAATCCACCGGCTGGAAGTCGATGGTAATCAGGAACAGTCCCACCAGCAGGAACAGCAGGCCGTTGAGGAATTCCTCGGTGATGGTCCAGAAGTTGTCCAGCTCGTGCTGGCTCACCCGCGAGAAGCCTTTTTCACGGGTGAAGTTGCCGATGATGATACCGGCCACCACCATCGCCAGTGCGCCGGAAACCCCCAGCACATTGGCGGCGGCAAAACCGGCGGTGGGGATCACCAGGGTCAGCAGCAGTTCCAGGCTGTGGTCATTGGTGCAGCAGATCAGCCAGTGGAAGAGACCGCCGATGGCGAGGCCCATGGCAATACCGCCCAGCGCCTCCACCAAAAACAGGTGCGAGATTGCCGGCAGCGTCGGATCCACACCCTCGAAAGCCAGCGCGTAAATAACCGCGAACACCACCATACCGAAGCCGTCGTTGAACAGGGACTCCCCTTCCACCTGAATGGAAACCTGTTCCGGCGCGTGCATGCTCTTGATGATCGCCAGTACCGCGATCGGATCCGTAGGGGAAATCAGTGCGCCGAACAGCAGGCAGTACACCAGGTTCACCGGCAGGCCGATAAAGGCCAGGAACCAGTGCAGCATATAGCCCACCGCAAAGGTGGATATCAGTGTGCCGAAAATCGCCAGCAGCGAAATTTCCAGCTTCTGGTTGCGCAGCATCAGCAGGTCAATATGCAGGCTGCCGGCAAACAGCAGGAACCCGAGCATGCCCTTGAGCAAAATGTCTTCGAGGTTCATCACCGGCAGCAGCTGCGCTGCCCAGTCGCGCAATTCGACGATCTCGAACTTGCCCAGCGCCGTCACCAATAGCGAAAGCGCGAGCGCGCCGGCAGTAATGGCGATGGTGGTCTGGGTTCGGAGAACGTATTGGTTGAGGAAACCGAGAAAAACCGAGATGGCCGCGAGTAAACAAAAGGTGTAATAGACTTCCATGCCGCGGGATTACCTCGGTATTTTGCAGGGTTACGCGCGACTCCATTGCGCCCGCAACGCGGGCGGACGTGTGCCCGCCCCGCAAAATTACGGTGCTCAGTAATCGGTCAGGGTGCCATTATTGTAGTCGCGCAGGGTTTGTTCGATTTGCTCGCGGGTATTCATGACAAACGGGCCGTAGTGCGCCACCGGTTCATTCAGTGGCCTGCCGTGAAGCAGAAGCAGACCGGCGCCATCCGCGAGCGCGCGCAATTGTACCGCCTCGCCCTCTCCATACAACACCAGATTGCCCCGACCGATGCTGCCGCGCTCGGTTTGCAGGCTGCCGCGGTACACAAAAGCCATTGCCGTGTGGTCTTTCGGTAGTGGCAGGGTGACTTCCGCGCCGGCTGCGAGGCGAATATCGGCAACAGCTGCTTCCGCCGCAGCCTCGGTCAGCGGTGCCGCAACTTCCGCGTCGTTCACGACCCACTCGCCGGTGATCAGCCGTGCCTGCGAGCCCTCATCGTCGAGGGCCAACTCGCGGATTTCATCCGGCTGAATATCGCGCCACTCGGCTTTTGTCATTTTGTCTTTGGCCGCCATATTGATCCACAGCTGGAAGCCGTGCATACCGCCCTCGCCCTGACTCGGCATTTCCGAGTGAACAATGCCGCGCCCGGCGCGCATCCACTGGGCACCGCCCTGGCGAATGGCGCCGCGGTTGCCGAGGTGATCCCGATGCTCGAATTCGCCCGACAACATATAGGTCAGGGTCTCGATGCCCCGGTGCGGGTGCGGCGGAAAGCCGGCGATATAGTCGTCGGGATTCTCTGAGCGGATCTCATCGATCATCAGGAACGGACTCAGCTCCGGTGCCTGGAAGCCCGCGACCCGCCGGATCTTGACCCCGGCGCCATCCGCCGAAGCCTGGCTCGCCAGCGCGCGGATCGCGGGCCGGGAACCGCTGTTCAATGTGAAGTCTTGCATGGTTCTCTTCCTCCGTTTCCGGCAGTATAGGCCGATAAATCCGCTAGAAAATGGCAAATATTTGCAGCTAACATTCGACCCTATCGACAGGTTCTCGAAAATAAGCTCTTACTGATACAAAACAGGCAAAGGACGGTCTATGGCCAAGGTAACTCTGGAACAGTGGCGTATGTTTCAGGCGGTGGTGGAACACGGGGGCTTTTCCCAGGCCGCCGACGCGGTGCACAAGAGCCAGTCTTCCATCAACCACGCGGTGCACAAGCTGCAGGAGAGCCTCGGGATCTCCCTGCTGGAAGTGCGCGGGCGCAAGGCGGAGCTGACCGATGCGGGCCGCGTGCTGCTGAACCGCGCGGGCGGCTTGCTCGACGAGGCCGAGGCGCTGGAGGCGGTGGCCTCCAGCCTTGCTGCCGGCGCGGAAGCGCGCCTGACCCTGGCCGTGGATGTCATCTTTGACTACGACTGCCTGCTGAATGCGGTGGAGCGTTTCGCCGCCGAGTTTCCGCATACCCGGCTGGAAATTCGCGAGACGGTTTTGTCTGGCGCCGAAGAGTTGTTACTGCAGCAGGAGGCCGACTTCATCCTGACCGCGCGGGTGCCCCAGGGCTTCGTGGGCGAGCCGGTCTCAAGGGTGAAGTTTCTGCCCGTCGCCCACCCCGATCACCCCCTGCATAACCTCGGGCGCCCGGTGGAACGCAAGGACCTGAAAGCCAGCCGCCAGATCGTGATGCGGGATTCCGCGATCCGCAACCGCCAGGACAGCGGCTGGCTGGGTTCGGACCAGCGGATTACCGTGACCAACGTGCAGACATCGGTGGAACTGATCGAGCGCGGCCTGGGTTTTGCCTGGCTGCCGGAAACCCGCATCCGCGAGTCCCTCTCCGCCGACCGCCTGCTGCCCCTGCCTACTGAGGAACCCTGGGAGCGGGATGTTACCGTGTATCTCGTGTACGCCGATCAGGATCGCAGCGGGCCCGCGGCGTGCATGTTGCTGCGTGCGTTGCGGGAAGGCTTGCCGGCGTTTGAATAGGCCGTATTACCTGGCTGGCTCAGGCTGGGGGCGTTAAGCCACAGACTGCAGTGTATGATTTGAATAGAGGGCTGCTGCCATCCGGCTCAGCTCCACGCCATGCAACTCCGGGGCGGGGGGGAGGTGTGCATAAAGCAGAAGCTTCCTCCCCTCCCTCTTGATTTCCCCCGGCCGGAAAATCCGAAAAATCCGGCCATTCCCACCGAAAATTTGCGGTTTTAGTTCTTCTGCACCGAACTACACTGAACAGCGTTGTCAGTCCAACTATTGACTCAATCCAAGTCCAACGACTGAGGGCTTTACCATGAACAACCCTGTTCTCTGTGACTTCACCAAGCTGATCGCACGCATTCTTATGTCGGTGATGTTCATTGTTTCCGGCTTCGCAAAAATCGGCGCTTACGCCGGTACCCAGGAATATATGTCGTCGGTCGGCGTGCCCGGTGCCCTGTTACCGCTGGTGATCCTGCTCGAACTGGGCGGCGGCCTTGCCATCCTGTTCGGGTTTTTCACCCGCTGGGTCGCGCTCGCCTTCGCGCTCTTTTGCCTGGTCAGCGCGTGGCTGTTCCACAATGTACCCGGTGACCAGATGCAGCAGATCATGTTCATGAAAAACCTCACCATTGCCGGCGGTTTTCTGGTGCTGGCCTGCGCGGGGGCGGGCAAGTTCAGCTTCGACCATGCCATGGCCCGGGTCGGCGGCCGTCAATGAAGAAAAGTAAATAAATAAGATTTTCAGGAGCCACTATGGGATTACTGGTTAACGGCCAGTGGCAGGATCGCTGGTACGACACCGATAAGCACGGCGGGGAATTTGAGCGGGAGGCGGCGCAGCTGCGCAACTGGATCACCGCAGACGGCAGCGCCGGCCCCAGTGGTGAGGGCGGGTTTGTGGCGGAAAAGGGCCGCTATCACCTGTATGTGTCCCTCGCCTGCCCCTGGGCCCACCGCGCCCTGATCTTCCGCCAGTTAAAGCAGCTGGAGGATTACATCACGGTTTCAGTGGTCAGCCCGTACATGCTGGAGAGTGGCTGGAGCTTTGCGGAAGACGAGGGCAGCAGCGGTGACCACCTCTATGGCAGTGAATACCTGCACCAGGTCTATACCCGCAACCGCGGGGATTACACCGGGCGCGTCACTGTGCCGGTGCTGTGGGACAAGGACCGCGAGTGCATCGTGAGCAATGAATCGGCGGAGATCATCCGCATGTTCAATAGTGCCTTCAACGATCTCACCGGCGATGCGCAGGATTTCTATCCACAGGCGCTGCGCGGTGATATCGACGCCACCAACCGTGTTGTTTACGAAAACGTCAATAATGGGGTGTATCGCGCCGGCTTTGCCACGAGCAAAGACGCGTACGAGGCAGCCTATCACCGGCTGTTTGAAACCCTGGAGCAACTGGAGCAGCGGCTGGGCAAGAACCGCTATCTGACCGGGGACGCAATCACCGAAGCGGACTGGCGCCTGTTCACGACCCTGATCCGCTTTGATGCCGTGTACCACGGCCATTTCAAATGCAACAAGCAGCGGCTGGCGGACTACGCCAACCTGTGGGACTACGTGCGCGAGCTTTACCAGTGGCCGGGGGTGTCGGATACGGTGGACTTCCACCATATCAAGACCCATTACTACGCCAGCCACCGCAATATCAATCCCACCGGGATCGTGCCTCTGGGACCCGAGCTGGACTACTCAGCACCGCACGGCCGCGGCAACTAGCCGCGGGCCAATGGCGGCTCAGGCCGGAAATTCGGGGCTGTACTGGAAGGTCTCGAAGTCAGCTCGGTAGATACGCGCCACCTGATCCACCAGTCTTTCGTTGCTGTAGTAGCGGCGCAACTTCCTGGATGCACCGGTGGGCGGCGGCCCCGCGGTGGTGATCTGGTCGCGGTTGTCCGGCTGCAGGCGGCGCTTGATCTCATCCAGGTCGCTGTCGAGCGACTCAACCTTGCCGATAAAGTCCAGCTCCGCGGCCGGTACCAGCAGCAGGTCGGCTTGCGGCACCCAGTGGGCATTGCTGTAGAGGAACTGGCGGTTGTCGCTCAGTTTCTGAACAAATTCGTCAAACGTAATGTTGTTGCCCGGGCGCTCGGGAAAGCGCGCTATCTTGTCCAGGTACGCCGACAGTACCCGGGTGTAGGGATTGCGTACCACGGTGAACTTGAACAGGCCGGGAAAGCGCGACATGTCTGTCGTGCCCAGGCGTCCCGGGTGCGGGAATGTACGCTTGGCCTGCCGGGAAGGCAGGTCATAGCCCAGCTTCAGGCGCACCAGGTTCGTCACCATGGTGGAATTGGCGGCCTTGGGGATGCGGTTGTAAAAGAAGCCCAGTTCCATGTCCACCATCCCGCGGTCATTGGCACTGCGCATGGAAACCTCAGCGCGGAATGGGTAGCGCCGGTAAAACGGCCGCAGGGGCAGCGTGGCGCGGTTGAAGAGTAGTTTGTCGAGCAGTTGATGCATGTCGATGCCACTATCGGAAGTAAAACGGGGCGGCTGATGGGCGCAAATTTTATCACAGCCCGCCGCCGCCGATTGCGCTCTGGTACCAATCGGGCGCTTTTTTAGCCAGAAGTTCATGACCAACTCGGGAGATCAATTCAATGAAACTCTACTACGCACCCGGTGCCTGTTCCCTGTCCCCGCACATCGTGGCCTGCGAAGCGGGCATCGAGCTGGAGCTGTGCAAGGTGAACCTGAAGACCAAAGAACTGGAAAGCGGCGGTGATTACACCCAGGTTAACCCGAAAGGTTATGTGCCTGCGCTGCAGCTGGAAGGTGGTGAAGTGCTTACCGAGGGCCCGGCCATTGTGCAGTTCCTGGCGGAGCAGAAACCCGAACAGGGGCTGGCGCCGGAATACGGCACCCTGCCCCACTACCGTTTGCTGGAGTGGCTGAATTTCATCAGTACCGAAGTCCACAAGTCGTTTGTGCCCCTGTTCTGGGACGGCAACGACAGTGAAAAGCAGCGCGCCAAACAAGTCCTCGGCGACCGCTTCCAGTTTGTCGAGGACAACCTGGGCGGCGACTACCTGCTGGGTGACGATTTCAGCATCGCCGACGCCTACCTGTTTACCGTGTACAGCTGGTGCAGCAAGGTCGGTGTGGACACCGGCAACTGGCCGAAGCTCAAGGCCTTTGCCGAGCGCATGGCCGCCCGTCCGGGGGTGCAGAAGGCGATGCAGGACGAGGGGCTGGCCTAGGGTTCAGCGCGCGCGACCAATCTCGATCGGTTGCCGCGCGCGCGCGACAAAAAGCAGGCAGGCAAACGCGGCGGCCGCGCAGCACAGCATACCCGCGGCAATTGGCACCAAGGTTCCGGTGTGCACGCTATTGACCAGTCCGCCGAGCAGGCCGCCAGCGATAAAGATCGACGCCCCATAGAGCGCATTGGCAGTGCCGCTGATCCCGGGGAAAAATTCCAGGTAACAGGCGGCGCTGTTGGGGGTAATGATGCCGATGGCGCCCATGGCCATCACCAGCGGCAGCATCCACGCCAGCAGTGATTGCGCCTCGCCGAAATACAGTGTGCTCGCCAGCAGGACCACGCAGGCCGCGAGCTGCAGGCCGATACCCGCCTGCAGGATCTGGCGCGGCTCGAAGAACTTCAGCAGGCGAATATTCAGCTGCACCATTACCGCCAGCAGCAGCACACAGCTGCCAAACATCAGCGGAAACCGTGCCGCCGGCAGCGCGAAGTGTTCCATAAACACAAACGGTGCGGTGGTGATGTAGATGAACATACAGCCGCTAACCAGCGCCTGCGCGAACAGGAACCCCAGTGCCCGCGGTGTGCGGAAGATCTGCGCATAGTTGCGGAACAGGTTGCGGCGGGATTCCCGCTGCCGGCGCGCGCGGCGGAATTTCGATACGGTCTCCGGCAGCACACCGCGCACCAGCAGTAGCATCAGCGCACCGTACACCAGCAGAAACACGAAGATGCCGTGCCAGTCGCCCAGTGTCAGCAGCGTGGAGCCGATCACCGGCGCCACCAGCGGTGCGATCAGCATCATGGTCGCAATCATCGACATGACCCGCGCCGCTTCGCGGCCGCTGTACAGGTCGCGCACAATGGCACCGCTGATCACTGTGGCAAAACCGCCGCCCAGCGCCTGCAGGAAGCGCAGTGCCACCAGCCATTCCACACTGTTGGCCAGCAGGATCAGCGCGGTGCTGGCGATAAAGATCCCAAGGCCGATGGTGCCAACCACAATTCTGCCCCAGCGATCCGAGAGCGGCCCGCCGCACAGCTGGCCGATGGCAAACCCCAGCAGGTAGCTGGACACCGAGTGCTGCACCTGCGCGACGGTAACCCCGAGGGCTGCTGCCATGGCGGGAATTG
This sequence comes from Microbulbifer weihaiensis, assembly GCF_048323715.1. Taxonomy (NCBI): domain Bacteria; kingdom Pseudomonadati; phylum Pseudomonadota; class Gammaproteobacteria; order Cellvibrionales; family Microbulbiferaceae; genus Microbulbifer; species Microbulbifer weihaiensis. The sequence continues at coordinate 187,383 of NZ_JBLWFL010000007.1, forward strand.
CCGGCAGGTAGGTGTCGATGGCAAACGGAGTCAGGGCGACAAGCGCGGCCAGGCAGGGCGCGAGCCAGCGTGGCGGACGGGTGTCGGCGGTAAGGTTCAGCGGCGGCATGGCGACTCGGAAACAGCGGTAAAAAGGAGGTGCCGGCTGGGGGAAGCCCGTTCAGGTTGGGCCACATGCCGGCGATGGGCAGTGTGTACTGCGCGCGCATGGTAGCGGATCGGCGGCGGCAAACCCAAGGGGCAATTCCGGGCGATTGCCCGGAATGACAAATTAAAGTGAGGAACAGGGGCGAGTTATCGCGGACTCAGTCGCGGGTGGGATCGAACAGCAACTCGTCGCCGATATACAGGCTTTGCCAGTGCGACGGCCGCAGGCTGAAGTCGCCAGCGGACAGGCGCCCGCGCAGGCTGGCGAAGTCTTCGCGGGTCTGCCGGCTGCTGCTGGCGACCACCCGCCAGTCTTCATCCTGGTAAGCGTAAGCCAGAATACGCAGCCAGTGCGCCTCATCCCCGGTGGCCGGGGTAAAAATGAACAGCAGATATTCGCGCCCACCGTCGCCATCCAGATCCTGCGCCAGCCACAGGCACTGGCGGCGCGACTCGCCGCAATCATTGCCCTGACGGCGATAGTCGAAGGCGTCAGGTAACCGTTGACCCTCCGGCAGTACCGGGATGGCGTGCAGCTTGCGCGCGTCGGCGGCGGACTGCAGTGGGTTCTCCCGCAGTTTCCAGTCAATTTTGCCGGCGGCGAGCAGTTCCCCGACATAGGCGGCCAGTTTGGGATCCTGCTGCACCGCTGGCAGGCTCTGTAGGTCCTGCAATGCCGCCAGTCCTGGGCGGCCCAGTTGCTGGCGCAGGAAAAAGAAATCGAACTCCGCTGGCGCTACTCGCGATGAGGCCAGGCGCGCGGCCTGGTGGTGGGCACTGATCTGCCAGAAATTCAGCAGCGGTGTCTGGGTCAGCAGGCAGATTGCCAGCACCCAGAATGCCAGGCCGGTATTGATCTGGCGCAGGTTCCCGGACCAGAGGCTGTGCCGGCGCACGATCGCCAGGCTGTAGGCCAGCGCGAGCAGCGCGAGAGTCAGAGCCACCACCAGTGCCCACAGCCGCTCCGGGGTCCAGCCGTACTGCTGCACCCGAAGCGCCAGGCCGTACACGGCAAACGCGCAATAAAAAGGCGTCAAGGCGACTGCCAGCAGCAACAGGCGGTTGACCCACTTGGGGTAGCGGGCAAACGGGAAATCGTCCTGGATCACCCCGTTGGTGAAAAACAGCAGTGCGGCCACCAGCCATAACAGCAGAGCGCTGCCGCGGCCAGTATCCCAGATGGGCTGCAGCCCGGTGAAGGGCAGTGTCGCCAGAAATGCCAGCGTGAGCACGGCGAGCAGTGGCAGCAGCGCCATCAGCATGGTGCGCAGCAGTCGTTTCAGGGTGAGCACGAAACTTTGCTGGGCGCGGAACAGGATGGCGCCGCACCCGGCCACCAGCCAGGTCACCGGATAGATGAACCAGTCCTGCCTGAACCACTCGTGGAACAAATCTATCCCAACCAGGCGGAACAGCCCCTGCCACAGCAGCAAAATGAGCCAGAAGATGCCGGTAAAGGCCAGCGTGAGCGCCGCGGTCAGGGCGTTATCCCAGGAGTAGTGGAACAGTGCCGGGTAATCCGGGCGCTGCAGCGCGCGGTTACCGGTGGCGCTGGCACGCAACAGGAATGCGAGGATGAAGGTGGCGATGACGATGGCAATGGCATAGGCCACAGGCGGGCCGCAGTGAACCGTTTCCGCAGGTGTGCACTGATAGCCGCGGTAGATTGCCAGCAGGGCCAGGACGCCGGCGTAGCCGGCGATTACCCAGCGGGCGCTGTGGGCAACACGCGGGGCTGTGATCGCAATGACGAGGGGGGGTATTGCGATGGCGAGGGTGTAGCAGAGGTACTGCCAGACTGGCGACCAGCTTTCCACTGCATCAAAGAACTTGAGACCGTAGAGGGCCAGCCCCTGGATCAGTGCGCTGATGAGGATCACGCGCTTGTTGGCGTGCGTCAGGTTGCCAGGCTCCCCTGCGGACTCCGGCGCTTCGGCGGTCTGGATGCTTCCCTGCATTCCTGCGTCTCTTGTTTAGTGCTTCTCTTCCCGCAGGTTGTACAGCCCCTGTTTCAGCTTGAGCAGGTGTTCCTGCAACTTGGGCCCCTTGCGCTGGGCCACGCCGATGGCCAGCACGTCGATCACCACCAGGTGTGCGATGCGTGAGGACAGTGGGGTGTAGAGTTCGATGTCTTCCTCGACGTCCACTTCCAGCGGAATGGTCGCCTTGCGGGTAACCGGGGATCCACTCGGGCCGAGGCCGATCACGGTGGCGCCCTGCTGCTTGGCCATTTCCATTGAGCGCAGCAGCGAGGAGGTGCGGCCGCTCTGGGAGATCGCCACAACGACGTCACCGGGCTCCATGCTCATGGCCGACATGCTCTGCATGTGGTGGTCGGAGTGGGCGGCGGCGGCCAGCTGCAGGCGGAAGAATTTGTGCTTGGCGTCGGCGGCGACGGCACCGGAGGCGCCGAAGCCGAAGAATTCCACCCGCTTGGCGGCGGCGATGGCGGTCACGGCGGCCTCGAGGGCGCGGTTGTCGATCTTGTCGCGCACGTTCAGCAGGGTATCGACTGTGGAGTCGAACACCTTGCGCTTGTATTCGGCGATGGTGTCGGTGTCGGTGACCGCGATCTGGCCGAAGCTGGGGCTTGAGGCCAGCTGCTGGGCGAGATTGAGCTTGAATTCCTGGAACCCGGAGCAGCCCACGGCGCGGCAGAAGCGCACCACAGTGGGTTCGCTGACCTGGGCTTCGGTTGCCAGGTCGACGATACGCATATGAATGATTTCGTCGGGATTGGCGAGGATATATTCAGCGACCTTGCGCTCTGATTTGCGCATGGAACTCAATTGTTCGCTGATCTTCTGCGTGACTTCCGCTGGCTTCACGACATTACCTTACTCTGGTTCAAGCCGTGCAGTTTAGCGGCACAGGCGGGTGCTGGCGAGCACTGCGGGTATCGTAGAAGCCTGCATGCTGGCGAATCGCTGAGCACATACCAGAATTGGTGGCGGGTCTGCTGCCGGGTGCGCCTTCGCCGGACACGCCGTAAACCCATCCCTGGGGGCTCGGCTGCGGCCGTCCTGGCCGCAGACGGTCCGGCGAAGGCGCACCCGGCAGCAGTCCCTTCGCAGCCAGTAGTTGTGGATATAAATCCTGTTCATATAAACAGGTATCCAGCCGTGGCTCTGATACAATCCCCGCCCATGGACGTATCACTACTTTTAGACCCCCTGAACGACGCCCAGCGCGAGGCCGTGGCCGCGCCCCCGGGTAACCAACTGGTTCTGGCCGGCGCCGGCTCGGGCAAGACCCGTGTGCTGGTGCACCGCATCGCCTGGCTGATGCAGGTCGAGGGCGCCTCGCCCTACTCCATCATGGCCGTGACCTTCACCAACAAGGCCGCGCGCGAAATGCGCGGGCGCATCGAAGAATTGCTGGGGATGAACACCTTCGGCATGTGGGTGGGAACCTTCCACGGCCTTGCCCACCGCCTGCTGCGCGCCCACTGGCAGGAAGCGAAACTGCCGCAGAACTTCCAGATCCTCGACAGCGACGACCAGCTGCGCCTGATCAAGCGGGTGCAGAACGAGCTGGGGCTGGACGAGAAGAAGTGGCCGCCGCGGGAAAGCCAGTGGTGGATCGGTGCGCAGAAAGACGAAGGGCTGCGCCCGCAGTACATTCAGCTCACCGGCGATCCGTGGCTGCAGACCATGGTGACGATCTACAGCGCGTATGAGGCAGCCTGCCAGCGCGCGGGCGTGGTGGATTTCGGCGAGCTGCTGCTGCGCGCGCACGAACTGCTGCGCGACAACGACGGCATCCTTGCCCACTATCGCCGCCGCTTCCCGTATATCCTGGTGGATGAGTTCCAGGACACCAATACCATACAGTACGCCTGGCTTCGCCTGCTGGCAGGCAACGAGTGCCGGATCACTGCGGTGGGCGATGACGACCAGTCTATCTACGGCTGGCGCGGCGCCAAGATCGAAAACATCCAGCACTTCGAGCAGGACCTGCACGAGGTGCAGATGGTGCGCCTGGAGCAGAACTACCGCTCCACCAGCACCATCCTGAAGGCGGCCAATGCGGTGATCGCCAACAACAGCGACCGCCTCGGCAAGGAACTGTGGACCGAGGGCGACGAGGGCGAGCCGATCGCGCTCTACTCCGCCTACAACGAGCAGGACGAAGCGCGCTTTATCGTCGAGCGCATCCAGGACTGGGTGCGCGATGGCAACCGCCGCGACAGCGTGGCCATCCTCTACCGCTCCAACGCCCAGTCGCGGGTGCTGGAAGAAGGCCTGCTGCGGGAACAGGTGCCCTACCGCATCTACGGTGGCCAGCGCTTCTACGAGCGCATGGAAATCAAGAACGCGCTTTCGTACATGCGCCTGATTACCAATCGCCACGACGACACCTCCTTCGAGCGGGTGGTGAACACCCCGACCCGCGGCATCGGCGCGCGCACCGTGGAGCTGGTGCGTGAATTCGCGCGCGAGCACGGCAGTTCCATGTGGTCGGCGGCCGAGAAAATGCTGCAGCAGAAAGTGCTCGCGGCCCGCGCCGGCAATGCCCTGGCCAGCTTCCTCAGTCTGGTGGACGCACTGGACGAAGAGAGTGTCGACAAGACCCTCGATCATATTGCCGAGCTGGCGATCGAGAAGACCGGCCTGGTGGATTTCCACAGCAAGGAAAAAGGCGAGAAAGGCCAGACCCGGGTGGAGAACCTACAGGAACTGGTGAGCGCGTGCCGCGCCTTCGACGGTGTGCCCCAGGCCACCGACGCCGAGGGTGAAGTGGTGGACGAAGAAGAAGTCTCCCTGCTCAACCAGTTCCTCGACAGCGCCGCGCTGGATGCCGGCGAAGGCCAGGCGGATGAGTTCGAGGATGCGGTGCAGCTGATGACCCTGCACTCGGCCAAAGGCCTGGAGTTTCCGCTGGTGTTCATGGCCGGGGTGGAGGAAAACCTGTTCCCGCACAAAATGTCGGCGCAGGAGCCGGGGCGCATGGAGGAGGAGCGGCGCCTGTGTTACGTGGGCATCACCCGCGCGATGCAGAAGCTGTATATCACCTACGCCGAGAGCCGCCGCCTGTTCGGCACCGAGACCTACAACAAGCCGTCGCGGTTTGTGAATGAAATCCCGCCGAACCTGGTGCATGAAGTGCGTCTCAAGACGGAGATCTCCAAGCCCCTGTTCCAGCCCAACTACGGTAAATTTGGAAGCGGTATCAACCCCTACTCCGACCCGGCGCCGGAGTTCGACGACGACCTGCCGCCTCTGGCACTGGGCGGCCGCGTGGAACACGCCAAGTTCGGCGAGGGCACGGTGGTCCAGTTCGAGGGCTCGGGGCCGCGCGCGCGCGTGCAGGTCAACTTCGACGATGCCGGCAGCAAGTGGCTGGTGGTGTCCATGGCCAAGTTACAGCCGCTTTAAGGCCGCCACTACCCGGATAAATGGCACCGTCATCCCGGACTTGATCCGGGATCCAGCTAACCGCAGGCTATGCAAAAGTTTTAAAGTGCCTGCTATTCCCACTGGATCCCGGCATACGCCGGGATGACGTAAAAAACGAACAATAAAAATTCAAATGGATATGAAAAAACTCAACTGGTATCCCGCCGTCATCCTCGGCCTGCTTGCGCTCTTGGTAGTTACTTTCGGTGCCTTGGTGGTATCGAGGGTGGATAGCGCACAAAGCGTAACGTCATACGACAGCTCTTCCCCCAACCCGTCGGGCCAGCAAACCTACGAATGGAAACTGGTCACCACCTGGCCGAAAAACTTTCCCGGTCTCGGCAGCGCGCCGGAGCGCTTCGCGCGCAAGGTCGCGGAAATGTCCAATGGCCGCCTGACCATCAAGGTCTACGGCGCGGGCGAGCTGGTACCGGCAATGGGCGTGTTTGGCGCAGTGTCCGATGGCGCGGCCCAGGTGGGGCACGGCGCGGCCTATTACTGGAAGGGCAAGATCCCGGCCGCACAGTTTTTTACCGCGGTGCCTTTCGGGCTCAACGCCCAGGAAATGAATGGCTGGCTGCACTACGGCGGCGGCCAGGAACTGTGGGAAGAAATCTACGCGCCCTTCAATCTGATCCCTATGGCCGGCGGTTCCACCGGGGTGCAGATGGCAGGCTGGTTTAACCGGGAAATCAATTCCGTCGAGGATCTGCAGGGGCTGAAAATGCGCATCCCGGGCCTCGGTGGTGACGTTCTGAACCGCGCGGGCGGCACCGCGGTGACCATCCCCGGGGGCGAGCTGTACACCGCGCTGCAGACCGGTGTCATCGATGCCACCGAGTGGGTCGGCCCCTACAACGACCTCGCCTTCGGTTTCCACCAGATCGCCAAATACTATTACTACCCCGGTTGGCACGAGCCGGGTTCCATCCTCGAAATCATCGTCAACAAAACCGCCTTTGAAAAACTGCCGAAAGACCTGCAGGCCATCGTGCGCACGGCGGCCCGCGACGCCAACCAGGATATGCTCGACGAGTACACCGCGCGCAACAACCGCGCATTGCGGGAGCTGGTGGACGAACACCGGGTGGAATTGCGGCGGCTGCCGGACGATGTGATTGCCTACCTGAAAGCGATCAACGCGCAGATCATGGAAGAGACGGCGCTGGAAGATCCGCAGTTCCGGCGGGTATACGAGGCGTACAAGGCCTTCGAGCAGCAGGTGATCCCTTATCACCGCATCAGTGAAGAAGCGTATTACCAGACCCGGCACATTGAACAGAAGGCCGGGCAGGAATAAAAACGGGGCCTTGCGGCCCCGAATTTAAGCACGGTAAGCACTGAGGGAGGAGCGCTATCAGAAATCGTAGGCACCTGCCCCGGCTTCTGATGTTTTCTCTTCCGGCTTGTCCGCCACCATCACTTCGGTGGTCAGCATGAGTCCGGCAATGGAGCCGGCGTTCTGTAGCGCCGAGCGCGTGACCTTGGCCGGGTCGATGATGCCGAACTCCAGCATATCGCCGTATTCACCGGTCTGGGCGTTGTAGCCGAAACTGGCGTTGTCTGCGGTCTTGGCAGTGTCGCGCACGTTGTTCAGCACCACGCTGCCGTCCACGCCGGCGTTGGCAACGATCTGGCGGAAAGGCTCTTCCATTGCGCGCAGGGCAATGTTGATACCCACCTGCTGATCGTCGTTGGCACCCTTGAGGCCATTTTTGCGCAGGCTGTCGGCGACGCGCACCAGCGTGAGCCCACCGCCGGCGACAATGCCCTCCTCCACCGCCGCACGGGTCGCGTGGAAGGCGTCGTCCACCAGATCCTTTTTCTCTTTCATTTCCACTTCGGTCGCGGCACCGACCTTGATCACCGCGACGCCGCCCGCGAGCTTGGCCACGCGCTCCTGCAGTTTTTCCCGGTCGTAGTCGGAGCTGGAGTTTTCGATTTCCGCGCGAATTTGTTTCACGCGCACATCGATCGCCGCTTTGTCGCCAGCACCGTCCACCACCACCGTGTTGTCCTTGCCGATGACCACGCGCTTGGCGCTGCCCAGCTGTTCCAGCTGTACTTTTTCCAGGGTGAACCCCAGTTCTTCCGAGATCACCGTACCGCCGGTGAGAATGGCGATATCTTCCAGCATGGCCTTGCGCCGGTCGCCGAAACCGGGGGCCTTCACGGCTGCCACCTTGATGATGCCGCGCAGGCTGTTGACCACCAGCGTTGCCAGCGCCTCGCCCTCGATGTCTTCGGCGATCACCAGCAGCGGGCGGCCGGACTTGGCAACGGACTCGAGCAGCGGCAGCAGGTCGCGGATGCTGGAGATCTTTTTGTCAAACAACAGGATGTAGGGGTTATCCAGTTCCGCCTGCATTTTTTCCTGGTTGTTGATGAAATACGGGGAAAGGTAGCCGCGATCGAACTGCATGCCTTCCACCACTTCCAGTTCGTTGTGCAGCGACTTGCCTTCCTCGACGGTGATCACACCATCGCGGCCCACTTTCTCCATGGCGTCGGCGATGATCTTGCCGATGTCGTCGTTCCAGTTGGCCGACACGGTGGCCACCTGGCCGATCGACCTGGTGTCATCACAGGGCTTGGCCAGTTTTGCCAGCTCCTCCACCGCCGCCTTCACTGCGGTGTCGATGCCGCGCTTCAGATCCATCGGGTTCATGCCGGCGGCGATGGATTTGTGCCCTTCGCGCACCAGGGCCTGGGCGAGTACGGTGGCGGTAGTGGTGCCGTCGCCGGCCACATCGGCGGTTTTGGACGCGACTTCTTTCAGCATCTGCGCGCCCATGTTCTGGAACTTGTCCTTGAGCTCAATTTCCTTGGCTACGGACACGCCGTCTTTGGTGACGCGCGGAGCGCCGAAACTTTTGCTCAGCACGACGTTGCGGCCTTTGGGGCCCAGGGTCGCTTTTACGGCATCAGCGAGAATATTCACACCAGCCAGCATGCGTTCGCGGGCGTCGTCGGAAAATTTGACCTGCTTGGCACTCATGCGGCTTTCTCCTGTTCTTTCACTGATTCAATGACGGCAAAAATGTCGGATTCCTTAACGATGAGGTAGGTCTCACCGTCGTGCTTGATTTCGGTACCGGCGTACTGACCAAACAGCACGCGGTCTCCCACCTTGACCGCTAGGGGGCGCAGCTCACCGTTGTCGAGGGGCGCACCACTACCAGTGGCGATCACTTCTCCCTGGGTGGGTTTTTCGGCGGCCTTGTCCGGAATGACGATGCCACCTTTGGTGGTGGTTTCGGCGGCAAGGCGTTTGACAACCACCCGGTCGTAGAGCGGTTTGATACTCATCGGATTTCCTCCCAATAAGCATTTGCAGGATTCAATGGTTAAAGGTTGGTTGGTCGGCCAGGGTCTGGGTCTCCCGCCGACAATCGCGAAAATATGAGCCCGGAAACATTTTTCAAGGGTGGTTAAAAAAGAATTTTTATAAAAAATTTTTATAAAAATCCGGGTCCAAAAAATAGAAGCGCGATAAAAGCAGATTTATAGTTTTAGTGACCGACTGATAAGGAGGAGCAGATGCCATCCGTATCTCAAACCACCTTTGAACAGACACTGGCGGATTTTTTTCGCGAGCGCTTGCAGGCCGGCGCCGAAGACCTGGATCCGCGCCCGCAGGAGGAAACCCTGTGGTATCTGGGCAGCCTGCTGGCGCGGTTTGGCGACAGCGGCCAGGTGTTCAGTTATGACGCGGGCGAGCTCGCCATCCGGCCGCTGGCATTGCTGTACCGTGACGCCTTGGAGGTAGACAGCCACTACCACCGCTGCCTGATCCTGCGGCAATTGGGCGACCTCGCCCTGTTTATGGGCGCGCTCTTTCCTGATAACTACACGCGCCGCGGCATAAGCCGGGATTACTTTATCGGTATGGGCGGTGGCGCCTACGACTATCTCGGGGAAAATGCGCGGGACAATCGACGTGTGTTCCGCGAGTTATCCGCGCGCTTTGCCCGGCTGCTGGAGCTGGTGGCGGCGGCCTGTGGCCGCGGGCGGCAGATGGGTGCAACCGACATACTGCAGCTGTTCCAGCGTTGGCGAGAATCCGGCGACCCGCAACTGGCAGCACAACTGCGCGGGCTGGGCGTGATGCTTCCGGAGTCCGGCGGCATTCACTGACGCTGTTACGGGCCCAGCCTCTTCGAAAGCCAAACAAGCGGCGCTGAAGTTATTTGCGTATGTCACAATAATCACAATAAGCATTTGTGGCTGTTCGGCATTATTTTTATTTTTTGTAATGCCCGCGTGCTTTTGTGTCGTTTACGTAAGTTGATCGATTTTTCCTGCTTGATCCCCTTCTTTTGAAGAAAATTAATCAGTCTCTTCGCCACTCAAGTATGCACCGTGCTGGTGCCTTACCTGACTTTTATTCAATTTGGAATCGCCAAATCGGTGCAGTTACAAACTGTTACAAAGGATCGGTTACATGCCCTATGGCGGGTTATTTAGCATCGACTGTCCTTGGTCTGTCTGGGGTTTATGACGGCCAGCCGATATAAAAATAAAAGCCCAGGAGCATTTATGAAAATAAAGACGTTGAGCAGCGCTATTGCTGCCGCGTTATACAGCCTCGGAGCGGCGCAAGCCGTTTCCGCTGCTGGCCAGGAGCAGGCAGTGCTCAAATCGATCGATTTGAGTCTACCCGCTTACCAGGAATATAAAGCGCAATATCAGAAGTCCCAGGTTCTGGAAAACAACGGAGCCAATATCCAGCTCCAGAATGCCAGCAACAGCCAGAAATTTGTCCGCGAGGAAGGTCTCAGCGGCGCGCACAAATATTTCGTGCGCCTGAAAGACATGCCTGCGGCCGTATACGACGGCGGCATCGAGGGGCTCGACAGCACCAGAGACCTCCTCAAGAGCGGTGTTAAGGCGCGTGGCAACCAGACCCTGAACGCGTATACCAGCCACCTGAAAACCAAGCAGGAAGCGCTGGTTACCCAGGCGGCTGCCAAAGGTGTGAGCCTGCGTGTACTGGAAAGCTTCCAGATCGCACTGAACGCGGTAACCGCAGAACTGACCCAGGATGAAGCCGAAGCGCTGGCCCAGTTGCCGAATGTGGCAGGCATCGAGCGCGTGCGCACCTATGAACTGCATACCGATGTCGGCCCGGAGCACGTCGGCGCGGGTAAGGTGTGGACCGGCATCACCGCGCTTGGTGGCCAGTACATGGGTGAAGGTATCGTCGCGGGTATCCTGGATACCGGCGTAAACACCGACCACCCCTCTTTCGCTGCAACCGGTGATGACGAATACACCGTGCAGAACCCGCTGGGTGAAGGCGTTTACCTGCACGACTGTGCGGTGAGTGGCCAGGAAGACCTGTGTAACAGCAAGCTGATCGGTGTCTGGTCTCACCCGACCATTACCGACACTTATCAGGGTCCCGAGACATGTACCTGGCGCGGTTGCGTACCCGGACCACAGATTCGTCAGGCCAACGGAGAAGATTACAACGGTCACGGTTCTCACACCGCCAGCACCGTTGCCGGTAACGTGCTGTACAACGCGCCCTACAGCCTTCCGGAACTTGCCGAAATCAGTGACGGTATCGATACCGGCTACGACTTCGAGATGATTTCCGGTGTGGCACCGCACGCCAACATCATTTCCTACCAGGTGTGTTACCCGGAAGCCGGCTGTCCCGGCGATGCGCTGGTCGCCGGTATCGAACAGGCAATCCAGGACGGTGTAGACGTTATCAACTACTCCATCAGTGGTGGCGTTGACCCGTGGAATGAAGCCACCGAGTTGGCCTTCCTGGCGGCGCGCGAGGCGGGCATCAGCGTTGCGGCTTCCGCCGGTAACGCAGGTCCTACCCTGCAGACCGTCAACCACACCTCGCCCTGGCTGACCAGCGTGGCGGCGACCACCCACGGCCGTGAGATGGCGGTGGAAACTGCGGTCAGCCACGCCGGCTTTATCGATCCGTCCCTCGGCAGCGAAGTACCGGGCTGGTCCGAGACCGGACTGGTCGGTGGCTCCCTGAACGGTGAAGAAATCACCGGTGTCGTGGTCTGGGCCAAGGATTACGAAGATGCCGAAGGTGTGAAGGACAACAGCGGCTACTGCACCACGCCATATGCGCCGGGCACCTTCGACTTTTACAAAGACGGCACACCGATTACCGATCCTGCTACTGGGGGCACCGCCGCCAATGGCGACGTGAACGTGTTTGTGATCTGTCAGCGTCACCACCCCAATGACCCGAATGCCAATGCGCGTACCGCCAAAGTGGCGAACGTGAAAGCCGGCGGCGCCGACGGCTTTATCCTGTACAACCAGGATCGCACCCAGGGCGCTGTTGCCGAAGCCTACGAACTGCCGTCCGTGCACTTTACCAACAGTCAGTGGGTCGGTACCTGGCCGAACTACGGTCTGATGCGCTGGGTCGACAGCACCACCGAGCGCGGTCACATGATCACCCTGAGCCCGGCCACGGTCGAGCGCCGTATCGATCCGGAAGCAGCGGATCAAATGGCGGAGTTCTCCTCCCGTGGGCCGTCCGTGATCCCGGAAAACCGTGAAGTGATGTCCCCGAGCATCTCAGCACCAGGTGTGGCGATCTACGCAGCCTATGCCGATGAGCACCCGTTCAGCGGAGCTGCTTCCGGCGACTATGCCACCCTGCAGGGCACTTCCATGTCTGCCCCGCACGTGGCCGGTGGCCTGGCCCTGATGACCCAGGCGCACCCGGACTGGACCCCGGCGGAAATCCAGTCTGCGCTGCAGCTGACTGCGGTTCCGGATGTGTGGGATCCCGCGCGCAACGGCAAGGCCAATACCTGGGCCACCGGCTCCGGACGTATGGATGTGGCCGCGGCGATCGATGCGCAGCTGATCATGGATGTACCGGTAGAACAGTACCTGGACGCCAACCCGGCCAACGGTGGCAATGCGGGCGCGCTGAATACCCCGTACATGATCGACATGAACTGCCGCCTGAGCTGTACCTGGGTGCGCACCGTGGAAGCCACCGTGGACGGTACCTGGAACATCTCCACCGAAACCGGCGAGGCCAGCGTGCAGCTGAGCGCAAGCCCGGCCACCTTCACCCTGCAGGCGGGCCAGAAGCAGTCCATCGTGTTCACCGGCAAATGGGTCGACTCCCAGAGCATCATCGGTGTGCCCTACGGCCTGAGCGTGTTCGGCGCGGTGAATTTCGAGAATGCCGCTGCTCCGGGCAAAACCGTCGCGCGTATGCCGGTGGAAATGAACCTGGCGGCCGGCGATCTGCCGACCGATATCAACATCACCGCGCACCGCGACGCGGACAAGTACACCCTGTCCGGCGTTCAGGTGAAGGACGCTCCGCAGCTGACCGGGCGTGTATTCGAAAAAGTCGCACCGACCTTCGAGACCATTGAGGTCAATCAGCGGGCCAGCGGCAACGGCAGCAACCTGTTCGAAGTGACCAGTGATGCCGAAGATCCGACCGTGCACATGAGCTGGGTTTCCGTACCGGAAAACGCCGTGCGCCTGATCGCGGAAGTGGTGGAAAACCTGCACAGTGACGAGACTCGCGAGAGCAACCGTTACGGCCAGCTCGGCCTGTACGTGGGTATCGACCTCAATGGCGACGGTGTCCCGCAGTTCGATACCGAAGCGGTGTGCAAGTCTGTGCTCAACAGTGGCGAGGGCAAGGACTGGTGTAACATCAACTACCCGCAGGCGGGTAACTACTGGATCGCCTGGCAGAACCACGCGACTTACAGCGGCGCTTATGTTGATGACTTCAAGGTAGCTACCGGCGTAGTGACTGCGGATCAGTCCACCGATCTGAGCCTGTCCCTGCCGTCCAGCGCCGAAGCCGGTGAAGCCTTCGACCTGAGCATCCACTGGCAGGATCTCAATTTGGCCAAGGGTGAGTTCTTCTACAGTGCCTTTGACCTCGGCAACAGCCCGATGAACGCTGGTAACCTGGGTATGGTGCCGTTCAAGGTAACCCGCGGCGCCAACGACGTGGATATCGAAACTTCACAGACCCGTGCACGCAGTGGTGAAGTGATCGATGTGGCGGTCAAGGTGCAGCCTAACCTTGGTGGTTATGACCGCAGCTTTGAGCTGGCGAGCGTGCTGCCGGAAGGCCTGACCCTGGTGAGTGGCTCTGTGTCCACCAACCAGAGCCAGTACCATGGCAATGTGGTGGAAACTGAAAACGGTTTCGCCGTGACCGGCGTACAGCCGAGTTCCGTGGACTGGAAGCCGGAGTATGTGATCACCAACTCGCTGCAAGACAGCATGTGTCGTGCCCCGGATGTGGGTATTGGTGACGGTGGCTATGTCGACCTGAAACAGGCCGGTATCTACCCGAGCTCCTTCTTCAGCGAGAACTTTACTCAAGGCGTTGCCCCGTTCCCGTTCAGCTGGGTTTGGCCGGACTTCGGCAACTACAGCTTCTACATGAACACCGAAGCACCTGGGCTGGCTACCGATACCATCTACGTTCACCCGAACGGGGCCATTGACCTGAATGGCATTATGACCCGTGGTTCCGGTGCGAACACCTGGTTTGGCGAGCAGAATCCCTACATCTGGGGTACCCCGATGCAGGTTGTCGGTGGACTTTGGTACGGGGCACCCGGTCGAATCCTTGGCGCGCTGTACAACCCGAGCGCCAACGATGAGGAGAACTCCGGTACCACCGTGGCCTTTACCGAAAACCACCTGTTCATCGAGTGGGATCGCATTGGGCGTATCGACCCTGCCACCATGACGGCAATGGACGACAGCTACGACGTGGAGTTCATCTTGAGTCGGGGCTACGACCACAGTGACAACGCCTACGAGATGTACCTGGCGTACGACAACCTGAACTGGGGTTCGCAAGTAACTGGCCCATTCAGCGTTGGCGACCTGGCCTCTGCCGGTGTGCGCGGCCTGAAATCACCCTCGACTGCGATCGGTGGTTTCGGCAAGTGGGGTGACCTGTCTACCGCCATCGGCAACGGCAACCTGCCGTCGGTGCTGAACGACAACCAGGTGTTCTGTTTCGACTACCGCGGCCCGGAAACTTCCGCCTTCGACGTGACCTTCCAGGTGCGTGTGAACTCCAAGGCCACCGGCACGGTGCAGACCATTGACGTTGCTAACGCTGTCGATGGACTGGATACCCTGCAGGTGACCGCGGATATCCATGTGGCCAGCAACATCACCCTGGGTGAGATTGCCGACCAGCAGGTGAACGAGGACGAAGTGCTGACCGGCATCGAAGTGCTCTACGCCGATGACGACAACGGCACCAACGTGATCACCGTATCCGGTGACAACGTCAGTGCGGAAGTTCACGGTGGGGATTCCGGATCGACCTTCGACCTGATCCCGGCTGAAAACTTCAATGGCACCACTGAAGTGACCGTAACCGTTGCCGACGCGACCTTCCCGAACGACGCCGTGTCCACCACCTTCATGCTGACCGTCGCCGGCGTTCAGGACGCACCTGTGGCGGCCGTTGCCGGTGACGTGACCATCACCGAAGGTGACAGTGCAATGCTTGACGCGAGCATGAGCACTGACGCCGATGGTGATGCACTCAGCTTCAGCTGGGCTGGCCCTGGCACCATCCAGGGGGCAGACACGGCCGCGCCGACGGTAACCGGCCTGGCGGAAGGTGAGTACACCTTCACCGTCAGCGTGAGTGACGGGGTTGAGACTTCCGAAGCGAGCGTGATGGTGACAGTGATGGCTCCGGTAAGCAGCTCCAGCAGCTCTTCCGGTGGCGCCGCCAGCTCTAGCAGCTCCAGCAGCTCATCTTCCGGTGGCTCCACCAGCAGTTCTTCTTCCAGCAGCTCTTCTGGTGGTTCCAGCAGCTCCAGCAGCTCTGGCGGTGAAACTGTGGTGGAACCTGAGCCGGTGAAGAAAAAGAAAAAAGGTGGTTCTGTCTACTACCTGTTGGCCCTGCTGGCAGCAGCGGGCCTGATCCGTCGTCGCAAGGTTACCTTGCACTGACGGTCAGGGTGGCGACAGCTTGCCTGTCGCCGCTCAACGCAAAACAAAAAAGGGTTGCCCTCGGGCAACCCTTTTTTTTATGCAGAACGTTGTAGCTCTGGCGATCAGTTCGGCAGCGGTCGCGTGCGTCCGCGATCATCGATGGCCACGAACACGAACTCGCCTTCCGTCACCTTGACCTGCTCACCGGTATCCACGCGGGTGAGCCAGACTTCCACCAGTGTCTTGATGGAGGAGCGGCCGACTTCGACGGCCTCGGCGTAACAGCTCACGGTGGAGCCTACGGGTACCGGGCGCAGGAATACCATGCTGCCGACGGCTACTGTGGTTACACGGCCGCGGGCAATGCTCTGGGCGAGAATGGCTCCGGCGACATCCATCTGTGACATCAGCCAGCCAGCGAAAACGTCACCCTGGGGATTGGTATCCCGGGGCATGGATTGGGTCTGCAGGGTCAGGGTGCCGCTGGGCTTTGGTTCTTCATCAATGGCGGACATCGAAAGTGCTCACGGTTTTTAGATTTATTCATCCGGCAATTTATTGATCCGGCAGGTCTGGCAGGTCTGTGATGGTGCAGCCCGCAGGGTGGCGCATTCTAGCACAAAGTGGGCACTAATTAGCCAGAGCACATCGTGCTGAATTTAACGGTTTCGCGG
Organism: Microbulbifer weihaiensis; assembly: GCF_048323715.1. Lineage (NCBI taxonomy): Bacteria > Pseudomonadati > Pseudomonadota > Gammaproteobacteria > Cellvibrionales > Microbulbiferaceae > Microbulbifer > Microbulbifer weihaiensis. The sequence continues at coordinate 203,551 of NZ_JBLWFL010000007.1, forward strand.
TATAAAACGTCGGCTGAGGCGCCGCCGGGCACGCGTCTGACCCACCCGGCTTGTGCCGACTTCTCCCCTCACATAGACTCGCAGCTATGCGCGCACTGATTCTGACCATGCTGCTGATGATTTTCACTGCCCAGAGCCTGGCTCTGGCGGTGGCGCCTGCCTGTGATCATCAAGGGTCTGTTGCCCACAGTGCACATGACACAGGAATGGTATCCAGCGCGGAGCATGCCCACGGTCACCCGGCTAAACCTGACGGTGCCCATAGCGGCATGTCAGACCACGGCGCTATGCCCTGTTGTGACGATGCCAGTGGCGAATCGGCCAAGACGCTGTGTCAGTTGACCTGTGCTGCCGGTGGATGCACCGCGGTCGCCCTGCCCGGGGTCGAATGGCAACTGAGCCCAGCTCCCTCCGCCCCGGCATTCCTGCCCATATCCCCTTCTCTCCTCGCCGCCACACCGCGAAACCTGTTGCGCCCGCCGATCGGCGCCTGATACCCGTTTCCACCGCCAGCTGACCGGTTGCCGGTGCCCTCGTTCGCGTATCAGACAGACAGGATTTATTCATGGGAATTTCCATGCACTCCCTGGGCCGTATTGTCGCCCCGGTGCTGCTGCTTGCCGCATTTGCGCTCCCCACACAGGCACAACTGACCCTGGAAGGCGCCATTCAGCTGGCTCGCCAGCAGGATCCGGAAACCGCCGCGGCGCTCGCCGCGGCGCAAGCGACGGCGGAAAGCGCCGTCGCCGACGGCCAGTGGGCCGACCCGATGCTCAGGCTCGGCGTCGCCAACCTGCCCACCGACTCCTTTGCCTTCGATGAGCAGCCGATGACACAGAAAGTGATCGGCATCAGCCAGAAGCTGCCGCGCGGGGATTCCGCTGCACTCGCCGGCGAGCGCGGCGCCCTCGCGGCTGAGGCGGGCTTTGCGGATGCGGCGACCCTGTCGCTGGCGCTGGCCCGAGACGTTGGCCTCGCCTATCTCACCCTGTCCGAGGAATTGCGCGTGCGCGCGCTGCTGGCGGAAAACCGGCGCTGGATGCAGGAACTGGTGGGATACAACCGCGCGCGGCTGGCCAGCGCACAGATCCAGTCCCAGCAATTGCTGCAGTCGCAGCTGGCGCTGGCGCGCCTGGACGACCGCATCGCCGCCGCCGACGGTGAAATCAGTCGCGCCCGAGGTGTGCTGAGCCGCTGGATCGGCGGTGCCGCCTGGGGTGAGCTGGATTCGGCGCCCCCAGAGTGGCGCGAATCCCGCGACTGGCTCGCCGCTCAGACTTTGCCGGTGCCCCTGGCAGTGGTGGAAAGCCACCCGGCGGTGGCCGCCAGCAGCGCGCGGGTGGAGGCTGAGCGGGCCAATGTGGCGCTCGCCCAGGAAGCCTACAAGCCCCAGTTTGGTGTCGACGTGAGTTACGGCCAGCGCGACCGCACGCCGATGAGCGATGGCGCCGACTTTGCCAGCGTGATGGTGACCTTCGACCTGCCGCTGTTTCGCCAGAACCGCCAGGACCGGCGCCTGGCTGCCAGCCGCGCTCGGGAAAATGCCGGCATGCTGCAGCGCCAGAACCTGCTGCAGCAGATGCAAGCGGAGCTGAATGGCACTGTGGCCATGGCGCAGAACCTGGATCGCCGCCGGCGTGAATACCGCGAGGAACTGCTGGCCCAGGCGGAGGCCACTGCCGATGCCGTGCTCAAGGGCTATGCCGCCAACACCGCGGATCTCGATGCCGTCATCGCCGCGCGCATGGACGCGATCGAGGCGCAGATCAGCGCGGCCCGCCTGACGTATGGTTATTACCGCGCCCTCGCCCGCATCCGCTACCTGCGCGCGCTCGATGCCCCTTCCAGTGGCGACGCCATCGGCAACTTCAAATAACAACCGGTTCCAGACGTTATGAACAAAGTAAAACTAGCCGCCTTTGCCCTGATTGCCCTGGTCGCAGGCGTGCTGATTGGCCGCAGCCTGACCACCGGCGACAACACCGCACAAAACGCAACCGAGGGCGCGGCGGCGGAAAAAAAGATTCTCTACTGGGTTGCCCCCATGGATCCCAATTATCGCCGCGACAAGCCTGGCAAGTCGCCCATGGGCATGGATCTGATTCCGGTGTACGAAGGTGAGGAAGGTGGCGCGGCACCGGGTACCGTCAGCATCTCGCCGCAGGTCGAAAGCAATCTCGGCGTGCGCACCGCGCGTGCGGAAAAAGGCCCGGTGACCACCCGCGTGGAGACCGTGGGGCTGGTGCAGCTGGATGAGGACAAGCTGCACCACATCCACACGCGCCTGAGTGGCTGGGTGCACAAGAGCTGGGTCAAGGCGGTGGGTGACCACGTAAAGCAGGGGCAGCCACTGCTGGAAATCTATTCGCCGGAACTGGTGAAGGCGCAGAGTGAACTGGTGGCGGCGCTGGAGAGTGGCAACCGCACCCTGATCGAAGCCACCCGCGAGCGCCTCAACAGTCTCGGGGTGCCGGCCGAGCAGGTGCGCGAGGTCACCCGCTCGCGCAAGGTGAGCCAGAACATCACCCTGTTTGCGCCGATTCACGGCTATGTGAATGAATTTGCCGCCCGCGATGGCATGTACATCACCCCCGCCGCCACCCTGATGAGCATCGGTCCGCTGGAATCCGTATGGGTCGAGGGCGAGCTGTTCCCGAAACAGGGCGCACAGGTGCGCGTGGGCGACACCGCGACCCTGTTCGGGGATTTCGCACCCGGCCGCAGCTGGCGCGGGGAGCTGGTGCATATCCTGCCGGATCTCGATCCGAAGACCCGCACCCTGCGCGTGCGGGTACTGGTGCCGAACGCAGATAAATCCCTGCGTCCGGGCATGTTCGTGCGCTTGCAGCTGGACGGCCCGCAGGTGGATACGTTAACCGTGCCGCGCAGCGCGCTGATCCGTACCGGTGAGATGGATCGCGTGGTAATTGCCGAGGGCGGTGGCCGTTACCGCTCGGTGCGGGTGCGGGCCGGCCGCGAGCTGGGCGATCGGGTGGAGATTCTCGAAGGCATTGAGGCGGGTACCGAGGTCGTGACCTCGGCCCAGTTCCTGATCGACTCGGAATCCAGCATCAGCGCCGATCTGCAGCGCATTGGCGGTGATCAGCAGGATAAACGCAGCGAACATGCGGCGACTGCGGATACGGCGTGGGCCGAGGCCAAAGTGCTCAGCATGCCCGATGACAACCACTACGCGCGCCTCGAGCACGGGCCGGTGCCGGCCTGGGACTGGCCCGGCATGGTAATGGGCTTCTATGTGGCGGAGCCTGCGCAGGCTGCACTGCGCGCGGCGCTCGACAGCGGTGCGAGCCTCCGGGTACAGGTGCGCAAGCGGGAGGACGGCAAGTACCAAGTGATCGCCACCCGCGCGCTGGCCAGTGGCGATGGGGCCCATGAAGGCATGAACCACGAGGGCATGAACCACGAAGACGGCGGTCAGGGTGACGTGGATCACTCGCAGATGGATCACGGCTCCATGTCCCATGACCATTCTCAGGAGCCACAGAAATGATCACGCGCATCATTTACTGGTCCCTGCACAACCGCGCGCTGGTGCTGATCGGTGCCGTGGCATTGGCCCTCGCCGGTCTCTACAGCCTGCGCAATACGCCGGTGGACGCGCTGCCGGATCTGTCCGATGTGCAGGTCATCGTGAAAACCAGCTACCCGGGCCAGGCGCCACAGGTGGTGGAGGACCAGGTCACCTACCCCCTCACCACCGCCATGCTCAGCGTGCCCGGCGCGCATACGGTGCGGGGCTACTCGTTTTTCGGTGATTCCTATGTTTACGTGATTTTCGACGACGATGTCGACCTGTACTGGGCGAGATCCCGGGTCCTGGAATACCTGAGCCAGGTGGCCCCGCGCCTGCCGACAGCGGCAACCCCGGAGCTGGGGCCGGACGCCACCGGGGTGGGCTGGATCTACAGCTACACCCTGGTGGACCGCAGCGGCCAGCACGACCTGGCGCAGCTGCGCTCGCTGCAGGACTGGTTCCTCAAGTACGAACTGCAGACCCTGCCCGGGGTGTCCGAAGTGGCCACCGTGGGCGGCATGGTGCGCCAGTATCAGGTCCAAGTCGATCCGCTGCGCCTGCGCGCCTACGACCTGACGCTTGCCCAGGTGCAGGCGGCCATTGAGCGCGGCAACCGCGAGTCGGGCGCCTCAGTGGTGGAGATGGCGGAAGCGGAATACATGGTGCGCGCCAGCGGTTACATCCAGAGCGTGGAAGACCTGCGCCAGCTGCCGCTGATGGTCAACGCCAGCGGCACCCCGCTGCTGCTGCGGGATGTGGCCGATGTACACCTGGGGCCGCAGATGCGCCGCGGCCTGTCGGAGCTCGACGGCGAGGGCGAGGCGGTGGGCGGCGTAATCGTGATGCGCTTCGGTGAAAATGCCCGCGCGGTGATCGACCGCGTGCGCGCGCGGCTCGATGAATTGCAGCGCAGCCTGCCGGACGGAGTGGAAATTGTCCCCACCTACGACCGCAGCGAGCTGATCGACAGCGCTGTGGAAAACCTGTGGCACAAGTTGCTGGAGGAATTCATCGTGGTGGCGCTGGTGTGCGCCCTCTTCCTGTTCCACCTGCGCTCGTCGCTGGTGATCGCCATCAGCCTGCCACTCGGCATCATCGGTGCGTTTATCGTGATGCACCTGCAGGGCATCAACGCCAACATCATGAGCCTCGGCGGCATTGCCATTGCCATCGGCGCCATGGTGGACGGCGCCATCGTGATGATCGAGAACCTGCACAAGCACATGGAGCGCACTCCGCTCAATGATGAGAACCGGTGGAAAGTCGTCGGTGAGGCCGCCAGCGAGGTGGGCCCGCCGCTGTTTTTCAGCCTGCTGATCATCACCCTCAGCTTCCTGCCGGTGTTCGCGCTGGAAGGCCAGGAGGGACGGCTGTTCGCCCCTCTCGCCTACACCAAGACCTACGCCATGGCCGTCGCCGCCGGCCTCGCCATCACCCTGGTACCGGTGCTGATGGGCTACCTGGTGCGCGGGAATGTGAAACCGGAGCAGGCCAACCCCATCAACCGCGCGTTTACCGCGGCCTACCGGCCGATGCTGGAGCTGGCGATCCGCCATCCCAAATGGGTCATCGGTGTGGCGCTGCTGCTGCTTGCCAGCAGCCTGTATCCCCTGTCGCGCACCGGCAGCGAATTCATGCCGCCGCTGGACGAGGGCGACCTGATGTACATGCCCAGCACCCATCCGGGCATTTCCATCGGCAAGGCGCGCGAGCTGCTGCAGCAGACCGACAAGATGATCATGCAGGTCCCGGAAGTGGCGCAGGTGTGGGGCAAGATGGGCCGCGCCGAGACCGCAACCGATCCGGCGCCGCTGACCATGGTGGAGACCATCATCCGCTTCAAGCCCCGCGACCAGTGGCGCCCGGGAATGACCCCGGAAAAACTGCGCGAGGAACTGGATGCGGCGGTGCAGTTGCCGGGCGTGACCAATGCCTGGGTGATGCCGATCAAGACCCGCATCGACATGCTCGCCACCGGCATCAAGACCCCGGTGGGAATCAAGATTGCCGGCCCGGATCTGCACCAGATTGAAAAAGTCGGCACCCGCCTGGAGTCCCTGCTGGGTGCTGTGCCGGGCACTACTTCGGTGTTTGCCGAGCGGGTCGAGGGCGGGCGCTATATCGATATCGAGATCGACCGCAGTGCCGCGGCCCGTTACGGCCTGAACATCCAGGATGTGCAGACGGTGATCGACACGGCGGTGGGCGGCAAGAACGTCGGCGAAACCGTGGAGGGCCTGGAACGCTACCCGATCAACCTGCGTTATCCACAGGCCTGGCGTGACTCGCCAGAGAGTCTGCGCGGGCTGCCCTTGGTTGCCCCGAACGGTACCCACCTGTCCCTGGGGGACGTGGCGAAAATCGAGGTGCAGGGCGGTCCGCCGATGATCAAGACCGAGAATGCGCGTCCCAATGGCTGGGTGTACATCGACATTCACGGTCGCGACCTGGGCTCGTGGGTGGCGGAGGCCCAGAAACTGGTGGCGCAGGAGCTGGAGCTGCCCCCGGGTTATTCGCTGGCGTGGTCGGGGCAATATGAATACATGGAGCGCGCGCGCGAGCGGCTCGGCCTGCTGCTGCCAATCACTCTCGGGATCATCGTGCTGCTGCTGTATTTCAGTTTCCGCCATGTGGGCGAGGTGCTGGTGATCATGGGCACCCTGCCGCTGGCCCTGATCGGCGGCCTGTGGCTGCTGTATTTACTCGACTACAACCTGTCGGTTGCGGTGGGTGTGGGGTTCATCGCACTGGCCGGGGTGGCGGTAGAGATCGGCGTGATCATGCTGGTCTATCTGAACCAGGCCTGGGACCGGACGCAGGCGGATTGCGTGGCCGCTGAACGCAAGCCCACGCTTGAAAACCTGCGCGATGCGATCCGCAGTGGCGCCGGGCAACGCATGCGGCCGGTGCTGATGACCACCGCCACGGTATTTATCGGTTTGATTCCGGTAATGATTGGCTCGGGTGTGGGCTCTGAAGTGATGCAGCGGATTGCCGCACCGATGGTGGGGGGCATGGTCAGCGCCATGTTGCTGACCCTGATGGTTTTACCTGCGGTTTATCGGTTGTGGAAAGGGCGGGGTCTGCAGGGGGCTTCGTAGCAAAGTGCTGTGGCGGCGGGGCACCGGGTGCAGGTTTTCAGGACCGCTGCGAGTACATCCATGTACGCTGCGTCGCAAACGTCCCTGTTTGCGACGCTCCTGAAAACCTGCACCCGGTACCCCGCCTTAGCTTCCAGTAATGCACTCCGTAGCTGAGGCTCTAACCGCTTACGAAGCTTGAGAGTCAAATGCGAAGGTAGAGTGCCGGGGATGCGTTTTTGAAAGCGTCGGAAACAGGGATGTTTCCGACGCAGGCTACAGGGACGTATTCATGCCGGTTTCAAAAACGCATCCCCGGTGCTCTACCGCCACCGGGCCTGCCCAAAAACCTCGGAACCTATCCCGCTACGAAGCCCGGCAGCCAGGTCGCCAGCGAAGGCCACACTGCCAGCAAACACATCACCAGCAACTGGATAAAAATAAATGGCACCACGCCACGATAGATGGCTCCGGTAGCCACTTCGGCCGGCGCCACCCCGCGCAGGTAGAACAGCGCAAAGCCGAACGGGGGGGTGAGGAACGAGGTCTGCAGGTTCAGCGCGATCATCACACCCAGCCATACCGGGTCGAGTCCCATCGCCAGCAGTACCGGGCCCACGATCGGCACCACCACGAAAGTGATTTCGATAAAGTCGAGAATGAAGCCCAGCAGGAAGATCACCAGCATCACCAGCAGCGTCGCACCGACCACGCCACCAGGCAGGCTGTTGAAGAAGTGAGTGACCACTTCCTCGCCATTAAAACCACGGAATACCAGCGAGAACAGCGAGGCGCCGATCAGGATCGCAAACACCATCGCCGTCACCTGCAATGTGCTCTGCCCTACCTCACCGGCGCGCTTCCAGTTCAGCGCACCGCGGCCCCAGGCCAGGATACCGGCGCCGAGGGCGCCGATGGCCGCGGCTTCTGTCGGCGTGGCCGCGCCCGTAATGATCGAACCCAGCACCAGCAGCATCAAACCAATGGGTGGCAACAGGCTCTTCAGGGTTTCCGCCAGGTTCACCTCTTCCCTGCTGCGCTGCGCAAGTACAGGCTCGCGTCGGGCGATAAACAGCAGGTAGATGATATACGCGGTGACCAGCAATAGACCCGGAATTACCGCACCGACGAACAGGTCGCCCACGCTGACCGGCTGTGGATTGAAAATGCCCTGGGATAACTGCGCCTGTTGATAAGCATTGGACAGGGTGTCCCCCAGCAGAACCAGCGCAATCGAGGGCGGAATGATCTGCCCCAGGGTACCGGTGGCGCAGATGGTGCCGGTGGCCAACTGCGGCGAGTAACCGCGCTTGAGCATGGTCGGCAAGGACATCAGGCCCATGGTCACTACCGTCGCACCGACGATGCCGGTACTCGCCGCCAGCAGCGCACCGACCACCACCACCGAGATACCCATGCCAGCGGGTACCCGGGAGAACACCCGGGCGAGGTTGACCAGAAGCTCCTCGGCGATACGCGCGCGTTCGAGCATGATTCCCATCAGCACAAACAGCGGCACCGCCATCAGGGTGCCGTTCTGCATGATGCCGTACAGGCGATCCGGGAAGGCGCGCAGCAGCTCGCCATCGAAGATGCCGGCGACGATGCCAAGCCCTGCGGCGATCAGTGCGGTGCCGCCCAGGGTAAAGGCCACCGGGTATCCGAACATGAGCGCGAGACATACGGCGAGAAACATCAACAGCGGGATCAGTTCCATCATGCGCTCACCTCGCTGCCCAGCTTCCCGGGCGCCTCGCGCATAGCCGGGCCGCTCGCCGGCAGAGTGACTTCCGTCTGCCTGGTGGTCGCCGGCTGTGCAGTGCCGATCGCTCGCGACTCGAGCTGCATCAGGGTATTGAGGGCGCGGGCAAACTGGGAAATGCCCTGCAGGATCAGGGTGGCACCGGCCAGCGGGATCAGACTTTTCAGCAGGTAGACACCGCCGAGGCCGTCGGCGCTGGCGCTGCTCTCGTGCACCGCCCAGCTGTTGGCGGCGAAGTGCCAGCCGCCCACGGCAATAAATACACACAGCGGCATCAGGAAGATCAGGCAGCCGACTGCGTCGACCCACGCTTTGCCGCGGGGTTGCATTTCGCGATAGAAAACATCCACCCGCACGTGCGCACCACAGCGCAGTGCGTAGGCCAGGCCGAGCATAAACGCGGCACCGTGCAGGTAGGCTGCGGTATCCTGTAGCGCCAGGGAGCCGGCATCAAAACCGTAGCGCAAAGCCACCACCAGGCTCTGGATCAATACCATCAGCAAAGTAAACCAGCCCAGCGCGCGGCCCGTGGCCGTGGCGAACCGGTCGAGGCCGTCAGCGGCCCGTAACAGAAGCGACATACCCGTTTTCTCTAATCCCTAGATATCGTTTTTTTCGTTATGGCACTGAGCGTACCCTCTGGTCAGGAAGGACGCCAGCGCTGCGCGCCCGGCCAGTCCCGGCACCACAGGTCGATCCGGAGGGCTCTGGTTAAAATTGCAGCGGGAGACTGTAACCTGTTTGTAACTTTTCATTCATAGAATCGTCACCAGTTCGACATAGCATGCCTCGCGTGAAGAGATTTTGAACACCCTGGAGACACCCATGAACAAGCGTTCCACGAACAAGAAAGTCCTGGCCTCGGCCCTGGCAGCCCTGACGATAGCGGCTTCCAACGTCGCCCTGGCCGCACGCGACCACATCAGCATTGTCGGTTCCTCTACGGTTTACCCGTTCACCACTGTGGTGGCCGAGCGCTTCAGCCGCGCCACCCAGTACAAGACCCCGGTGGTCGAGTCCACGGGCACCGGTGGCGGCATGAAGCTGTTCTGCCAGGGTGTTGGCGAAAATACCGCAGACATCACCGGTGCCTCCCGTCGCATCAAGCAGTCCGAACTGGAAATGTGTAACGGCAATGGTGTGGACGTGGTGGAAGTTCAGATCGGTTTTGACGGCATCGTGCTGGCCAATGCCAAGACTGCCGAGCCGTTCGCGCTCAGCCGCAAGGACATCTTCCTGGCGCTGGCGAAAGATGTCCCGAACCCGGACGGCTCCGAAACCCTGGTCGCCAACCCCTACAAGACCTGGAAAGACGTGAACCCGGCACTGCCCGCGCACAAGATCGAAGTGCTGGGCCCGCCCCCGACTTCCGGTACCCGCGACGCCTTTGCCGAACTGGCGATGGAAGGTGGCTGCAAGAAATTTGACTGGATCGCGGCCAAGAAAGACGGCGACAAGAATGCCTACAAAGCAATCTGTCACAACATCCGTGAAGACGGCGCTTATGTGGAAGCCGGTGAGAACGACAACCTGATCGTGAACAAGCTGGCAGCCAACCCGAATGCCCTGGGCATCTTCGGTTTCAGCTTCCTCGACCAGAATGCGGACAAGGTGCAGGGCTCAGTGATCGAGGGCCAGGAGCCCACTTTCGACTCCATCGCGGACCAGAGCTACCCGGTATCCCGCCCGCTGTTCATCTACGTGAAGAAAGCGCACGTGGATGTGGTACCCGGCATCAAGCAGTTCCTGGCAGAGTTCACCAATGAGCGCGCCTGGGGCGACGAAGGTTACCTCGCCGACAAGGGCATGATCCCGCTGCCCACTACCATGCGCCAGCAGGTTGCCACCGACGTGCGCAAACTGAATGCCCTGACCAATCTGGCGGCCAAATAAATCGGCAACCAGAGCAGGTAAAGGGAATTACCGGCCAAGCCCCCCAGGGCTTGGCCGTTTGCATATATAAAGAACGCGGCTTGAAAACGTCATGTAAAAGTCGCCTGAAGCCCTGATAATTGCCGAGCAAATTTTCAACCGAGCGAATCGATGCAGACTCCCACTTTATTCGCCCTGCTGTTGCTGCTGGTACTGGTGGCTTACGGTACCGGCTTCAGTCGGGCCATTACCGCCGCCCGCAGCCGCGGTGGTATCCGCAGCCTGGCCTCCCTGCCCAGCTATTACGGCGTGCATACCGCACTCTGGTGTGGACTGCCGGCACTGATCCTGCTGGGAGTCTGGCTGGCATTTGACGATGCCATCATCCGCACCCTGGTGATGAGCGGCATCGCTGAAAAGCCGACAAGCCTTTCCGGGCAGAACCTTTTGTATGCGCAGATCCAGAACCTGGCGGCGGGCAACCAGCTCGGTGAAGTGACGCCCCAGCTGCTGGCCGCCGCCGAACACCTGGCCAGCCTGCGCCAGAGCGGCCAGCTGATGCAGTCTGCACTGATCCTCATTCTCTCGATCGGTCTCGGCGCCTTCGCCCTGCTGCGCATTACCCCGGAACTGCGCGCGCGGGAAAAAGTGGAAAAAGTTTTGCGCGCGGTGCTGCTGACCTGCGCCTGTGCCGCGATCTTCACCACTGTGGGCATTCTGATGTCGGTGTTGTTCGAGTCGATCCGTTTCTTCCATGCCGTGCCGGTGACCGAGTTCCTGTTCGGCCTGCACTGGAGTCCGCAGATGGCGATGCGTGCGGATCAGGTGGGCTCCAGCGGTGCCTTCGGTGCGGTGCCGCTGTTTACCGGCACCCTGATGGTTTCCGCGATCGCGATGTTTGTGGCGGTGCCGGTGGGACTGATGTCAGCCATCTACCTGGCGGAATACGCGGGCAAGAAAGTGCGCGCAGTGGCCAAGCCGCTGATCGAAATTCTCGCCGGTGTACCGACGGTGGTGTACGGCTTCTTCGCCGCGCTGACCGTGGCCCCGTTCATCCGCGACCTTGCCCAGTCCGTGGGCCTGCAGGCCTCCAGTGAAAGTGCGCTGGCGGCGGGCCTGGTGATGGGCGTGATGATCATCCCGTTCGTGTCGTCGCTGTCCGACGACGTGATCAATGCGGTGCCCCAGTCCCTGCGCGACGGCGCCCTGGGTCTCGGCTCTACCAAATCCGAAACCGTGCGCAAGGTGGTGATCCCGGCGGCGCTGCCCGGCATCGTCGGCGGTGTACTACTGGCGGTTTCCCGCGCGATCGGCGAGACCATGATCGTGGTGATGGCCGCCGGCCTTGCCGCGAACCTCACTGCCAACCCGCTGGAGTCGGTGACCACCGTAACGGTGCAGATCGTCACCCTGCTGGTGGGTGACCAGGAATTCGACAGCCCGAAAACCCTGGCGGCCTTTGCCCTGGGTCTGATGCTGTTTATCTCCACGTTGATCCTGAACTTTATCGCCCTGCACGTCGTGAAAAAATACCGGGAACAGTATGACTGATATAACTGAATCAAAGACCGGCCCGGTTCCGCTGAGCCAGGATCAGGTACGCGGCCGCATCGAGGCGCGGCTTGCCAGCCGCCACCGCAAGGAAAAACTGTTCCGCGGGCTGGGTATTGCCAGTATCGGCTTCGGCGTGCTGGCGGTACTGGTGCTGTTTACCGACATCATCAGCAAGGGCGCCAGCGCCTTTGTGCAGAGCCAAATCCAGCTGCAGGTCACCTACGATCCGGCGGAGCTCGGCATCGACAAGGTCGATCACGAAAGCCTGGCCTGGGCCAACTTCGATGGCGTGATTCGCAGTGCCCTGCGCGAGCGCTTCCCGGATGTCACCGGTCGCCGCGACAAGCGCGAGCTTTACTCCCTGGTATCCAGTGGCGCCGGCTTCAACCTGCGTGAGCGACTGGAGAACAATCCCGCGCTGCTGGGCCAGAGCGAGACTGTTTGGGTGAATGCGGACGACGATGTCGATACGTACGTGAAAAGCCTTTCCGACAGTGATGAGGGATTCCTCGGGCGCACCTCGGAACAGAAGGCGGCGTGGATTCAGCAGCTTCGCGACAGCGGCGAGCTGGAAAAGCACTTCAATACCACCTTCTTTACCAACGGCGACTCCCGCGAGCCCGAGCAGGCGGGTATCCGCGCGGCGCTGGTGGGATCCCTGCTGACCCTGCTGGTAACCCTGGCGCTGTCCTTCCCGATCGGGGTGGCTGCTGCTATTTACCTGGAGGAGTTCGCACCCAAGAACCGCTGGACCGACCTGATCGAGGTGAACATCAACAACCTCGCGGCGGTACCGTCCATTGTGTTCGGCCTGCTGGGCCTGGCGATTTTCATCAATTTCTTTGAAATGCCCCGTTCGGCGCCATTGGTCGGCGGCCTGGTACTGACCCTGATGACGCTGCCCACGATCATTATTTCCAGCCGCGCATCGCTGAAATCGGTGCCGCCGTCCATCCGCGAAGCGGCCATGGGTATGGGGGCCTCACGCATGCAGGTGGTGCTGCACCACGTTTTGCCGCTGGCGATGCCCGGCATGCTGACTGGCGCCATCATCGGTATGGCCCAGGCATTGGGCGAAACCGCGCCGCTGCTGATGATCGGTATGGTGGCGTTTATCGTCGACGTGCCGCACGGGGTAACTGACCCGTCCACGGTATTGCCGGTGCAGATCTTCCTGTGGGCCGACAGCCCGGAGCGCGCGTTCGTGGAGCGCACCTCCGCCGCGATCATGGTACTGCTGGCAGTACTGATCACCATGAACACCTGCGCAGTCTGGCTGCGCAAGAAACTTGAGCGCCGCTGGTAAGCCGCGGGCGAATGCTAAGATAGCGACCTGAGAAAGAGCCATGACTACCATGACCCTGAATACGGGCCCGGCTGTAGCCGCCGGCAACCAAGCAAAAAATCCAGCCGCGGAGCAGAATGCCGTGAAAACCAGTGCGGAAATAGTGAAGACTGTGGGCCAGCCGTTCAGTGACCAGGCGAAGCTGCGCATGCGCAACGTCAATGTCTACTACGGCGAGACCCAGGCAATTCACGATGTAAGCCTCGACATTGGCCGCAATGAAGTGGTGGCGATGATCGGTCCATCCGGCTGCGGCAAGTCCACGTTCCTGCGCTGCCTGAACAGAATGAATGACACCATCGAAGGCTGTCGCGTCGAGGGTGACCTGACCCTGGATGGCGAAGCCATCTATGGCCCGAAGGTGGACGTGGTACCGCTGCGCGCCCGCGTCGGCATGGTGTTCCAGAAGCCGAACCCCTTCCCCAAGTCCATCTACGACAACGTCGCCTACGGACCCAAGATCCACGGGATTGCCAGCCGCCGCGCGGAACTCGATGAAATTGTCGAGAACAGCCTGCGCCGCGCCGGTCTGTGGAACGAAGTAAAGGATCGCCTCGACAAGCCGGGTACCGGTCTTTCCGGTGGTCAGCAGCAGCGCCTGTGTATCGCCCGCGCCATCGCGGTGAGCCCGGAGGTGATCCTGATGGATGAACCCTGCTCGGCCCTCGACCCGATTGCCACGGCGCGTATCGAGGAGCTGATCGACGAGCTGCGCGAGAATTACACCATCGCCATCGTGACCCACTCCATGCAGCAGGCGGCGCGCGTGAGTCAGCGCACGGCCTACTTCCACCTGGGCAAGCTGGTGGAGGTCAACGATACCGAGACCGTGTTTACTAACCCTGAGCACGAACTCACAGAAGCATACATTACCGGCCGCTTCGGCTAAGGTTTGGGGGAGTCCACAGAAGATTATGGAAATGCATTTCGATCAACACATCTCCCGCCAGTTCAACGAAGATCTTGAGAGCATCAAGACGGAAATGCTGGAAATGGGCGGCATGGTTACCCGCCAGGTGGCTGACGCCGTAGAAGCGCTGGCCAATGCCGACAGCGAGCTGGCGGAGAAGGTCCTGCGCGTGGAAGAGGAAATCGACCGCTGCGAAATGGAGCTGGACGAGCACGCGACCCTGATCATCGCCAAGCGCCAGCCTGCGGCGTCTGACCTGCGCATGGTGATGTCGATCATCCGCATTGCCCGCGACCTTGAGCGCGTCGGTGACGAGGCGAGCAAGATTGCAAAAATGGCCATCGCGCTGACGGAAGAAGGCACGGCGCCGCGCGGGTATACCGAGATCCGCCATATCGCCAACGCCGTGCGCAAAATGCTGAATGATTCCCTCGATGCCTACACCCGCTTCGACGTGAAATCTGCAATGGAAACCCTGGCAGAAGACGAGCAGGTGGATATGGATTACCGCAGTGCGGTGCGCGAGATGATGACCTATATGATGGAGGATCCGCGCAGTATTTCACGGGTAATGAACGTGTTGTGGACACTGCGTTCACTGGAGCGTATCGGCGATCACGCCAAGAATATCTGTGAGCAGGTGGTCTACCTGGTAAAAGGGACGGACATTCGCCACGGGAATGAGGCGAGGCTGAAATAGGCATCCCCAAAAATAGCTAATTTGCCGCTGGATAGTAATAACTGGCACAAAAATCCACAATTGTATCTTTTGTAGAAAAATGTCCTATTGATAAACGCTTTTCGCGCTATTAAAGTGCGTCGGCGCCATTTTTTTGGTCATTTTTAAAACGAAATATAATTGGGGGCCCGGTTTGAAGAAGTTTTTACTTGGTGCAGCGGTGTTTTGCGCAACGGCATCCGCGCAAGCGGTAGAGCATTCCTGGTATGCGAAGTTTGGTTACAGTGCGACTGAGCCAGATGCCGGCCAGTATGAGCAGTTGTTGTTTGACGAACTGGGTTTCGAAAATAAATTTGATCTTGCCAGGGGCCTCGGTGGCACGCTTGGCTACCAGTTCAACCGCTTTATCGCCGTGGAAGGTGGGCTGCTGAATTGGGGCGAATCCACCGTTAAAGAAGGCTACTATTACGGCAACCTGGAAGCTGATGGCATTACCGGCCAGTTCCGGTCAAAGGCAACCGTTTCCGGCTATACCGGCACAGTGGGTGTGGTGTTATCGACTTCCGTTGAGCGCCCGTTTTCCGTTGGGGTGAAAGGTGGCGTTCACATGTGGACGGTTGAGGAAAAGTTCTCGGCCGTTAATAAAGGAACCCAACTTGTAGAAGTGGGTGATTCTGGTGAAACGGCAATAGTGCCATTTTATGAAGAGCTCATTGACTATTCGAGATCGACTGACGGCACCGATCCATATCTCGGGTTACTCGCCAGCTACAGTGAAGACAACTGGACGCTGAGTGTTGAATACACCGTATTCCAGACCGAATTTGCGGATCCTGCAAGTACAATCTTCTCAGTATCCACGCGTTTCTAAGTAATACATTGCCGGCAGGTGGTATCTAGTTAACCAGATATCCAATTGCCGGCAATTTATTGTTCTTCTACCTTTTTCGCTCCTCATCTTTTTTCCTCGTTGTATTTCCCCTTACTTTTTTTTGCCAAAAAGTAGCACATGGTGCCCGGCTATTTTTCGTCGCAGTTTTGGTTCAGCTTCTGTTAATACAGAGAGTGCGATAAATCGCATCGACTTGTAGCTCGCTACAGGTTAAACCGCGCATTTGAGACGGCCGTCACAATTGTGGTTATTTATTGCGCGGGGACTTTTGTTTGCTACAATCGCGCCGCATTTTCCCTTGGGGGATATGCGCGCGTACGCAAGTACAGATGTAATTTAAACAGGGAACACTTCCATGAAGTTCAAGTTTGCAGCGCTTCCGCTGATGCTGGTTTCTGCTATCGCTTCCGCAGAGCAGTACAACTCTTTCACTGACGCCGATTATGAAAACCGCGACTACGGTTATGGAGATTATCGCATCCTGAGCGTACTGTCTCAGTACTATTTTGGCGCCCTGAATACCTTGGGTCCCCGTAAAGAATTCAACTACATCCTGCCGGTGAGCAACATCTACGGTGGCCTTGGCTCTTTCGATGGTGATCCTTTCGACGATGAATTCGTAACCTTGGGTGGTGAATACTATACCGGTCAGTGGAAAGTATTTGGTGAATTCCAGGATGTTTTCACCACCAACGTATATAGCGCTGGTGCTGGCTACCTGTTTTCTCCCAATTTGCTCGCCGAAGTAGAAGCGGTGAAGTTGGAGGATGAAGATACCGCTCTGTTTGTTCGTGGTAAATACAACTACCAACTGAGCGGAACTGACTACATCGGTTTCACTGCAGAAATTGACGATGGTTTCGATTACCGCAGCATTTCTTCAAAATATTTTACTTCATTGGCCGGTGGCCAATATTTGACAGCAGAGCTGGGAATCACAGATACCGACGGTGGCGACTTCTACTGGGAGGGGGCCGTGGAGTTTTTCTTCAACGAAAATACCTCTGTAGGTGTAGCGTATGATGAACTGGTGGAAGACTATGAAGTCAATGCCACCCATTTCTTCAATCGAAACGTTGCGGCTAAAGTTGCCTACGGCGCTAACCGCGATTTCGACGATATGGATATGTTCCGTATTGGTGTGACCGTCCAGCTGTAATTTCTCCGCAAGAAATTACCAATAAAAAAGCGGGCGAATTTCTTCGCCCGCTTTTTTTGTTCGTCACTATCGGCTTTAAAGAAACGCGCTGTACTCAGCCGTTATTCCCCAGCGCCTGCACGCGCGCCTGTGCCTTGGTACCAATTTCACCTTCCGATTGTGCGGCAATCTGGTACTGGCTCAATGCACTTTTGGTATTGCCCTGACCCTCATATACCTGCCCCAGATAATAGTGCGCATGCGCGGTATCCAGATATTGGGTGGAGCGCTTCAGGTCGCGCTCGGCGGCGCTGTAGTTTTTCAGCTCCGCGTTCAGCATGCCCCGCATCAGCCAGTTGGAGAAGAGCGTCGGATTTTTCTGCACCGCGATTTCGTAGGATTTGAGCGCGGGCTGGTACTGTTTTTTCTGCGCCAGCAGGTCGCCTTCCAGTGCAAAAAACGCAGCTTCCTTGGGTTGCAGTTTCTGCGCCTGGCGCGTGAGGGTCAGGGCGCGGTCGTAGTCCTTGTTGCCGACCGCGGCGACGGCATCGTCGTAGCTTTTATAGGCGGCGGCATCGCGCTTCAGCTGCGCAATGGCCTGCTGGTACTGGGCGCGGTTGGTTGAACCACGGGTAGCCAGCTTGGATGCGTGCTTCTTGTTGGCATCCACTCGTGCCTGGGAGGGCGGGTGGCTGGCAAACAGGGCCTCGAGGCCACCGGATTTTGCCCCCTTGGATAACGCGACGAACTTTTGCTGCAGGCGCACGGCGCCCTCTGGGTCGTAGCCGGCGGCGGCCATGTACTTCATGCCGTACTGATCCGATTCGAGCTCGTTCTCGCGGCCGTACTTGGCGATATAAGCGGAGCCGCCCAGCTGGCTGCCGAGGGATACCAGGTCGCCGTAGTTGGTGTTTTGGGTAGTCGCGCCGAGGATGGCGATACCAGCGCCCAGGATCTGCTGTTGCGACATGGCTGCAGCGGAGTGGCGGGCGGCGGCGTGCACTATCTCGTGGCCCAGCACTGCAGCGAGCTCCGCTTCGTCTTCCAGCAACACCAGAAGACCGCGGTTAACCGCGATTTTGCCACCGGGCAGCGCCCAGGCATTGGGCACAGAGTTGTTCAAAACCACAAACTCGTAGGGTAATGTCGGCTGATCCGAAACCTTGGCGAGCTTTTGTCCCACGCGACTGACATAGCTCTGCAGCGCGGGGTCGACCAGATATTCACCGCCCTGCTGTTGCTGGGCTTTGGGGTACTGCTGCGCGCCGAGTGCCACTTCCTGGCTCTGGGACATGAGCGAAAGCTCTTTTTTACCGGTCACCGGATTGACGGCACAGCTGGATACGCCAACCGCCATAACCGTGGTGATCGCACTGGCCAGCAGGCCTTTGGATATGGAACGCGGAAACATGCTTCCCCTCCCTGTATAATGTTCGGTTTATGCCTATAGCGCGTTATTGTACACAGTCCCGGGAGTGAGGTTATGACGACGGCACTGCAAATTATCGAACTGTTTGCCGGTACCAATCCGGACGGAGAGCCCGTCGTGGAGCGTATGCAGGTGCGGGTCAACGAGGACGACAGCGTGCAGCTGGTGCGTTCTCCGGCCTTCATCAAGGGCATCGCCAGCGGCGATACCATCAAGGTCAACCGCGAGGATCCCGACAAGCCCAGCTTCGAGCTGGTGAAGCGCTCCGGCAACCTGGCGGTGCGGGTGTTTTGCCGCGGTGACAGCACCAAGCTGTCGGACCAGCTGACCCCGCAACTGGAAAAGCTCGGCGGTGAGCTGGACATGGAAACCCCGCGCCTGCTGGTGTACAGCATCCATGTCAGCTGCGGCTTTGCCGAAATCGAAGAGATCCTCAACAGCGTCTGCGATGGGGCCAACAGCGTCTGGTATTACGGCAATGTGTACGACCCGGTCGACGGCCAAACGCCTCTCAACTGGTGGCAGGATATTCTCAAGCCTGAGTAATCCAGCCCTCTGTAAATGCCACTCCGGCGTGTGCCGGATTGGCCCCGAATCACCAAGCGACATCGACCCGAATCATGCTGATCGTTATTTCCCCGGCCAAGACCCTTGACTATGAGAGCGACATTCCGCAACTGGATACCACCCAGCCGGACTTCCTGAAGGAGTCTGCGGCCCTGATCAAGGAACTGCGCGATCTCAGTCCGCAGCAAATATCCAGTTTGATGAAAATTTCCGACAAGCTGGGTGTGCTGAACTACGACCGTTTCCACGCCTGGAAGCGGCCGTTTACCGACCGCAACGCGCGCCCTGCCCTGCTGGCTTTCAAAGGTGATGTGTATACCGGCCTCGCAGCGGAAAGCATGGACAAGCGGGATTTTGCCTTTGCCCAGAAACACCTGCGGATGCTGTCTGGCCTGTATGGCCTGCTGCGACCGCTGGATCTGATGCAGCCCTACCGGCTGGAAATGGGCACCAAATTCGCGAATGCCGGCGGCAAAAACCTGTATGAATTCTGGGATGGCAAGATCACGGCTGCGCTCAATGCGCAGCTGCAGGCATTAAAAAGCCGGGAGCTGGTAAACCTGGCTTCCAATGAATACTTCAAGTCCGTAAAGCCGAAAGCCCTCGACGCGGACATCGTCACGCCCCACTTCAAGGACTGGAAAAACGGCCAGTACAAGATGATCAGCTTTTTTGCCAAAAAAGCCCGCGGCATGATGAGCCGCTGGGCCATCGACAACCGCATAAAGAAGGCGGAGCAGCTGAAAGATTTTGACGTTGCCGGATACTACTTCAGCGAGAAAGATTCCAAGGGCAATGATTGGGTCTTTCTGCGCGACGAGCAGCCGGCTTGATCCACATGGAAGAACAGAAGTTACCGGATGCGCCCTCGACGGCGCGCAACCGGGAGCCGATATTGACGGAACTGCAGCGCCTGTTAAGCAAGAGCGCGAGCGTGCTCGAGATCGGCAGCGGTACCGGCCAGCACGCGGTCTATTTTGCGCCGCGCCTGCCCCACCTTACCTGGCAGCCCAGTGAGCGGCTGCAGAATCTGCCCGAGGTGGCCGCGTGGATTGCCCACCAGCCTGCGCAAAACCTTCTCGAGCCCGTCGCGCTGGATGTGACTGGCGACTGGCCCGCGATTACCGTGGATGCGGTGTTTACCTCCAACACATTGCACATCATGCCTGTCGCGGCGGTAGAGCAATTTTTCCGCCGGCTTCCATCGGTATTGATGCCGGGGGGGCAGTTGATCGTTTATGGTCCGGTAAAGATCGGGGGCCGATATATTGGCCCGGGCAATGCCGGGTTTGATGAATGGCTCAGGGAACAGGATCCGCAGCGCGGTATCCGTGACCTTGAATGGCTGGATCAGCTGGCGGCCGCCGGGGGCCTCCGCCGCACCGAGAATAACGACCTGCCTGCGAACAACCAGTTACTGGTATGGAAAAACGCGGGCTGACTCCGAAATGCATAAACCCTTAAGAATATCCGCAGAACAATAGGAGCCTGACATGCCCGCCTGGTTTGAAGCGACACTGGCCATCGTGGCCGCCATTGCCGCCGTGTTTTTCTTTGCCAAGTACCGCGAGACTGCGGCCGCACTGGAAGAATCGGAACGGATGAAGCGCAAGCTCTCCAAGGATCTCGACCGCTATCGCGATGTTCCGCAACTGCGAGCCCTGCGTGACGGTCTGACTGGCGAGCGCGAGCTGCCAAGGGACGATCAGGGCCGACAGCATGTGATGATCCGCAACAGCAGCCGAAAACTGGTGCACGTAACCATAGGTGATGTGGCTGTCGAGGCGGTGGAGCCTGGTGAGGCCTTCTTCCGCGCCGGTGGTGAACAGTGCGCGCTGCAAGAGCTGGAGTAAGCACTTACGTATTCGGGTGGCCTTTTTAATAGGGCTACCCTGGCACTATCTTTCGTCTACGCCCATCCATTTCTGGTTGGTTTCCACCGACCAGGTCACAAAAATTCCTTTCGGAACGTTGATCACGCCGATCCGGGCGTGTATTTTGGCGCCGCCAATAATGCTAATAACCGGCGCAAAACAAAAATTTTCTTACAACACTTACGAAGGGATCTGGTTGATCATGTGGATCAAGAACCGAATTGCCAGCATTGTTGCTGCGGGGGCTATTCTGGGGGCGGCGCCGGTAGCCGCAGAAGTTTTTTCCGGACGCGGCAGTGCAATGGCTGGTGCTGGGGTTGCCGGCGGTGACTACAGCTACAGCGCGCTGGTCAATCCGGCGACCGCCACCAATTTCAAGGAAAACGACGACTTCGCGCTGACACTGGATTTTGGTGTGATCGCCAATGACCAGAATGAATTCATTGATACCGCGGAAGACCTGACGGACTACCTCGACGAGATCGATGGCATGACGGCGAACCAGGGCGATGCGGATTTCATTCTCGACTCCCTGCGCGCGCTGGATCAATCGCGGCTGACGCTGGACGCCGGTGCGCAGCTCACTATCGCCATCCCCGGCAGTGCAGTTTCCGGCCTGCTGTTTGTGCGCCAGTCTGCGTTCATTTCCACCGAAATTAACCTGGCGGATGCCGACGTTGAACTGCTGAGTAATTTCGGTGAACAGCTGTTCGACGAAAACGACCTTCAGTCCGAAGCTGGCGCTTTTGGTTACAGCATGCGGGAAGTGGGCGTTGCGATGGCCCGTACATTCACTTTTGGTGAGTACCAGGTTTCCCTGGGTGCCACGCCAAAGCACCAGCAGGTTGAGACCATCGAATACATTGAGACCGTGGCGGATTTCGATGACGACGATTTCGAGGTAGATGATTACACCCTGGAGCACAGCAACTTCAACCTCGACCTGGGTGCCACCATCAACTGGGGTGAGTTGCAGGGCGGTCTGTCGGTGCGTAACAGCCTGGCGCAGGAATACGAGACGCTGGGAGGACTGAAAATCCAGCTGGATCCGCAGGTGACGGCAGGCTTTGGTTATACGGGTGAAGTACTTACCCTGCTCGCGGATCTCGACCTCAATGCGGTGGAGCTTTTCGAGGGAGCCGGCGAAGTGCAGGTTGCGCGCCTGGGTGCGGAAGTGGACCTGTTTG
Organism: Microbulbifer weihaiensis; assembly: GCF_048323715.1. Taxonomy (NCBI): domain Bacteria; kingdom Pseudomonadati; phylum Pseudomonadota; class Gammaproteobacteria; order Cellvibrionales; family Microbulbiferaceae; genus Microbulbifer; species Microbulbifer weihaiensis. The sequence goes on from NZ_JBLWFL010000007.1 coordinate 225,375, forward strand.
ACTGGGCACAGCTGCGCGTTGGTTACAGGCACGACCTGAAGGACACCTTTGACGGCGCGATGACGCTCGGCGTGGGCTTCTCGCCGTTCGATGTGCTGCAGCTGCACGTATCGGCCATCAAGTCTTCTGATGACACTCTGGGTGCTGCGGTGCAGTTCGGGATTGAGCTTTAATCACGGGTTGGCATCGGTACAACAAGAAGGGGCCTTGAGGCCCCTTTTTTATTGCCGTGAATTCTGTTCAGGCAGAGGTGGTGGCTGTCAGTTTGTGCGCCGGGAAGTTAAGCGTAAAGGTACTGCCGCGTCCGGGGGTGCTGACCACACTCATGGAAGCACTGTGACGCAGTAATACGTGTTTCACGATCGCAAGCCCGAGGCCGGTGCCGCCACTCTCCCGGGACCGGCCCGCATCCACGCGGTAGAAGCGCTCCGTGAGACGGGGAATATGCACAGGGTCTATGCCGATACCGCAGTCTTTCACCGCGTAGTGTCCGCCCCGATCATCGCGATACCAGCGCAGTTCTATCGGGCCGCCGTCCGGGCTGTACTTCACGGCATTTAACGCGAGGTTGGCAAAAGCGCTGTGTAATTCGCCGCTGTCGCCAGTCAGGATGCAATCCTCGTCGCACTCCACGGTGAGCGCGTGCCGTTCACCGCTGAGCGCGCGGGCTTCGCTGGCCACACGTTCCATCAGCTCGCGCACAGAGACCTTGTCGCGGCCGCTGTCGCGCTCGGAGGTTTCCAGGCGGGCCAGCAGCAGCAGGTCGTTGACCAGGCTGGTCATGCGGGTGGTCTGTTCGCTCATCTGCGCCAGCGGGCGATCCCAGTTCCGGGGGGCCTGGCCACTGCTCTGCAAGGTTTCCAGATAGCCGGCGATCACCGTCAGTGGCGTGCGCAGTTCGTGGGATACATTGGCGACGAAATCGCGCCGCATCTGCTCCAGATTGTGCAGCCGGGTAATGTCGCGCACGATCACCAGTGCCTCATCCTGCCCGAAGCGGGTCACTTCCATTTGCAGAATACGCGAGTCATCCCCGGGGGCCGGAAGTGTGATGGGCTCCTGATTGGCGGTTTTTTGCAGCACCACGCGCTGGTACATGTGTTCGACAAACCTTGGGTCGCGCACGAAGTTCACCAGCGGTTGGCCGGCATCATCCGGTCGCAGGCGCAACATCTGCTCTGCGGCGGGGTTCCACCAGGCGAGGTTGCCCTCGTCTTCCAGCGCTACGATGCCTTCGCGCAGCGCGCTGGTGCTGTCCTGCACCCGGCGCAGCATGGCGTGCAGCTTCTGCTTTTCCTTGCGGTGGCGGCGCTGCAGGCGATAGAAGTCGTCGGAGATGTCGCCCCAAACCCCGAAACTGGTGGGTGCAGGCCCGCGCCGCCCGTTGGACAGCCAGCGGTCGAACTGATTCTGTTGCCAGAGAATCCAGAAAAGATAGACGGTCAGGCCAGCGCAGAGCGCCAGCCACCAGTGCCCGGTTGAGAAGCCGAGAATGGTAGTAACCAGGGCGATGACGACGAAGCGTGCGAACTCGCCAATACTGCGATCGAGCATGATGGTTGGGCCATCTGTTGTTTCGTTGCGTGAAACTCCATGGGCATGGAGAAACCTGCAGACTTTATGCGAAAGCAAAAAATGTGAAAGCTGCGAAAACAAAGTACCGAGCGGGTTTACGCCCCCGCTGGCGACAGGTTGCACAGCATTACCCCAAAAAGCTTTCAGCGGCCTTTGCCTGTTACCTGTACTTTGCTGCTTCCGGAACGGATCAGTGATCCGTGCGGTCGCGCGCGGGTCAGAGATTATACTCTTTCCACGGTCTGTACCGAGAAGCGGTAACCGGTGCCGCGGACAGTCTGGATATAGCGCTCGTGCCCGTCAATGGTGAGCGCCTTGCGCAGGCGGCGTATGTGGACATCCACGGTGCGCTCCTCTACGTACACATTGCCTCCCCACACGTGGTCGAGGAGTTGGGTGCGGGTATAGGCGCGCTCCTGGTGCGACAGGAAGAAGGTCAGCAGGCGAAATTCGGTGGGGCCCATATCAACCGGATTGCCGTTGATGGTGACCCGGTGGCTGATCGGATCCAGTACCAGGCCGCCGGCGGTCAGGGGCTCTTCCGGTGTGCTGGGGCCGGCCCGGCGCAGCACCGCCTTCAGGCGCGCGACGAGTTCGCGGGGGGAAAACGGCTTGGTGATGTAATCGTCGGCGCCGGTTTCGAGGGCCTTGATCTTGTGATCTTCCTCGCCCTTGGCTGTCAGCATGATGATGGGCAGGGACGAAGTAAGTTCGTCGCGTTTCAGGCGGCGGGCCAGCTCTACGCCGGAGACGTCGGGCAACATCCAGTCCAGCAGGATCAGATCCGGCTTTTCATCGATAACCAGCGCGTGTGCAGCCTGGGCATTTTCCGCTTCGAGACAGCGGTAATCCGCCATCTCCAGCGCAATCCGTAACATGTCCCTGACCGGGGCTTCGTCGTCGACTATCAGAATCGTCTTGCTGTGCATCTGTCTGCCATACCCTAACTGATTGCGTCGTCAGCGAACTGACTCTTCCTTAGAGTGGCCATTTAACGGCACTTTGATGACAAATATATGACAGCTCCCGCTGGATCACGACGAGAAAATCAGAGAAATCGCGCTAACTGGTCAGATAGTGGAAAAAAATTCCTGCAAAGACCGCGGCGCCAACCCAGTTGTTGTTGAGAAAGGCCCGGAAGCAAGGTTCTCTCTGGCGATCCCTGATCAGCCACTGCTGAAAGCCGAAGAGCACCGCGGCGCCGGCGACACCGCAGTAATACAGCGCGCCCAGGTTTGCCCGGTCGCCCAGCATCAACAGCGCGATCACGACCATCACCTGCAGGCTGCCAGTCATGGCCCGATCCATTTCGCCAAACAGGATTGCCGTGGATTTGACGCCTATCTTGAGGTCGTCGTCCCGATCCACCATGGCGTAAAAGGTGTCGTAAGCCACTGTCCACAGCAGGTTGGCGGTAAAGATCAGCCAGGCCACCGCGGGTACTTCGCCGGTTGCGGCGGCGAAAGCCATCGGAATGCCCATACTGAAGGCTGCGCCCAGCACCACTTGTGGCATATGGGTATAGCGTTTGGCAAAGGGATAGCAAAACGCCAGTGCCAGGGCGGCGAACGACAACAGGATTGTGAGTGTATTCGTGGTCAGTACCAGGGCGAAGGCGGCGACACTGAGGCCGGCAAACAGCAACAGTGCGCCTTTCGGGGTGGCGGCGCCGGTTGCGAGGGGGCGCGTGGCCGTGCGTTTCACGTGGCCATCGATCCTGCGGTCGGCAAAGTCGTTGATGGCGCACCCGGCGGCGCGCATAAAAATGACCCCAAGGGTAAACACGCTGAACAGGTGCAGCCCGGGCCAGCCTTCGGCGGCGATCCACAGTGCCCACCAGGTCGGCCACAGCAGCAGCAGCGAGCCGATTGGCCGGTCGAGGCGGGCCAGTTGCCAGTACGGGAGGGCCAGGGGCCACCGTTGTTGGATCTGTTGGCTGATCACTTGCATCTTTTACATCCGTACCTTGTTGGAGGCGTTCAGGTCATCGGGGGCATGGTTGGATTGAAACTGCTGAGAAAGGTCTCTGCAACCAGTAATGGTTTATCGTGTAACCAGAAGGTGGAGCGGCGCCCCCAGGCCTGCGGGGCCATGCCAGCGAGCTCGGCCAGTCGGCATTTGGGGTTGCGCTCCAGCCGGTTCAGCACAATGGGCCCGCGCCGGGTATCCGGCTGGCTGAACAGCAGTTCCCCCAACGGCCGGTTGTCCAGGGTGCGCAGGTAGCGGCTGCGGCCGTCCAGCGTGCGTTCGGGCAACACGCTGCGGGCGTACACCCAGGGTTGCCCTTTGCCACACAGCAATACTTCGCGGATCAGGGCCTGGGATCGCTCGCGCAGGTTGAGCGCGCGGCGCTCTTCAGGATGCGGTTGCTGCCAGCCCTGGTTGAGGATTTTTACACTGAATTCGCCGCCGCTGAGGTGTTTGAGGGCGGCCGTCAGCGAACCGGCGTGCAGCAGCCAGGGCACCAGGTTGCCTGGAGGCACGTGGCCGTGCAGGCTTTCCAGGGGTTGTGGGTGCCAGTCGCCGGTGGCGGTATAGGGGGAGTGGAACAACGCTGACTCCGCGCGGGCTCAAAAACCGCCATTGTAACCGACCGGCGCCAATGGGAAACCGGCGGGCTTTGCCCCCTTGGCACCCTGTCGATATAGTGGCGGTCTGCCTGAGGCGCTCGCGCGTGGGTGTGAGGCCTTGCCCTTGCCACCGAAGTGCTCTTGTATCGCGTTCACGCGTATTGAATCGACAATAAACATTCAGCGTTAGCTGGATAATCAACAGGACGAACCATGGGGCTTACCAAAAAAATCGTGCTGGCAATGGTCGCGGGTATCGCGGTCGGCCTGCTGTTCAACTTCCTCAATACCAGCCAGCTGCTGGGTGCCGGTGTCACCGGGTTTATCAACAATTACCTGACCACTGGGTTGTTCGACATTGTCGGCCGGATTTTCATTGCCTCGCTGAAACTGATGGTGGTGCCTCTGGTACTGGTTTCGCTGGTGTGCGGTGCCTGTGCCCTGTCCGAGGGCAGTCGCGTTGGGGTTCTCGCGGGCAAGACGCTTTTGCTGTACCTGCTTACCACCGCTGCGGCGATCTCGCTGGCGTTGTTACTGGCACTGATTATCCAGCCTGGAGCTGGCATGGAAGCGATGGCTGGCGACGCCAGCTTTGACCCGAAGCCGTCGCCGCCGCTGTCTGAGGTACTGATCAATATCTTCCCCACCAATCCGGTGGATGCCATGGCCAAGGGCAATATGCTGCAGATCATCGTGTTTGCCCTGTTAATGGGTTACGCGATTTCCCGCAGTGGTAAACCGGGCCAGCGCATTGCGGGATTTTTCAATGACCTGAATGAAGTGATCATGCGCATGGTCAGCGTACTGATGGTGTTTGCGCCCTATGGGGTGTTTGCGCTGCTGGCCAACAAGATTGCGCAGCTGGGGCTGGACGCCATCCTGCAGCTGCTCAAATACTTCCTGGTGGTTCTGGGCGCGCTGTTGATACACGCGCTGGGTGTGTACCCTCTGCTGCTCAAGGTACTGTCTGGGCTGAATCCGATCCAGTTGCTCAAGAAGATGCGCCCGGCGATGGTGTTCGCATTCAGTACGGCCTCCTCTGCAGCCACCATCCCTGTGACCCTGTCGACGGTGGAGAAGCGCCTGGGCGTGGACAACAAGGTGGCTTCTTTCACCATACCGCTGGGTGCGACCATCAATATGGATGGCACCGCGATCATGCAGGGCGTGGCGACAGTTTTTATCTCCCAGCTATACGGCATCGAGATCGGCCTGATGGGTTACCTGACCGTGATCCTCACGGCGACGCTGGCCTCCGTCGGTACCGCTGGCGTGCCGGGTGTCGGGCTGATCATGTTGGCGATGGTGCTGCAGCAGGTCGGCCTGCCGCTGGAGGGTATTGCCATCGTGATGGGAGTGGATCGCCTGCTGGACATGGTGCGCACCGCTGTGAACATCACCGGTGATTCAGTCGTCAGTGCCATTGTTGCCAAGAGTGAGGGCGCGATGGATCTGGAAATCTTCAACGATGACAAGTATCACAGCGTGATGAATGACGGTGAGCGAAGCTCTTCGGTTTCCAGCTGACAGAGTTGACGAACACCCAATAAAAAAGCGAGCCATTGGCTCGCTTTTTTATTGGATGGCAGGCGCCTCGGTTACAGTGCTGTCTCGCCACCGGCAACGGCGTTGAGACGGCACTAAAGCCGGGTCAGAGTGCGGCCAGTGCCTTAAGGTTGTCGGCGTCGAGGCTCTCTTCCATCTGTTCAACCAGTTCTTCGACCATCTCGGACAGGGCCTCCCTGATAGCCTCTTCCGTGTTGTCATCCGCCGCCGAGCCGTCGTGCGGCGTGCGCACCAGATACTTGGATTTAACTTTTAAGTCTTCCAGGTTGATACGCTGCTCGCGCAACGAGGATCCGGCCTTGTTGCTGAGGGTGTAGCGAAACTCACCGGTTACCTGGATGGTGCCTTTTTCCAGGTCGTAATTGCCGCGGGGTGCCATGCCGCCCAGATGCTTGATTACCTTGACGTCCAGGCTGTTTTGCAGCTTGAGGGCGCCGCTGTCCTGTACCAGAAGTACGTCTTCGCCCTCGAGCAGGTCACTGAGCTCCCGCCCCAGTTCGCTGTGTATATGCTGGGAATATTTGCGCACCGCCTCTTGCTTGAGGTCGGCCAGGCCGCCGTCATTGGTGGCCTGGGCCAACATCACCTGCAAGTTGCCGCTCGACACCGGCATCGGCACATCAATTTTCAGCTCGGCAGGCGCAATCGTCATGCTCAGGTTGGCGTCATCGCCTCCCCACAAGCCACTTTGAGCCATGCTGGACACGCTGGCAGCACTGAGCAGTCCGGCGAGAGCCAGGTTGCGGATCTTGAATGTATTCACTCGTCACTCCCCAATATTTTTTTGCTGTATGGGAATTGGTAGCTGGCGAAATGGTTTTCGCTCTAAATGGGTTTATTAACCCATACAGGCTGCCATTTATTGTGATGAAGAGCAAAATTTTTCGATGACTTATGCGTCAACGGATGTTTTTGTGCGCCGCTTTGCGTTTTTTTTAAGCAAATTAGGGTAGGGGTTGGCGCTGGTGGGGTTAACCTGGGGCTGGCGAGGGCTTTTAGTGAAAGGGGAACCCGGCATCTTGCGCCGGGGCCCAATTCGCGAGTCGAGGGTCAATCGCGCCTACCGGCCAGTTCGCGGAGACTGTCGGCTTCCAGGTCGTCATCGATCCGGGTCAAAACTCTGTCGACGAGTTGGGAGAGTACTTTCTCCAGCTTCTCATCGGTATTGTCTTCACTGCCGCTGCCATCCAGGGGCGTTTTTATCTCGTATTTTTCCTTCAGGTTCAGATCGGCGAGATCCAGGTGCTTCTCTTTCAAAACCTGTCCGCTGGGTGAATGCACCCGGAAATGGAAATCTCCACTGATGCTCAGGTTGCCCCGCTCCAGTTCGTATTCACTGGTGTTTTTGAGGCCGCTGAGCTGCTTCACCACAACTACATCGACAAAGTTGTAGAGGGTCAGTGCGGTATTGTCGGCTACCAGTGGCACCTCTTCGTCTGTGAAAAAGGCGCGCAACTGGGCTTCGAGTGTCTGGCGCAACTGGTCGGTGTGGCGCCGCGTTGCGGCTTCCTTGGCCGCTGTGGCGCCGCTTCCGGCAGTGGCCTGTGCCAGCAGGGTGTCGAAATCATTGCCCTGAAGCGGTGTCGGGATCTCGAGGGCAATTTCCGCGCGGGCGAGGGTTATATGTGGCGTTTGCGCCTCTTCACCACGGCTGCCGAATAAGCCCTGAGCCTGGGCTGGTTGGTAAGTGAAGGCCGAGGAAAATAACAGGCCTGCGAGAAAAATGCCGCGCACATGACAGGTGTTCACGGAAACCTTCCTGAAAATTAGTGATCGCTATTGATAGTTACCCTGGAAGGGCAATGCTTTTTGGGTGGTGTTCGGCTGGGAGAGCATCCACCCTGATTATTGTTCTGTCAGGCTGCCACCGGTGGCGAGCCATTGCAAAAATATTGGTGACCAGATATGACTAATTGGTCGTATTAATGCGGGTTCGACGGATGTGGTTAGGGGGGATGGCGTCAGGCTTCGGCAAAGCGGGGTTTATTGTGTAGCCAGCGGCGAATGATCGCTCTGCGCTGGTTCTCATCCAGTGTATCGGTGGCAGCAATTTTCTGCACCAGGGGCAGCAGGTGTGCATCCCTCTGCAGGTCGGCAATGCGATGCTGGATTTCGCCGGTCTGGCGGGTGCCGAGAATTTCCCCGGGGCCGCGCAGGCGCAGATCCTCTTCGGCGATGGCGAAGCCATCGGAATGGCTGCGCAGGGCCTGCAGGCGCGCGCGGCCATTCGCAGACAGGGGTGTGCTGTAAAGCAGCACACAGTGGCTGGCGATGCTGCCACGCCCTACCCGCCCCCGCAGCTGGTGCAACTGGGCGAGGCCAAGCCGCTCAGGGTTCTCGATAATCATCAGGCTCGCGTTGGGCACATCGACGCCCACTTCGATGACGGTTGTGGCCACCAGCAGGTCGACCTCGCCCGCCTTGAAGGCTTTCATCACCTGATCCTTGGCGTCGGGTTTCATGCGCCCGTGAACCAGCGCCACGCGGGCGCCGTTGAGTACATCGGCCAGCTCTTCCGCGGTGGACTCCGCGGCCTGCGCCTGCAGGGTTTCCGATTCCTCGATCAGGGTACAGACCCAGTAGGCCTGGCGACCCTCCTGAATGGCGCCGTACACGCGTGCGACAACGTCGTCGCGGCGCTCATTGGAAATGGCGACCGTGTTGATTGGTTGGCGACCGGGGGGCAGCTCGTCGATTACCGAACAGTCCAGATCCGCAAAAGCCGACATTGCCAGTGTGCGCGGTATCGGTGTGGCGGTCATGATCAGCTGGTGCGGCTGGGTACGCCGCGTGCCTTCGCTGCTGCCTTTTTCCCGCAGCTGCAGCCGCTGGCGCACGCCGAAGCGGTGCTGCTCATCGATGATGACCAGCGCCAGCCGGTGGAAGCTTACCCCTTCCTGGAACAGGGCGTGGGTGCCGACAACCAGTTGTGCCTCACCGCTCTCGATGGCGGCGAGCTGCTGGCGGCGCTCGCTGGCTTTCATGCTGCCGGTGAGCCAGGCGACGGTGATGCCGAGGGGCTCGAGCCAGCCGCAGAAATTGATGCGATGCTGCTCGGCGAGAATTTCCGTCGGTGCCATGACCACCGCCTGGTACCCCGCGCCGATGGCCTGCAGAGCGGCCTTGGCGGCCACCAGGGTTTTGCCGGCGCCGACGTCACCCTGCAGCAGGCGCATCATGGGTTTTGTCTGGCGCAGGTCTTCGGCGATTTCCTGGCCAACCCGTTGCTGGGCGCCGGTCGGAGTAAATGGCAGGCGGGCATTGAAGTCCCGTTCCAGGGCCGGGTTCGGACTGAGTGGCGGCGCGGCTATGGCTGACGCACTGCGGCGCAGTTCCAGCAGGCTCAGGTGGTGGGCCAGCAATTCTTCCAGTGCCAGGCGCTGTTGCGCCGGGTGTTGTCCCTCTGCGAGCAGGGACAAGTCGGCACTGGCCGGCGGTTGGTGGAGGTACATCAGTGCCCCGGCCAGGGGCAGCTGCAGTTTGCCCGGCAGCAACTGCTGCGGAAGCAGCTCGGTGACGTTTCCGTCCGCGAGCCAGTCCAGGCCCTGCCCGATCAGCGCCCTGAGCCTGCCCTGCCCCAACCCTTCTGTCAGTGGGTAGACCGGCGTAAGGGTGTCGGCGGTTGGCGACAGTTCCTCACCGAGGACTTCGGTTTCCGGGTGATACAGCTCAATACCGGCGCTGCCCCGGCGGGCTTCGCCATAACAGCGCACCCGTGTGCCCGGCGTGAGGCGGTTTTTTTGCGCGGCAGTAAAGTGGAAAAAGCGCAGGGTGACGCTGCCGGTGGTGTCCTGCAGGCGCACGGCGAGACTGCGCCGGCGGCCGAAAACCACATCGGCCGCGCGCACTTCGCCCTCAATCACCGCATCCATACCCGGGCGCAACCCTGCGAGCGGGATGACCCGGGTGCGATCCTGGTAGCGAGCAGGCAGGTGGAACAGGAGATCCTGCAGTGTGCTGATATGCAGCCTGGCCAGGGTTTCTGCCAGCTTGGCGCCGACCCCCTTGAGCTCGGTGACAGGGATGTCCGCCAGTGTTTTTACTTCGCGGTTCACGTTGGCCTGGCTTACGGACTCTTGAGTTGGCACTGGTTGATTGCGTCGCGCAGCATGTCGATCGCGCGGTGGCGAGGGAAGCTCGCGCGCCACGCCAGGGCGACTGTGCGCTGTGGTGCCGGAGCGGCGAATGGGCGGGTGACCAGCACACCAGTGGCATATTGCGATGCCGCTGCGGCTGACAGCGGCAGTACCGTGATGCCCAGGCGCGACGCCACCATGTGCCGCAGGGTCTCCAGAGAGCTGCCGTCGGCGGCCGTGCGGATGTGGCCGCTGCCGGCCTCCTTCTCGATGGACTGTTGCAGCTGGGGGCAGGCTTCGAGTACCTGGTCACGGAAGCAGTGCCCTTCGCCCAGTAACAGAACATTGTCTTCGCACAGCTGCTCGGGCAGGAGCGCTTCATATTTGGCCAGCGGATGATCCGAGGGCATGAGTACCACGAAGGGCTCGTCGTAAAGTGGCTGTGTGACGACGTCTGGCTCGGTGAACGGCAGGGCAATGATCACGGCATCCAGCTCGCCTTTGCGCAACCGGGCGCGCAGGGTCGAGGTGTAACCCTCTTCCACATACAGCGGCATCTGCGGAGCCAGCTGTTGTAACTGCGGAATGAAGTGCGGGAACAGGTAGGGCCCGATGGTGAAGATGGCGCCTACGGACAGCGGGCTGCTGAGCTGATCCTTACCGGCACTGGCAATATCCTTGATCGCGGCAGCCTGCTCGAGCACCAGTTGTGACTGAGCCACGATGCGCTCCCCAAGCGGCGTCGCCTGAACGCGGGTCTTGGAGCGTTCGAACAGGGCGACACCCAGCTCTTTTTCCAGTTTCTTGACCGCGATAGAGAGCGTCGGCTGGCTGACGAAGCAGCGCTCGGCCGCGCGCCCAAAGTGCTGTTCCTGGGCCAGGGTGACGATGTAGCGCAATTCGTTGAGTGTCATGGTTAAGGCAATCAGATAAAACTTGGCGATAGAGTTTATTCATAAATACCAGCGGGCGGCCAGCAAATCTGCTAATCACCCGGTTAAAGTTCTCAAACTAGAAAAAAATGCTATTAAAATCATTTCAACATAGTAAGTTTTGCTATTAACTGCCGGCTAAAGTTCGGTGAGGTGGCGGAGTTTTTGCTATACGTGTATGTGCAGGTGTTGAAATACACGTTAAGCGGAGTATCGCTATGGGAATTTTATCGTGGATAATTCTTGGCCTTATCGCCGGTGCGCTGGCCAAGTGGATCATGCCGGGGCCGGACCCGGGCGGTTGGATTGTCACCATGGTCATCGGGATCGTCGGCGCCTTTATCGGCGGCTGGCTCGGGTCTCTGGTGGGCATCGGCGGCCCTGTGACCGGCTTTGCGCTGGGAGATATCATCACGGCGGTGATCGGGGCTATCGTCCTGCTCGTCATCTATCGCATGGTGAAATCGCGCAGTTAGCCACTGAATCTGCTGCAAGCGGGCCCGGGGTTGAGCGCTTCCGGGCTCTGTTCACAGAATAAAAAATCGATACCGGCTATAAATACGGTGCCCCGTCTGGGGATAGTACCGATAAGATAATGAGCTCCGCAGAAGCGCCAGGGTATGGCGCAAAGCATTGACAGGATCCGGCAACGGAGTCTGGAGGTTTATACAAGCGGCTATGGCAAAGGAAAAAGTCTGGATCTTCGGTTGCGGCGATCTCGGCACACGACTGGCTTTAAAGTTGGATCGCAAGGCGTATACCGTATTCGGTGTGCGGCGCAATCCGCTGCAGGCACTGGCGCGCAAGCGTCGGGCTGATGTGGTGAATTGGCGGCGTGGTGATGCCACCAAACCGGCCGATATTCAGCGGCACCTTTCCGGTGGTGCGGATATTGTCATTGCTACGTTCACCCCGGGCGCGAGCACTCCCCAGGCTTACCACCGTGCGTATGTCGAAACAGCGATGGCCATGCGCAATGCCATTGCCGAGCTGGAAAAGCCGCCGCGCCTGTTCCTGTGGATTTCTTCCACCAGGGTGTATGGCCAGAGCGGCGATCACTGGCTCGACGAGCGTTCGCAGCCACTCCCGAGCAGCTTTCAGGGCGAGTCCCTGCTGGCGGCGGAAAAAATCGTGCAGCAGGTCAATACAGAGGCCTGTGTTGTGCGGTTTGCCGGTATCTACGGGCCGGGCCGTGACCGGCTGCTGTCACAGGTGCGGGCAGGTCGCTGCGCGCCGCCCTCGCCGCCGCAATTCAGTAACCGTATTCATGTAGACGATGCCGTCGGCTTCCTTGCGCACCTGATTGACGGGCAGAAAGTCGGTATGCCGCTAGAAAAGCTGTATATCGGCGCAGACTGTACCCCGGTGCCCATGTATGAGCTGCAGAGCTGGCTGGCCAAATCGATGGGTTATACCAGTGCGCACTTGCGCGAAGAGGTGGTCACCAGTGAGCGTCGCTCCAAGAAGTTGAGCAACAAGCGCATGCTGGAGACCGGCTACGAGATGTTGTATCCGGATTACCGTGCCGGCTACAGCACACTGCTGGAAAACGATTGATCTCGCGAAACTGCGCTGCATTCGCAGCGCAGTCCTGAACAGGCTTCCGCCTAGATCACCATAATGGCTTCGGCTTCAAACAGTGCGCCTTTGGGCAGCTCGCTGACGCCGACCGCAGCGCGTGCGGGGAATGGCTTGGTGAACAGTTCTTCCATCACTTCATTGACGGTAGCGAAATTGCTGAGGTCGGTGAGGTACAAATTCAGTTTGACGATGGCATCCAGCGAGCCATTTGCCGCTTCGCAGACGGCACTCAGGTTCTTGAATACCTGGCGGGCCTGCTCCGCGAAATCGTCGGAGACCATTTCCATGGTTTCGGGCACCAGTGGGATCTGGCCCGACAGATATACGGTGTTGTCGACTTTGACGGCTTGCGAGTAGCTGCCGATTGCGGCCGGTGCCTTATCAGTTTTTATCACGGCGCGATTGGGCATGATTACTTCTCTCCCGGGCCTTTCGGTCCTGCTTACTGAAAAAAGAAGCGGGAGAATATAGCGCGCTTTTATGGCGATTGGGAGATTTGGCGCCGCGTGATGAGTGATAGGCCCGCTCCATCCCCATCTCACCATATTCCCGAAAACTTCCTTTCGATTCTTCGCATGCTTGCGGAAATGCATCCTTAATCACATGAGATTAACGATATGCCAGAACCCGCGGAGGCCCCTCCCGGCATCCATCCGGCGAACGATGGCCGATGAGGTTGTCTGGCGGGTGGATGCAGGCAGGGGCGGGTCTCGAAAAAGACGCCGCACCGCGATGAGTTAGGTAGAAGGCTTGGGGGCGGCGCTGCCACCGCGAACAGTCCCCAGTATCAGTGCGTTTACCGGGTGCTGCTGTGTGATTTTTGCTCAGTAGTTGTGGGTAGGAGATTAGGGGCGCGCAATCCGAATCACTGCCGGCAGGTTCCGCAAGCGCTTCATCACCTGCGCCAGGTGCACCCGGTTGGTCACCTCCAGGGTCAGTGATATAACGCTGTGCTGTGCATCCTTCTCGTCCACGTGGATCTGCTCGATACTCGCGCCCTCTTCAGTGATCCGGGTGGCCAGGCGGGCGATGATGCCGCGCTCGGACTCCACTTCCACGCGCACGTCGCCGAGGAATTCACCCTTTACATCCGGCGACCAGTTCACCGCCATGATGTTTTCCGGGTGCTCACGCAGGTCACTGGTATTGCGACAGGTATCCCGGTGCACCACGACCCCCTTGCCCGAGCTGATATGCCCGATGATGGTATCGCCAGGGATCGGACGGCAGCAGCGGGCAAAACTGATCATCATCCCCTCCTGGGCATCGATGGTCAGCGGCGAGGAAATATGGCTCGCCTCGCCCTCTTCGGTACCGGCGGGCACCAGCAGCTTTGCCGCTGAATATGCAGCCCGGTTTCCGAGGCCGATTTCTTCCAGCAGGTTGTCGAAGCTTTCGCACCTGGCTTCCCTGACGCCCCGGCGTTTGTCCTCGTCGTTCAGGTCCGCAATTTTGAGCTTGAATTTCGCCAGTGCTTTTTCCAGCAGGCGCTGGCCGAGCGCGATGGAATCGTGGTGGCGCTGGTGCTTGAGGAAGTGGCGGATGGCACTGCGGGCTTTCGCGGTAACCACGAAGTTCAGCCAGTTGGGGTTTGGCTGCACGTTTTTGCTGGTCAGGATTTCGACCTTTTGGCCGCTTTCCAGCGGCTGTGATAGCGGCGCAAGGCGCTGGTTGATGCGCACGGCCACGCAGGAGTTGCCGATATCGGTATGCACCGAATAGGCAAAGTCCACCGCAGTGGCACCCGCTGGCAGGTCGATGATCTTGCCTTTGGGGGTAAATACGTAAACTTCGTCCGGGAACAGATCGATTTTTACGTTTTCGATGAATTCGAGAGAGTCACCGGCGCGCTGCTGCATTTCCAGCAGGCCCTGTACCCAGCGGCGCGCGCGCACCTGGCTGGTACCGCCGGTGTTGAGCACTTCGTCACCGGAGGATTTGTACAGCCAGTGGGCAGCAATCCCGCTATTGGCCATCTCGTCCATTTCCTTGGTGCGGATCTGCACTTCAATCGGTACCCCGTGCATCCCCAGCAGAACCGTATGCAGTGACTGGTAGCCGTTGGATTTGGGGATAGCGATGTAATCCTTGAACTCGCTGATGACCGGCTTGTACAGGTTGTGGATAACTCCAAAGGTGCGATAACAGGTATCCACGCTGTCGACGATGATACGGAAGGCGTAGACGTCCATGATTTCCTTGAACGACTTCTTCTTCGAGCGCATCTTCTGGTAAATGCTGAACAGGTGTTTCTCGCGGCCGATTACCAGCGCGTCGATCTGTTCCCGCTCCAGGCGCAGTTCAATCGCGTTCTGGATCTTTTCCAGCAGTTCCTTGCGGTTGCCGCGGGCGGCTACCAAGGCCGCGCGCAGGCGGCTGGCACGCAGGGGGTGGATCGCGAAGAACGCGCGGTCTTCGAATTCGATCCGCACATCGTTCATGCCCAGGCGATTGGCAATCGGCGCGTAGATCTCGAGGGTCTCGCGGGCGATGCGCGCGCGCTTTTCGGGTTTCAGCGAGCCGAGGGTGCGCATGTTGTGCAGGCGGTCGGCGAGTTTCACCAGGATCACGCGGATATCCCGCGCCATGGCCAGGGCCATTTTCTGGAAGTTTTCCGCCTGCTTTTCCGCCGGGCTGTCGGTCTCGAACTGGGTCAGCTTGGAGACCCCGTCCACCAGGTCCGCCACTTCCTCCCCAAACTGCTCCGCCAGCGCCGCCTTGGGGACACCGGTGTCCTCAATCACATCGTGCAGCATGGCCGCAGCCAGGCTCTGGGCGTCCATGTGCATACCGGCGAGGATGGTGGCTACCGCCAGGGGGTGGGTGATATACGGCTCACCAGAACGCCGGGTCTGGCCTTCGTGGGCCTGCTCCGCGTAGAAATAGGCGCGGCGGACGAACTGGATCTGGTCGGGCGGGAGATAAGACGAGAGGCGATGGGCCAGACTGTCGATTGTGTGCAAAGCCGCGCTCGCCTCTAACTGATCAGCATCAAACGTATAGGGTTCGGATTACATGTCCTGTTCGGACAGGAATACCGGCGCCGGCGCAGCGCGCGGGGTTGGCTCGTCTTCCGGCTCGTCGAGGATGCTGGCGTCAACGAAACCCTCTTCGATTTCGCGCAGGGCGATTACGGTGGGCTTGTCGTTTTCTTCCGGGACATGGGGGTCGCGGCCGCCGGTAGCGATCTGGCGAGCGCGTTTGCTGCCGACAATAACCAGTTCAAAGCGGTTGTCGACGTGGTCGAGGCAATCTTCAACGGTGATACGTGCCATAAATCTACTGTTCCAATATATGCCCGCATATCGGGCAAGGTGTGCGAATTCTTTGATCCGGGCGGGCGCACGGAGGTCGCCGGCAGTCGGATAGGGGGTAGTTATTCTACCGGACAGCGCAGTGTACGCAAATCGATCAACCGCCTCAATCGCCCTGTTGGCGAAGGAGCGACTGCAGCAGCGCGCCGTGGCGCGATTGCTGGCGATCCAGACGCTGGCGCTCGGCAACCATTACTGCGCGCAGTTCGCCAAGCGCGGTGGTGAAATCGTCGTTGATAATCACAAAATCGGCTTCTGCGTAGTGCGTCATTTCGCTGATCGCCTCGGCCATGCGTTTGTCGATCACGCTCTGTTCGTCCTGCCCGCGTCCGGTCAGGCGTTCCAGCAGGGCCTGCTGGGACGGAGGCAGGATGAAGATGCCCACGGTTTCCGGTTTCAGCTTGCGCACTTGCGCAGCGCCCTGCCAGTCGATTTCCAGAATGACATCGCGCCCGCTGGCAAGGGTCTCCTCGACCCAGGCTCTGGAGGTGCCGTAGAAGTTCTCGAAGACCTGGGCGTGCTCCAGAAAGGCGCCCTCCCCCAGCATCGCCACGAACTCGTCGCGATCGACAAAATGATAGTTGATGCCGTCTGTCTCGCCGGGGCGCATCGGGCGGGTCGTGTGGGAGACGGATACGGTGACTTGGCTGTCACTTTCTACCAGTGCTTTCACGAGACTGGTTTTGCCTGCGCCGGAGGGCGCGGACACCGTATAAAGGGTACCTGTAGACACGGCGGATCCTGTTGCGGGTAAAACTTTGGCGGTTAGCCGGGGATTATAACGAAAGCGGATGGCCGGGGGCCAAAATCGAAGTGAGTAACAGGCAACCACACGGCCGGTGCTGGGGGCAAAGTGTTGGGCTTTGTGGCGGCAGCACCAGAAGGTATTACCGCCGTGGCCGGCCGGGGTTCCCTGCGGAATCACAACCAATACGCCCTTTGGGGAAAGGCGCAGGGCTACCGCGGATCCCTGATGTTAATGACTAACGGGCGAGACTCTATCGTCTTTGCGGTGAAAAACCAACAGCCACCAGATACCGGCACTGGCGCCAATGTAACCGACAAATGCTGGCCAGGTGATCTGGGGTAGGACAGGCACGGCCACCAGAAGCAGTGCCAGGCGTACCAGTTCCCAGTAGCGGGTGCGGCGCTCGCCATCGAGGATGCGCCCGTTTACCACCAGTCCCAAAGTGAGCATCAGTACCAACAGCGCGGTAGTACCGTAGCCCAGGGTCTTGCCGTACCAGAGCAGTGCCAGCGTGGCGGCGGAGTAGCAGACATGTTGTGCCAGTGCATAGAAACGCAGGCCGCGGCCGATCTGCGGATCGAAGCGCCTGAAGTTGTCCAGGTCACCGCTGGGTACCGGCATCGCCGCTTCCGCGTCGGCGGGGCGGTAGCCGGTGGCGCGGAACCACAGGGTGAGCTTTTCTTTCCAGCTTCTGGTGTGCACCGCGTCGAGCCACATGCGCCGGAAGTGCTGCAGGTTGGCGGCCAGCGGGTCGAAGGTGTTCAGGGGTTTGCGCACCCCATAGATACACGGCTCCTCATCGAGCTCTTCCTGATAGGTGCCGAACAGTCGATCCCAGATGATCAGCACCCCGCCGTAATTGCGGTCCACATAGACCTTGTTCTGGGCGTGGTGCACCCGGTGGTTGGACGGGGTGACCAGGAACCATTCCATCCAGCGCACTTTGGGAAACTTCTGCGTGTGCACCCAGAACTGGTAGATCAGGTCGATGGCGCCGGCGGTGATCAATACTTCCGGCGGCATGCCGACCAGCATCAGCGGAAGGTAAAAGACCCACCCGAGCGGCACCAGGTCACTGGACTGCCTCAGTGCGGTGGTGAGGTTGTAGTCCTCGCTCTGGTGGTGCACCAGATGCTCGGCCCAGAAAATATTGATCTCATGGGCAATACGGTGCTTCCAGTAGTAACAGAAGTCGTAGGCGACCACGGCCAACACCAGGTGCCAGGGGTTGTCCAGTGACCAGGCGATACCGAGCTGCTGGTAAGTGGGTTCCAGCCACTGGTACAGGGGGATGTAGATGAGCATCAATATGCCCACGCGCACCAGTCCCAGAATGCGGCTCAGGATGCCGGCGCTGAGGCTGCCGATCGCATCGTTAAGGCGGTACAGGCCCCAGCCCTTCCAGCGATCCAGGGCCAGCTCAATCAGGACAGCGAGCAGGAAAAAGGGTATGGCGAGAGTGACAAGGCCCACGGCTACCTCGGAATGTTGCGTGTATCGTTATCGTTATTGGCTGAATCCAGCGGGCTAATGTTGCCACAGCGGCTATCGCCGGCAATGTCCTGTGAACGCGGATTTCAAAATCCGTGAGACTTTCCGTGTGAATTTTCTTTGCGCGCCGGGAAACAGGTGAAGCGCACTGTGGAACTGCCCTGGATACGGGCACCTGATCCGGAGCGCAACGGCCACAAAAAAAGGCCGGCGTGACGCCGGCCAATCAACAAGGTGTCGGCGCTGCTCAGGCGCCGGAGGGGTGAGCGGTTCAGGGTGCGGCTTCGGCCTGCAGGGTTACCCCGGAATAGGCGCTATAACCGCGGATGCTGATATACCAGGTACCCGCCTGCGGGTTGCTGATACTGCAGCTCTCATTGTTGCCCCAGCGGTAGGGGCGGCAGTTGTAGCTGCTGGTGGTGGGCTGTGCACCGTAGCGCACATACAGGTCACCATCGCCGCTGCCGCCGCTCATCAGCACTTCCAGAGCCGCCATGCCGCTATTCACGTTCAGGGTGAAATGCTGCCAGGCACCGCTGCTGCCAGACAGGTTACTCTCGGTCCAGCCGGTGGCGCCACCGCCGCCACTGCCGCCCTCATCAAAGCTGCCGGTCAGGCTCACGCCGGAGAAACTGCTGTAGGCGCGCACCATCACGTAGTAAGTGCCCGCCTGGACATTGGCGATGTTGCAGGTCTCACTGTTGCCATTCAGGTAGGGACGGCAGTCATAGCTGCTGGTAGTGGGCGCAGAGCCGTAGCGGACGTAAAGGTCTGCATCACCGCTGCCACCGCTCATCTGGAAGCTCAGGTTGGTGGCACCAGCTGGCACTTGCAGGGTGTACTGCAGTTCGCCGCCGGTGCTCGCGGACAGGTTGGTTTCCACTACGCCATTGGCCAGCTCGCCATTGCCGGGATCCGGATCCGGGTTGCCGCCGCCGTTTACTGCGTTCACTGCCGCCGAGGCATCGACGATACCGCTGCCGCACTGGCTGCAGGAGCCGGGGAAGCTGCGCGCGGTGTTCTTCAGCGTGGATTCCACTTCATCCGGGGTGATGGTGCCGTCCACCGCATACAGCAGCGCGGCCGCGCCGGCCACATGGGGTGCCGCCATACTGGTGCCTTGGTAGAACACATAGTTGTCGCTGCCCGGCCCCTGAGTACCGCTGTTCAGGGTCGACAGAACGCCGTTGGATGAGGTTGAGGTCTCGCCGCCCGGTGCGGCGACATCCACCACGCTGCCGTAGTTGGAGTAGTAGGCACGGCTGCCGGCGCGGTTGGTGGACGCGACGGAAATCACGCCGTTACAACTGGCGGGGCTGTAGTTGGCCGCGTTGGCGTTGGAGTTGCCGGCGGCGACCACGACGGTGGTGCCGAGGCTGCGGGCGGTATTGATCGCATTCTGGGTGGTGGTGTCACAGCTGCCGCCGCCACCGAGACTCAGGTTCAATACCTGCGCGGGGTTGGCGTTGGCGGGTACGCCGCTGACGTTACCGCCGGCGCCCCAGATGATGCCGTCGGCGATATCGGAGGTGTAACCGCCGCAGCGGCCGAGCACGCGGATAGGCACGATTTTGGCTTTGTAGGCGACCCCGGCAACGCCGGTACCGTTATTGGTCACCGCGGCGATGGTGCCGGCCACGTGGGTACCGTGCCAGCTGCTGTTGCGCGCCGGTTGGCCAGAGCCACAGGCGCCCGCCGGCGACCAGTCGCCAGGGTCGCTGGCGTCACTGTCGCGGCCGTTGCCGTCCTGGGCCACGGTGGTGTCGGAGATCATGTCATAACCGGGCAGGATGTTGGCGGCCAGATCCGTGTGTGGGCGATAGCCGGTGTCGATCACACCAACCACCACCCCTTCACCCTGGGTCACATCCCAGGCCGCCGGCAGGTTGAGGCCTCCAGTGGACTCAAAGTAATGCCACTGCTGGCTGTAGTTGGGGTCGTTGGGGGTAGCCATGGGCTGCATCAGGCGATCCGGCTCGACATATTCCACTTCCGGATCCTGTTGCAGGCGGCTGATGATGGCATCGAGCTCCGCCTTGCTGGCGCGCTTTTCCAAGCGCAACAGCTGTGCCCCGGTGGCCAGGCGACGCATGTGCTTGAAGCCGTGGCCGGCGCTGTGCGCCGCACGCTGCAGGGCACCTTGCGACATGACGGCGGCGTTGGCACCGGCAATATCATTCTTGTACTTGATGATGATGCGATCGGTGACCACCTCGGCCGGCGCAACGGCCATTGCGGAAAGTTCGGGTTCTACCGCCTGAACTGAAATAGAGGCACTTAACATCAGTGCCGCGGCGCCCAGCAGGCTGCCGGGGCGTCTCTTTAATGTCTTTGATACTTTCATTGTTGTGATTTTCTCCTTCATTATTTTTTTCGACGGTGCGCTTGTGTGAGCGACCGTCGGATTGCCACTGCGGAGCTCCTGAGCAGCGCACCTGCGGCAAGTCGGGCACAGTCTCTTTGCGCTTTTTCTTCCGAGGTCTTCTTGTAACGAGAGGTACAAAGCGCGCCTCATGTGAAAATGCGGACAACTCTTTGGTTTTCGCGCCAAAATTAGGATCTACTTGGTACGAACGTAACCCATTGATAATGAAGCGTGACTTGCGTCTCACCGGGTGGCGTATATCCAGTTGTGCAGAAAAGAGGCAAATGGCGCCGGCAGCGCAGCGCGTGGTCGGGTCGGTTGGTGAAGATGACGTGGTGTGTTTGTGCTGTGCGTATGTCCTCCGGCGCAATCGCGGTACACAGCTTCGCTCGGAAAGGTTTTAAGAGGGGGGAAGCTCTGGGTTTTAGCTGGCTTGTGTTGATCTCTGCACAAGGCGGCCAGCACGCAGTGCACGAGAATTTGTTGCGCCTAAGCGATAGGGTGAAATCTATGTATCCGCGAGCTTGTTTTTGGTTTCGATCCAGCGGCTCATAAATTCTTCGGCGCGGTGTTCGGTGCGCCGGAGAATGCGTCCCCAGATATTGCGGTTGCGATACGCTTCCAGGTTCGCGGTGATTTCTTTCAGTCGCTGGATAAATCCTCCGGCGTGATCGCTGTATGCAAATCCATCTTGCAGCGCGCGGTTACCCGCGTCCCTTGCGGCAAGCCAGGCAGTTTTGTCCTGGTAGAGGCGCGCGGTTGTTGCCGCAAATTCATCGGGTGCATCGCTTAGCGTATAGCCCCAGGCATCCGCCGGCGCCATGGACTCGGCACCGACGGGTGTGGTGACCGTCGGTGTGCCGCTGAGCCAGCCTTCCAGTATCTTGCCTTTCTGCCCGGCGCCGAAGCGCAGCGGTGCCAGATTCAGGCGGTAGCGCGCCAGCGTGGCCAGTGCGTCCTCGGTGCGCCCGTGGATCCGCAGGCCCGTGCGCGGGTCACTCAGCCGATGCATGGCGTGATCCGAATAGGCGCCGTAAACATGGCACTCCACACCGGGCAGCAGGGATCGGAGTTGCGGCCAGACTTCCTGCGCAAACCAGACTGTGGCATCGCGGTTGGGGGCGTGTTTGAAGCCGCCAATCATTACCAGGTGTTCGCGCTCTTCGAATCCCGGTAGTGTGGCCGGATCGGGCAGCTCCCGCACCAGAAACGGCAGGTAGTGCAGTTGCCAGTCGGGCAGGCAGAAATGTTGCTTCAGCAATTCCACTTCAATCTGCGAAATCATCACAGTGAGATCGCAGCGCGCCATGGCCGCGACTTCGCGCTCGGCAGTGGCGTTGAACAGGTTTACCGGTTGGCCGCTTTTGAGAGCTTGGTGGCGCGCCTCGCGCAGGCTGTGAAAATCGCTGGTGTCGAGTAGCGTGACGGCATGCGGACACTGTTCGCGTACCCGCCAGCCAAACTGCTCTTCCATCATGAAGCGGTCGTAGATCACCAGCGCGGGATTCAATACGCGCACCCAGTCGTCGAAACTTGTGTCATTGACTTCAATCTGGTGTTCGCCGTATCCGGTCTTGGCCTGGAACGGCGTGGGCTGGGCCGGGCTTGCAATCTCGATGGCATAACCCGCTTCGGCGAGCAGATCCAGTATATCCAGCGTGCGGCGCCCGGCCGCGGTCGAGTTGGGTTCGGGCCACTGCTTGGCGATTAGTAGCGCGCGTTTGCTTGGCGCGTTGGGATACATCTTTAAGTTACTCGATGTTTTGCACCTGTTCGCGCATCTGCTCGATCAGTACTTTCAGCTCCACAGCAGCCTGGGTGGTATCCGTTACCACGGCCTTTGACGACAGGGTGTTCGCCTCGCGATTGAATTCCTGCATCAGGAAGTCCAGGCGGCGGCCGATTGGCCCGCCGTTTTTGAGGACGCGTCGAGTTTCGTTGATGTGGGCTTCCAGGCGGTCGAGCTCTTCGTCGACATCCGCTTTTTGCGCGAGCAGTGCAATTTCCTGCTCGATGCGATCCTTGTCTATTTCTTCCAGCAATTCCTCGAGGCGGCTGCGCAGTTTTTCCCGCTGGTTTTGCAGAATCTGTGGCAACAGTTTGCGCACCTGGGCTACCTGCTCATCGATGCCAACAAGGCGCGCCTCGATAAAACCGGCCAGTTCCGCACCTTCGCGCTCACGGTTATCTACCATTTGCGTTAACGCTTGCTGGAACCCGGTGAGGATGGCGCTGGCCTGCTCATCCGCATCGGTTTCCGGTTCGGCGATCACGCCCGGCCACTTGAGGACTTCGAGTGGGTTCAGGGGCTGGCTCTCAGGCGCTACTTGCCTGGCAGCCTTGACCAGCTCCTCCACCAGCGCCTGATTCACCTGCAGGCCGGTTACTTCGCCACTGCTTGCTTTCAGGTTCAGGTTCATTTCCACTTTGCCGCGGTTGAGGGTTTTGCGCAGGAGCTCGCGCAACTTTGGTTCCAGTGCGCGCGCGGCTTCCGGCAAGCGGAAGTGGGGTTCCAGGTAGCGATGGTTGACGGAGCGCATTTCCCACACGGCGGTACCGGTGGAAAAGTTCACTTCGGCGCGGCCGAAGGAGGTCATACTGCGCACTTTGTTGTTGGCCATACTGCCGTGCTCCAGAAAAGCTGCTTGCTAGAAAAAGAGCGGCACAGCATAGCACAGGGTGATCGGGGTAAATGATGGCTATAATGCCGGGCCTTAAATGATTTGACGCAAAACTGAGGTGCCTTATGCAGCGACCGAGTGGCCGCAAACCAGAGCAATTGCGCGATGTGCGCATCACTCGCCATTACACACGCCACGCGGAAGGCTCCGTGTTAGTCGAGTTTGGCGACACCAAGGTATTGTGTAACGCGTCCGTTGAGGCGGACATACCGCGTTTCCTGCGCGGTAAGGGTAGCGGCTGGATTACTGCGGAATACGGCATGCTGCCCCGCTCTACCGGTTCGCGCATGGGCCGCGAGGCGGCGCGCGGTAAGCAGGGTGGCCGCACGGTGGAAATCCAGCGCCTGATCGGCCGCTCCCTGCGCGCGGCAGTCGATCTGAAACTACTGGGCGAGCACCAGATCACGATTGACTGCGACGTGATCCAGGCGGACGGAGGAACCCGCACCGCGTCGATCACCGGTGCCTGCGTGGCTCTGGTTGATGCACTGCGCTTTATGCAGCGCGAAAAAATGATCGCCACTGACCCGCTGAAAAATATGGTGGCCGCCATTTCTGTTGGTATTTATGACGGGGCGGCCGTACTGGATCTGGATTACCCGGAAGACAGCAATGCGGATACCGACATGAATCTGGTCATGGCGGAAGACGGCGGCATGATCGAGGTTCAGGGTACTGCCGAAGGTGCGCCTTTTACCGAGCACCAGTTTGCTGAAATGCTGGCTCTGGGCAAGGCGGGCATTAAAGAGCTGATCAGCCTGCAGAAAAAGGCTCTGGCTGAATAACCTGTGATTTCGCCGGCATCCTGGCTTGGGGTGTCGGCGGTAGCGGGCGTCGCATCCCTCCACTGCGGTAAAATTTAGGCATGTCCTGCCACCTGTTTTCGCCTCGATCCGTCTGATTTGCCATTAGGCTTCTTTCCCATACCCAGGACAGGGAAGAGAAAGAAGAATGACGAATAGCCTGGTTGTAACCTCCCATGTGGCCATCGTGGCGATAGTGACGTTGTTGGTCACCGCGGGGCCGAGCGCCAATGACGCCCGCCAGGAGTCCAAACCCCACCATAAGCACTACCGCGAGCCGGTCGCAGATAAGCCCGCGCCTTCCGGAGCAGTGGCGCCGCGATTGCAGAATCTCGGTAGCCACACTTTTCCCGTCAGTTGCGCCTCCGAGCGAGGACAGCAATTTATCAACCAGGGTGTCAATCTCGCCTTTGGCTTCAACCATGCAGAAGCCGGTCGGTCTTTCCGGGAGGCGGCACGACTGGATCCGAAATGCGCCATGGCCTACTGGGGGCAGGCACTGGTGCTGGGGCCGAATATCAATGTGCCCATGGATCCGGAAAACGAGGCCAAGGCCCATGAACTGGTGCGGAAAGCGCTGTCCCTGCAGGATGGGTTGAATGAACGCGAGCGCGCACTGATCGGCGCATTATCGAAACGCTATTCGGGGGATCCCGCGGATCGTTCCCAGGCGGATAGTGACTATGCGGATGCGATGGCGGCGGTGGCCAAGCGTTTTCCCAGTGATCTGGACATCGCGACCCTGTATGCGGAGTCGATGATGGATCTCCGCCCGTGGAATTACTGGATGCGCGACGGCACGCCTTATGCGGGCACCGAAGATATCGTTGCGCTGCTTGAGTCGGTGATGGCGCGCAATCCCAAACACCCGGGGGCGCTGCACCTTTACATCCATTTGATTGAGCCGACCAACCAGCCTCAGCGTGCGGAAAAAGCCGCCGATGCCCTGAGCGGTTTGATGCCGGGTGCCGGGCATATCGTGCATATGCCGGCCCATATCTACCAGCGGGTCGGGCGCTACGAGGACTCCGCCGACGCCAACGTGCGTGCCATTGCTGCGGATGAAGACTACATCAGCCAGTGCCGGGCCCAGGGTATTTACCCGATGGCCTACTACCCCCACAACATTCACTTCCTCTGGTTTGCGACCACCGCACAGGGACGCAGCCAGGCGGCAATCGATGCCGCTAACAAAGCCGCGGAGCAGATTTCAGACCAGGCGCTGGCGGAAATGCCCCTGCTGGCGGGTTTCCGGGTGGTTCCCTACTGGGCACTGGCGCGATTCGGCAAGTGGGATGAGATCCTGGCGCTGCCAGAACCCCCGGCGGATCTGTTCCTGCAAGGAGCCTGGCACTATGTGCGCGGGCTGGCGCAGGTCAGCAAGGGCAACCTGGATGCGGCGGAGGTGGAACTTGATCAGGTGCGGAAGATTGCCGCCGACAATCAGCTGGAGTACACCATGTTTTCCCCCAACAGCGCGGCTGCGATCCTGTCGATTGCACCGCAGGTGCTGGCGGGAGAAATTGCTGCGGCCAAAGGGGAATTCGACGCCGCTATTGCGCATCTCGATCGGGCGGTTCGCCTGGAGGACGGGCTGGTCTACACCGAGCCCACCGAGTGGCACTACCCCCCGCGTCTCGCCCTGGGGGCGGTGTTGCTGGAAGCGGGGCGCGCCGGGGAAGCCGAGACCGTTTACTGGCAGAACCTGAACCGGTATCCAAACAATGGCTGGGCGCTGTTCGGGTTGTCCGAGGCACTGCGCAAGCAGCGCAAGTTCGATGAGCAGGAACTGATAGCCGCCCGCTTCAAAAAGGCGTGGCGCAATGCGGATGTAAAACTCAGCGCGTCGCGCTTTCGCTAGAGGCAGCCGGCCACAAAACGGGCTTATTTTACCCATGAAAAAGGGCGCAGCGGATGCGCCCTTTGCCCTTTGCTACTGGCCGGCTAATGGCTGGGAGCGTTTCAGACTTCCAGGTCGTAATCCATGATTACCGGCAGGTGGCTGGAGAACGCCACGTTTTTATTGATCGCGCCGTACTCAATTTTGTTCTTCAGGGTCTGGGAAACAATCTGCATGTCGGTACGCCAGCCATCGCCCTTGCCTACTTCACCGCTGGGCCACCAGGTAAACTCGTCGGCGTCCTTCACTACGCGGCGGAAGGCGTCCACATAGCCGATCTCATTGAACAGCTGGTCGAGCCAGCGCTGTTCGTGGCGCATGAATCCGGGTGTATCCTGATGATCCTGCCAATTCTGGACATCCGCTCGGCGGTGGGCCATACCCCAGTTGCCACAGAAGATAAAATCGCGGCGTTTGCGGCTGATTTTGGCCAAGTGGGCCTGCATATCATCGAAGAACTGCACTTTGACTTCCAGGGAGGCCTCGTCAGTCGCTACCGGTGCCAGCAGGGAGCCAACACTCAGGCGCTCGAAGTCCGCCTGCAGGTAGCGGCCGTACATATCGACCCCGTTGGCAAAGCCCATGCCATAGATCAGCGCCTTCGGCTGCGCACGGGTGTAGATGGCGACGCCGTTTTCGTGGGGCGTGCCGGAATCGAAGAAATAGCTGTAATAGCCATCCGGGTGGAAAATCGGATGATCGAGTTCCGGTTCCAGTGAGCGCAGATCCTGCAGGCAAATGATGTCTGCGTCCTGCTCTGCCAGCCAATCATACAGTCCGCGCTGTGCAGCCTGGTGCACGCCATCTACGGACAAACTCACTATTCGCATTATTAGCCCCTTACCAGCGGACTGTGTAAAATTGCAGTCGTTATTCGTCTGAACATTTTCAATAGCCGCTCCCCATTCCGTGGGGATCTTCCTTCACCTTAGCCAATAGTTATCAAATTGCCATGCAGCAGTACCAGCGCGACTTTATCCAACTGGCCCTGGAGCACGATGTGCTCTGCTTCGGGGACTTTACACTGAAATCAGGCCGCCAGAGTCCCTATTTCTTCAATGCCGGCCGGTTCCACAGCGGTGCGGCGCTGGCCGCTCTGGGCAACGCCTATGCCGAGGCGATCATTGCCTCTGGAGTGGAGTTTGATGTCATTTTCGGGCCGGCCTATAAAGGCATCCCGCTGGGTGCGGTAACCGCAGTGGCATTAGCGCAGAAAGGGGTAGATAAACCCTTCTGTTATAACCGGAAAGAGGCCAAGGACCACGGCGAGGGCGGAACCTTAGTGGGTGCGCCGCTCAAAGGCAAGGTTTTGATCATCGATGATGTGATTACTGCCGGCACCGCGGTGCGTGAAGTGATGCAGATCATCGCCCAGCAGGGTGCAGAGCCTGCCGGCGTTGTGATTGGTCTTAACCGTCAGGAAAAGGCCAATGACGACACAGACATGTCCGCTATCCAGCTGGTTGAGCAGGAATACAGCATTCCCGTGATCGGTATTGTGGAACTTGACGATATTATTACCTATCTTAAGGCGGAAGCCGGTAGCGAAGAGCTGCTGGCAAGGATCATCGACTACCGGCAGCGCTATGGCGTCAGTTCCCAGGGGTAACCCGGGAAACGCATAAGTCAGCCTGCCTAATCGCGGCGCGAAGGGATTGTCGCTAAAGGTCGGAAGTGGAATGAAAAGCAGAATAAAAAATAATGAGGTTGTCGTGAAAACTGCGCTTGCGCTGGCATTGGCCGGCGCCCTCCTGACAGTGGATGTCAGTGCTGCAGAACAGGGCTGGGACGGCAAGGTGCTGTACCGCTATACCAACGAACACGGCGTTCAAGTGCTGGATGATCTGGTGCCTCCCCGCTATGTGGCGGGCGGGTACGAAGTGCTCACACCGTCCGGGCGCGTGCTGGAAGTGGTCGAGCCGGAGCTGACAGGTAAGCAGCTGGCGGAAAAACAGCGCCGCGAAGCCCGTGAGGCTGCCGACCTGCAGCTGCTCAAGCGGTACAACAGCGTTGCCGACATCGAGTCTGCACGCAAGCGCAAACTCGCGATCGTACAACAGGATATGGCGATCCTGCGCTCCAACCTGGTGAGCCTTGAGCGCCAAATCGAAAGCGAAGAGTCGGTTGCTGCCCGCGCCCAGCGCAACGGCGAGGCGGTGTCTCCCGAGTTGCTGTCACGCATTGAAAACCTGCGTGCCGAGGTCAGCGTGGTACGGGAGCGCCTGTCGCTGCGCGAGAAAGAGGCGCTAACGATAAACAGTGATTTTGATCGGGCTGCCAGTCGATACCAGGAGATAGCCGGCAAGTAAGCCGGCTATCTGGTGACCTTTCCCGCTATTACCTTCAGGCTTGCGCAGCCAGCGCACTTTCCCGGAAAAAGCCCGCGACCAGTACCGGCCACTGCTCCGCCCAGTGCTCGGTTGGGCGGCGTTTGAAACCGCTGCGCACATATTGAACGATCCGGCCTTCAGCACTGGAGAGCAGCAGGTTCGCCGCCGCGGTGAGCGGTATTGCGGGGCGCAGCTGCTCGCGCAGCTCCGCCTCGCGCAGAATCTGCTTGAGCTGGGTTTCCAGGCGGTCAAACAACTGCAGGATGCGCCCGTGCAGGCGCTCGGTTTCACCGGTAAGGGCGTCGCCGGTCAGCAATCGGGTGATACCCGGGTTGCGCTCGCAGAAGGCCAGCAGCAGGTGCAGGATTTTCTGGCAGCGCGCCAGCGCACTGGGTTCGTCCTGCATGATCAACTTGATACGGCTGAAGATCGTTTCTTCGATGAACTCGATCAGCCCTTCAAACATCTTGGATTTACTGGGGAAGTGGCGGTAGAGGGCCGCTTCGGAAAAACCCACCTCTTTGGCGAGTGCCGCGGTGGTGATGCGGGCGCCGGGGCTGGCTTCCAGCATATGGGCCAGGGCCTGCAGTATCTGCTGGCGCCGATTGATTTTTTCGCTGCTCATTGACTGCCTATACCCGGAAATTCAGCCGGGAACTGATTTTGTTGTTGTGCCTGCTTTTTTTTGGGTCGGTTTTCGGCGAAGGGTGTCAGAAGCCCGTAGCATGTCGCTGAAAAGCCTGTTGCCGGCGGCAGAATCCTAACGATTCGCCGCCGCCCCATCAATTGTTAGTGCCTGTTAACACCGTTAATGTGACAGATTTCACGCGCGATTGAGAGCGCTATTGGTGATCAGGGTTCCAACGCCGGTGTCCGTGAAGATCTCCAGTAGCACCGCATGGGGTACACGGCCGTCGATAATATGTGCGGAAGTGACGCCGGCTTTTACGGCATCCAGCGCGCAGGCAATTTTCGGCAACATACCGCCGTAAATGGTGCCGTCGGCGATCAGGCCGTCCACTTCCAGGGTGGAAAGACCAGTCAGCACCTCGCCGTTTTTATCCTGCAGCCCAGCCACATTGGTGAGTAACATCAGTTTTTCCGCCTTCAGGTACTCGGCGATCTTGCCCGCGACCAGGTCGGCATTGATGTTGTAGGACTCGCCGTGCTCACCCACCCCGATAGGCGCGATGACCGGGATAAAATCGCTGTTAATCAGCATGTCGATTACGCCGGTGTCGACGCTTTCAACCTCGCCAACGTGGCCGATATCGATGATCTCAGAGGCGTGCAGGCCAGCGGTTTCCTCTTTGCGACGCAGTTTTTTCGCACGTATCAGCAGGCCGTCCTTGCCGGTTACGCCCACAGCGCGGCCGCCATTCTTGTTGATCAGGTTGACGATCTGTTTGTTGACGGTACCGCCGAGAACCATTTCCACCACATCCATGGTTTCGCTGTCGGTGACCCGCATGCCGTCCACAAAGCGCGACTCGATACTGAGCTTGTTCAGCAGCTCGCCGATCTGCGGCCCGCCGCCGTGCACCACGACCGGGTTCATGCCTACGAGCTTCATCAGGATCACGTCGCGGGCGAAGCTGTTTTGCAGCTCTTCGTCCACCATGGCGTTGCCGCCAAACTTCACCACAACGGTCTTGCCGATGAAGCGCTGGATATAGGGCAGCGCTTCGTTGAGAACCTGCGCCACGCGCAGGGCGGATTTCTGATCCAGGGACATAGCGTATTCCTTACCGCTCGGGTCTTACTGCTGGGGTAGTTTGATCAGCCCGGAATTACCAGGGACGGATCGAGTTTGTGGAGCTGGTCGGCGACCAGCTGGCGGATGCGTTCCAGGGCCGGTTCGTTGTCGGCTTCAAAGCGCAAGGTCAGGGCCGCGGTGGTATTGGACGCCCGTACCAGGCCCCAGCCATCGGCAAATTCTATGCGCAGCCCATCGATGGTGTTGAGATCCGCCTGCTCGAATCTCCCCTCTTTGCGCAACCGGTCGATGAGCGCGAACTTTTCACTCTCGGGCACCGGCAGCAGGATTTCCGGGGTGTTGACCATATGTGGCAGTGAGTCGATCAGTTCGTCGAGTGACTGCTCACGCAGGGCCATGATTTCGAGTATACGGGCCGCGGCGTAGGCGCCATCGTCAAAGCCGTACCAGCGATCCTTGATGAAAATATGCCCGGAGAGCTCGCCACCCAGTAGCGCGCCGGTTTCGAGCATTTTCGTTTTCATCGGCGCATGGCCGGTTTTCCACATGATCGGGCGGCCGCCATACTGGGTTACCAGGTTGCCCAGGGCGCGAGAGCTCTTCACGTCAAACACGATATCCGCACCCGGGTTGCGGGCGAGAATGTCCCGCGCGAGCAACATGACCAACTGATCTGCCCAGATGATACGGCCACTACTGGTAATCAGGGTCACGCGGTCGCCGTCACCGTCAAGTGCGACACCCAGATCGGCACCGGCCTTTTTGACCGCATCAATAAGATCCTGCAGGTTTTCCGGGCGAGACGGATCCGGGGCATGGTTGGGGAAGTTGCCGTCCACTTCGCAGTAGAGGGGTTCCACGGCGCAGCCGAGTTGCTCGAACAGTTCTGGTGCCAGTTCAGAAGTTGCGCCGTTGCCGGCGTCGATGACAATTTGCGGCTGGCCGGCAAGCGCTACGTCGTTGAAGATCTCGTCGATGTACGCTTCGCTGACATCCTGCTGGTGGTGGCTGCCCTGACCGGTGGCAAACTCGCCGGACTTCATCAGGTCGTAAACGTCAGCCAGTTTTTCCTCGGCGAGTGGGCGGCCGCCAAGTACCATTTTGAAACCGTTGTAATCTGCCGGATTGTGGCTCGCGGTTACCATTACGCCGCTGCTGGTGTTTTTGGCTTTGGTGCAGGCGAAATACAGCACCGGCGATGGCACCAGTCCCAGATCCACCGCGTTACAGCCGCTTTCCAAAATGCCTTCGATCAGGCAGTCGCGCAGCAGCTCACTGCTGTTGCGACCGTCGCGTCCCACCAGAAGGATTTCCTCCCCGGACTGCAATGCCAGGGTGCCCAACGCACGACCCAATTGATAAGCGAAAGGCTCATTGATTTCTTCGCCGGCGATACCGCGAATGTCGTAGGCGCGAAACACATGACGCGGAAACTCCGTGCTGGGGGTTCGCATCACCGTATTGCGACTGGCTGCGCGCTCTTCCGCCTGCGGCGCGGCAGCAGCTTTTTGAGGCAGCGCCGATGCTGCCGCAGTTTGCTCGGCAATGGTATCGGCTTCCAGATCTTCTCTGCGCAGCTTGTCCTTGGCTTTGCTGCTCCGCTGCGCCGCCCTCTCCCACGGGGCCGGGGTATCCCCGGGGGCATGGCGCCACAGGGCATAAAGAGTGCCCAGCAGGCCGAGCGCGGCCAACATATAGAGCCAGCTGGCCGGAATGCTATGTTGCTCAGCAAACGCTGTGGAGGGGGTTACGGATATCTTCAGGTAGCTGCCCGGAACCGGCGCGGTCGCCGCACCGCCGGCGGAAGCCTGTGCGGCGGAGCTCCACAGGGTGCGAGCCGGGCCGTCGGCAAATTGCTGGCTGATGATCACCGTGCCGGCACTTTGGTCGAGTCCGTCGATTTGCTGGGTGAACACTGCAAATGGCTGCTGAACAAGCAGGGCTCCGCCGTTCTTGGCAATGGCGTGGTACAGGTGCCACTGCTTGTCGCTGCCCTGCAGAAACTCCGGCTGCGGTGACTGGCCCTCCAGGCTGCGCTTCAGCAGGTCGACCAGCGCAAAGCTCAGCGGAGGCTGGCCGGTGCCTACATTGAGCTCTGCCGGCGTGAACAGTTGCACGGATGCCTGCGGCAAGACGCTGCTGCTGCGGCTTGTTGTGGAGGCGCCGGGCGCGGAGGGAAGTTTGTCCAGTGTCTGCCGCTGTGTGGCGAAAAAGGGCTGCAGCTGGAGCGCCATCTTGTCGGCCACCTGCTGGCTGGCGGCTTGGACGCTGGCCGCATTGCGCCCGGCAATGACATTGGTGAACAGCAGGTAGCTACCCCCAAGCCAAACTGCTGCAGCCAGCAGGGCTGGCAGAACCATGCCGCTGTTAATCAGCGGTTTTTTTTCTGTTTGTGTTTGTGTTGCCACGAAATCTACCCAGACCAATATGTATTAAGCGATAACTTGGGTGCTGTTGTATTTGTAATTATTGTGTTTCTACCGCGGTATCAGTGCGACGTGAATGCCTGTTTGGCGATCATCTCGATCAGCTGTGCGGCGAGTTCGGTTTTCAGGCCTGCCGGTAGTGGTTGCTGCCCACTGTGGTCAATGACGACGACCTGGTTGCGGTCACTGTTGAATCCACCTTCCGGGTCGCTGACATCATTGGCGACAATCATGTCCAGTTGCTTCCGTGCAAGTTTGCCCTGTGCGTGTGCGATCACGTTCTCAGTTTCCGCTGCAAAGCCGACGACAAACGGCCGCTTGTGCGTGCGTGCCGCAATGGTGGCGACGATATCCGGGTTTTTTACCAGCTTTAATACATCGGCGTCGTTGCCGTCTTGCTTTTTTATTTTCTGTTCAGCCACGACGGCCGGGCGGAAGTCCACTACCGCTGCTGCAGAGATGAAAATGTCGCAACTGTCCGCGGCCTTCTCTGCGGCAGCCAGCATTTCCGTGGTGCTGACAACATCCACGCGGTGTACCCCGGCGGGCGTGTCGAGTCTCACCGGGCCGGCAATCAGGGTGACCTCGGCACCGGCGCGCGCGGCGGCGCTGGCGATGGCAAATCCCATTTTGCCGGAGCTGTGATTGCTGAGGTAGCGCACCGGATCCAGCGCTTCGCGTGTCGGGCCCGCGGTAATGGCTACCTTTTTTCCGGCTAACACCTGCGCCGGCAGCTGCGTGGCAATGAGCTGGTCGACGATGTCGAGAGGCTCCAGCATGCGCCCGGGGCCCACGTCGCCACAGGCCTGGCTGCCGGCGGCCGGGCCGAGCAGGGTTGCGCCACGAGCTTGTAAGGTGCGCGCATTGGCCTGGGTCGCTGGGTGGCGCCACATGGCCTGATTCATTGCCGGGGCCAGAACCAGTGGCGCCTCGGATGCGAGGCACAGGGTGGACAGCAGGTCATCGGCCATGCCGGCGGCAAGCCGCGCCATGACGCTGGCACTGGCCGGCGCGACCAGAATGAAGTCGGCCCACTTGGCGAGCTCAATATGCCCCATTGCGGCTTCGGCGGCAGGATCCAGCAGGTCGGTATGCACGGGGTTGCCAGAAAGTGCCTGGAAGGTGAGTGGCCGCACGAACTCCTGAGCCCCGGCAGTCATGACCACGCGCACGTTGGCGCCGCGATCCTGGAGCCTTCGTACCAGGTCGGCGCTTTTGTAGGCGGCGATACCGCCTGAGACGCCCAGCAATATCCGTTTGTCGGCCAGGGAGGACATATTTTGCGTTTCCGTAACTCTAAATATTTGTGAAACTCTACAAAGGCGTAGCCGGTAAGGTTACCACTTTAGGGCGGCGGGCAATATGTCTGACGCATCTCGCATGGAAAGCGAGTATTCACTTATTCAGGGAGGAAACATGGCGATTACTGATTGGCCGCCGGAGGAGCGTCCGCGGGAGAAGTTGCTGGCGAAGGGTGCGGGTAATTTATCCGATGCGGAGTTGCTGGCGATCTTTTTGCGCACCGGGCTGCGCGGGGTCTCTGCAGTGGATTTGGCGCGCCAGCTCCTAACGGACTTTGGTGGCCTGAGATCGCTGCTGGAAGCGGATCGCAAGGCTTTCTGCGCAGGCAAGGGGCTGGGCGACGCCAAGTTTGTCCAGTTGCAGGCCGTGCTGGAGATGGGGCGCCGGCATCTGGCGGAGCACTTACAGCGTACCGATGCGCTGACCAGCCCGCAGGCCGTGCGTGACTACCTGTCCGCGCAGTTGCGACACCGCACCAGGGAAGTGTTCTGCTGTTTGTTTCTGGACAGCCAGCACCGGGTGATCGCTTTTGAGGAGTTGTTTGAGGGCACCCTGAATGCTGCAAGTGTGTATCCCCGTGAGGTGGTGCAGGCAGCGCTGACCCGTGGCGCTGCTGCGGTCATCCTTGCGCACAATCACCCTTCCGGGGTCAGCGAGCCCAGTCAGGCGGATATCCATATCACCGAGCGGTTGAAGGACGCGCTGGCGCTGGTGGATATTCGGGTACTGGATCATTTGATCGTTGGTGAGGGGGCTGGGTACTCGTTTGCCGAGCGGGGCCTGATTTGATTGGTGCCTTCGTATCAAAGCGCATACCTTGGGGCCAGAGGCGGAAGGCTTCTTTGAATCGACCAAAAGTGGCCGACCAGACAGTAAAAAGATTGATCAAAACTTGCCCCGCATAGGGTGTTCTGGTATAAAACGCCGCTCTTTGCGGCCGGGCCAGATTCTGTACAGATCCCGCGGTCGCGCTGGATACCGAATTTAGTCCTGCCCCGCCCCAGAGCAGAGGGCACGAGAGTTTTTAAGAGGCCAATCAGATGTCCAAGGTATGTCAGGTAACCGGTAAGCGCCCGGTAACCGGAAACAACGTTTCTCACGCCAAAAACCGCACCAAGCGTCGCTTCGTGCCGAACCTGCAGTCCCACCGATTCTGGGTGGAAGCAGAGAAGCGCTTCGTTAAGCTGCGCATTTCTACTAAAGGTATGCGTATTATCGATAAGAAAGGTATCGATACCGTTCTGGCTGAGCTGCGCAAGCGCGGCGAGAAAGTTTAATAGCTGCTTTAAGAGCAGATTGGAGATAGAACAATGCGTGACAAGATTCGCCTGAATTCCAGCGCCGGTACCGGCCACTTCTACACCACTGACAAGAACAAGCGCAACATGCCTGAGAAAATGGAGATCAAAAAGTACGATCCCGTTGCTCGCAAGCACGTTATGTACAAGGAAGGCAAAATCAAGTAATTGATTGCCTTGCTGGTTCGCGAAAAAGCCCGGTTATCCGGGCTTTTTTGTGTCTGTTCGAAGTGTCAGAGTTCAGAATGACGGTCGAGCCCCCATGGATAGACTTACGGCGGGTTTCGCAATTGTTTAGCGGTAGTGCGGCCGCCACAGAAGTATCCAGTGGCTACCCGGAAGTCAGAGCATGCCTGAATTACCAGAAGTAGAAACCACCAAGCGTGGCCTCGCCCCCCACCTGGAAGGCCGCAAAGTAAAACTGTGCGAAATCCGCCAGCACAGCCTGCGCTGGCCGGTGGACGCCGACTTTGCCGAGAA
Source organism: Microbulbifer weihaiensis (assembly GCF_048323715.1). Lineage (NCBI taxonomy): Bacteria > Pseudomonadati > Pseudomonadota > Gammaproteobacteria > Cellvibrionales > Microbulbiferaceae > Microbulbifer > Microbulbifer weihaiensis. The sequence continues at coordinate 260,530 of NZ_JBLWFL010000007.1, forward strand.
GATTTGTGGCGCGCGCATCCTGCGCCTGGATCGTCGTGCCAAGTATCTGCTGGTGCAGACGGATAAGGGAGTGGCCATCTGGCATCTGGGGATGTCGGGAAGCCTGCGCATGGTGGATGCGAGCCTGCCCCCGCAGAAGCACGATCATATCGACTGGCTGCTCGACAGCGGCCAGCGTCTGCGTTTCCACGACCCGCGACGCTTTGGCGCCCTGCTCTGGACAACCAAAGACCCGGCAGAACATGAACTTATTGCCCACCTCGGCCCCGAGCCCCTGAGCGACGACTTCTACGCCGACTATCTGTTCAGCGCTTCTCGCGGCCGCAAGGCCCCGGTGAAAAGCTTCATCATGGATGGCCGCATCGTCGTGGGTGTCGGCAATATCTATGCGAGCGAAGCGCTGTTTATGGCAGGCATCCGCCCGCAGACACCCGCAGGCAAGATCACCCGTCCGCGCTACGAGCGGTTAGTGGATGCCATCAAAACTGTTCTCGCCGCAGCAATACAGCAGGGTGGTACGACGCTGAAAGATTTCGTCGGTGGCGACGGCAAGCCCGGCTATTTTGCCCAGCAGCTCAACGCTTATGGACGTGCCGGCCAGCCCTGCCCCCGCTGCCCCGGGACTATTCGCGAGCAAATCATCGGCCAGCGCAACACCTTCTTCTGCCCCCGCTGTCAGCGCTAACTGCTAGAGCTTGGCTCCGCCCTTTTAATGATGCGACAAGGGGAGAAAGGTAGGAGTGAGGGCAGAATGACATCGGATGCTGTTGGATAGCTTGATATCCAACCCTTGGTCAATTTGCTGCTAGCGCACATCTCAGCATTACTGAATTGGATTCAATTTTTGTGGGATGAACCTATCAAAAAATTGGCGAAAAGAGGCTGTATTAAGTCGAATCTCTTGATATACGGGCGCAGGATGGATCGGGCGTCAACAGTGCGAAAGTGGTACCGGTGTCAAGAGACCTGAAAACCTGCTAGGTGGTATCTTCTGTGAATCAATTTATTTCATGGAAGAAATATGAAAAATTTGCCTGCCTGGGCGGCACTTCTGCGCAACTTCCCGAATAAGCCCGCTGCCGAGGTCTTTACAGAAATTGGCGGGAAGGTCAAATTGAATTACGACATAGGTGTTTTTAGCAACGCATGTGCGACAAGAATCTCTAGAGCTCTCAATTTTTCTGGAGATCAACATAGGATCCCTTTTTACAAAACGAAAGACGGCAGTGGAAATGAAGTTGTTCAGGTGTCTTCTGGAGGAAAAAAGTATTGGTATATCTATCGCGTTAAAGTAATGGCACAGTATTTGGGTGAAGTGTATGGGAGGCCAAAAATTATCCCGGTCGACTCATACCGGAACCAATTAAGGGGCAAGAGAGGCATTATTGTTTATGTGGTTTCGGGGTGGTCCGATGCAACTGGCCATGCCGATCTGTGGGATGGGGAAACTAGTGTAGGGAGCGATTATGGGAATAAGTCCAACCAAATCTTATTCTGGGAGACACTTCAGTGAGTAGATTTCGACTATTGCTTCTCGCCTTTTTTTTGTTGAGCTCATGTGCGACTGCTACAGATAAGCAAAAAGAGCTTTACGAGTTTGCGCAGGCGAATTGTTTGTTCTGGTATTTTGATGAAAAGGGGTACGATACCAAGGATATCCGGGCGATCACTGGTGGTATGGTGGAAAAAAGTGATTTACCTGCGGAAAAATTTCAAGCAGTGTCGATCTTCATAAAAGACTATAGCCCAGCGCTGGCATCAAAAAATAACATAGACCCCCATTTGCTACGTTGTTTTTCTCTGAGTAATAGTGCTGAACTTCGCGCACTTATTGCTAATTGAAGCGTCCATTTCAGCCCAAATTTAAAAGCCTGCGCATTTACTCTCTGTATCTTGCTTCGCTGCACCAGCGTGTAGATTTTTAAAAACGCGAAGCGCCAGCCTGATTTTGATGGAGCTCGAAAACGATTGTTAAGGGCGCTGGGTTGGGCTCTTTCTCCGGTGTAGTGGATATTCTCCGAGTTAGCCAGTCAATCAACGCTACGGATCGGCGGAGCCAAATTGCCCGGGATTGAAACTCGCCACCGCACTTTTCCGGAATTCTGTCAGCGCCCCACCGCACTACCCTCACGCCGTGTATCGGCACCGCCATGTAGCGCGCCATCCATTACCGCGATGGCGTGAATGCCGCTATTCAGCTCCTTGCGCACCACCCGATGCCCCATGGCCTCGAGTTTTCCGTATTCCGCCTCTGAAAGGGTATCTGGTTCTACTTCGACCTGGTGGCCGATGGCACCGATGTTCCCTGCGTGAATGGCGTCGGCGATGGGCATGCCTTTGGCCAGGTGGTAAAGAGTGGTGCGTGCCGTGTAATCGATGATGCGCGAACCGCCGGGTGAGCCCACCAGCAGGCGCAGGCTGCCGTCTTTGTTGAAGACGATCGTCGGTGACATCGACGAGCGCGGGCGCTTGCCCGGCTGAATCCGGTTGGCCACCAGTTGTTTATCCGCGTTGACGGGGGTGAAAGAAAAATCGGTGAGTTGATTGTTCAGCAGGAAGCCCTTCACCAGCAGGCGCGAACCAAAGCCGGTTTCTATACTGGTCGTCATACTCACGCCATTGCCGTATTGATCCACGATCGACAGGTGGCTGGTGTTCGGTAATTCTGGGGATTTTGCGGTGCGGCGCTGTTCGGCAAAACCAAGCGGATTCCCGGCAACCGCAGGCTGGGCGCGGCGTGGATTGATGAGTTCGGCCCGCTGGGCGAGGTAGTCCGGAGCCACCATGGCGGTGGTGGGCACGGAGACGAAGTCCGGGTCGGCGGAATAGGTATTGCGGTCGGCAAAGGCCAGCTCCGATGCCTCCACAAACAGGTGAGTAAGCTCGGCGCTGCCCACTTCATATTTTTGCAGTGGGAAGTGCTGCAGCATACCCAGCATGGCGCCGACCGTAGTGCCGCCGGAAGATGGTGGTGGCGCCCCGCACCAGCGGTACTGCAGGAAGTCTCCGCACACCGGTTCGCGGACTTTTGCCGTATAGCTGGCGAGATCCTCGCGAGTCATCACGCCCGGGTTTTCCGGATCGCCTGTCACGGCTGCGACGATCGCCGCCGCAATGTCGCCTTCGTAGAACGGCCTGGCGCCCTCCCCTGCCAGCTGTCGCAGCGTCTGCGCATAGTCCGGGTTCTTCAGGATATGCCCCACCGGTAATGGTTTGCCGTCCTCGCCAAACAGGTAGGCACTGATGGCCGGGCGCGCCGCGACCCGCGGCAGCTGTGCGGCCAGCTGGTAAAGGCGCGGCGAGATGGCGAAGCCCTCCTCAGCGAGTGCGATAGCGGGCTGGAACAGGTCTTTCCATGGCAGCTTGCCATCGCGCTGGTGGGCCAGTTCCAGCATGCGCATCACGCCGGGGACACCCACAGAGTAACCACCAATGACGGCGTCGAGAAACCCGCGCGGCTTGCCATCGCGCATGAAATAGTTCTCGTCAACCGCCAGCGGTGCGGTTTCGCGACCGTCATAGGAATACAGCTTTTTCTGGTCGGCGCGGTAGCTCAGCATGAAGGCGCCGCCGCCGATGCCCGAGGACTGGGGCTCTACCAGGCTCAGCACCAGCTGGGCGGCAATCGCCGCGTCCACGGCGCTGCCTCCGCGAGCCAGTATTTGCTCAGCGGCGGCGGACGCGTGGGGGTTGGCGGTGACCGCCATAAATTTGTCGGCAGTGGCGGATTTGATTTCCGTGCGGCCGGTGGCAATTTCCGGCTGTACCTCTCCCTGGGGTGAAAATGCGCAGACAGAAGCGGAAAGGCAGGCGGCGATGGAGAAAAGGAGGTTTCTGTACACGGGCGATCCGATGGCTGTGACTGGGATCGCCCGAGTGTATCAGACCTGCGCGGGCTGGCAGGAATCGGCGTCAGGGGGTCTGGCGGCTGTACTTCTCCTGCAGCGCCTTCTGCACCCCCGGGGGTACGAACTTGGTGACGTCGCCGCCGAGGGACGCAATCTCGCGCACCAGTGAGGATGAGATGTAGGAGAGATGTTCTGCCGGAGTCAGGAACAGGCTTTCCATCTGCGGGGCCAGCTGGCGGTTCATATTGGCAAGCTGGAATTCGTACTCGAAGTCGGAGACCGCTCGCAGTCCCCGCACAACGCCGTAGGCGTCCAGCTGGCGCACCAGGTCGGCGAGCAGGATGTCGAAGCCGATGACCTCGATGTTGTCGAGGTGTGACAGCTCCTGCTGAGCCAGCTCTACCCGTTCTTCCAGGGTAAACAGCGGATTTTTCCGGGTGCTGGCGGCGACCGCGACCACCACATGGTCAAAAAGTCGGCAGGCCCGTTCCACAAGGTCCATATGACCATTGGTAATGGGGTCGAAAGTTCCGGGGTAAACCACTTTTTTCATAGGGCAAATCGCCTTGCCGGCTTGAAGGGACGCGCATCTTAAACAATTTAGCGGCGGGGCTCAAAAAAGCGCGAGCTGCCGCGTGTTATACGGGCTGGTTGCGTGAGAACAACTGCATCTTCACTTGCCCCGCCAGTTTTTCCTTTTCCAGCTGCCAGCTGTCGGGGACTGCCAGTGGCAGATCCCGTGGCGACTCCACGTAAATCAGGGCGCCCGGCGCCAGATGGTCGCTACTTTCCAGTGCTGACAGGGTTTCCGCCCACAGGTTTGCGGCAAAGGGTGGATCCACGAAGACCACGCTGCAGGGTTCCCCGGGGTGGCCCAGAAACACCTGCGCAGGGCAGTTGTGCACCATGCCGTTGTCGGCGTCCAGCATTTTCAGCTGGTCGCGCAGGGTCTGTGCGGCACCGCGATCAAGCTCGACGAAGTCTACCGCTGCAGCGCCGCGGCTCAGCGCTTCCAAGCCCAGTGCCCCGGAACCGGCAAACAGATCCAGGCAGCGGGCGCCCGGCAGGTGGAACTGAAGCCAGTTGAACAGGGTTTCCCGCAGGCGGTCGCCCGTGGGCCTCAATCCGGTGATCGGGGCAAAGGCAATTTTGCGCCCGCGCCAGCGGCCGCCGATGATGCGCAGCTGTGACTCGGGTTGGCGGTCTGCTTGCTTTCTGGACTTGGGTGGTCTGGCCAAGGGGATTCCTGTGGGCGGTAAATTCATGTGGAGGTGACTGTGTGCGAAACAGCCAGCGGTGCTAAGATTAGCGCCTTTCCATCGCTGCCGGCCAGCGAAGACCAGCCAAAGATTCCACACCAAGATGATTTTTGATTTCCTGCGCAAAAAGAAAAAGGCGAAGGCTGACGATGCCGCCGTCGAACCGGTTGAAAGCCCGGAAGTTACCGAAGGCGGCGACGCCGCGGCGGAAGAGACTCACCCGGTGCCCGGACACCCGCTGGCTGAAGATGTGGCGAGCGAGCACCTGTCGGTAGAGGAGGCGCCGGAGGCATCTTTCGATCCAGGCGCGGAACTGGCATCCGCTGCCGATTCGGCTTCTGAGCCCGAGCCAGAGCCGGCCCCCGAAGTGTCCGCTCCCGCCGCGGAGGTTCCTGCCCCGCAGCCGGTGGTGCAGGAGAAGCCCAAGAAGGAGGGCTTCTTTGCCCGCATTCGCCGCGGTCTTTCCCGCACCAGCAGCCAGTTTGCCGAGGGCATGGGCAACCTGTTCCTGGGGGCCAAGGAAATTGACGAAGACCTGCTGGAAGAGCTGGAAACCCAGCTGCTGATGGCGGATGTGGGCGTTGAAGCCACCACAGAAATCATCGATCGCCTCACCGATCGGGTGTCCCGCCGCGAGCTCGCCAACGGCGAGGCCCTTTACAGCGCCCTGCAGGAGGAACTTGCCGGCCTGCTGGACAGCGTCGAGGCGCCGCTGGTGATCGACCAGGGTAAAAAGCCATTTGTCATTCTCGTGGTTGGCGTTAACGGCGTGGGCAAGACCACTACCATCGGCAAGCTGGCGCACCGCTACCTGAACGAGGGCAAGTCGGTGATGCTGGCCGCGGGTGATACCTTCCGTGCCGCTGCGGTGGAGCAGCTGCAGGTTTGGGGCGAGCGCCACAATGTACCGGTGGTTGCCCAGCACACCGGTGCCGACAGCGCCTCGGTGATTTTTGATGCGATCCAGTCGGCCAAGTCCCGCGGTGTCGATGTGGTGATTGCCGATACGGCCGGCCGCCTGCACAACAAGTCCAACCTGATGGAAGAGCTGTCCAAAGTGCGCCGGGTAATGGGTAAGCTCGATGACAGTGCCCCCCATGAAGTGCTGTTGGTGCTGGATGCCGGCACCGGCCAGAACGCCCTGTCTCAGGCCGAAACCTTCCGCGATGCGGCCGGTGTAAGCGGCCTGGTGCTGACCAAGCTGGATGGCACCGCCAAGGGCGGGGTGATTTTCGCGCTGGCACAGCGACTGGGGATTCCGGTACGCTTTATCGGTGTCGGGGAGCAGGCCGAAGATCTGCAACCGTTTGTGGCGAAAGATTTTGTCGCCGCGCTGTTCAATCGCGAACAGAGCTGACCGGCCCTGCGCACACCTGACCACAACAACAATAAGCGCGCCGATGATCCAATTCGACAACGTCAATAAACGCTACGAGTCCGGGCAGGACGCGCTGGGGCGCGTCAGCCTGGAGATTGAGCGCGCGGAGATGGTGTTTCTCACCGGTCACTCCGGCGCCGGTAAAAGCACTCTGCTGAAACTGCTGACAGCGATTGAGCGGCCCACCCGAGGCAGCATCATCGTCGGTGGCCAGAACCTCAATCGCCTGCGCAACAGCCAGATTCCCTACTACCGCCGCAATCTCGGTATCGTGTTTCAGAATCACCAGCTGCTGTTCGACCGCAGCGTGTTCGACAACGTTGCCCTGCCCCTGTCGGTGGCGGGTTGCAGCAAGCGCGAAGTGGGCCGCAGGGTGCGCGCCGCGCTCGACAAGGTTGGCCTGCTGCACAAGGAAAAGCAGAATCCCATCGTGCTGTCCGGCGGTGAGCAGCAGCGGGTCGGTATTGCCCGCGCAGTCGTCAACAAGCCCGCGCTGCTGGTGGCGGATGAACCCACCGGCAACCTGGATCCCAAGCTCTCAGAAGAAATCATGCAGCTATTCCGCCAGTTCAATGCCGTGGGCGTTACCGTGCTGATCGCCAGCCACGACCTGGAACTGATTGCGCGAATGAAACAACGTGTGCTGACCCTGCAGGCGGGGCAACTGATCTATGACGGATACCCGAGCCGTGAACCAGCGTATTCCTAACTCCTCTCAGGCGGCGCAGCCAGCCGCCGAACGCCGGGCGGCCGGTGCGGTTACCGCCCGTACCGGTACCGGCGACCGCCTGCACAGCTGGCTGGGGCACCACCGCGAGATGTGGCGTGAGGCCTGGCGGCGTTTCTTTGCTTCCCCCATGTCCAGCGGCATGACCGCGCTGGTGATCGCCATTGCCCTTGCGCTGCCCGCGGCCCTGCAGTTAGGGCTTACCAACTTTCAGCGCGCGGTGGCGGGCTGGGACGGACAGCCGCAGATCTCGGTCTTCCTGCACAAGCGCGCCAAAGAGGCCGCCGTGCAGAGCTTCGCCGACGAGCTGCGTGGCAACGCCCTGGTATCGGAAGTCACCTACATCTCCCCGGAACAGGCACTGGCGGAATTCCAGCAGGCTTCGGGGCTGGGTGACGCCCTGGTGGGCATGGACAGCAACCCTCTGCCATCGGTACTGCTGGTACGCCCGGCCGGCTCTGACCGCGCGGCGCTGGAGACGCTGGCGGCAAAACTTCGCGAGAGTGCCCTTACCGACTCCGTGGTATTGGATATGGCATGGGTGCAGCGCCTGGCGCAATTGACCGAACTTGGACGCCGTATGAGCCTGGGGCTGGCACTTTTGCTGGCGTTGGGGGTGCTGCTGGTGGTGGTGAACAGTATCCGCCTGCATATCGAAAACCGTCGTGAAGAGATTCTGGTGGTCAAGCTGGTGGGCGCCACCGATGCGTTTGTGCGCCGCCCATTTCTGTACACCGGCCTGTGTTACGGCCTTGTCGGGGGGCTGGTGGCCTGGTTGCTGGTGAGTGTTGGCGTGTGGCTGCTGGCGGGCCCTGTCGGTGGGCTGGCCAACCTCTACGGCAGCGGTTTCCGGCTGCAGGGCCCCGGGTTTACTTACCTGGCGACGCTGGCAGGCGGCGCTGCCGCGCTCGGACTGGGTGGTGCCTGGCTGGCAGTGGCGCGCCATATTTCGGCAATTCAGCCGCGCTGACCGCTGGGTCTGTAAAGCTTCGTAAAGGCCCCCCGGGGCGTGGAACTTTCCCTGTGGATAACTCATCTAAAGCGCCGCAAAACAAGGGCTGGCGAGGGTTGCCGGCCATCCACAGCCGGGGTTCCATTTCCCTCTGTGGGTGCTACACTGTGGCCAACTTAGCGCGTCTTGGCGCCTTGTAAGGGCCGGGACAGCGCCGCCGCCGCGGACCGCAGGCTTACTGCGGAGCGGGGCAAATAAGAGTTTTGAGGAGAAACCTGAATGGGAACCAGTTTACAGCCGATCCACACGCTGTCTCCGGGCGCAAACCTGAATGCCTATATTCAGACAGTGAGTGGTTTCGAGGTACTTTCCGCTGAGGAAGAAAAGAAGCTGGCGGAAGACCTCTACTATCACCAGGATCTCGACGCAGCACGTCAGCTGGTGATGTCTCACCTGCGTTTTGTCGTACATATTGCCAAGTCCTATTCCGGCTATGGCCTGAATGAGGGCGACCTGATCCAGGAAGGTAATGTGGGCCTGATGAAGGCGGTGAAGCGCTTCAACCCGGAGAAAGGTGTTCGCCTGGTGTCCTTTGCGGTGCACTGGATCAAGGCGGAGATTCACGAATTTATCCTGCGCAACTGGCGCATTGTGAAAATCGCGACCACCAAGGCGCAGCGCAAGCTGTTTTTCAATCTGCGTGGCCAGAAGAAGAAGCTGGCCTGGCTGACCAGTGATGAGGCCAAGCGGGTTGCTGAAGAACTGAATGTGGACGTGGCACACGTGCACGAAATGGAGGGCCGTCTCGCCGCCCACGACGCCGCGTTTGACGCGGGTGTGGATGACGACGACGAGTCTGCCTGGCAGGCCCCGGCCCACTACCTGGAAGATCGCCGTTACGATCCTGCGACCATGCTGGAGAACGATAACTGGCAGGAAACCAGCGTGAACAACCTGGCCGTGGCCATGGAGAAGCTGGATGAGCGCAGCCGCGATATCATTGAGGCGCGCTGGTTGAGCGAGAACAAGGCCACGTTGCATGAACTGGCTGACAAATACGGTGTTTCCGCTGAGCGTATCCGCCAGCTTGAAAAGAACGCCATGAAAAAAGTCCGGGTGGCGATGGAGGCCTGATTGGCTGACTGAGTCATCCGGGTTCGAGAACCGCGCTTATGGCGCGGTTTTTTCGTATGTGCTTCAGTGGTTTTGCTTTGGAGCTGGTACGGTGGCGGGGGGGGGGGGGGGGGGGGGGGGGGGGGGGGGGGGGGGGGGGGGGGGGGGGGGGGGGGGGGGGGGGGGGGGGGGGG
>NZ_JBLWFL010000008.1:0-188421 GCF_048323715.1 Microbulbifer weihaiensis
ACCTATCGCTCATCGGGCTGCCGGGCCGGTAACTTATGGTGGTAAGTTACGGGTCTCACCTTACCGAATATTTGGGGGATTAGGCCATACAAGCGCAAGCAAAGGGACGGCCAACGCTGTGCATATTTTGTGCGGTCGCTGCGCTCCAAAGTTTGCACAAAACATGCACAGCATTGTCCGCCCCTGTTGCGGGCGTTAGGCATACGAATATGAAGTGGCTTGGAATACTATCGCTGAGTTGGGTGTTCGTAGTTTCCGCGAAGGCAGAAGAACTTAAGTTTTTCAATGAGCTGTTGTACATCAATGATGGTATCGAGGTCTTAGAGCAAGTCAGCATTGCAGGAAATGAAGTGCTTGTAATTGTGTATCCACAGAAGGAAGACACTGCAGTTTTTCTCGACTGGAGAACAGTCAAGTTAGAGAATAAAGATCGAACCTTATTAATTAATCTTCTTAAAAAGTATGGCGTGTTAAGCTGGGAGAATGATTATCAAGATGAATGGTGTCACGGGGGCTACGCAAGTTTGTCGGTAGTGATTTCAGATAAATCAAACTATAGCTTAGGCGCGTGCTCTTATCCTCCAAACTATAAAAAATTCTTAGAATCTATGTATGCAGCCATAAACGAAATCTTGTCTGAAGAGCTTCTGAAAGGCGATAAATATTTCCAGAGTAGATGAATAGCTCAATGAATGGGTAGTAGGCAGCCCAGTGATATCAGAATACTTCCTGAAAATCGCGTGCCGAACAAGCAGCGGCAGAGCGACAGCCACCGCTACGGACTATTTGTGTTACTCGCTGGCACTCAAACATTAACACAAAAGGCGCTCCGCGCTGGCTGCGCCTGTGCTGGGCGTTAGGCAGCAAGTCAATATGAGATCACTGTATATACTTTGCTCCATCTCAATTATCAGTTTTATTGGAGCATTAGCATTTTCTGTAGCCCCAATTATTCGTCTTGATGAGGCTATTAATCAGGAAGCAGAACATGGTGGGGCGGTTAGCATCATGCTCTTTATGCAAACAGCTTTCCCAGCGGCAACATTGAGTTGGGTATTGTCGGTGTTTGCACTACTACTATTTCGTAGTGCCGATATCGAAAGTTGTGGCGTTTACAGAAAACTTAACAGTGCATTCATCCTTAGCTGTCGCATTATCGTATTTTCGCCGTTAATCTTCGTCGCTACTTACATAGTATGGGTGGTGGAAAGTGCCTAACAAGTTGCTGCATCCGACCGCCTACACTCCGCTCGCTTTGTACTGTACGCTACGCTAGCACAAAGCGGCTCCATTCCGGCGGCGGCTGCGCACGGCGTTAGCACTTCGAGGAGAAAATGTGAAAGTCCATGAATTCGGAGATTCCGAAGGTGTACCAGTCGTTTTCTTTATGGGAACGCCACAAAAAGGTGATTCTGGCCAAGAGTTTTCTGATCTTGCGAGTAGATTTGGTATTCGGCTGATTTGCCCCACCCGTCCTTGGCACGATGAATTTGATCATAATCCATCATTCGCCCAATGTTCGGAAAGAACGACACTGTATTTAAAAAACCACGAAATCAACAAGTGCCATGTTATTTGTGGGAGCGGAGGCGGTCCATTCGCAATCCATTTCTCGACTAAGAATGCTAATGTCGTTCGCTCTTGCTATCTTATAGCATCTATGGGTACTCCGACCATTTTCGTAGAGAAAGTTAAATCACCTCCTACGTTACAGCTCTTGGAGCTTTATAAAACTGGCAACTATAGCTCCGCAATGGTGTTCCTAACCTCATTGAGGCTTTCAAAAGATCTAGCCCATGGTGCGTGGTCCGATTTTAAAGTTCTGCTTGGTTCATGGGAGTCTATTGAATTTCAGAATTCACCAATCGTGTATATCCACCACGGTGAAGAAGATGAAAATGCTCCTATTGAGAGTATTCGCGACCTGGCAGAGAAGTTACCCAGGTCGGAATTTCGTATTTCTCCTCAAGCCAGTCATGCGGGGCTAGCTGAAGACGAAGGGCTTTCGGAATTCATTAGTATTTTTAAAGAGATCGAAGCCCAGCCGGGCACCGCTTGATAGAAATGCACAGCAGGCCGATATCACACGTTATACGCGCTCGCCACGCTCCCATTTTTTCGCACAACGCGTGAAATGTAAGTGGCTCCTGCTGGCGACGTCAAGCATTTCCAGGGAGGAAACCGTGAGTAATTTTCAGATTGCACAACTCAACATTGCTACGCTGGCAGCCCCAATTGATTCTCCGCAGCTTGTGGATTTTGTCGCGAATTTGGATCGAATCAATGCGTTAGCAGAAACTTCCCCTGGATTCGTTTGGAGACTTCAAACTGAGGATGGGGATGCTACTGGCATTGATTATTTTGGCCCCGAAAAGATTGTGAATCTCTCCGTCTGGGAGTCGGACAAGGCTCTGCATGATTATGTCTATCGATCTGCTCACGTCGAGATCATGCGCCGGAAGAAAGAGTGGTTTCAAAAAATGAGTGAGGCCTACATGGTGCTCTGGTGGGTACCTGTCGGCCATATTCCGTCAATCGAAGAAGCAGCGAAAAAGCTTGATGTCCTTCGGGAGAATGGCCCAACTGCGGAGGCATTTACTTTCAAAAAGGCATTCCCGGCTCCTGAAAAAATCGCCACTGTGCCAGCCCAAACTTAGGGCGGCGAATGTCCAGCCTCCTCATAATCAACGATAGCAAGTTTCCGGCCCTCCTGGGCGCCGTGAGACGACTTATAGGTTCCCACCCAAATGGCCGAAATTGCAAATGAATGAGAAAAAGAGAACTAAGGGCAGGTGCACTTGTGGAGAAATCGAGTATGCACTGACCGCAGATCCAATGTTCGTACATTGCTGCCATTGCACCTGGTGCCAAAGGGAAACCGGCTCGGCGTTTGCAGTCAATGCACTTATTGAATCTGATAAGGTTCAATTAATCCAAGGCTACCCAGAAAAAAATGATGTTCCAAGTAACAGCGGCATTGGCCAAACAATTAGCCGTTGCCCTTCGTGTAAAACTGCGCTTTGGAGTAATTACGGTGCGGCAAAAGATGCTGTGCGCTTTATTCGTGTAGGGACACTCGACAACCCTGACGCCTGTCCACCAGACATACACATATTCACGTCGACAAAGCAAACCTGGGTGAAACTCGATAACTCTGTGCCTGTTATGGAAGAGTACTATCAAAGAAGTAAGTACTGGCCAGAGCCGAGTATCGTGAGGTACAAGCGTGCCATTAAAGCCATGCAAGGCAACTCATCCGAGGGATGATGCGGTATTTATTCTTTCGTTACTATTTGTAAAACAGGGTTTAGGGTAGACATGATTCTTGAGTCGATTATTACGTGCCCCAAGTGCCAACATCAGAAGACTGAGGTCATGCCCACAAACTGTTGCATCTTCTTTTATGAGTGTGAGCAGTGCCACACGCTGCTTAAACCAAAACCTGGTGATTGCTGCGTTTTCTGCTCATATGGCACTGTAAGGTGTCCGCCAATTCAGCAAGGAAAAAGCTGTTGTGGGTAGCCAACATACAAGCGCACTCAAAAAAACAGTGAGGCTACTTCGGACCCAGGATATCTCGTGGCCCTAGCGATGGCACGGTGCGGATCATTGCTACACTGTCTCCCGGTATGGCGAACCCCCTGGACAAGGAAGAGGCAATGAACGACAAGGAACTGTATAAGCAGAAAAAAGAGGCTCAGCTGGATCAGTGGAAAGCGGAGCTGGACAAGCTTAAGGCCAAGGCCTCGGAAGCGAGTGCCGACAGCAAACGAGATTTGAACGAGCAGATTGAAAAGCTGGACAGCAAGATTGACGAAGGAAAAGCCAAGTTAGCGGAAATAGAAGACGCCAGTGAAGACGCCTGGGAGTCGGTCAAAGAGGGCATGGATTCTGCCTGGGACTCGTTGAAACAAGCGTTCAGTGATGCGGCGTCTAAATTTAAGAAGTAGTGGCGATCCGGCAATCAGATGAATGGAATGGCCGGTAAACTCCGCAAGCGGCGCATCGTCGTATCGAATAACCCGACAATTGACGATGCTGCCGCCAACAATGGTTTTAGCGGGCGATAACAACGAAGCCTGTCTGGCAAACTGCTATACAGTGACTGATTTTCTGAATTCCCCCAGCACTGTGCCAGCGCTACCCCCCCAAGAATAACCGCGGTGCAGTGACCATTGACTGCCAGAGGCTTCGATATGGGAAAAACCCTGACTGCTGCGCTTGTTGTAGTAGCGATCATCCTCGCCGCACTATTCTTTCTGACACACCAGCCTTCTATTGCTGAAGTAGATCCCGTAGCGCCCTCCTCTTTCAGCGCTGAGCAAGTAGCGCGCGGCGAAATAGTGGCCGGCATTGGTAACTGCGCCACGTGCCATACCACGGACGAAGACGAACCCTATGCCGGCGGCCGGGACTTCTCTACCGGGTTCGGCACGCTCTATTCCACCAATATCACGCCACATCCGCAGCACGGCATTGGGCGCTGGTCGCGGGACGCGTTTGTACGGGCGATGCGCAAAGGTGTTGCGCGTAATGGCAACTATCTGTATCCCGCGTTTCCCTATACACATTACAAAAACCTGTCGGATGAAGATCTGGATGCGCTATACGCGTACCTGATGTCCCGCGAGCCTGCTGCCTATACGCCACCTGAAAACGCGATGCACTTTCCTTTCAATCTGCGATTTTTGCAATGGGGATGGCAACTGCTGTTTTTCGATGGGAAGCCGTTGCAGCCCGATCCGCAGCAGAGTGATGCGTGGAACCGCGGTGCCTATCTCGCAGAAGGCGCCGGCCACTGTACTGCCTGCCACTCGCCGCGCAATGCCTTCGGCGCGGAACAAAAAGACAGAGCCTACGCCGGCGCGCTGATCGACAACTGGTATGCGCCAGCACTGAACGCCCAGCAGCCGGTGCCAGTACACTGGGATACCAATTCACTCTACCGCTATCTGCGCGACGGGCAGACGGACTACCAGGGTGTCGCTGTGGGATCGATGGGCGAAGTGGTTCACAAAGGATTACGAAAGGCGCCGGACGAAGATATCCGTGCGCTCGCTATCTATCTGGCTTCACTCGGCGGGCCGCAAGACACCAATGCGGCCAGCGAGCAAGCGCGCCAAATGATGGATGCCGCGCAGCAGCGTACCCATCGTGTACGCAGCCATGGGGAGCATCTCTACATCACGGCGTGCGCCGGCTGTCACTTCAATGCTGCGGGCGCGCCCCTTGCGCTGCGTGCAGAACTGAGCCTGAACAGTGCCATCACTGCCAGCGACCCCACCAACCTGCTGCGTGTGCTGTTGCAGGGTGTACCGGCCAGTGAGGGCACGCCCGGCATCGTGATGCCGGATTTTGCGGTGCTGAAGGATGAAGACATTGCGAGCCTTGCGGATTTCCTGCGCCAGCGCGCGGATTTACCACCGTGGAAGGATGTAGAAAAGCGTCTGAAAGCGCTGCGCCAGCAATTGGGCAATGACAACACGTCACGGCTGGGAGAGAACCAATGAGCATCAAGTTCCAGGTCAATGGCGAGGCAGTGGCTGTGGATGTCGCGGAGGATACGCCGCTACTGTGGGTCATCCGCGACGATATCGGCCACACCGGCACCAAATTTGGCTGCGGCATCGGCTTGTGTGGTGCCTGCACCGTATACGTTAACGGTCGCGCGGTGCGTTCGTGTATTACACCGGTGAGCAGCGTTGCAGGGACCAAGGTCACGACGATCGAGGGCCTGTCACAGGGCGCTGGGCACCCGCTGATCCAGGCCTGGGTAGAAACGCAGACGCCCCAATGTGGTTACTGCCAGCCCGGCCAGATTATGCAGGCAGCGGCCATGCTGAAAGACTTCCCCGACCCCACGGATGAGCAAATCGACCAGGTGATGAGTGGCAACCTGTGCCGCTGTATGGCCTATGTGCGTATTCGCAAGGCCATCAAACTGGCCGCCAGTCGCATGCGTGCCGATGCCACTGAAAACATGCCGGGGGCGGATCATGCTTAAGTTTCTGCAACGCGACGCTAAGGATGAAGGCGCGCCTGATCTGGGGCGGCGCGGTTTTATTGTCGGTATGGCGGGCGCCGGACTGACGTTTGCCTTCGCACGCTCTCCACTTAGCCTCGCGGATCCCACCAGCGCCATTGCACAAGGCGCCTATGAGCCCACGGTGTGGTTCCAGATCCAGAAAGACGGCCATATTGTGGTAAATATCGCCAAGGCCGAAATGGGTCAGCACATCGGCACCGCCCTCGCCCGCATTGTCGCCGATGAGCTGGAAGCCGATTGGGCACAGGTCTCACTCAACTACGTGGACAGCGACCCCAAGTGGGGATACATGGTCACAGGTGGTAGCTGGTCGGTGTGGCAGAGTTATATACCGTTGAGCCAGGCCGGCGCGGCCGGCCGCACCGCATTGATCGAGGAAGGCGCGCGCCAACTCGGTGTGCCCGCAGACCAGTGCCGCGCGCGCAACGGTCACATAATCGCCGGCAATCGCTCGATCAGTTACGCCGAGCTGGTACAGAGCGGCAAGCTCAGTCGCAGCTTCAGCGAGGACGAACTGAAGAAAATGCCGGTGAAAGCCCCTGCCGAACGTCGATTGATCGGCGGCCCTACAAAGGCACTGGATATTCCAGACAAGTCCGACGGCAAGGCAATATACGGTCTCGATGCCCACGTTGATGGCATGGTCTATGCGCGTCCAATCATCCCGCCAACCCGCTATGGCACCAGCGTCAAACGTTTCGACGACAGTGCGGCGCGTGATATTCCCGGCTATCAGAAAACCATCGTGCTCGAAGATCCTTCCGACACGGTCCCCGGCTGGGCGATGGTGATCGCCGACAGCTTTCATGCGGCGAATCGGGCAGCGCAGAAGATCGCCGTGGACTGGGCGCTGGGCAAGACTGCGGATGTGGATGAGCAGGCCATTCTCGATCGTGGTCGCGCGCTGATCGAGAATGGCGACGCCGGTGTCGTGGTGGTGGACGACGGCGACGTGGAAAATGCGTTTGCGCAGGCCGAGCAAACCATCGAAGCGGAATACATCACCCACAGTGCCCTGCACTTCCAGATGGAACCGGTCAACGCGCTGGCCCTGGAAAAAGACGGCATCTGGGAAATCCATACCGGCAACCAGTGGCAATCGCTGATCCTGCCCACGCTGGCGAAAGCACTGGGTGTGCAAGAAAGCCAGGTGGTGATGAAAACCTATATGCTGGGTGGCGGCTTTGGTCGCCGGCTCAATGGCGACTATGCGGTGCCCGCAGCACTCGCCGCCAAGGCACTGGGTAAGCCGGTCAAAATGGTGCTGACCCGTGAGGACGACGTTCGCTTCGATTCCCTGCGTTCACCCTCGGTACAGCGGATGCGTATGGCATTTGATGGCGACGGAAACGTTATCGGCATGGAGCACCACGCCACTGCAGGTTGGCCTACAGAAGTTATGGCACCCTCCTTCCTCGCCGATGGTGTCTCCGGCGGCAAGTACGATCCCTTCGCGATCCAGGGTGCGCTGCACTGGTATTCCGTGGGTGGTCATCGACTGCGAGCCATTTCCAACGACCTCGCAAAGGACACCTTCCGCCCGGGGTGGCTGCGCTCTGTGGGCTCAGGCTGGGTTAACTGGGCACTGGAAAGCTTTATGGATGAAGGTGCCCACAAAGCCGGACAGGATCCCATCGACTTCCGCCTGGAAAAGCTCAGGGCCGAGGGTAAAAACGCCGGGTCTGCGCCCAATGCAGTGGGCGGCGCCAGCCGGCAGGCGAACGTACTGCGTCGTGTGCGGGAAATTTCAGACTGGGGAACCCACATGCCTGTAGACACCGGACTGGGCGTGGCGACCACCTATGGCCAGGAGCGCAATATGCCCACCTGGACTGCCTGCGTGGCCCGTGTGCACGTGAACCGCAATACGGGTCGCCCCACGGTGGAAAAACTGACCCTGGTGACCGATGCCGGAACGGTAGTGCACCCGGATGGCGCCCGCGCGCAGGTGGAAGGCGCGGCGCTGTGGGGCGTCAGTCTCGCCCTGCACGAAGGCACGCGGTTTGAGAAAGGCCAGGTGGCCGATACCAATCTCAACAGCTATACACCGCTGCGCATGCGCGACGTGCCCGAAATCGAAATGGAGTTTGTCGACAGTACCGAAAACCCGGTCGGGCTGGGTGAGCCGGCAACCACGGTCGTCGGCCCGGCCATTGCCAATGCAATCTTTGCCGCGGTTGGGGTGCGCATGCGCACACTGCCGATACGCGCAGAAGATATTTTGCAGGCACTCAAGGCCAAAGCTGATCAGCCGCCAAATGAGACACGGTAAATGCACACCTGAATGAACTTTAATACTGGCCGAAAAATAGAAAGCGGAAATACTTTTAACGTCCGTATCGCTTTCCCCAATTTGACTTCATCGCGATGCCGCTACGAAGCACACTGTGACTCTAAATAGCTATTCTCGATCAGAATTAATAGCTGAATTGGATCCTGATTTAGGGTATAACCCGGGTCAGTGCTGCACAGCACTTGTCCCAAGTTATGTATTGGCAGTGCGCAAACCACCATCCGCATAAAGGGACTTCAATGGTGATATCCCACAACGTGCCAAAGTGCTCAAACCTGGCATAGGTTTCACCTTTTCTCCGAATAATTCACCAACCTCTCAATACCGCAATTTGAGACGAATGTACCGCACCACTGAAGGAGCATCGTACAAATGAAAGGAAGCTGTTTGTGTGGTGATATTCACTCTCAAGTTAAGAGATTTATTGAGATTTATGGAAAATTTATTCGAATACTACCTGGTTGACTGGATCGGAATTGGGCTTAGCCTGCTTGCAGCCTACATGTTGGGCAATAAAAACAAATGGGGTTTTATTGTATTCGCCATTTCCAATTTGATATGGATATTTCTTGGGTTAGCGTGGATGGACAGCCTTGGAATGGCTGTAGGTAACTTTATATTTTTGATTATTAATATTCGCGGCTTTATTCAATGGGTAAAGCTTAATGACCTTGAAGAGCATACAGCTACAACTTAGAGAACCCATTGACGGCACTACGCCATCGTTAGCCTGCGCCCTTGGGCAGCGGTAGCATCAAACATGAATAATGGACTTAGGAGCGTCACATGAAGCGAGTTACTGGCATTGGTGGTATTTTCTTCAAGGCAAAGGATACCCCTGCTCTACTGGCTTGGTACAAGCGTCATCTCGGGATAGATGTCCAGCAGTGGGGTGGGACTGCGTTTAACTGGGCAGACTCTGAAGGCAAGCCTACAGGCGGGTCTACCGTGTGGTCCATTGGTACGGAAGATGGTGACCAGTTTGCTCCCAGCACCGCCCCATTCATGATCAATTACCGCGTTGATGATCTTTACGCATTGGTCGCTGTACTAAAACAGGAAGGCTGTAATGTACTTGAAAAGATCGATGACTCTGAGTATGGCAAGTTTGCCTGGGTAATCGATCCAGAGGGAAACAAGGTGGAGCTGTGGCAGCCGCCTGCGGGGCAATGAGGCCCGCCAACGCTGATGCCGGAGTACACAGCCTAACCAGCTCCTGCGCACTGTAATCAACCATACCCATGAAGCTTCACTCCCTCAAACAACAGGCGAGAAAATTTCGGGAACTCACCCTGACGGTTTATTTTGCGGCCAGGGATGAGCGCATGCCATTTCTGGTGCGCCTGTTGGCAATGCTGGTGGCGGCTTACGCATTAAGTCCCATTGATTTAATCCCGGATTTTATCCCGGTCATCGGGCTTCTGGACGACCTGATTCTTATCCCTGCGGGTCTCGCGCTTATCGTGCGCCTGACTCCACCTGAGGTCATCGAGTCTGCAAAGCAGCAAGCCAAAACAGCCTCTGAGAAACCTGTAAGTTATTCGGCGGCTGTAGTCATCGTAATCATCTGGCTCGCGGTACTGTGGGCCATCTCACGGTGGGCAATTAACGTCATCAACGCCTAACGAACCGCCACAGAGAACAAGTCGCCGAATACAGGCCGCTAGCTGAAACAAGAAAGCCCCGCTCTCTCGAGCGGGGCTTTTTAAGTTATTGGCGAAGATATAAATTAAGCGCATTCACACATCAGAAAACATGCTGCTGCAGGTGGATTCCCGGGTCGGAATGTGGACACACACCGAACAAGCGGACGCTTCACCCGGTGCGCGACTTAACTCTTGGTCGTTACTGAAACAACCGCGTCCAAACCTGCTGGTCAGTGGTCGAACCCCCAATAAAGATCAGCATGCCCTCACCGTCGCTCTTGACCGACACGGCCGGGCTCGAGTCCCCCCAATCGTCACCCATGGACGTCAGCTCGGTCGCGGTCGCCCAGCCACCGTCGGCGGTGTAGCGGTTCATCCACAGGGTGCCGTTGTTACCGTCATCGTATTCCCAGAAAAACAGCGCGTTGCCGCTATTGTCGATGGCCAGGTCGCAATAGTAATAACTGAACCCGCTGTATTCGAAGGTTTCCTCCGGGCCCCAGCCCTCACTGGGAGTAAAGCGCTTGCTGGCATAGCTGCCGATGTTGGTATCGACATTGTATTTTGCCCAGGCGACGATGGCCGTGCCGCTGTCGTTCATGGCCAGCTGCGGATCGCCGACATTCTCGCTGTGGTTTTCCAGCAGCACCGCGCTGCCCCACCCATCGACCGCGTCATAGCGGTTTGACCATAGATCGCGGGAGCCATTGTCCTCAATCCAGATGGCGATGGCATTGCCGTCGTCGTCCATGGCGACTGCAGCACCCCAGCTCTCAGGGGCACCGTCCATCAGCGGGGCGGCAGTACCCCAGCCGGCACCGCTGACAAAGCGGTTGGCATAGATGCTCATCTCGCTGCCGTCGTCCTGCTGCCATACGGCAATGGCGTTGCCGCTGTCATCCAGGTCGAGGCTGGGCCCGTACGCGAAGCCGGCGCCCTGCTCGATCAATTCGGGGCTGCCCCAGCCAATACCGGCGGTGTAGTAGCTGGCCCAGATATCGCTGACCATGCCGATCCCCTCGCTCCAGACGGCAATGGCATTGCCACTATTGTCCAGCGCAACCTGGGCGCCGCCACCGGTGGTTTTATCGTTCAGGTTCACTGGCGAGCCCCAGGTGGCGGTGTCGCGGTCGTAGTGGCTCACCCAGACCCCGGCACCTAGCTGTTGCCAGGCCACCAGCGCATTGCCGCTGTCATCGGCGGCCAGCGAAAAATCGAAGTTTTGGAGCGGGCTGCCCGTCGACACCTGTACCGCCGCGCCCCAGCCGCTGCCGGCGCTGAAGTGGCTGGCCCATAGCTGAATGTCATCCGCAGCCTGTGACCAGACCGCAATAGCATCGCCGTTGTCGTGGTAGATGACTTGCGGTTTGAGCAGGCCAGCCGTTTCGCTGTGGACCAGATCCGCGGCGGTGGCCAGGGTGCCGTCGGCAGTGGTGAACTGCCAGCTGTACTCGCTACCCAGGGCATTGCCGGCGAGATCCGTGATACCCGTGCCGAGTGTCGCTGTGTAGTGAGTCAGGATCGAAAGTGGCTGGTCAGGCGTGAAGGTGGCTTCATTGGTTCCGCTGTCGAAGGTTACGGTGCCGTCTACCGGGCCGTTACCGACGAGGGAAAAGCTGGTATTTGCCACGGTACTGGAAAGAATATCTTCGTCAAAAAACGCGGTGATCACCGCAAAGCGGTCTACACCGGCCTCCTCGCTGGCAGGTAGTGTACTGCTGATGCCAGGGGCAATCGTATCCGCGACCTGCTCCTGCTGTTCATCTTCCTGCTGTTCATTGCCCCCATTACCACCACCGCCGCAGCCGCCGAAAGCGACCAGCACAGCGGTGGCGATGGCACCACGCAGATATTTGGATTTCATCATTATTGTGCGTCCATTTTGTTAATGCATTTTCGGCACAAAAGCCGAGGACTCGCAGGCGGCCTGTTCCGCCCAAATTTATTCGCTGACGGTCACTGAACCGCTATTCGATACCTCATTGATATCTATCTCAACCGGATCACCATTGCTGACCCGGTTTACCTGTACCTGCTCGAGGCTGACGGTAAAGGTTTTGGTAACGGTGCTGCTGCCACCGTCACCACCATTACCAGAGTCGTCACTGCCCTTACTTCCGGAACCTCCTCCACAACCGGCGATTAGTGCAAAAGCAGCTAATACAAGAGACTTTTTCATTAGTTTCTGAATCTGTTTCATATCAGCCCGCATCAAAATACATAAGTGACAAGGAAGTGGGTTTCGCCAACCGGCAGCTGGTAAGGCGTCAGCAGTTCGAAGGTGATGCTGCCGTCGTCACTGTCGTAGCTGCCCTCCCCGACCTGCTCACCGGCATCAGCAATGCCGTCCTGGTTGTCGTCGCGATACAGGCGCACCACGCCGATATCACCGGTTTCACTCATATCGCCACTGGCGGCGATGGTGAGCTGGCTCACTTCGGCATCGGTGGAGTCGCTGGTGAGAGCGAACCCGAATACCACTTTCTCGCCATCACCCGCCGCAAAGCTGCTGTCGGCCACGGCAGTCGCTGCAGCGCTGACGTTGGGTGCCGGGATCGGGGCTGCGACACCGCCGGGGTCCTTGATACTGCCATTCGCCACACCGTCCGCATCGTTGGAGCCACCATCTTCGATGGTCAGCTGCACGCAGTAATGTCCCTCGGTAAGCCCCGGGGTGTAAGCCACATCGTCCGGTGCCGGGCAATCGCCCAGTGCACCCGGTGCAGATGCCAGGCTGTTGTTGGCATCTTCCACAAACGCCTGCCAGCCATTGCCACTGACGTATTTGCGGTAGCTGGCGTCAGCCTGAATGGCTGCCGCCTGCGGGATCACGATCTGGGCACTCGCACCGATCTCAATACCGGCAACGATAAAGTCGAATACACCACCGAAATACTCGTAACCGGCGTCTTCCGTCAGTGCACCGACGCCGCCCGCTGCACCACCGTGATCAGCAAGATCCTGTAGGGTGACCAGTGCCTGTGCGTTACCGGCAGCAAACGCGGTATCGCCAAGGATCAGCTGAAGCCCCTCTTCCACCTGCAACAGCGCACCACTGCCGTCTGCGGGCAGCAAATGCGCATCAGTCACCGGGTCGAGGTAATCGGGAATGCGATCCATATCGCCGTCCACAATGCCTTCGTCGCTGTCGACGATGCCGTCACCATCGGTATCGTCACCGGCCACAAACACCGGCGCAGTAGCGAGCACGTGCACCAGTGATTCGGCGGTCGTGCCCAGTGTGCCTTCACCACTGTCGACAACGATCACGGACAGTGGGTAAACGCCTTCCGACAACGCAGACGGGTCAAAGCTGAATACTTCACTGCTGTAACCGTCGGTGGGCACCAGATTGCTGTCGGTCAGGCTCCAGTCGTACACGTGGGTGTCGTTGGGGTTTTCATCGGTAACATGGGCAACCAGCTGCACCAGGCCGCCGTCGGCAAATACGGTGGTCATTGCCTCGCCGTTCTGGCGGATGGCAATGGTCACGGCCGGTGCCACATTCACTTCTTCGTCATCGGCAACACCGTCATTGTCATCGTCGGGATCGGCATTGTTGCCAATACCATCGCCGTCGGAGTCCAGCCATTCATCGCCATCGAGCGGGAAGGCATCCGCGTCATCCGTCACGCCATCGCCGTCATCGTCGGCATCGGCGTTGTTGCCAATACCGTCACCATCGGTATCGACCGTTTCGGTGGCATCCAGCGGGAAGGCATCTTCCTCGTCTGCCACACCGTCGTTATCGTCGTCGCTATCGGTGCTGTTGGGCAGGAAGTCGCCATCGGTATCCAGCGGTGTGCTGGCGTCGCTCAGCGGGTCGCTGCCTTCCGCGGTTTCGACCTCATCGCTGTAGCCGTCGTTGTCATCGTCGTCATCGCCATTGTTGCCGATGCCGTCGCCATCGGTGTCGAGCCACTCGGCCGGGTCATCGACAAACGCATCGCTGTTATCGCCGGTACCGTCGCCGTCGGTGTCAGTGGTCTCGGTCGGGTCACTGGGGAAGTCATCCTCAGAATCTGCCACACCGTCCGCATCGAAGTCGCCGAAGGGATCGTATTCGATGGCACCGATATCGAGTTGCTTATAGAGCGGCCCATCCGGGTGCTCCGGGTTGAAGATGCCATTGATGCGCTTATTGCCGAGGAAATCGACCATATAGGCGTCGGGATCGCCGGTCTCGCCCGCATCGATGCTGGCGCTGCCGGGGATCGGGCGGAAGTCGTTGTTGTCGGGGTCCGCCAGGAATACCCAGCCGTCTGAGGTGACGCCGCAGGCACTGTCCTCGACCCAGCTGTAGCGGTTCGCGCGCAGCATCCAGTTGCTGACGTCGCACGCGGCCGTACCGGAATCCCCGTTCAGCATCAGGCTGTTGTAGAGATCCGCTTCGCCGTCGCCGGTAACTCGCAGGGTGCCGCTTTCGTGGTCGACCAGCGTAGTGCTGAACAGCTGCACACGACCGTTCACCAGGTCGATCGCCGGGAAGTCGCCGTAGGTACGCGCCAATACGCTGTTTTCCAGCGTATAGCTGCCATAGGTCGAGCCAAAGGCCGGGGCCTGGTTGTCAGCGATCAGGGAAAACTCCACCAGTGTCCAGCGGCCATTGACGGTATTGACCACGCTGCCGAACCCAACCGAGCCGGCAGCGATGGCCTCCGCGGTGGCGCCATTGTTATAACCACCGGTCAGCGTCAGGCCGGACAGGTGCAGGAACTGGGTACCCGGCAGGTATTCCGGCATCAGCACGCGGAACAGTTCACCGGTGTTATTGCCGTCGATGGTCACCTGGCTTGCGCCATCGATCTTCATGCCCTTGGTGACCAGCAGCGGGCTCTCCAGCGTTATGGTCATGGCTTCGGCAAAGTCGATCACGTTCAGGTCGGAGAACTGGTCGTTGGCACACAGGTTGGCCATGGCCTCGCGCAGGGTACCGGGGCCGCTGTCGGCATCACTGGTGACGGTGATGGCGTTGCTGGCACAGGCAACAAACGGCGCCTCGTCGGCCGCGTTGTCCACGCCGTCGCCGTCGATATCTTCATCATCGTCGTCGTGGATCAGGTCGCCATCGGTATCAGCCCAGTCCCGGTTAAGTGCATCAGTGGGGCTGGGGTCCTCGCCGTCGAGGAAGCCGTCGTCGTCGGTGTTGTCGTCGAGCGGATTGGTGATGAAGCCGTCCTCGCCCAGCGTGGTTTCCTCGATATCGCTCAGGCCATCATTGTCGTCATCCAGATCGGCATTGTTGCCAATGCCGTCACCATCGGTGTCCAGCCATTCTTCAGGGTCGTAGGGGAAGGCATCGTAAACGTCGCCCCGGCCATCGCCGTCATCGTCCCAGTCCTGGCGGTCGGCGATGCCGTCGCCATCAAAGTCATCGTCGTAGGTCAGGAATCCCGAACACACGATTACGCCGGTTACCGTGGGCGTGGCCGGCGTGACGCAAAAGCGGATATCAGTATCTGCAGCCATGGCGCCGTCAAACGTATTTTCGGTGGCACCGGCGATATCCTGCCAGGCGCCGTTATTTACGCGCATCTGCCATTGATAGGCACTGACATCCCGTTCGCCCTTGGGGTCGGAAAAGCTGTAAGAGCTGGCGAGAATCAAGCCGCTGACCGGCACCGCCTGCGTCGACAGAATCTTCACATCGCTTGCCACCGGCGCCATGGACACCTGGTGCCACTTGGAGCAGGTATCGACGCCGCTGCGGGTCATGCAGAACGCAAGCCACTTCCCCTGGTCGGCGAAGGTCGCCTGGTAGCCAAACTGTGCGTTGGCAACGACCACGGGGTCAGTACCGTCGGCACTGGCCGAGCGCACCCAGCGGAAGTCAGTGGCCTGCACGCCCCAGGGTACATTGGCAAACAGGTAGTCTTCCGGTCGCAAAAGCCCGGTCAGCGGTGCGGCTTTCGGTGAAATTTCGGGGGTACGGCTCGCGCCCTCCGGCCGGGGATACCAGAAACTGGTCGAGGAGGTAGGACCGTATTCATGCGATGTCCCATAGTAGAATTCGGTGGTCCGATAGAAGACCATACTGCCGTGGATCTGCCATGGCTCCCAGTTGTAGAGATCCGGCGCTTCCTGAAGAAAGTCGGCCAGAGGATCCATATTGCTTGACGCAGTGCCGACAGCCCACGACAAACCGCCCGGAAGTTCATAATTGAGGTAACTGGCGAGTTTGTCGGCAGCCCATACTGGCGGTTGAATCCGGTGCTGCCAGGTTTGGCTGTCCACTTCGGCCTTATCCGTGTTGCCAAATATCTTTTGACTCACACTGGTATCGTCTGGAAACAGGAGTCCATGCTCTTTGATGAAAGACTCCGTTGAGTGATCCCAGAAATCGCCCATTTCATGCCAGGCGGTCCAGTTGATCTGGCTGCTGCCAAGTATCGTCTGGTCCGACGCCGCAAAATCGGTACACGCCGTGGACTTACCGTCAAAAAGACAGGTGTCATAGTGGTTGAGCGTCAGCCACAGCCACCAGTACGACTGGAAGAAATTATCGTCCCAGCCCCGTGCCGCGTGGATATTGGCGTGCATGCGTGCCGGGGCACCCTGGATCTTGCCACCGGTGTAATGGTTGTCGGGAGCCGCCAGCAGCGCGTCGGCAACTTCAGCTTTCCAGTAGCCGAAATGCGGATGCGCGTTCATGCCGAACTCGGAGTCCTCCTTGTCCATGCGGAAGCTCCGCACTGATTGAAGGGGCTCGAAGTCCGCATCGACGTACGGGAGACGAGGCGTGTCGAATATGCCCCGGCTGAAGGTATCTACCGGTGGTGTTGCAAACACACAGAGGTCGTCGACATCATCGTCCGCCCCACAACCGGATTTGTTCAGCAGCGGGCTGGTCGCCGCACTGTGGTAACGGTTGTGGAAGTAACTCAACTCTGCGCGCAGCGGGTTGCCATGGCGGACACTGACGCCCAGCCGTTCAATCTGGAAGCCCCGCTCCATGCTGGTGACATTGCCCAGCACCATAAAGCCCACACGCCCGGCGAACACATCACTGGACGAGCCCTCGGTATCCGCATCGCGCATCAGGCGCAGGTGCAGGCTGCTGAAATTGCCAGAGCCGTTGACCAGCGCTGCCCCCATATACATCCCACCGGGGGAAATACCGTAGTATTCACCTGCGGTCCAGCGCTTCAACATCGGCCGCTGCAGCTGCACAACTGTGGTGGCATCACTAAAGCTGGCCCCCAGTTCGAAAGTCTTGCCGGCAAAACCGGTGTCTTTCAGTTCGGCGGTGGAGACCAACAGCACACGGCCATCCACCAGCCGGTGCCAGCCCTCTTCGGCGACAAAGTAGTCCACGGTGACGCCTTCCAGGTCGGCACTCTCGAACCCCGGGGTGGTGTGCACCGTAAACTTGAACTTGTTCCAGGCCATCAGCGGTGCCGCGGGCACCACTGCCACGCCCGCATTGAGGGCCGGGTCGCGTACCTGCAGGAAAATTACCGGGCGGTGGTAATACCGCTTGGTGATCAGGTCCTCGATGGCGTTACCGGCACCGATGGCGAAGGACCCCACCTCCCCCGGTACCCCGAGCAGCGCTGGCTCACCGGTAATCTCGATGGCTCGGGTCAACACGTTGCTGGTGGCATTGCCATCACTACTTGGGAATGCCCACTGGCCGCTGCCGTTTTCCACCACGAACCCGGGGCTGGCCGGGTTGACGGCCTGGGCAAAGATGCGCCGGTCACCGTCGATCTGGGCACCTGCATCGGCAGGATCGCTGGAGAGCACACCGCCCAGCTGGTAAGACGTGATCGATGCGGCCTGAACGTGGCCAAACGGGATAAGGAGCAGCAGGCAAAACAGGCCACTGACGAAAGAACACGTCCTTTTCACGGGTGGGATTCCATAATTTTGATTATTTATTGGCGTGCAATTATGCGCCAACTGATATGTGATTTAAATCACAACTAGACCTTTTTCGTTAGGGAACAAGACAGGACAGAAAAGGAAGTGAGACACTTAGATCGTAATGACATAAATGTTCGCAGAGCCAGGCCCTGGAGCCTTCCCTTGGCTGCGTAAGCCTCAGCCATACTTGCGGAACAATTTTTGCGCGATAATCAGCGCCGCATCCAACTTCCAGCCCTGAATTAAATCCCGGGAGGCAACATGAACTTAACCTGGACTGAAAACAAAACGCTTTCCCAGCCGGCAGGCGATACCGGACAACGCTCGGAATACGTAATCCATTCCTCCACCATTGAGAAAACCTCAGATGACGGCGTGCAGCGCGCGATCGATGCATGCATAGACAAAGCGTGCACCCTGCTGCCCCGGAACATCAGGGATGACTCCAGATACCTGCTTTTTGGTTGGGACGCCGTGAATTCGACCCTGACCATCGTCGTAACGGATGACTCGAAAGAGAAGGATTCCCCGGACATCGTACAATGCCGATTTTCGTCGCTGGTCGAAAAAATGAATTCCGAAAGCGCGGACCCGGATCACTCGCAGCATTCCGCAGCCGATGAGCTTGCCGATAATATTCAGTACTGGATCAAGGATTACCTCACCACTTGTGCGCCATTTTTGCGCTATTCACTGATCGCGGCGTTTTATCGGGAGTCGAGGTCATCCTGCGCGCTGCTTTAAAAGTAACACCCCATGCTTTAAGCGAGCCCCCTGAGAACATCCCTTTGCGAAGTCGCTGCGTCCTGGATGTAATAAGGCGCCTCGACATAAAGTATTAAGGCTCCGCGATCACGACCTCGCTGCAAACAACCCCTTGCGCAGCCATGGAGCCTCGATTCGAGCGACATCTAATCCAACTGGCAGCCACTTGAGGGTAAGGACGTCGACGCCACAAAACGCTCAGGAGACCGGAGGAGAGTATCCCGTTGCAATACAATCTCCCAGACCTCCAATAGCTATAATCCATCCAATCATATGATACTTAGCAAACTAATATTCAGTGTTCCCGAGATTGGTAAATTTGCAACGAAATGGTACATTCCTTATGACGCACCAACGACCCGGCAAGGATAGTCACGAAATGCGGTCCGATACAGGATCAGGAAGGTGCTCTTTTGTGGCCCCCGCTTCCACCAACGCGCCAAACACGAAAATAATCGTGCGAGAAATATAAAAGGGATAGCCAACACCAAGATTCTGCCCCACCTGAACTCAATGCCACCCAAGGATGCAGTATGAATACTGTCGGAATCATTTCAACCGTAAAGGCACCCATTTTACAGTTGCACTTATTCGTCAATTACCATTTGAACGTTGGTATAGACCACATCATTCTATTCTTTGACGACCCTGATGATGAGGGCATAGATTTTTTTTCCAAATATACACAGGTTACAGCCGTACGCTGCTCATCAGATTATTGGCATAAAATCATTGGCAAAAGACCCGAGTCAATTGAAAGACGGCAGACCATCAATGTAAACCATGGCGCCGAACTTCTTTCACTAAAAAAGATAGACTGGCTCATACACATCGATTGCGATGAGCTCCTTCGAACATCACAACCTATAAAGCAAATTATAGGCCGACACAAGACCGATGCCATTCGATTCTCCCTGTTCGAGGCTGTTGCCGAAAAAGAAACATATGACCATATATTCCTCCCCTCCTTATTCAAGAAAAAGCCATCAAAAAAACAAATTTCAATGGCAAAAAAACTAGGCTGCTCAAATGCTATTTTTGAAGGGGAATTCCTTAGAGGCCACATGATGTCGAAATCAGCCGTGAGAATCTCCAACAAGACGAAAGGAAAACACGGAATTCATGGCCCCAAAAAATCCCACGGCTTAAAACTCACAAATACAGACTTAATTCAACTATTACATTTCGACTGCGTGAGCATTGATGACTGGAAGATGAAATGGGACAGAAGATTAGATGGAACAGGCCTGGCTCTCCGAATGAGGGACAACAGAAAAAAGCAAATGCAGCTATATGAAAGTGCAAAAATGGAAGGCGGCAAAGCCTTAAGCAGCATGTTTAACAAACTGCATAACATCCGAAGAAGAGAGCGTCCCATCCTGTACATTCTCGGCATGCTAAAAAGAATATATATAAATAAAAAAATGTTTGAAAATCCAACCTTTGAAGCCAATCAATAATTTCGCAAGGCAGAAAATTGATTTTTTTAATCCTGTTTTTTCTGCCATTGATTTCGCTATAGTGGTCGCCTCTTATGCCCACGCAACAGCCTCAACTAATATGCCATGCCTGAAAAAGAATACCTCGGCAGCCCCAGCCCGAAACTGGTACTCTACCTCCCCCACCGGCCGAATGGCCTGGAGCAACTGGCGAAAGCACCTGATAGTGGCGAGCTGATCAGGTGCAACTCCAATCATTGGCGCAAAATCGTGACGCTACTGGCCAAGGTTGCCAGCCCAGAGGAAGAGTGGCGTGCGTTCAGGGACGATGCGTTGTTTCAGCACACGGCCCTGTGCTTTGCTCCACACCTGATGAACGTCAGTGCCTGGCACTGGATCGGAGGAAAGGAAAATCTGGAGCGTTTCGACATCGATGGTCTGAACCCCGTGCCACTGCAGGAAGCACCGGTGGTCGCCATCGATGCTGAAAGACAAATACTGTTGACGCCCTATCCGGACTACCGACAGCTCAACAATGCGACAGTAGGCCAGATACGGGCAGCATTAAATCGACGCGGGTTTTATTCCGCAAATTAAGGAGCGAACTCTCAAGTCTACCCCTGCCAGGATGGCCTTCATCTCAGCGGCTTCTTCCTCGACTCTCTTCGCTCTCGCCACCGTAATTTCGGCGCTTTGGCGCTATGCGAGAATTAAGAACTTTTTTGAAAATTTATTCAGCATGTCGAACCTATCCGATCTTCACGAACTGTCCCTAAGCCTCAATACCGCGTTATATCAGCACAATAAGTTTCAACTAAAGCTTTGCCTAGAAGAATTGTTAACCAACGATGGCATCGAAAAGCAACTAAAAATCGTCAATGCTGAAGCCTGGCCACGAGCCTCTCCCGAAGCCAGAGCACAGCACGAGTTCAACAGTGCGATGTGGTCCTTACTCTATGCCCTGGTGAAAAATGAGATCGAAAATTCGAAAGCAATCATTCGCGCGCTACTGCCTCGAGTTCCGGGCCTAAAGTTACTCACGTTCAATTACGGCACCATCACTGAGCATCATGGCAGTGCATTTGATGAACAGATACAAGAAGAGCTCTCTAGCATCGCGCAAGACGAAGCGAGCAATCGAAATGCGATGCACTACAACAACTTGTTTATAACCTACCCGGACTTACTTGAATTCGCTCAGAAAAACTTATGCCTTTTCCGTGAAGGACTTGAGCGAATTGCTCAGCACTGGAGTATCGGATGGCGAGTGGCCGCCGCCGAAGCCATAAGCTCAGTAGACCCCGATGCACCACTTTACCTTCAACACCTGGCTGCCGTTAAACACGCCGACTTTTCCCATGACTTTTTTAGCACTCCCCAATGTTTAGACATCATGTCCCTGTGGATTCAGGAGCAAGCCAGTTTTGGTCAACAGCGGGAGAACAGTATCCAGAAGCATCAGGCTCAGCTGACAAAGATTGCCAAAGCAACGGGAGATAAAAACGTACAACACTGGCTTGACAGCAAATACCAGTTCTCTTCCTGGTCAAGCCTGGACATCACGTTGGAAAACGGCTGGGAATTTAGCTTTGTTCGGAAGCCCTATTGCGAACAAATGTCTTTATCGATTCCTGGAGGCGAGCAAGCACGCGACGTAATTGTTCCAACCTACCCCGAACAACAAGGTTGGTTAAGGTCACTTCAGTCAAAAATACAATTGGCCGAACATTGGGAAATTAACTACCACATCTATTCGGAACATGACTTACAGGCTTTATTGCAGGAAATCAGGCAGTTCAAGGTTGCACATTGGCAAGAAACGCTTGCGGACTAATCACGTGGCTGCCTCGCCGAGAAATCTTCGATCTCGATTATTTCGGCAATGCCGATCCGAGCCTGCCGCCCTAACCTCACCAGCGCTATGTTTTCCCCGGCCCCATCGGCAACCCGACACTGCGATGGTAAGCCTGATAAGCACAATTTCAGATAGACAAGGAGTCTATGCGGCAAGCTAAAGGGTGGGCCCTCAAGCCCACCCCCACTGCGAGATAGCAGCGGTTAATTTGCGCGGTTCAACGCCGGGAAAGCGTTGAACCCCGCGCGTCCAGGCCGGCCAGGATCGCCTTCATTTCGTCGGCCTCTTCCTGAATCTTCTTCGCTTTTGCGGCGGCCATCGCCGCCTTTTCTGCTTCGATGCCCGCCTTGATGGCGCGCTCGCGGGCGGCACTGCCGGTGCGGCCTGAGGCCAGTTTTTCCTTCACCGGTTTGGTGGTACGGCTCTGGGCGCCAGAGATGGCCGTCACTTTCGCGGCGCTGGTACGGGGCTTCGACTTTGCCTTGGGGGCTAATGAAGATTTGGTGGTACCCGGCAGTACGGTGGTGATGCCCACCAGGCTCTTGCCGTTGTAGGTGTCCAGCGCTTCTTCAACCATCTCTGCCAGTTCCTGGCGATCCTCGACCACAGCAAAGAGTTCGGTTGAGTACACATCGGGACCAAATACCTTCAGCTCCCGATAGAATGGATGGTCAATACCCAGTGGCAGCGCCTTCTGGAGCTGCTTGAAGCGGGCTTCAGGAGAAACACCCTCCCGGCAAGTGCCGACCCATACGTGATCGGTCGCTTCATTTGTAAGGGTAAATACGTGCATAGATCCTCAGTCAACTTCATTGAGATCAAAATGAATTGCCAGTTCACAGTTATCTGAATGGCCGAAAGGGGGCGCATTCTAATGATTTAAAAATGAATTTGGAGACTTGACTCGACGTGAGTTCGCACTAAATTTGACCGAAAGAGTTTACCCATTCAGTCCAATGCCCCTGCCCTACTTCCTCGGCTGCCCCCAGTGGCAGCATCCAGCATGGAATACCCGCTTGCCCGCGGGCTCGAAACCTCTCGAACGCTACGCCCGGGCACTGAATTGCGTGGAGGGGAACACCACCTTCTATGCGACGCCAACGCAGGAACAATGTCGGCAGTGGCGTGCGCAGGTGACGGATGATTTCCGCTTCCTGCTGAAATTCCCAAGAAATATTACTCACGACCAGCGGCTGGCCGGGACACAAAAGCAAGTCCGGGACTTTCTGGAAATCATTTCCCCATTACAGGATGTCCTCGGCCCCTTCCTGCTGCAGCTGCCGGCGGCATTCGGCCCCTCGGATCTGGGCAGCCTGTGGCACTTTCTGGACGACCTCCCGCCGCCTTTGACCTGTTCAGTAGAAGTCCGCCACGAGGCCTTCTTTCAAAAAGGTGATGCGGAGAGAGCGCTTAACCGCGGCCTGCGGGAACGGAAAGCCGCTAGAGTCTGCCTGGACAGTCGCGGACTGTTCGCGGCGTTACCGGACAGTGAGTCCATTCGCGATGCCCAGCGCAAGAAGCCCAAAGTCCCGGTACACCTGCTGCCGGTAGATGCCCCAGCGGTCATCCGCTATATCGGCCATCCCGACCTGGAGAGTAACAGGCCATACCTGGCCCCGTGGGTGGAGCGTGTGGCACAGTGGATTGAGCAGGACTTACGTCCCTACGTATTTCTCCATATGCCAGACAACGGGGACGCCCTGCAGCTTGTTTCGCTGTGGAGCGAAATGCTGCACGCACGTTTGCCGCAAGCGCCGGTGGTGCAGTTCAACGAAAAACAGCCCCAAATGGGGCTGTTCTGAAACACAGATGATGCCTGGGGACGGCTGGGTCAGAAAGTGTAGGTAATCGCCGCAAAGCCTTTCAGGACATGGTCGTCCGCTACGATCGGGCTGTCGGAAATCTCGCTGTCGAGGAATTCTGCGCTCAGGTTCAATACCACGCGCCAGTGCTCGGTGATCTCGAACAGGCCGCCTATACCGGCCTCGACATTGACACTGCTGCCCACATCGTAGGCCGGTCGCGTCGATAGCTCCGCAGAGGCCGGGACACCGAAGTCATAGGTGGCAAGGTCGCTGCTCAGCCAATTGACGCCCAACGACGGGGACACCCGCAGATTGCCCCATTGCAGCCCCCGGGAGAGCGTCAGTGACGCCGCACCCCCACCGATGCGGTCGAGGACATCGTGCTCGTAGCGAAAATCCACCTCGGTGCCCTTAAGACCCTCGTAGACCAGGCCAATACCGGCCATGAGCGTATCGTCGCGGTCGCCAAGCCCCTGCAGAGCCGGGCTGTCGTCTTCCTCGTACACGCCAACCCGGTAGGCCGCCGTAACCGCCAGGCGAAACTGGTCACTGCCAATGACGCCATAGCGCAACTGCGGCCCCACCCACTGCAGCCGCTCGCCAAAGTAGGTAATCGCCGGTATCACCTTGACCACATTGGTGTCTGAATCAACATACGGACTGCTGCGCCCTATCACGCCGATGCCGACACCCCACTGACCGGCCTCACCCAGAACCTGGTAAAGCTCGACATCCAGTGTCTGCATCTGGCCCGCGGCAACGTCAAAACTCGCGCGCTGGAAACTCGGTGGGCCTTTGGGGCGATAGCGGTTGGACAATCCGATGGGCTCCTTAGGGATACCAATGAACGTTTTATCCAGAGCACCGTTGCCGTTTGTGTCGATATAGGCGAGCACCGCAACGGCACCTACCGGTACATTGGACAGGCGATAAACACCGTCGGCACGAATGGCGTAGCGCTGCTCCAGGGCCGGATCGCGGAAACTGCCGAACGTATTGGGGTTGTCATACACCTGCAATACCAGCGTTCCCTGCGAGGGCGCCCCGCTTACGCGCACATCGATTTCATCCGCAATCGCAGAAGACAGGAGCAATGAAAGCGACAGAAGTAACCATATTCGGATCATGTTCATAAGCGAGCACAACAGGTTGATAGCGGTCTTTGGTGGAAACCGGAGCTTGATATTTAACCCGGTAATACGTCTTCCTCAAACATCTGGATCAATAAAGAAAAGGGCAGCTCGAAAGCTGCCCCGTAGTATCCAAAGCCAGACCAAGCCGTTGGGCGGTCAGGATTTGTCAAACCGATCGAGGTTCATCACCTTGGACCAGGCCTTGACGAAGTCATTTACAAAAACACTGTCGGCATCGCCGGTCGCATAGTATTCGGCAAGGGCTCGCAGCTCGGAATTGGAGCCGAAAATCAGATCCACCGGCGTTGCCGTCCATTTCACCTGACCACTCTTGCGATCCTTGCCCTCATAGAGTCCATCGCCTTGGGAAGATTTGGACCAGACGGTATCCATACTGAGCAGGTTCACAAAGAAGTCGTTGCTTAGGGTTCCCGGCTTGTCGGTAAACACCCCGTGCTTGGTGTTGCCGGCGTTGGCACCCAGCGCGCGCATACCGCCTACCAGCACCGTCATTTCGGGCACGGTCAGTGTCAGCAGATCCGCTCGATCCACCAGCATTTTGGCCGGTGGAACGGAATTGTTTTTTCCGTAGTAATTGCGGAAACCGTCTGCCCTGGGCTCCAGCCAGCTAAACGACTCGACATCGGTCATCTGCTCGGTGGCATCCATGCGCCCCGGCTTGAACGGTACATGAACATTGTGCCCGGCCTTTTTGGCTGCCTGTTCGATAGCGGCATTTCCCGCCAGCACAATGGTGTCCGCCAGGGAAACCTGCTTGCCTCCTGACAGGGATTTGTTGAATTCCTGCTGGACGGCTGACAGCTTGGCGAGCACCTTGGCCAGCTCTTGCGGGTCATTCACGGGCCAGTCTTTCTGTGGCGCCAGCCGGATACGGGCGCCGTTGGCACCGCCGCGCATGTCGGAGCCCCGGAACGTAGAGGCCGAGGCCCAGGCCGTCCGCACCAATTCTGGCACCGTCAGCCCGGAGGCGAGAATTTTGCCTTTCAGCGCCAATACGTCCCGCTCATCCACCATCTTGTAATCTGCGACGGGCAGAGGGTCCTGCCACAGCAGGTCCTCCTTGGGCACCTCGGAACCGAGATACCGCGCTTTCGGCCCCATATCCCGGTGGGTCAGCTTGAACCAGGCCCGGGCGAAGGCATCTTCCAACTCTTTGGGATTGTCCTTGAACCGCTCGGAGATCTTGCGATAGGCGGGATCTTCCTTCAGTGCAAGGTCGGTGGTCAGCATGATCGGCGCGTGGCGCTTATCTTTCAGGTGG
The DNA here is from genome assembly GCF_048323715.1 of Microbulbifer weihaiensis. Classification (NCBI taxonomy): domain Bacteria; kingdom Pseudomonadati; phylum Pseudomonadota; class Gammaproteobacteria; order Cellvibrionales; family Microbulbiferaceae; genus Microbulbifer; species Microbulbifer weihaiensis. The sequence continues at coordinate 26,131 of NZ_JBLWFL010000008.1, forward strand.
GCATCCGGCACCATATTGGCCGCATTCGGGTCTGTGGGAATCCATACCGTACCACCGCCCGGCCCCTTGGATTTTTTCCATTCGAACCGGTAGAGGTTATCCAGGAAATTGTGGCTCCACTGTGCCGGCGTGATGGTCCAGGCGCCTTCCAGGCCGCTGGTGAAGGTATCTTCAGCGTTGCCCTTGCCGCACTTGTTCATCCACCCGAAGCCCTGCTCTTCAATGGGCGCAGCCGCGGGCTCTTTACCCACGCAGTCGGCCTTTACCGCCCCGTGGGTCTTACCGAATGCGTGTCCGCCGGCAATCAGGGCGACGGTTTCCTCATCATTCATCGCCATGCGGCCGAAACTGAGGCGAATTTTTTCCGCCGCAGACTTGGGATCGAGGTTGTGGCCGGGCCCTTCCGGGTTCACATAAATCAGCCCCATCACCGTTGCCGCCAGCTGGCGGTCGAGCTCCTTTCCCTTGAAACGCTTTTCGTAGTCCAGCATCTGGGTTTCCGGCCCCCAGTAGACGAGCTCCGGTTCCCAGTCGTCGACGCGTCCCCCGGCAAAGCCGAACGTCTTGAACCCCATGGATTCGAGCGCCACGTTGCCAGTCAGGATCATCAGATCCGCCCAGGAAATCGACTTGCCGTATTTCTGCTTCACCGGCCACAGCAGACGGCGGGCCTTGTCCAGGTTGGCGTTGTCTGGCCAGCTGTTCAGCGGGTCGAAGCGCTGCTGGCCACCGCCGGCACCGCCGCGGCCATCCCCAACGCGGTAGGTACCGGCCGCATGCCATGCCATACGAATCATCAGTGGTCCGTAGTGACCGTAATCTGCCGGCCACCAGTCTTGCGATGTGGTCAGGGCCGTTTCGATATCCTTTTTCACCGCGTTCAGGTCGAGGCTGTTAAAGGCTTTGGCGTAATCAAAATCTTCCCCCATGGGATTGGAGGATTTTCCATGATCACGCAACGGAGAAAGATCCAGCTGATCCGGCCACCAGAACTGATTGGATTTTGGCTCACCGGGCATGGGCTCCTGCTGGGCCGAGGCCTGCCCGCTGACTGCAACCGATAGAATTGCTGCCACGGTGATTGGCAGTAACCGTTTGTTCATTCCCATTGACGCGTCTCCGTCCCGAATTGTTATGGCGCTGTGCGATGAGAAATATAGGAAATTTTTTCGCCTTATCCACGTATCTCCCGAGGATATGCGCGCAGATCAAGGTTTTTACGCCAGCCATTTGCCCGTCACTGCGCCAATGGTGCAGTCCGGTATTCCTTATGAATATATCCCGGCCCTGTTACCCAACTTTCCGCAAAGTTCCTGCCCTCGCTCATGCCTTTGTTTCATCGTTCACCGGGCATCACTTTCGTCATCGAAAGTCGCAGCCCGGCCGGGCGAGCGTTAATCCCGCCTGCGCGCAGTTGCACCTGTCTATGCTTTGAGCTGTATCGCCAACACACATAGAAATAATATCCATGCGGGCATTTATTCCCGGGGCCCTGTTACTCCTTACCTGCTTGTGGGGCATTACTGCGCTGCCGCAGGAGAACCCCGAGATGCGTACAGGCACCCCCATTACCGTCGAGGCCGTCATTGCCACGCGACAGCCGTTACTTGAGGAAGTACCGGTATCCGGCACAATTCACGCACTGCAGCAGGCGATGCTGTCGTCTGAAGTTTCCGGGCTGATCCAGGCCATCCATACGGATGTCGGGCGCAAAGTGGATAAAGGCGCGCTGCTGTTGTCGCTGGATGAGGAGCTGAACAGAATCAGCCGCGACGCCGCACTGGCGGAAGTCACCCGGGTACAGGAGACCCTCACCGACAGCCGCCGACGCCTGCAGGAGCTTCGCGCGCTGGTCAGGGACAGGCATGTGGCAGAGACCGAAGTCGCCAGCCTGGCGTCAGAAGTCCGCGAGCGCGAGGCACTCCTGCGGGCGGCCCATGTGGAAGCAGAACGACAGTCCGCCCTCCTCCGGCGCCACCAGATATACGCGCCGTTTAGCGGCACCGTAAGCCTGCGCCAGGTCGACGTTGGCGAATGGGTGGAGCCCGGCACGGCACTGTTTGAACTGGTTGCCACGGATGCATTGCGGGCAGACTTCCAGGTGCCGCAACGGTACTTCGCACGGATACAGCCTGATACCAAAATCCCGGTGAAACTGGATAACGGCCGCACCATAACGACCCGGGTTGAACACCGGGTTCCCGTCAGCCGCAGCGATGGGCGCACATTCCTGTTGCGTACAACCATCGCTGAAAAAAACGCACCGGGTACGCAACTGATCCCCGGAATGTCGGCATCCGCCACCCTGCAACTGACACAGGCGGAACAAGGCATCGCCGTGCCGCGGGACGCGGTGCTGCGCTACCCGGACGGTCGTGTCACGGTGTGGGTGGCGGGTGAAGGCAGTCAGTGGGGGCAGCCGGTGGCGGTCTCCGAGCAGCAGATTACCACCGGGCTCAGCTTCGACGATCTGGTGGAGGTGCGATCCGGCCTCGCAGCGGGCCAGCGCGTTGTCGTGCGCGGTAACGAAAGCCTGCAGCCGGGGCAGACCGTGATACTCAAACAGGCAGCCAGGTAGGCTCTTCCATGTTTGAGTTCATCGTCCGCAATGGCATCCTGGTTACCGTCGCGGTGCTCATTATCACCATTCTGGGGCTGCTGGCGGCGTTCCGTATTCCCGTGCAGATGATTCCAGACCTCGAAGTGCGCACCATTTCCATCCGCACCAGCTGGCCCGGCGCGACACCACAGGACATTGAGAAGGAAATCCTGATCGAACAGGAGGAGTACCTGCGCAATATTCCGTATTTGCAGCGCCTGCAGGCCACTGCCGATCTGGGCTCGGCAGAAATCGAACTGGAATTCCCGTTCGGCGTAGACATCACCGATACGCAGATACGCGTCAACAATGCCCTGACCCAGGTGCCGTCTTATCCCATCAATGTGGATCAGCCGCGGGTTTACGCGACCTCGTTTTCCGCCAACGCGTTCATGTACTACCGTATCTCCCCGCTACCCGGAAACCCCCGGGGCCTCGATATGGATATGCTGCGCGACTTCGTGGAGGACAACGTGCGCCCACGCATGTCCGGCGTCCCCGGCGTGGCGCAGGTCGACGTGTACGGCGGCGCGGAACGCCAGATTCAGATTCGCCTGCAGCCAGAGCAACTGGCTGAGCGAAACCTCACACTCAACGATGTGCGCCGGGCCATCAGCGTCCGCAACCGGGATATATCCGGCGGCGAAGTGGAAAGCGGCAAGCGCCGCTACCTGCTGCGCACCCTGGGTCGCTTTGAAGACCTGAAACAATTGCGGGCACTGATCCTGTTGCGCGATGGTGACAGCATCGTGCGCCTTGGTGACATTGCCGAGGTCAAACTCGATCACTTCAAGCTCCGCAGCAATTCGTATGTCAACGGCCTGCCGGTGATCAGCCTTTCGGTGCGACGGGAAAGCGGCTCCAACGTCATCGACATCAAGCGCGCCCTGATGAAGGAAGTGCCTCTCATCAACCGCGAACTGCTCGAGCCCCTCGGGATGGAGATGGCGCTGACCGCTGATGATGTGGGCTATGTCGAGGCCTCCGTGTTCAATGTCTGGAAGAACCTGGCCCTCGGCGCCCTCCTCGCCACCGCTATCATGTACTGGTTTCTGCGCTCTTTCCGGATCACCGCGCTCGGTGTGGTGGGCATTCCCATCTGCACGATTGCCGCCTTTATTGGCCTGCTGCTTGCCGGTCGCACGGTCAACGTGATTTCGCTGGCCGGGGTGGCCTTTGCCATCGGCATGACGCTCGACAACAGTATTGTGGTGCTCGAAAGTATCGAGCTGGAACGCCGCCGCGGGCTGGATCGCACGCAGGCCGCAATCTCGGGTGTGCGCAAAGTCTGGCCCGCCGTGCTGGCGTCTACCCTGACCACCGTGATGGTGTTCCTGCCAGTGGTATTTATCGCCGAAGAAGCCGGACAGCTGTATTCGGATATCGCTATCGCCATCTCGGCTTCCATTCTGGTATCCATGCTTGTGGCGATCACCGTAATCCCCACCGCCAGCGCGCGCATGGTATTCGAGGACAGCAGTGGCGCCGCCATGGCACATAGCCGGCTTCGCCGGGCAGTCGTAAACCGCGTCCACTGGTTGTTGGACTCGGCTACGCGGCGTCTCTACTGCATCGCCATCATCGTCGGCGCCAGCCTCGGCATGGTGTTATTGCTGACACCACCCGCGGAATACCTGCCGGAAGGCGAAGAAGCCAAGACCTTCGCCACCATGAATGCCCCCGCCGGCTACAACCTGGAGACTATGGAAGCGATTGCCGGCGAACTGCAGGACTACTTCCTGCCTTTTGTGGATGACGCACCGGCTGCGTTTGCCAGTGGCCAGTCTGCGGTGCCGGCGATGAAATACCTCAACATGCGTGTTACCCCGCAAAGTATTCGCATCATTGCCGAGAGCAAGGATCCAGCACAAATCGACCCCTTGATGGCCGCCATCGTGGACAAGTACGAGAGCTATCCCGGCATGCGGGCCTTTGCGGCACGCGGCTCCATCATAAGCAGTAACGACGGTGGCACCCGCAGTGTGAACCTGGATATATCGGGCGCTAACCTGGCCGACCTGTATAGCGTTGCACAGGCCGCTTACCGTCGCGCTCAGTCCATTTTCGACGCACCTAACATCCAGACACGCCCATCCAGCCTGTCACTGGCTCAACCGTTACTTGAAGTCCGCCCCCGCTGGGAGCGCGCTGCGGAACTCGGCATGAGCGCGGAGGATATCGGCTTTGCCGTGGCCGCACTCACCGACGGGGCATTCGTAAATGAGTTTTTTCTCGACGACGACAAGATCGACATCTATCTCTACAACGAACAGGGGCCAGATGCCTCCCTGGCAACGCTGGAGAAGATCTTTGTGTATACCCCGGCAGGCGCTGTGCTTCCGCTATCAGAACTGGCCACCATCAATGAAACGGTGGATACGGCGACCGTGCGCCGCGTAAACGGCCGCCGCACCGTCACGCTGAATATTATTCCCCCGCGCTCGGTAGCCCTCGAAACAGGCGTGGAAAAAGTCCGCAGCGAATTGGTTCAGTACCTCAAAGACCAGGGCCAAGTACCGCTGGGCGTCAGCATGGAAATTTCCGGTGCCGCCGACCAGCTTGACGCAACCCGCGCATCCCTCGGCAACAACTATCTGGTGGCGCTGGCAATCGTCTACCTGCTGATGGTGGCCATATTCGCCCATTGGGGTTACCCGCTATTGATCATGACCACGATTCCCCTGGGGATTGCCAGCGGCATTGCCGGGCTGGCCATTCTCAACGTGGTGGGCACCATCCTGCGTGGACTGGGGATGGAGGGGATACACCAGCCATTCGACATGATTTCCATGCTGGGCTTTTTGATTTTGATGGGAACCGTGGTCAACAACCCGATCCTGATCGTGCACCGGGCCGTTTCCAATGTTGCTGAAGGTCAGACCAGTGCGGTGGCGGCGGTACAGGAAGCGGTTGAGTCCCGCCTGCGGCCGATTGCCATTTCGAGCATCACAACGATCTGCGGTCTTGCTCCGCTGGTCTTTCTTCCGGGCGCCGGCACCGAGCTCTATCGGGGGGTTGGTGTGATCGTGATGGCTGGTATTATCGGCGCAACAATCGTAACCCTGACTATGCTGCCGTCACTGACGGTATTCGTGCTGAATTGGCATCAACGCATGAAGTTACCGCATGGTGAGGAAAAGACGACCAGTAACGCATAAGCTGTCTCAACCCAAGGCCATTGTCCAAGCCATGCCCGAGGAGATACAGAATCTAACCCAGTTGTTGCAGCAATTGGATCACCAATCTCCGCAGAGGGATCGCTTCACCTTGGGCCAAATCATCCTGGCACTCGGGCAGCGCTCTTTTGGGCCGCTGCTGTTGCTCGCCGGCCTGATACTCTTTTCTCCCCTGTCTGGCATTCCGGGTGTCCCTACTCTCATGGGGCTGCTGGTGTTACTGGCGTCCTTGCAGCTGCTATTTTTGCGTCATCACCTGTGGCTACCGGACTGGCTCCTGCGCCGCTCGATTTCGGCAAAAAAATTCCGCCGAGTCCTCCGCTGGCTGCACAGGCCAGCATCCGTCGTTGACCAGTGGCTGCGGCCTCGCCTGCCGCTGTTTGTGCATCGCGCAGGCGCCTACGTGATTGCCATCCAGTGTACCGCCATCGCGCTGGCGCTCCCTGTCATGGAGATAGTCCCCTTCTCCGCGTCCATTGCGGGTATCGCCCTCGCCGCATTCGGTCTGGCACTCGTAGCCCACGACGGCCTTCTGGCCATCATTGCCTTTATCGTGACCTGTACGGTACCCGCCCTGATCGCCCACGCCCTGATGTAAAAGCAGCCAAAGTGTGCTCTTTTGGAGCGGGCGCCAGCAGTAGAAAACGGCACCGAAGCCTCGCTTCAGCAGATTGGTGGACAAGGCAACTTCGGATTACCGGAAAATCATGCCTTTCTAGCGTGCATTTTTTAGCCACCACTGCCAGCCCCTCTATTCATTTCCCGAATAAACGAACCCCGCCAAAACGCCTTATGTGACTTTATATAACTGTCTTTTGTGCCATTAGTGCATTGTGACAGACTGTTACAAGGCGTAATAAAACTCCCATATTCACCCCATTTCAATTCCTCTATAACAACCGATCGCGATGAAAATCGCGTCATATTCTCAGAGGTAAATGGTGGATGCTTCGCCGCCGGAGACTGAAACAGCGCGTTTCAGTGGCGCGATCAGGTAATCCGCCTAATCAGGAAATAATAACTATGAACCAATCCAACAAGGCACGCTTTTCCAAGTGTCTTATCGCCAGTATTACCGCGCTGTATGTCGCCGGTGGTACCGCGGCGGTTGACGCTGTACCGGATCATCGTACCGGGCTTCACGCTTCCAAACTGACCCTCGACATGATTCGCGGTTCGCAGCAGGATACCGCAGAGATCCAGGGCAGCATTTACGAGAACCGCCAGCCTGGTGTGAATCAGGTGCGCGACGGCAGCACCCGTCCGGTTTTCGAACCGCAGGGCAATGTATCCGGCGAGGTTTCCTACATCGTCCAGCTGAGTGACGAACCGGTAGTGAACTTCAGTAGCGACATTTCCCCGCTTCAGGGTTCTGCCGACACCTTCAAGAACCTGAAAAACAACCGCACTGTTGCGCAATACCGCGAAAAATTGAGCCGCGCCCAGTCTGACCTGGTGAGCACCGCCAAGGCGCGTGGCATTCGCTTTGAGGTTCAGCAGCAATTCACCATGGCAACCAACGCCATGGCGGTTCGCATGACCCAGGATGAAGCGGCACGCTTGGCAGAAATGCCGGGTGTGAAGCGCATCACCCAGTCGCGCATTTTCCAGCTGAATTCTGACCGCTCTGTAGAGTTCCTCGGCGCAGATAAAGTGCACGACGGCTCAGTAACCGGCGGCCTGCCCTACCAGGGTGAAGGTATGATCCTCGGTATCATCGATACCGGCATCAATACCGACCACATCGCCTTCGCGGAAGTCGGCGGCGACGGCTACGAACACACCAACCCTCTGGGTGAAGGTGTATACGTGGGCGACTGTGCTACGGACGCAACCCTGTGTAACGACAAGCTGATCGGTGTGCATTCCTACCCGGTCATTACCGATGTTTACAAGTACTGGAACCCACGTGCCAACCGTCGCCCGAGCAACGGTGAGGACTACCACGGCCACGGTTCCCACACGGCGAGCACGGCCGGCGGCAACGTCATTATGGACACCCCGCTGCAGGCTCCGGAAAACACCGTTACTTCTGACGGCATCGACCTGCCGTTCGCATTCCCGAAAACATCCGGTATTGCACCGCACGCCAACATCATCTCTTACCAGGTGTGTTACGCAGGCAACGGTGGCGCTGGTGACACCTATACAGGCTGTCCAGAAGAAGCCATCCTCGCCGCAATCGAAGACGCAATCACCGATGGCGTCGACGTGATCAACTTCTCTATCGGCGGCGCCGAGTCCTTCCCGTGGGAAGACCCGATGGAACTGGCGTTCCTGTCCGCACGGGAAGCAGGCATCTCTGTTGCAGTAGCTGCAGGTAATGCCGGCGCTTACTGGAGCACCGACCACACCTCTCCGTGGCTGACCTCAGTTGGCGCCCTGACCCACGATCGCGTGCTGAAAGAAGCAGAAAAAACCATCGGCAACTTCACCGGCGGTACCAACCAGACCTGGCGGGTTAACGGCAAAACCTTCAACGGTGTCAGCTACTCCGAGGGTATCAGCGGTCGCATTGTTTACGCAGGCCACTACGAAAACCCGAACTCCAGCATGGCTCCTGAGCTGTGTGAGCAGCCCTTTCCTGCCAACACCTTCGACTTCGCCGACGACCCCAACACCCTGGACGTAGATGAGAGCACCCTGCCTGTGATCGTCCTGTGTGACCGCGGTGAAAACGCGCGTGTTGCCAAGGCAGAAAACGTGGCAGCCGGTGGCGCGGAAGGTTTTGTGCTGGGCAACGTAAGCTACAGCGAAACCCTGGTTGCCGACCCGTATGTAATCCCGGGCATTCACATCAGTTCCAATGACCGCAACAATCTGTACGGGTGGCTGAATGCCAACCAGAACGCGGTCAACATGGCAGAGATCACTGCCGGTGTGACTACCTACACCACGGATCCGGAAGCCGGCCACGTGATGGCGCCGTTCAGCTCCGCCGGCCCGAGCCGCACTAACACCAACTACCTGGTACCGGCGATCGCGGCACCGGGTGTGGACGTGTACGCGGCGAATGCGGACGACCAGCCGTTCACCAACTTCCCATTCCCCAGCGACTGGACCTTCATGAGCGGCACCTCCATGGCGTCTCCTCAGGTAGCCGGTGCCATGGCTCTGGTGAAGCAGGCAAACCCCAGCTGGACTCCGGCGGAAATCCAGTCGGCGCTGATGATGACCGCGGGTGAGGCATACGGCAGCGACGCCTACGGCCGCAAACTGGCGCTGGATAACTCCTTCCGTCAGGGCGCTGGTAGCCTGAACATCGCCGCTGCGGCCCAGGCCGGCCTGGTGATGAATGAAACCATCGAGAACTACCTGGCCGCCAACCCGGCTGAAGGCGGTCGCGCGGAGTGGCTGAATACCGCTTCCATGGTGAACAAAGACTGCCAGACCACCTGCTCCTGGATTCGCACTCTGAAGGCGACCAAAGACGGTACCTGGACGGCAACCGGCGAGAGCAAATATGGCTCTGACGCTGAAGTTACCGTAACTCCGGAGCAGTTCACACTGCGTGCCGGCGAAGAACAGACCATCATGGTTACGGTTAACGTGAACGCAGACATGTTCGACGCGGCCGCCGAGACCCCGTTTGAAGACATGCCGTCCATCGACACCAATCACCTGTTCTTCTTCGGCGATGTAGTGCTGACCGAAACCAGTGGCGCTGCGCCTCGCAGCCACCTGCCGGTTGTCGCCGCATTTGATCGCGGGGCGTTGCCGAACCAGGTTGCCATGAAAGTTCACCGCGAACAGGGTCGCGAAATCATCGGCGGTCTGCAGCTGCCCGAAACCGGCTCATTTGAAGTGCGCAAGTACGGCCTCACCAAGGCCAATGTGCACGAGTTTGACCTGGGACGCGGCAACGTCAATGTGTCTCCCGGCAATATGAATGAAGCAAGTGGCTGGGGCTGGATGCTGATCGATGTACCGGCAGGCACCAAGCAGCTGGTGGTCGAGTCCTACAGCTATGAAGCCACCGATCCCGCAAACCTGGATCGCAATGCCTCCGTTATGGTTGGTATCGACCGCAACGGTAATGGCGCGGACTTCGCGAGCACCGACGAGTACCGGGAAGAGCTGGTATGTACCTCCTTCCACCCCGGTGTAAACAACTTCTGTGTAATCAACAATCCGGAACCCGGCAGCTACTGGGCTGTGATTCATAACTCCTCGGTTGCCGGCGACGGCCTTCTGAGACATGAAGCGGGCAAAGTAACTGGTGGTTACGCTGTGGTGGGTGCGGAATCCAACGCGGACAACATGACCATCACCACCCCGGCTTCCAGCGATGGCGCCGGCGCAGTGGACATCATCCTGGACTGGAACCTGCCGGAAGCGACCAATGGCGACGTGTACTACGGTGCCTTCGACCTGGGTGTTACCGGTGCCCCGGGCAGCATTGGCCTGTCTGCCGTACGTGTTGAGCGCGGTAAAGACGAGGTCAACCTGGATATCAGCCAGAAAACCGCCAAGCCGGGCGACGTCATCGACTTTGTGCTCGATGTACGCCAGAACCTGGAGTCCAGCGACCGCAACTACGACATCAAGGCAACCCTGCCCAAGGGACTGACCCTGGTAGAAGGCTCGGTAGAGTCGACCGCCAACGTCGAGAACCTCGGTAGCGAAAACGGCCTGATCAGCCTGGCCGGCCTGCAGCCAAGCACCCGTGAAGTGGCCCGCGAATACGTGGTAACCACCAACGACACCGACCAGATGTGTCACACGCCGATGATCGACGAATACTCCGACGGCAAGTACATCGACCTGCTGGAGTTCAACATTCGCCCATTACCAGGCCTGTGGGAAGGTGGCGCCAACGCCAACTACGTTGTTCAGGTCTCCACCGAGTGGCTGTTCTGGATGGAAGGTGCGGAGATTCCGCTGTTTGGCCTGCCGCACAAGGGCTTCGTCAACATCCTGCCGAACGGTCTCCTGCACATGGATGAGAACTGGTGGGTATGGAACTGGCACCGTCCTGCCGGCGCTGGCTTCGTGATGTCCGGTGTGATGCCGTTCTGGCGCGGTAACTTCACCGCCGATTACTTCAACTCCCCGGATGAAGTACGCGGCCTGACCATTGCCAACCAGTATGCGAGTGAGCGTCCGGATCTCGGTGACCTGGTCTTCATGGAGTACGACAATATCGTCGATGAAGCCACCGGTACCGAAGTGGACTTCCAGGTGATCATGCGTAATGGCATCGACTTCCGTGAAGGCATGCCCGAGATTGTCATGGCCTATGACAACCTGAGCGGTGACCTCAAAGACGGCGCCATCGGTATCGAGCAGGGTGACGGTTTCCTCACCTCAGGCGGCCCGATGAACGGCTACCTCGGAGAGAGCTTCGGCTACAACAACCTGGATCAGAAGCTGCACAATGACCTGGTAGTCTGCTACGACTATCGCGGTCCTGAGCAGAGCGCCATGCAGGTGAAGTTCAAGGCCCGTGTAAACGAGTCTGCCGCTGGACAGACCCTGGTGGTCAACCTCGACAACGCCATGGAGTTTGCTGACACCAAGTCCACCACCCAGGAAATCAAGGTAAACGGCAACATCGCGCTGTCCGCTATCGCTGACCAGGTGGTGAACGAGGATGAAACCCTCGAGGGCATCCAGGTACTGTTCGTAGACGCAGACAAGGTGGGTAACACCATCGAAGTCAGCGGCGAGCACATCACTGCTACCGTTAACGGCCACGAAGCCGGTTCTACTTTCGATATCACCCCGGAAGCCAACTTCTCCGGTGAAACCGAAGTAACCGTCACCGTGCGCGACAACAACGTCGCCACCGATGCCAGCAGCGTAACCTTCATGCTGACCGTAAACCCGGTTGCTGACGCACCTGTGGCAGCTGCCGCAGGCAACGTCACCATCACCGAAGGCCAGAGCGCGAAGCTCGATGCAAGTGCAAGCTTCGATGCTGACGGCGATGCACTGAGCTTCAGCTGGAGCGGCCCGGGCAACATCGAAGGTGCGGACACTGCGACTCCGACGGTTACCGACCTGACCGAAGGTGAACACACGTTTACTGTAACCGTAAGCGATGGCGCCATGACCGCAGAAACCAGCGTGACTGTAACCGTTGAGGCCGCTGCGACCAGCTCCTCTGGTGGCTCCAGCAGCTCTTCTGGTGGTTCCAGCAGTTCCTCCAGCTCAAGCAGCTCATCTGGCGGTTCCAGCAGTTCCAGCAGCTCTTCCGGTGGCACAACCACGGTAGAGCCGGAACCCGAGCCCACAAAGAAAAAGAAAAAAGGTGGTTCTGTGTACTACCTGCTGGCTCTGCTTGCAGCGGCTGGTCTGTTCAGAAGACGCAAGCAAGCCTGATAACAGGCGCATAGCTTTAGTCTGAACCTTATAAGCGGGCCCTTCGGGGCCCGCTTTTTTTTGGCCCGCCGAAGCACTATCCCGCCCCAAAATCGACTATCGAATTCGGCCAACCAATAGGCCAGAACAATCAAAGCCATTGAAATCGATCATTTCTATTAAGGAATGCCGGCTAATAGTATTCCCCCCGTACCAAGCAACCCACGCCTTACACCACCAAGGCAAAGCAACAAGGAAATGACTATGTCCAGCTACATCAACAAAGAGATCAAGCCATTCAACGCCAAAGCCTACCAGGCAGGTGACTTCTTCGACGTCAGCGACGCGGATCTTAAAGGCAAGTGGTCTGTAGTGTTCTTCTACCCGGCCGACTTCACCTTCGTATGTCCAACCGAGCTGGGCGACCTGGCCGACAACTATGAAGAGTTCAAAAAACTGGGGGTTGAGATCTACTCCGTGTCTACCGACACCCACTTCACCCACAAAGCGTGGCACGACTCTTCCGAAACCATCGGCAAGATCCAGTTCCCGATGATCGGAGACCCGACCGGCACCATCACTCGCAACTTCGATGTGATGATTGAAGAAGAAGGCATCGCTGAACGCGGCACCTTCGTGATCGACCCGGAAGGGAAAATCCAGATCGTGGAGATCAACGCTGGCGGCATCGGCCGTGACGCTCAGGATCTGCTGCGCAAGATCAAGGCCGCTCAGTACGTAGCCGCCCACCCGGGTGAAGTGTGCCCGGCCAAGTGGCAAGAAGGTGAAGCTACTCTGGCGCCGTCCCTGGACTTGGTTGGCAAAATCTAACCAAGCACCGAGCTGTATCTCTGGTAATTAAGTGATCTGAATTTTCCGGGAAGGTCCTGATGCCGGGTACAGCCTTGTGAGACCTTCCGCGAGAGGGATCTCGCGGAAGAGCCCCCAGGGATGGGTTCACGGCGTGTCTCACAAGGCTGTACCCGGTAGCAGGACCGCAACACAACCCCGAACAGAACCACGAATTCCAAACCTCCAAAGAATTTCAGGACACACCGATGTTGGACGCAAACGTAAAGAAACAACTGGACACCTATCTGCAGAATATCGTCACTCCGATCGAGATCAGTGTGTCCGCCGACAGCAGCGCCAAGTCTGCTGAACTGAGCAGCCTGGCAGAACAAATCGCCGAGCTGTCAGACAAAATTTCCCTCAAACAGGAGAGCCGCGAGCGCACCCCCAGCATGGCAATCGCCCCGGTAGGCGAAGCACCGCGGGTAAGCTTTGCCGGCATCCCCATGGGGCACGAATTCACCTCCCTGGTACTGGCCCTGCTGCAGGCCGGCGGCCACCCGTCCAAGGCCGACCCGGAAGTGCTCGAGCAGGTGCGCAACCTCAAGGGTGAATTCCACTTTGAAACCTATATCTCGCTGTCTTGCCAGAACTGCCCGGACGTGGTTCAGGCGCTGAACCTGATGGCGACCCTGAACCCGAACATCACCCACGTGATGATTGACGGTGCCCTGTTCCAGGAAGAAGTAGACCAGCGCCAGGTGATGGCCGTCCCCTCCGTGTACCTGAACGGCGAACACTTTGGCCAGGGCCGCATGAGCCTCGAAGAGATCGTGGGCAAACTGGACACCGGTGCGGAAGAGCGCAAGGCCGCAGAACTCAGCGAGCGCGATCCTTACGATGTGCTCGTGCTGGGCGGTGGCCCCGCAGGTGCGGCGGCAGCCATCTACGCTGCGCGTAAAGGCATCCGCACCGCACTGGTCGCCGAGCGCTTTGGTGGTCAGGTGATGGATACCGTGGGTATCGAAAACTTCATCTCCGTACCTTATACCGAAGGCCCGAAACTGGCCGCGAGCCTGGAGCAGCACGTTAATGAGTACGGAGTAGACATCATCACCGGCCAGCGCGCTGCGCAACTGAAGCGCAACCAGATGATTGAATTGGAAATGGCGAGTGGTGCGACCCTCGCAAGCCGCTCGGTGATCCTCGCCACCGGCGCCCGCTGGAGAGAACTGGGGGTTCCCGGCGAAGCCAAGTACCGTACCAAGGGTGTGGCCTACTGCCCGCACTGTGACGGCCCCTTCTTCAAGGGCAAACATGTCGCCGTCATCGGCGGTGGTAACTCTGGGATCGAGGCGGCCATTGATCTGGCTGGTATCGTCAAGCACGTCACCGTGCTGGAATTTGCTGACACCCTGCGCGCGGATGAAGTCCTGGTGCGCAAGGCGCGCTCCATGCCCAATATCGACATCATCACCAATGCACAGACCACCGAAATTCTCGGCGACGGCAGCAAGGTAAATGGCCTCCAGTACACCGACCGCATAAGCGGCGCGAGCAAGACTGTGGAACTGGCCGGTGTGTTTGTACAGATCGGGCTGGTACCGAATACCGAGTTCCTGAAAGACAGCGGCCTGGAAATGAACCGCATGGGCGAGATCGTAATCGACGCACGCGGTGCGACTTCGATCCCCGGTGTCTTTGCCGCTGGCGATGCCACCACCGTGCCCTACAAGCAGATCGTGATCTCCATGGGCGCCGGTGCCACGGCCGCCCTGGGCGCTTTCGACCACCTGATCCGGAGCTCCGTGCCGGCAGAGGAAAGCGAGTCACTGTCCATGGCGAGTTGATCACCTCTCCAGCTGCATGATCCCCAAACCGGGTATTGGCCTCCCAGCGATGTCCGGTTCTCTCCCCGGCGAGCCACGTTCGCCAACAACTGGGAACCATCCCAAGCTTTGGCCGGTTCCCCAACCGGCCTTTTTTTAATTTTTGTTAAGCAACTGGTTTCCCGAAGCGCTGGCTGATAGGGTTAGAAACCTGAAACTGGGCAGTCCGCTTTCTTCGAACCGCTTGTCGCGGTGCGTACAGAGCGGTCGATATGCCCACACTACACGTCTTCCACACGGAACCACATGGAATTACCGGGAGAGAACCCCATGCTGCTAGCCAAGCCATTCAAATCCGTCGCCCTGATTTCCCTGCTGTGCCTGCCGCTCACTGCGCTGGCTGACTGGCAACTGGACGGCGGCAACTCCAGCGTCCAATTTGTCTCGGTAAAAAAATCCACTATCGCGGAAACCCATCACTTCAAGGGCCTGAGCGGCAAGATCTCCGACAGCGGCAATGCCAATGTGGACATCGAGCTGGCAAGTGTGGAAACCAATATTCCGATCCGCAACGAGCGCATGCAGAAAATGCTGTTTGATACGGCCAAATACGCCCGCGCCGCGATCACCGCACAGGTAGACGCTGAACAGCTGAAAGCGCTGGCGCCCGGCAAATCCCTGTCCGTCACCACCGACCTGTCCCTGGACGTGCACGGCGCACAGAAAACCCACAAGGCTCAACTTCAGGTCACCGGTCTTGAAAACGGCGGCTTGCTGGTCACCTCCACCGCACCGATCGTAATTAATGCAGGCGACTTCCAGCTGCTGGAGGGGATTGAAAAATTGCGCGAAATCGCCGGCCTCGACAGCATCAGCCCGATCGTACCTGTTACTGTCAAACTGGTATTCACCAAGCAGTAACAAACAGCAACGGCGCAGGATCCAGCGTGATCCTGCGCCGGTCTATTCCGCACGCCCTATCCGACTGACTGCACCGCCTTGGTTCTGTAGCCACCATCCGCCCAACTCTCTCGCCCACCTCTCTCGCCCGCCACGACCGCTGGCTAACATGCACCGGCAGGATCCGCTAAAATGTCGGCTAAATCCTTACCCCCTATTAACGACAGGATCTCCGTCATGGCTTCACTACAGGATCAGCTGCTCAAGGCAGGCCTGGTAGACAAAAAAACCGCCAAAAAAGTCGGCAAGGAAAAGCGCAAGCAGGACAAAGTGGCGAAAAAAACCGGGGAGTCCCGCCAGAGCGAGGCCCAGCAGGCCGCTGAGCGCGCGCGGGCAGAAAAGGTCGCCCGCGACCGGGCCCTCAACGCCGAGCGTGAAGCCGCGCAACGGCAGAAGGCTATCGCCGCGCAGATCAAGCAGATGATCGAACACAACAAGCAGCCGAAGGGCGAAGCAGGCAAGGACGATATCGCCTATCATTTCACCTTCGACAAGAAGGTAAAGAAAATCTACGTATCGGCCGCTGTTCAGGATCACCTGGTTGCCGGGCGCTTGCAGATTGTCGGCGACGGCGAGCAGTTCGACCTGGTGCCACGTGTCATCGCGGAAAAGATTGCCGAGCGCAATCCCAATACGGTCGTGGCCCCGCCGGAAAACAATACCTCTGTGGACGAAGATGATCCCTACGCGGGCTACGAAATCCCCGATGACCTTATGTGGTAATACCATGACTGACAGCGACCCGGTAATCGCCCACGTCGAGAGATGGCTGCAGGATGTGGTGGTCGGGCTCAACCTGTGCCCCTTCGCGCGCAAACCCCTGCGCGCAGGGCAGATTCGCTTTGTGGTCAGCGAAGCCAACAGTAACGAAGTTCTACTCGAAGAACTACTGGATGAATTTCAGGTGCTGGATCGCACCTCGGAACAGGAAGTGGAAACTACCCTGCTGATCCTGCCCACCTATTTACGAGACTTTCACGACTACAACTTTTTTCTCGACGAGGCGGAGTGGCTACTCAAACGCCAGGGCTACGAGGGCATCTACCAGGTCGCCAGTTTCCACCCTCACTACCAATTTGCAGACTCGCAACCGGATGACGAGGAAAACCTGACTAACCGCTCCCCCTACCCCATCCTGCACCTGTTGCGGGAGGAGAGCCTGGAGCGGGGGCTTCGCAACTATCCGGATCCCGAGAGCATCCCCCACAACAACATCCTGCGGGTCGAGGCACTCACGGAAGAGGAAAAGCGCGCGCTGTTTCCCTACCTGTTTTCCTGAGAGCCTTTCCTGAAAGCCTTCCCTGGCGGCAGCACTAGGCTGCCGGGCCGGTGTGGTCGCAACCGTGGAAGTTTTCCCGCAGCTCGGTAAATGCCTGGAACTGGGTAAAGAAAATCTTCCCTGAGATTTCCTTGAGAAACCCGCAGCGCTGCAACGCATCCATCACCGGTCCTTTCACCTCCGACAGGTGCAGGCAGATACCGGCCTCCCGCAATTGCTCGTTGATGGACTCGAGGGTTTCCAGTGCGCTCCAGTCGATCTCATTGATGGCACTACACATCAGAATCACGTGCCGCAGCTCCGGCGTTGCCGCCACATCCCGGTAAATCCGCTCTTCGAGAAACGCGGCGTTGGAGAACATCAGGCTCTCGTCCACGCGAATGCTGAGGATCTGCGGCATGGTCATCACCGGGTGCCGCTCGACATTGCGGAAATGCTCGGTACCCTCCACCAGCCCGACTTCTGCGATGTGCGGTTTGGAGGTGCGATACAGGAACAACACAATGGAGGCCAGCACCCCGCAGGACACGCCGATTTCCACACCAAACAGCAGCGTGACAATGATGGTAACCAGCACCGCAAAGAAATCGCTGGGTGAGTAGCGCCAGGTCTTTTTCAGGATGGAAAAATCCACCAGCGAGAGCACGGCAACGATGATGGTCGCCGCCAGGGTCGCCTTTGGCAGGTAGTAGAGAAACGGCGTGAGGAACATCGCCGCCAAGGCGATACCTATGGCCGTAAATACACTGGCCAGCTGCGTTTCCGCACCCGCGTCGAAGTTGACCACGGAGCGGGAAAAGCCGCCAGTCACTGGGAATCCACCGGAAATACCGGAAGCCAGATTGGCGCTGCCAAGCCCGATCAGCTCCTGGTTCATGTCAATTTTCTGTCGTCGCTTGGCGCCCAGTGTCTTGCCCACGGACACGGATTCCACATAGCCAATCACAGATATCATGACCGCAGGCAGCGCCAGCTGTTCGACCAGCGACCAACTGAAGTTTGGCCACTGCAACTGCGGCAGCCCACTGGGAATGGCACCAACCAGCTGCACGCCCCTGCTTTCGAGACCCAGCCCGGCAGCCAGGACGATGGTCGCCAGCACACCGACAACCGGCGCGGCCTTCACCAGTAGCGACGCGGTATCCCGAGGCAGTGAAAGCCGTTGCAGCAGTTTGACTGCACCAGAGCGCGCCCATACCAGGAACAGCACAACCGCCACGCCGAGTACCAGGGTCACGGGATTCCAGCCCGCAATGTTTTGCGCCATACCGTGAAGCAGCTCTGGCAGGCTTTCACCGCTGGCAGAAATACCGAGCAGGTGCTTGAGCTGGCTGAAGGCAATAAGGATTCCGGATGCGGTAATAAATCCCGAGATCACCGGGTGGGACAGGAAATTGGCGAGAAAGCCCAGGCGTAATACCCCCAGCAGTGCCAGGAAGCCGCCGGAGAGCAGCGCCAGCACGGCGGCCGCCATCAGGTAATCTTCCGTACCCTGCGCCGCAACCTGGCCCAGCGCCGCCGCACTCATCAGCGACGCAACCGCCACCGGGCCTACCGACAGGGTGCGGCTACTGCCAAACACCGCATACGCCATTAATGGCGCAATGCTCGCGTAAAGCCCGACTTCCGCGGGCAGGCCCGCCAGTAGTGCGTAAGCCAGGGACTGGGGTATCAGCATGACGGTGACCACCAGTGCCGCCACCAGATCTCGCCGCAATGCGCCCCCGGAGTATGCAGGGAGCCACCCCGCTATCGGCAGATAGCGGCGTATCCCCCCGCCAACACGCTCGCCCACTGTACCCGTCGTTACCCGCTGTTTTGTCGCCACTTCTTCAATACCGCCAAGTTGTCGATCAGTAGGTCACCAGTACCCCAGAGATATCGTATCCGGCCTGTTGCGCAGCCGCTTGCAGCTCACGCTTGTCCGCGCCCTGGGTACAGCGCGCTGCGGCCCACAGATTGCAGGAGCGGTTGCCGGTACGACAGAATGCATGCACACGTTTACCGCTGCTCAACAGGTCTGCGAAGGCTTCGCTGTGTGACGGCTGCATCTGGCCCCGGGAAAACGGGATAGCCGCAAATTCCATCCCCGCATCCCTGGCCGCCTGTTCAAGCTCGGCAAAAGTCGCCAGGTTTTCGGACTCGTGTTCAGGGCGATTGCAAACCAGCAATTCGACACCGGCATCGGCCAGGGCCTGGACAGCGCCCGGCGCCAATTCTTCGGAAACGCTGACCTGCTGATCCAATGTTTTGAAATCCATAATTACCTCACTCTGTATTTATTTGTCCGGTATCACAGTTTGTTGACGGGTACCTTCAGGTACACGGTGCCATTATCTTCCGCAGGGGGCATCTGGCCAGCGCGGATGTTGACCTGGATAGAGGGAATAATCAGCCGTGGCATGCCCAGAGTGGCGTCGCGCTCGGTGCGCATCTTTACAAACTGCTCTTCGGAAACGCCATCTTTCAGGTGAATATTGCTGCGCTTCTGTTCGCCGACGGTGGTTTCGCACTGGTGCGGGCGACTGCCATTTGGTGGGTAATCGTGACACATGAACATGCGCGTCTCCTCCGGCAGCTCCAGTAATTTACGTACGGAGCGGTAGAGCATACGCGCATCACCACCGGGGAAATCGCAGCGGGCGCTGCCCACATCCGGCAGGAATAACGTGTCGCCTACAAACAGCGCATCGCCAATGAGCCATGCCATATCTGCCGGGGTGTGACCGGGCACATAGATGACCCGACCTTCCAGATCACCAATACGGAAGGTCTCTTCCTCGGCAAACAGGTGATCGAACTGGGAACCGTCCACCAGGAACTCTTTTTCCAGGTTGAACACGCTGCGGAAGATGCCCTGCACCTGGGTGATGTGGTCGCCGATGCCGATCTTTCCACCCAATTGCTCGCGAATGAACGGCGCCGCCGACAGGTGATCGGCATGGGCATGGGTCTCCAGCACCCACTCGACCGTCAGGTTTTTCTGTTTAACAAAGGCGACTATTTTTTCCGCCCCGTCGGTGGCCGTACGACCCGAGGGCTGATCAAAGTCCAGCACCGGGTCGATTACCGCAGCACTACCGCCTTCCCGGTCATACACGACGTAACTCCAGGTTTCCGTCATCTCGTCAAGGAAGGGCTGTACTTGAGGAAAAACTTTGCTCTGGCTCATGGAAAACATCCCGTTGCATTAGATCTGAAATCAATATACTTGCTGATATTATATATTTCAATATAATGTTTTCACACAGAGTGTTTGACCAGGGATCAATGCATGCCGGACACAACCGACATCAGCCTCGACAAGATGCGCGCCTCCGCCAGTGACGCTTCGCTTATGCTGCGCTCACTGGGCAACCAGGATCGCCTTCTTCTGCTGTGCCAGCTGAGCCAGGAAGAGCTCTGCGTCAGTGATCTGGAAGAGCGCCTCGACATTCGCCAGCCCAGCCTGTCACAGCAGCTGGGCGTGCTGCGCCGGGAAGGGCTCGTGACCACTCGCAAGGAAGGCAAGCGGGTCTACTATCGAGTAGCTGACCCGAAAGTTCTCACTCTGTTACAAACGCTCTATCAACTTTATTGCGCGGAGTAAGCTGCCACCATGACCATCGACTGGAATGCTTTTACCCCCTACACCGCCCTTGCTGGCGGTGTACTTATCGGCCTGGCCAGCGCCTGGCTGGTTCTGATGAACGGACGAATAGCCGGGATCTCCGGCATTCTCGGCGGCGTGCTTGACGGAACCAAGGGCGACCGCAGCTGGCGAGTGGCGTTCATCCTTGGCCTGCTCGCAGGTCCGGCGATCTGGGGGCTGTTTCACGCCCTGCCCGCGATTGAGATCCGCTCCAGTGTTCCGATGCTGGTCGCCGCTGGGCTTATGGTGGGTATCGGTACCCGCTATGCCGCCGGTTGCACCAGCGGTCACGGCGTTTGCGGCCTGTCGCGACTCTCACCGCGCTCCCTGGCCGCCACCATGACCTTCATGGCCGGCGGTTTCGCCACCGTTTACGTTGTACGCCACCTGCTGGGAGCCTGAGCCATGAACAAGATTTCAATTTCAGCATTTATCTCCGGCCTGATCTTCAGCTTCGGGCTACTGCTCTCCGGAATGGCCAACCCGGAAAAGGTACTGGGCTTCCTGGATATTTTTGGTGCCTGGGATCCATCCCTGGCACTGGTCATGGGCGGCGCCATCGCCGTAGGGCTTCCCCTGTTCACGCTCGCAAAACGTCGCCAGACATCCATTCTCGGCGCGCCTATGCAGCTGCCGAACAAGCGGGAAGTTGATCGCCCCCTGCTGCTGGGCAGCCTCGCCTTTGGCGTGGGCTGGGGACTCGCCGGTTTCTGCCCGGGCCCAGGCATTGTGGCAACCGGCGCACTGGAAGTTGGCGCCCTGATCTTTACCCTGTCGATGGTCGCCGGCATGTGGATCTTCCACGTGCTGGAGCGCCGAAAAATTTCGGCGGCGTAACCCGCCACCCATACCACCTTGCCCGCAGCGGGGCTGGCGCCGTCTCGGCGCCAGCAACTATCCTGTTGAGATCCCCTATCCCTCCGGAATCTCTTGACGCGAGCAATGCGGGTAAAAAACCTGATCCCCAAGTGGCTGCGAAACTACCGCCGCCAAAACCTGCCCGCTGACATAACCGCAGCCCTGGTATCCGGCATGCTGCTGGTACCCCAGGGCCTCGCCTATGCACTGCTTGCAGGGTTGCCGCCCCATGTCGGACTCTACGCCAGCCTGCTGCCCCTGATTGCGTACGCCGTTTTCGGCAGCAGCAGCGCCATGTCTGTCGGCCCTGCGGCCGTTCTTTCCCTGATGACGCTGTCTGCCCTCTCACCCCTGGCGGCTCAAGGCAGCGCAGAATATATAGCCGCGGCAATCATGCTCACCCTGCTGAGCGGACTGTTTCTGTTTGCCATGGGGCTTCTCAAGCTGGGCCTGCTTTCGAACCTGCTCAGCCACCCGGTAATCAGCGGCTTTGTATCGGGCGCGGCGGCACTGATCATCGTCGGACAACTGCCCGCATTGCTCGGCGTCGAAGCAGACGGCAATACCGCATCGGTAAAGCTGCTGCACGTCCTGGAACACCTGCCACAGGCACACCTGCCGACCATGGCCTTTGGTGTTGCCACCGCGGTACTGCTCATCGTGAGCAGAATCTGGCTGCCAATGGCCCTTTTCCGCCTGGGCACCCCAAAACAGATTGCCCGCCTGGCGGCCAAGTTGATGCCCATGCTACTGGTTCTGTGTGCCATTGCCCTGGTGCACTGGCTCAAGCTCGGCGACAAACTGGACATCGTGGGCGACATTCCCGCGGGACTGCCCAAGATCACTGTGCCAGATTTCGACTGGAGCCTGATTTACCGGCTGCTGTTGCCAGCGCTGATCATCGCCCTGCTCGGCTTTGTGGAAAGCCTCTCGATTGCACAGTCACTGGCCGCACGACGCGGCGAGCGCCTCAACGCAGACGGCGAGCTCCTGGGGCTCGGGGCAGCCAACACGGCAAGTGCCTTTTGCGGGGGCTTACCGGTTGCGGGCAGTTTTTCCCGCACTGCGGTAAACGCCGAAGCCGGCGCGCGCTCCCCCCTGGCCGGTGTGCTCTCTGCATTTCTGATGATCCCGATCTTGCTGTTTCTCACCGGTGTATTCAGTGAGCTGCCGCTGACGGTACTGGCCGCGATCATTATCGTCGCCGCAGCGGGCCTGTTTGACTTCAGGGGGTTCATTCACAACTGGCGCTATGACAGAACCGATGGCCTGGCGATGCTGTTCACCTTTCTCGGTGTTTTGCTGTTCGGGGTAGAAGTTGGTATCGCGCTCGGTATCGGATTGTCCTTCGCCACGCTGATCTGGCGCAGCAGCCGGCCACACATTGCCGTGGTCGGGCGGGTGCCGGGCACCGAGCATTTCCGCAACGTACTGCGGCACGATGTGGAAACGCACAAGGAGCTTCTTTTTCTGCGTATCGACGAAAGCCTGTTTTTCAGCAACATCAGTGCCGTCGAAGATCGACTGCTGATGGAGCTGAAGCGTCACCCGGATACCCGCGAACTGGTACTGATCCTGTCCTCGGTCAGCCGTATCGACGGCACCGCGCTGGAGCGCCTGGACCAAATCAACAAGGATCTGAAGAATCGCAAAATCCGGCTGCACATGTCCGAGGTAAAGGGCCCAGTGCTGGATCGACTCAGCCGCTCAAAGTTACTCGAGCACCTCACCGGACGCATTTTCCTTTCCTCATACATTGCGGAGCTGGCGCTGAGCAAAGGGGATGACGACCCGGACGCTGCCGCGGAGCCGGTATAAAAATCTGTACGCACCGCGCCAATACTGGCAATATATCCAGTGTTTTAGCGAGCGGTCGGAATACCCATGTCAGGCGAAGTGTCCCATCTTACCGATGAACAACAGGCCATAGCCAATCACCCCGGAGGCCATGCCAAGATCATCGCGGTTGCAGGCTCAGGGAAAACGACTGCCCTGCTCCACTACATCAGAAACCGCCTCAACGCGGGCATCCCGGCGCAGCGAATTCTTGCCGTCATGTATAACCGCAGCGCGCGGGATGACTTCCACCGCCGCCTGCAGCAGCTCTGCGGGCACCAGGTGCCCGCCGTACAGACTTTCCACAGCCTCGGTTACCGACTCTACCAGCAGCTGATTGCACGCGGGCATATTGCACCCGCCAATCTCTCCCCGCTGCCGCAGTCGGTGGTGCAGCTGCAGATATGGAAGGCCATCGAAGCCTGTGCCCCTCCTGCAGAACTGGAAGACATCCGCGCGCGCAAGCAGTCGGAAACGGAAGCTGCCGAATTTTTTATCGACTACACAAAAACCATTCTCACCGGTGACCTGAGTGCTTTCCAGCAACTCAAGCTCGGCGACGAGTATATGTACTTCCTCAAGGTGTTCCGCCACTTCGAGCGGTGGCGGCAGGAACAGAGCGCCGTCACCTACGCAGACCTGATTTATGACCCCGCGATACTCTTCAGCCTTCGGCCCGATCTGGCGGAACAGTACGGCAGTTTTTACGAAGACATCCTCGTCGACGAATATCAGGACATCAATGAAATTCAGCACTTCCTGCTGCGTGTCCTGTACGGGAAGTCGGGCAACGTCATTGCCATCGGCGATCCGGATCAGACCATTTACGAGTGGCGCGGCTCGCGTCCTGCGTTTTTGCTGAAGCTGTTTGACGGAGACTTCCCGCCCTCAAATGTCTATCAGCTGAGCCGCACCTTCCGCTATGGCCACAGCCTGTCGCTGGCGGCCAACCATTTCATTGAAAACAACCGCGAGCGGGCTGATATCTTCTGCGTATCCGGAAACCCGGCTGCCGCCACCGAATTGAATCATGTTGCCAGCGAGAATGAGGGCAAGTGGCTGGTGGAACATATTCGCCGCTGCCAGAAACAGGGCCACGCCCTGAAAAACATCGCGATCCTGGTTCGGCTCTGGTCTCTGGCGGCACCGCTGGAGTTGGCGCTGCTCGCCAACAACATCCCCTACCGCTCTGGCAGCCGCAACACCGTGCTTTCCCGACGGGAGCTGCGCCCGCTATTCTGGAGCCTGAACATTGCGGCCGGCCGCTTTGCAGCACAGCCCGTCAAGCGCCGCAGCCAGGGACTGTACGAGTGGTTTACCGCACCACATATTCGAATCCCGCGAACCGTTCTGACACCGCTGTGTGATGCCCTCGCGAAGCTGGAAAGCGGCTGGGGCAAGGCACTTATTCGCCATATCCCTGAGGATTCACTCAGCCAGGCCCAATGCAAACGTCTCCGCCAGCGGGCAGAACTGCTGACGCAAATCGAGGAGTGGCGAGGCCTGGCCGGTGAACTGCTGCGCAGGCATATCGGTGAGCTCGACTACCTGAGCGGTATCGCTGAAGACTGTTTCAACCGCCAGCAAGGCGAGGAGCGACAGCAAACGGTGCTCGCCTTCTGCCAGTACCTCGATCAGCTGCGCACGCCCCCCCGGGAAGCCCTGGAACACCTTCAGCAACTGCAACAGCAGCACCTGCAGACCGACAGCTCGGAAGATCCGGCGTCGGATGCCATTCAGATCACCACAATGCACCAGGCCAAAGGTCTGGAGTGGGATCAGGTGATTATCCCCGGCCTCTCTGTGCACAACATGCCCTACCAGCCGCAAAGGGATTTCTCGACACCAGCCTCCACGGAAAGTGAGCGCCGCCTGATGTATGTCGCCATGACCCGCGCCCGCAAGCAGCTGTACCTGCTGACCCCGCCCACTGCGGTGCCAGACAGGCAAGGCACACCCCAGCGCGCACCAGCACAGGAGCAGAAACCGTCATTGTTTATCGAGGAGATGCAACTGCCGCTGAGCACCCTGCTCGGACAGAGCCTGCAGGACAAGCCCGACACCATAACCACTACAGTGCCGGTAACCCGACTCGGGCTGCGCTACCTGGAGGCCTGCGATTACAACCCGGATATCAATGCACCCAGGGCTGTTCAGCGCCGCCCGCAACTTGGCGAAGGCATTCGACACCAGAAACTGGGCTATGGAAGAGTGACCAAGTGGGAGGATAACCGCGTGGAAGTTCTGTTCAGCGATCGCCAGACACGCCGGTTTGATTGGGACAAACTGGCGCAATTCCTGATGTGAGCCGCCTCTGGCAGGAGCGCTCTCTCAAAAAAAATGCACGCCTGGAGCGTGCATTTTTCCGGAAAACAGTTCGCCATGTCGCGAGTCAATCTTCCAGCTCACCATCCCGCACAAACTGCTGGCTAACGTCAAAATACAGCGCGTATTCATCCCCGGACTCAGGATCACGAACCTGCATTTTGTCGTAAATTCCCTGCTGATCGTACACGATGGACTGATCCAGCACCTGCAGCCCCTTCAAGCGCACAAAACCGCGCAGCTCTGAGGTGCTAATGGTTCGAAAAGCACTTTGCTGACTTCTGCCATCCCCGCTGCCCTCAATCGAGGCCATCAGGCCCTCCACCATATAACGGTGGCGGTCTTCCATCTCAAAAGCGCCTTTCTGACCACTACAGACCACGCCAATCATATGGGCTTCGAGGCTCATGTAGTTGTAGGAAAGCACCTTGCCAACATTCTGAAGACAGCCGTCAAAGTCGCCCTGCTCAACGGCCTTGTACGCTTCGGGCAACCATTTCAGCTTCACGCCGCCATAAGGGTTGTATTCGGGTGACTCGACAAAAGCCCGCCGCAACCGGTTAAAGTCGAGGGTGAAAGACAACTGCTGCGCTTCTTCCAGCAGCTGGTGATATTCACTTTCCTGATTCTGGCGCAATACCACATCCGGCTGTCCTGACGGTGCGCCACTCTTGCCGGCACAGGCCGCCAACAGTACCGCATAGCCAAGGAGGGCAAATCGCAAAGAAATATTATTGAGGTGTATTGCCATTGCTTGCTTCCGCTGCCGGTTTTACCCGGATACCAAATAAACTCTTGTGCTCCACTTCCACCAACTGTGTCCGCGGGCGCAGGAAATCGCGTAATTTATCTCGCTCCCACATCGCATCCTGATACCCCAGTTCGACCAGTTCTCCGAGATAGGGTTTCTCGAATAGCAGGTAACTGGCGGCCGATGCGCCCCCACCTGAGGTCGTCGCGCCCGTCGAACGGAATAGCCAGCGCAGGGCCGGGGGCAGATAGCGCACTTTTCGGCCCGCGAGGCGGTCGAGGCTTTGACTCGGCTCAATGACTGCGGATTCCACCGGACGCAGGGGGGACAAACCTATCAACCCTTTATCATCCACCGAACCCAACAGTAAATTGACCCGATCCAGGTGCTCCAGATCCCCCTCCAGGCTGTCGATAAATGCCGCATTGAAAAGCTGGCCGCCGATCTGCGCCAGAGAGGGGGAGTGCTTGGGCGCTTGCCGGCGCTTGCCCCAATGTACCGGAGACCGGTTGTCGGATACACCGACCACGAACACCCGACTGGCCCCCAGGTGCAGTGCCGGGCTAATAGGCGCCAATTGCCGCACCGCGCCATCACCGAAGTATTCATCACCGATCTTCACACACGGAAAGAGCGTCGGGATGGCCGCCGATGCCATCAAGTGATCCACGGTCAGGCGCGTGCGCTCTCCGCATCGGCGAAAGCGCCGCCATTCTGTCAGTTCTTCGCTTCCCTGAAAGAAGCTGACCGACTCCCCCTGGTTATAGGACATGGCATTGACGCAAACCGCGCGCAGTCGGCCTTCATCCAGATTGCGCTGGATATTCGCAAAGGGGATGCTGTCGTTTACCAGCTGCCTGAGCGGACTGTTATCGAGCAGGGCCAGTGGCCTGCGGCGGGCTACCCCGTGATTAAACAGCGACAGGGTGATCGTGGAAATATTACCCAGCAGGCTGGTCCAGCTACTGCGATAGATATCGTCAACCGTGAGTCCCATCCAGAGATCACACAACCGGCTAACCGCTTCCTTGAAGGTTCCGGGGTGCGATGCGATCAGAAGTGCATTGACCGCACCGGCAGAAGTGCCACAAATAATTTTGAAGGGGTTTGGCTCACTGTCGGGCGTGAGTTCCGCCAGCGCCTTAAGGACGCCCACCTGATAGGCCGCGCGCGCCCCGCCTCCCGAAAGAACCAGGGCGCCGACATCTGCGGTCTGGGGCGGTGGTGTTTTTTTCGCCGACAAGGTTTGCTACCGACTCGCTCAAAGAAAAGTGTTCTACCGATCAGGTACAGAAAGAAACGGACAACTCCCAACAGAATAACTTTTGCGGGCCATTCAGCATAGCAGCGGCCGCCAAAATTCACCTGCGGGAACCGCAGCCAAAAGCGACTGTGTGTTCACCGGCTCATATCGACCACATAGCGACCGATCCCGTGCCCCCGATGCAATCGCGCCAAAAACTCAGGGGCCTGCTCCAACGCGATGTCTTCGGCGATTTTCTGCAACTGCTCGCCAATGTACCAATCACCAGCGAGCTTTTCCCAAACTGCCGATTTTTTATCCAGAGGAAGCTCGACACTGTCAACGCCCAGCAAACTGATTCCGCGCAGTATGAAAGGAAATACGTTTGCCTGAAACTGCGCACCTGATGCCATGCCGCAGGCGGCAACACCGCCACCATAGGCAAGGGACTTGACCACATTAAACAGCGTCTCGCCGCCGACCGTATCGACAGCCCAGGCCCATAACGGCTTGGCAATAGCCTTGTCAGCAAATGGAGCAAGGGTTTCCCGATCCAGTACTTTCCAGGCGCCAAGTGAGGTGAGGAACTCGGCCGACTCCAACTTCCCTGTTACCGCGGCGACGCGGAAACCAAGTTTTGCCAGCAAGGCAACCGCGATTGAGCCAACGCCGCCAGTGGCACCAGTTACCAGAACTTCGCCGTCTTGCGGCCGCGCGCCAGACTCCAACAGTTTCTCCACGCACAGGGCCGCGGTCAGCCCCGCGGTACCGAGGGTCATGGCCTCCCGGGGTGTCAACCCTTGCGGCAGCGGCGCAACCCATCCGGCAGGAACCGCAATGCGCTCAGCCAGGCCACCGGAGGTATTCATGCCCAGGTCATAGCCGGTCACCAAAACCTGCTGGCCAGCATTGAAAGCGCCCGACGCATCGTGAACAACCTGCCCCACGGCATCGATACCTGGCGTATGCGGATATTCCCGGGTGACCGCCTTGTTACCGAAAGCTGACAGGGCATCTTTGTAGTTCAGTGACGAATGGGAGACCGCAATCAAAACAGGATTTTCAGGTAAGGACGCCACCGTGCGCTCTACAATGATCTGGTCGTATTTGCCCGGCGCGACCTCTTCAACCTGCACGGCCCTAAAGCACTTGTCACTCATTGTTCATGTCCCTTTCTTGAATGCCACGTCCAGGCCAGACACCGGTAGCGTTGTGTCTGGCCGCTCCTGTAAATTGAACAGGCAAACCTTAAACAATCACTGAGCCTGGTGGCGCCAGGCAGCCAGGCGTGAAAACAGGCGGGACAGTGCCGACTCCACACTGACCTGCGCAGCAATACCGATTTTCTTGGCGATATTCTGTCGCTCCTTGTACTCCACCTGATACAGGTCAGAGTTTTCCGCACGCGCAGTCAGGTATTCATCCGAAGTTTTGAGTTCGTCAATGAGACGGAGATCCAGAGCCCGCTGTCCAAACCATACCTCCCCGGTCGCAACCCTGGCGATATCCAGCTGCGGGCGGTATTCGGCAACGAAATGCTGAAACAGGGTATGAATCTCTTCCAGGTCGTCCTGAAACTTCTCTTTCCCCTCTGGCGTATTTTCACCAAACATGGTGACCGTGCGCTTGTATTCACCAGCAGTGAATAACTCAAAATCGACATCGTTACGCTCGAGCAGACGATGGAAATTCGGCAGTTGTGCAACAACACCGATAGAACCCAGCATCGCGAAAGGGGCAGCAAGGATACGGTCGGCCACGCATGCCATCATGTACCCCCCGCTCGCGGCGACCTTATCGACCACGATGGTCAGCTTCACACCGGCACTGCGCACGCGCGCCAGTTGGCTTGCAGCCAGGCCATAATTGGCGACCATGCCGCCGGGGCTTTCAAGGCATACAACCACTTCATCATTCTTGTCAGCCACCTGCAGAATCGCAGTAATCTCCTCGCGCAGGTTGCTGAGCGCACTCGCTTTGATATCACCTTCAAAGTGCACGACAAATACACGTTTACGGGCCGGTTCTTCTCCCTTCAGTGACAAATCGTCGGTGCGCTCCTGCGGTGACAGGCTTTGCCCAGCTTCGGCATCGGCTTCGGCCTGCTCCGGAACTGCGCCCTCCAGGGCCACCGCATCAGGCTGGCCTTTGGCTGCCTTTTTTCTTTCCTTTTCGGCAGCCTTAAGCTCTGCCTTGCGCTGCTTCGCCAAGGCCTTTTCCTTGGCCTTTTTCTCTTTCGCCATCTGCTTCTGGCGGTGCGCGAACTCCCCACTATCCATTACCGCTTCGAGAAGGGTTTCCTTCATGTCTTCATAGCGGTCATTCAGGCGCGAAACGCTAATATGGCCGGGCTGGCGTTCCTTCATATGGGCGCGATTGGCCACGATAAAGCCGACCACCACCAGAATTGCAACAACGATGGTGACTACTTTGGCCAGAAACAGGCCGTATTCACTGAGAAACTCCACTTATCCCCCAAAATCGGTATTTAATTATTGCCAGTCATTCAAGGCGGCTTGCGCCTGCTGATTGAGCGGTTTGGCCAACAGGCCTGTATGACTGATACGCACTTCGTAGACGGCACCATCCTGCATCGGCAGGAAAGTTGCACTGCCGTAAACTGCATCCACTAAAGGCAAGCGCCCGCCCAAGTCTCGCAGGGTGCTCCAGACATCTACAACATTACCACTCTCTGCCAGCGCATATACGGATCGCTCTTTGTTCCGTTCATCCTGAAGCGTAAGGTAACGACCGCTCAAGCGGTCCAGGCGGTAAGCGGGCTCAATACCCCAGCGAGCCAGAGCACCCTTCCATTTCAGCATGCGCGCATCCAGCTGCCACTGGTCTCCGTGGAGCTCAAACTCGCGGGCAAGGCCATCCTCATCCGCAAGCTTCACCATAAAGTGCTGGTCACCAAGGCGCTCGAAAGACACCGTTCCAACACTGTGCTCGTTCCCCAGGTTGCGGTAGCTATAAACATCCATAGCGACCAAAACTATAAGCAACGCGCCGGCAAGCAACACCAGCCCGATGGTTCCCCGCAAAAAACCCAGAAACCAGGTGCCACCCAACAGCACCTTGCCGCCCCAGAAAACAAGTAAAAGGGCGATAAACGCGATTAGAAAGGTAATGGCGATATACATTTTTATTAAGCTCCCTCTCTATCCTGCTTCAGTTTCAACTCCGAGGAGTTTGTGCATGACCTGCGGTTGCAAACCACAGGCTGATCTAGTTTGGTTCATTCTTTACTTCCGCAGCAAATGTGCGGATCAACTGCCCGGACAATGTCTGCTGGGGAGGGATCGCCTCGGGCAAGTTCACTCTCGGGAACCAGCGCGCATCACTGATTTCCGCCGGGTCTGGACGCAATTCGCCACCAGTGACCTCGGCCAGGAAACCGATCATTAACTGGCCGGGAAATGGCCAGGACTGGCTACCCACATAACGCAGGGCTCCAACCTCCAGTCCCACTTCTTCTCGCACCTCGCGGATAAGGGCCTGCTCGGCACTCTCCCCGGGTTCAATAAAACCGGCGAGAGCCGTAAACATGGGATGGCGATGGTGGGCATGCTGCGCCAGCAGGCATTCGTCGCCCCGGGTCAACAGCATAATGACACAGGGGGAAATCCGCGGATATACGGTAAATTCACACTGGGGACAGACACGGGCCCGATCACTTGGGTGGTACTCGGTCGCGCCACCACAGCGTCCGCAATACCGATGATCCGCATCCCAGGTGACCACCTGCATAGCCCGGCCGGCGAGCGCAAATTCCGCATCGCTCACCCGCCCAAGCAGGCTTCGCAGTGACTGCCATTCGGCGCCCTCAACTGGCAGTTTTTGGGACAGCCCATGGACTCCACAGGCAAGACCCGCCCATTCCCCCAGATAATGACTGCTGATCGGGTTATCTTTTCCGGATTCGAATGGCAACCGGGAGAAAATAAAGCCTCCGGCACTCCAGAGTATCTCACCCTCGGCGATCACAATATGTCTGTGCAATGCCGGCAACGGCCACAGTTTGCCGGCGACCTGGAACTCTGTCATGGCGATTTTTTGCCCCCAGAGGTAACCGCTTTTGTAGTTACAGCGGCAACAACATCTTCGTCAGGCGACTTCAACCGGATATCCCAATGCTTCCAAACTTTCAACAGCGAGGTCTAATGACTGCATATCCGCCTTGCGGTGCAGCTTAACCTCGCCCAAATAGTACTCGAGGCTGATGATGGCATCAGCAAAGTTCTCCAACAGTTGGTCAACCCCTGGCGCAACCGTTTTCTGATCGATGACAGCCTCAACAAAGTGGGTCAGGCGCTCAACCACCGCCGCCGCCCGCTTAAGGCTCAGTACGATCATGCCGCCACGCACACTGTTCAGTGTCGTTGCGACGTTACGTATATGGCCGTGGTCAAAACCGGAATCGGCGTAGGACGCCAACGCGCGCTTGATCAGCGACAATCCGGCTTCCGCTTCTTTCAGCACCGCCAACTCAGCTTCCGCCAACTGACTCAATTCCAGGGCGATATCCGCATGGCCGGATTCATCCACTTCAATGCTGGCACTTTGCTTCAGCGCTCGAATGGTACTGTCCACTGTCAATACCTGGCTGGTGAGTTGCTGCAAAGCCTGTTCAGCCTGGTGACCTCCAGCGGAAGCCATACTCTGGTACTGCGCCGTCGCCGCACTCAGGCCATCGCCGATGCGCTTGAAGTTCAGGAGTTTGAGAGTATTGGCAATACGTTTCAAAGTATCGGCGAGACCACCGTCCTCCTCCAGGCCCGAGACGCCAATGACTTCGGCATCGTCCAGCATACGCCGTACGCCAGACAGCTCCTCATCCAGCGCACTGGCCACCGCAGCAATCGCAGTGGCACCAGGACCTCCGAGGCTCGCCCGATCCCGCTCCAGTTCCGGCTCGCGATAGGACAGCTCCCGCACACTGAAAGCCTGCAGCAGCTTGGCACTGTGCCCACCGACACCGGACAAAGCCAGCCAGTACAGACACTCTTTAATAAGCACTGGTGGCGCCGGCTGATCCAGTGCAACATCACCGTCTCGGCCGATCACACGTAATCGCCGATCCAGCATACTGAGCACCATCACCCGTGAACGGTTGACCAGCATTTCCCGTTCGGCCATCCCATTCAGGGCTGCCCCTGCCACAGTCCAGAGTTTGCCGTTCGGCCGCCCTGCAGCAACACTGGCAATCCGCTGCAATGCACGCGCCATCATGGTATAAGCCGGCCGCCGGGGCTTGCCCTTCAACAGGGCCAGCAACCCAACCTGGTACATGTGACGGAACCGCCGCACAAATACCTTTAGATCTTCCGACATTACAGCCGAAGAAACCGCGCCTGGAACTGAGGCGTCCGGCCTACAGCGCAGAAAATGGCTTTCGGGTACGGGCGCTTGTGACCTGGCAAGGCGCAAACTGTTGATATAGGGAATCAACAGCTCCGGCCGCGCCGTCGCGCGATTCTGTACAAAATCGAGGTAGCGGGTCAGCACATAAAAGGCGGTTCCCACAGCCTCGAGCAACTCATCCGGTGATGGCTGACGCTCCTGGAGCACATCCCCCATTGCCGTGAGCATTTCCTGAGCAAGCAGCTCTGCTGCTTTAAGCTGAACCATCTGCAGGACGCCGGCGACCTGCCGCAGGCCCTGGATACACTGCTCCAGTGCAGCCTTGTTTGCATGATCTGCGGCGAACTGATCGAGATGGCCCGTAGCAGTCTCGATACTCGCCACCAACTCTTCTTTGACAAGACTGACTGATGTCAGGTTAATTTCGCGCAATTCCGTCATTGCTACACCACTGCAATTGTCTTTTTATAAGTCCCGTAGTATTCGTAAGCGCCTGCCGTACAAATTATCGCGGAACAGGGCAATTTATACCAAACCGTTAAAGAGTCCACCTTTCTGTGCGGTATTTCCACCGATCAATCGACAAAACCAATTCATAACGTAGCACTGATAAAATGAATTGAATTTTAGCCGAGAACTGAGTAGCGTTTAACGACCTCTTTCACGCTGCGATACGTGCGGGCTCATAGAAAGTCAAGGAAGTATCCAATAATGAATGCTATCAATCACAGCATACCTGCCAGTGGCACTGGCTTTGGCCGCGCTTTTACCGAGAATTTTTTGGGGGAAGCACCAAGCTGGTACAAACTTACAATTGCTGCTTTTTTGATCATAAACCCCATCCTGGTCTACACCACAAACCCTTTCTTTACCGGATGGGTGCTTATCGGCGAATTCATATTCACTTTGGCAATGGCGCTAAAGTGCTACCCCTTACAGCCCGGCGGTTTACTGGCCATTGAAGCCGTTTTATTGGGCATGACCAGCAGCGATGCGGTTTATCACGAAGTAAACGAAAATATCGAAGTCATCCTGCTACTGATGTTCATGGTCGCAGGCATCTACTTCATGAAGAAGTTACTGCTACATGTATTTACCAGGCTGCTGATTTCGGTCAAGTCAAAAACCGCACTCTCCCTGCTTTTTTGCGGTGTATCCGCCATCCTCTCGGCATTCCTAGATGCCCTGACGGTTACCGCCGTTCTCATCAGCGTGGCTGTCGGCTTCTATGCGGTCTACCACAAGGTCGCTTCAAACCGGCAAACCCAACATGATCACGATCACTCCTCTGACGACCACGTAGTGGAATACCACCGAGATGATCTCGATCAGTTTCGCGCTTTTCTGCGTAGCCTGATCATGCATGGCGCCGTGGGCACCGCGCTCGGCGGCGTATGCACGCTCGTCGGCGAACCGCAGAACCTGCTAATCGCGGAAAAGGCAGGTTGGAACTTCCTGGATTTCTTCCGCAACATGGCGCCAGTCACCATGCCGGCTTTTGCTGCTGGGTTATTGACCTGCATACTGCTGGAAAAAACTGCCAGCTTTGGTTACGGCGCAAAGTTACCCGTAGCGGTACGTAAAGTACTGGCCAGCTTTGCGCAAGAAGAAGAGCTCAAACGCACCCAAAACGACATTATCGAGCTTTGGATTCAGGGCGTTGCCGCAGTAATCCTGGTTCTGGCTCTCGCTTTCCATGTGGCCGAGGTCGGGATTATCGGCCTGATGATCATCGTTCTCCTGACAGCCTTCAACGGTGTAATCCAGGAGGCCCGGATTGGGCATGCCTTCGAGGAAGCCTTGCCGTTTACCGCTTTGCTGGTTGTATTCTTTGCCATTGTCGCAGTCATCCATGAACAGCACCTTTTCGAACCGGTGACGCATTTCGTTCTGGGACTGGAGCCAGAGCAGCAGCCGGGCATGCTGTTTCTCGCCAACGGCATCCTGTCCATGATCAGCGACAATGTTTTCGTGGCAACGGTTTATATAAATGAAGTAAAGGCCGCACTCACCGCAGGAGACATCACCCGCGAGCATTTCGAGAAACTGGCCATCGCGATCAATACTGGAACCAATTTGCCCAGCGTTGCCACCCCGAATGGTCAGGCGGCATTCCTGTTCTTGCTGACATCCGCACTGGCACCGCTAATCAGGCTGTCTTATGGCCGCATGGTGTTAATGGCCCTGCCCTACACCATCGTCCTCAGTGTTGTAGCTCTAACCTGCGTGGTGTACGCGATTTAACCTGAGCCGAACACCCAGCCATACGGGGCATCACTGCTCCACTGTTCAACAAAAAAGGGGCCCAAGGGCCCCTTTTTTCGTACGCGCTACTGAATATTTAGAGCGCGGGCCTGAATACCGCTCTCACCAAAAATGCTTTCCGGCGGACTTTTCCAAAAGCGCCAGCATCTCTTCATGCGCACTGGCCTCTTCAGCCGATGCACGCAGGACATTTAGCGGCGCTCGCTGAGCGGTCAAGCGACGAATGACACCCGCCTCAGTCTGCGCCTGAGGCTGCCCTTCCTCATCACTGTCTCCACTGCCGTCATTACCGGCCAGGGCAAGATCGGTCTGCCCCCCGGTCATTACCAGGTATACGTCAGCGAGAATTTCCGCATCGAGCAAGGCGCCGTGCAAATCCCGCTGTGAATTGTCAACAAAATAGCGTTTGCACAGCGCATCCAGGTTATTTTTCTGTCCGGGGTGCTTTTCTCGCGCCAGCGCCAGTGTATCTAGAACCCCGCAATGCGAAGCCACTGACTTCCAGCGGGGGCTACGCAAGCGCTTCAGCTCGGCATCAATAAAGCCGACGTCGAACGCCGCATTGTGAATCACAAGTTCAGCGCCCTCACAAAAAGCCATGAATTCATCAGCTATTTGCGAAAAGACGGGCTTATCCACCAGAAACTCGTTAGTGATACCGTGCACCTCTATCGCACCGTTATCCACTTCTCGTTCAGGGTTGATGTACTGATGGTAGTGACGGCCCGTGAGCTTGCGATTGACCAACTCAACACAGCCGATCTCAATAATTCTGTGGCCGGACTTTGGATCCAGGCCCGTGGTTTCCGTATCTAGAACAACCTGACGCACGATGTTACTCCCCCAGTGAATCAATTCCGAGATTGGCCAGCGCATCAGCGCGCTCATTGCCGGGATCACCGGCGTGCCCCTTCACCCAGTGCCAATGCACCTCGTGGTTACCTATCGCCGCATCAAGTGTTTGCCACAGATCCGAATTCTTAACCGGTTTTTTATTGGCGGTCTTCCAACCATTCCGCTTCCAGTTATGAATCCACCCAGTAATTCCCTGCCTCACATATTGGGAATCCGTATGCAGGTCCACCCGGCAGCGCTGCTTTAACGCCTCCAGAGCGCGAATTGCCGCCATAAGCTCCATTCGATTATTTGTGGTGAGGGGTTCACCACCGCAGAGTTCCTTTTGCGCATCGCCACTCATCAGCAATGCACCCCAGCCGCCCGGACCGGGGTTACCCCGGCAAGCGCCGTCTGTATAGATCGTTACTTGTTTCAAATCTGGCTCTTGGATTTTTCGATTCATATCCGGTAGCCGCCACACCCCCGAAAGGGACTCCAGGATCGGAGTATTCCTTCCAAAGGGTAAAGGGCTCATGCGGGAGGAGATCAATCCCGGCGATGACGCCCTCTGGCTGCCACCCGCGGAGCGCTTGAAACCGCGGTCAATGCCGGCCTCTTTTCCCCGCTCCAATTGATCTTGATAGTGCGCATATGCACCACTTCTTTGCGCGCGACTATGATGTAAAAGCCCCCCCAGGGCAAGTGCCAGCGGGATCCCAGCCGCTCCATCCAGGCCGTCTTCGCCAGCAGCTCACGGTGCTGGATTGGCAGCCGGAAGAAGCCCCGCTCCACCGTACCGGCCTGTAAATCCAGCAGGTGCATCCAGTCAGCGAGCCGCGCAGCGCGCAATTGATTACCACGCTGATAAGGGCTTGCGGATCGGAACAGCCGCGAAAGCCCCAGCAACGAAAAGGGGTTGAAGCCGATCAGAACCAGGTGACCACCCGGTATTAAAACACGCGCAGCCTCCCTCAAAACCTGATGGGGATGAGGTGCAAAATCCAGCATGTGGTGCAACAACACCACATCTATGGATTCCGACGGCAGCGGCAACTGCTCGAATTCAACCACTGCAGCCCCCTCACCCATCGAGGCGCTCAGGCGGAAACGATGATTAATCCTGCTACAGGCCGCAAAGTCCACCTGCGGCACGACACTGGCCTGCATCAGGTGGTATCCAAACAGGCGCTCCACCACTGGCTGAGCAAGCGCCAACTGCTGGGACAGGATCTCCTGGCCGAGACCGCTGGAAAACCAGTCTGCCACTGCCGGAGTTGCCTGCCCCAAAGAGGGCAGTTCCTCACGACGGCGGCTGAATAACGCTCTGCGTTCCATAGGCCTCCCTTGGATTAATTTCCTGTGCTTATGCAAGCCATTCAGCTAGAACAATACCACCCGACGCAATTGCGTTCACTGGCAGATTGCTATGTTAAGGTAGCCACAAAACAACATGCACTGACCCTAGAGTAACGGCCGGCAGCAATGATCACAATCAGCCCCATCCCAGCATTTAACGACAACTACATCTGGCACATTGAACAGGGTAGCGAACACTGGGTCGTAGACCCCGGCGACGCCCGCCCGGCGATCGAAACGCTCGGTTCGCGGACATTGACCGGGATTCTCGTCACCCACCATCATTTTGACCACACTGGCGGCATCGCCGAGCTCGCTGAGCGATATCGCTGCCCCGTAATCGGCCCCGAGTCGATTGAACTCGTCACCCAGCCAGTTAAAGATGGGGATCGCCTCACCGTTCTGGGATGTGAAACGACGGTCATGGCCGTACCCGGACATACCCTGGACCATATCGCTTTCCTGTTTCGCACGCCCGAGGGGCTCCATTTGTTCTGTGGTGATACCCTGTTTGCGGCAGGCTGTGGACGACTGTTCGAGGGATCCCCAGAGCAGATGTACACGTCACTTGAGACATTGCGCCAGTTGCCGGCCGAAACTCTTGTCTACTGCGCGCATGAGTACACCCAGGCCAATCTGGCTTTTGCTGCTGCCGTGGAACCGGAAAATCCCGCTATTCAGCACCGGCAGGAAGAGACAAAAGTACTGCGCGCCCAGAAAAAAGCCACACTTCCCT
This sequence comes from Microbulbifer weihaiensis, assembly GCF_048323715.1. NCBI lineage: Bacteria > Pseudomonadati > Pseudomonadota > Gammaproteobacteria > Cellvibrionales > Microbulbiferaceae > Microbulbifer > Microbulbifer weihaiensis. The sequence goes on from NZ_JBLWFL010000008.1 coordinate 64,271, forward strand.
CCAATATCCAGCTGGAAATTGAAACCAACCCCTTCCTTCGCTGCAATACCGCGGACGTTCGGGCGCAGGCAATTCGCCGCGGCGCTGCCGAGCAGGCAAGCGCTGTTGAAATTTTCGCCACTTTGCGCCAGTGGAAGGATACTTTTTGACCAGATTGCATTGACCGGAACCAATGCTCGTCTTTAGAATCAGACAATTACAAATCAAAGCTCAAGCGCGTTCGAAATAACGAAATCGCATAAGTGTTTGGGTAGAAAGATAACGACTGACTCGCGGACACCAGCATGGTATACAAAAAATTTGCCGTCGCCGTATTGGCGGCGGCAGTGGGGGCCTGCGCACAAATCGAAACTGCGCCGGAAACATCCGCCTCCCAACAGAAACCGATAGTGGGCGCCAACGCCACAAGCCATGCTGAGGATATCAGCCGCAATATACTCGAGGCTGCCGATCCCGCACTCCCGCCGAGTGACGTCTGGGAGCGCCTTCGACGTGGATTCTCCCTCGAGCGAGAGATTGGCAGGGAAAAAGTCCAGGATTACATCCAATACTTCTCTTCCAACCAGGGATACATGTCCCGAGTTACCGAACGCTCCCGACGCTACATCTTCCATGTCGCAGAGCAGCTAGAGCAAGCGAACGTTCCCGCCGAATTCGCCCTGCTCCCAATCGTGGAAAGCGCATACGATCCGTTCGCCTATTCCCATGCCCAAGCCTCCGGAATGTGGCAATTCATCCCCGCGACTGGCCGTTCATTCGGCCTCCACCAGAACTGGTGGTATGACGGCCGCAGAGATGTGGTGGAATCGACCCGCGCCGCATCCGAATACTTCAACTACCTTGCCAACAAATTTAATAACGACTGGCTGCTTGTTCTGGCGGCGTACAACGCCGGCGAGGGAACTGTGCGCCGAGCGATCGAGCGAAACCAGAAGCGCGGCCTGGGAACCACTTTTTGGGACTTGAAGCTGCCACGGGAAACCCGTCGCTATGTGCCCCAGCTACTCGCTCTGGCCGAAGTCGTTGCGCATCCTGAAAAGTATCGGGTGCCACTCTTCGATGTCGACAACACGCCGTATTACGCCGCTGTCGATGTTGGCAGCCAGATAGACCTGGCCCAGGCCTCAGAGCTGGCGGGTGTCGAAATCGAGGAACTCTACCTCCTGAACCCCGGCTACAACCGCTGGGCTACCGACCCCAATGGCAACCACCGCCTGTTAATCCCGGCGGACAAGCACCAGCAGTTCAGCGAGGCACTAAGCAAGCTACCCGCGGAAGAGCGAGTGAGCTGGCAGCGCTACAAGGTCGCCCGTGGCGACTCGCTTTCCGTGATTGCCCGGCGTTACGAAACCACCGTTGCAGCCATTCAACAAACCAACAAGCTTCGCGGCGCCAGTATCCGTGCTGGACAGACCCTGCTAATCCCGAGCGCTTCCGGACCGGACGCACAGTACGCTTACTCGATTGACCAGCGCATGCAGCGCCGACAGTCTTCCGGAAAAGGCAGCAAGACCTCTTACACCGTTCGCCCCGGCGACACCCTGTGGGGTATTGCACGTTCACTCGACGTTAAAGTGCGCGAGCTCGCAAGCTGGAACAGTATGGCTCCCGGGGACACCCTGCGCCCGGGCCGAAAACTGGTCGCCTACTCCGGAAGCGGCAACTCCGCAGAACCCGACAACAGCAGAACCACGCGCAAAGTCTCGTACCGGGTTCGCAGTGGCGACTCTCTGTATCGGATAGCGCGCAAGTTCCGCATCGATATCAGCGACATCGTGCGCTGGAATAAAATCAGTAAAAAGGGCTACCTGCAGCCAGGTCAGCGCCTTACCCTGTTTGTCGATACCGCTGCAAGCGGCTAAGCACTCACCAAGCCTGAACTGCGCAAATAAAAAAACCGGCTTTAAGCCGGTTTTTTTATTTGCTAGACGCGCTTGCCGATTTACTTGGCTTCGGCCATCTCGATATCCGCTTTACTCGACAGATATTTTTGCACCGCTGCCAGCTCCGACGCACCCTGCATTGAAGCGAGCTGCTGCATCATGGCTTCGCGTTGCTCAGCACTCTGACCCGACAACTTACCAGCCCGAACCCCGCGCAACTGGACAACCACCTGATCGCCATTCTGCAAAGCAAAATGCTCCACAACTTTCGCTCCCGGCTTTGGCACTTCAAGACCGAACACGTGGCTTACGATCTGCCCACGCGCTCCGAAACCTCCGCGGCGAGTATTGTCACTGGTTTCCAGCGTCAACTCTTCAGCGCTGGCGACGTCTGAAAACGCTTCGCCATTGGTCAGCTTGCTCTGAATTTCCTCGGCCTGGGCAGCCAGCTGCTCGCTCGCCTTATCCCGCTTCAGGCGATCCACTATTTCCTGCCGGACCTCGTCCAGAGGCTTCACCCCAGCCGGTTTGTGCTCAGCAAGCTTGAGTACAACGACATGGTTTTCATTCAGGTTAAGCACTTCGGATGCCATACCGTCTTCCAGTACTTCCGGAGAAAAGGCCGCAGCAATTACTTTGCTGTCGCCAGTAATGCCTGCACCACCAGTACGGGAAAACAACGGGGACTGCTTGACTTCAACTCCCAGCTCTTCAGCGGGCCCGGAAAGACTCTCGGCATTGTACGCAAGATCCGCAAGGCGGCTCATAGCCTCGACAAACTCACGCTCGGCCTCTGCGTTACGCAGACGCGCTGTAATTGCCGCTTTACGCTCTTCGAAAGTCGGAGGTTCCGCGTCAGCCACTTCCAGCAACTTAATGAAATGGATACCGGAATCGGTTTCCACCGGGCCAGAAACTTCCCCAACATTCAGCGCAGAAAGAGCTTCTTCAAAAGATTCCGGGAAAACGTCACCGCTGGTAAAACCAACATCACCACCCTCTTCACGGGATACGACATCGTCAGAAAACTGCTTGGCGAGTTCCGCGAAATCTTCCCCTGCCGCGAGCTTGGCCTGCACCTCAGAAACCTTGGCTTTACCTTCGTCACTAGCGCCATTCTCGATCAGGATATGCGCCGCATGGCGACGAGCCTCGGCCGCGAAGTTCTTCGCTTCCTGCTCATACTGCGAGCGTATATCCTGCTCAGAAACATCAATGTTGGCCGCAAACAATTCCGGAGTGAGCTCGATGTAGTTTACCGCCACCTGCTCCGCACGCTGGAACGCCTGCTGGTTTGCGTCATAGTAGCTCTGCACTTCGTCATCCGCTACGGAGACATCTGACAACAGCGGCGCAACTGGTAGCGTCACGTAATCGAAATCACGCTCCTCCATGGAAACCGCAACGACCTGCTCTGCAGCGGTACGCGTGGTGAACGCGCTATCCGCAACACTGCCAGCATATTGCTGCATCACCATATCTTGCTCGAGCAACTGACGGAACCCAGAGTGGCTGTATCCCATGCGACGCAGTCCGTCGCGATACATCTGCGCGTCAAACTTGCCGTTGACCTGGAAACCAGCCATTTGCGCGATGTCCCGGTCTACGATCTCGGTACTCATCACCATGCCGCTGTCCTGGGCCGCCTGGCGCATAACAGAGGTATTCACCAGCTGCTGCAACACTGGCGCCCTGAGCTGCTCATCGGTCAGCAGCTCCGCAGGCACACTGTCGCCGTACTGGCTCTCGATCATACTACGGCGATTCTGGATCGCTCGCTGGAGATCCAGATTGGAAATCTTTTCACCATTGACCTCAGCGACCTTGTCCGCTGAGCCACCACTGGCGCCGGTGAAAAAATCGATCCCACCGATCACCATGATAAATCCGAAAAATGCCGCAACGATCACCGCCGCGGTTCCCTTCAGGTTGTCACGCATGGACTGAAGCATATTCAGCTCCGAAATTAACTCTTACTTAGAACGCTCAAGAATCATTGATTATTTTTGGCTCACCGCTTCAGGAAGCCACCTGAGCACAAGTGAAATATTTAGCCTTTCAGGCCCGATTCAAGACTGAGAACTACAATAATGCAGAAATAAAAAAGGCGCATCGAACTGATACGCCCCTTTGAAGCTCGGTATAAACGACGCTTCTTAATTCACCGCGTCTTTCAAAGCTTTACCGGCTTTGAAATTCGGGATTTTAGCTGCTGCGATTTCGATCGGATCGCCGGTGCGCGGGTTGCGACCAGTGCGAGCCGCACGCTCTTTAACAGCGAAAGTACCAAAGCCAACCAGCGCTACTTGGTCGCCCTTTTTCAGTGCGTCAGTAATGCTTTCTACCATGGCGTCCAAAGCACGGCCTGCGGCTGCTTTCGGAATGTCAGCAGATGCGGCAATGGCTTCGATCAGTTCGGACTTATTCACGCTATATCCCTCTGTTCTTTTCTAGGTATGTATCTAGTTTCAAATGCCCCTCTTTGGGGACATCTTTTCATGCATTTTGCACACGGTTTTTAATCGCCTGCGGCACTCACCGCAGCGCAATAAGGCCCGTTTTATACCAACTGCCCGTTAGCGGGTCAAGGAACCATGCGGCTTTGCGAGGAGTTGGACAAATTTAGAGCGCCCTTGCTCAGGCTTTACCCGGCAAGCTCATTTTTTAAGCTGAACAATGGCCGGGCCGCGTACTGTACGCGACCCAGCCAATGGCAGGCAAGCAAAGTTTACCGACCGGATCCGACCCGTGACCGCTCCAGCCAGCCGGTTATTTGCAGTTTGGTCAGTGAGTTTGGATAGATTTTTGCGAGCGCTCCTCCGCCTGCTTCTGCAACGCGGAGTACTCCTCATCGCTCAGGGGACTGGGCATACGCTCCAGGGCATACTCGAAAACCTGATCGATCCACTTGACCGGCTTGATCACCAGGTCTTGCTGGATGTTATCCGGAATATCTTTGAGATCACGCTCGTTATCCGCTGGAATCAGGACCGTCTTGATGCCACCACGATGCGCAGCCAACAGCTTTTCCTTGAGACCACCGATCCGCAACACCTCTCCGCGCAAGGTAATTTCGCCAGTCATGGCAACATCCGAGCGCACGGGGATATTCGTCAGCACCGATGCCAATACAGTGCACATCGCGATGCCCGCAGAAGGACCGTCCTTAGGTGTGGCACCTTCGGGCACATGTATGTGAATATCCCGGGTTTCATGGAAATCCGGCGCAACACCAAGTGCCTGTGCCCGCGCCCGCACAACCGTCAGCGCAGCCTGAATAGACTCCTGCATGACATCACCGAGTGAGCCCGTTTTAATCACACGCCCCTTACCCGACACCGCAGAAGACTCGATCGTAAGCAGTTCGCCACCGACCTCGGTCCAGGCGAGCCCGGTAACTTGCCCGATCTTGTTTTCCTCTTCCGCACGGCCGTAATCAAACTTGCGCACACCGAGCAATTCTTCCAGCTGCTCAGGGTCCACAACCACCTTGTGATTCGTCGACTTGCGCACATGCTCGGTAACTACTTTTCGACAAATTTTCGCCACTTCACGATCCAGCCCGCGCACGCCAGCTTCCCGCGTGTAATAGCGCACAATATCCCGAACCGCATCATCCTTAAGCTCGAGCTCATCCGCTTTCAAGCCCGCGGCCTTGCGCTGTTTCGGCACAAGATAACGCTGCGCAATATTGAGCTTCTCATCTTCGGTGTAGCCCGGGATTCGAATCACTTCCATACGATCCAAAAGCGGGCCGGGAATATTCATCGAATTCGAGGTGCAAACAAACATCACATCGGAAAGGTCGTAATCCACTTCCAGGTAGTGATCGTTAAAGGATTTGTTTTGCTCCGGGTCCAGAACCTCCAACAGCGCGGATGCCGGATCACCGCGATGATCCATCCCCATCTTGTCGACTTCATCGAGCAAAAACAGCGGATTCTTCACACCAACCTTGGAGATTTTCTGGATCAGCTTTCCAGGCAAAGAGCCAATATAGGTTCGACGGTGCCCACGGATCTCTGCTTCGTCGCGCACGCCACCGAGCGCCATCCGCACATATTTCCGGTTGGTTGCACGGGCAATGGACTCACCCAAAGATGTCTTACCGACACCGGGTGGGCCAACCAGGCAGAGAATCGGGCCTTTGACTTTCTTGACGCGCTTCTGCACAGCCAGATACTCAAGTATCCGCTCTTTAACCTCTTCCAGGCCGTAGTGATCTTTATTGAGTATTTCTTCCGCCTTGATCAGGTCGTGGCGAACCCGGCTGGCCTTTTTCCATGGCACGCTGAGCATCCAATCGATGTAGCTGCGCAACACCGAGGCTTCTGCGGACATTGGTGACATCATTTTCAGCTTGCCAAGCTCGGCCCGAGTCTTTTTCTCCGCCTCAGCGGACATACCTGACTCAGCGATTTTTCTCTCCAGCTCTTCTACTTCATTGGGCTCCTCAGAAATCTCGCCCAATTCTTTCTGAATGGCTTTCATCTGCTCATTCAGGTAGTACTCACGCTGGCTCTTCTCCATCTGTTTTTTCACACGCCCGCGAATCCGTTTCTCAACCTGGATCAGGTCGATTTCGGAATCCATCAGGCCAAGGAGATGCTCCAGCCGCTCTTTTACTGATACTGTCTCCAGCAGCTCCTGTTTTTGGGGGAGATCCAGGGACATATGGGCCGCGATGGTATCCGCCAGGCGCCCGGGCTCATCGATGCCCGAGAGCGAAGTAATGACTTCATTTGGCACCTTTTTACTGACACTCACGTATTGCTCGAACTGAGACATGGCTGAGCGCACCAATGCCTCAGATTCCGCCTCCGGCAGCTCCTCGGTCGCGAGTTCAGTGACCGTAGCACGGTAATGCCCATCACCTTCTTTGATCTCTTCAATGTTCACTCGGTGACCGCCTTCTACCAGCACTTTTACAGTGCCATCAGGCAGTTTCAGTAACTGCAGCACGCTGGCTACCGTGCCTACACGATAGACATCATCGGCACCAGGGTCATCCTCGGATGCCTGGCGTTGAGCCACCAGCAACACCTGCTTGTCACTGCGCATGGCATCTTCGAGCGCATCAATAGATTTCTCCCTGCCTACAAACAGGGGGATCACCATGTGCGGATAGACCACTACATCACGCAGCGGCAGCAGGGGGTATTCGTTCAGGGTATCGGATGGCTGGTCCATAAAACTCCTCTCGGCCCTCTCGGCGGAATTCCACCACCGGATTATTGGCATTCTGGCCAGCGGTGCACCAGAAGCACATCACTGTAATTCATTGCCATTACAGGCCTTAATTGGGGGCAGCCCGCAGAATAACAAGTCTCTGCCGGGCTCGGCTGCAAAATAAGTTTAATTTAGGCACTTCAAAACGGCCTGGAAAACATAGCGCGCTGCGCCAGAACGCCGGCCGGAAAAAATCATCATGGCGTCAAAACCTCGAAGATTGGCGAAGTTAACGCCAATATTCCGCCACACACCGATATACACACATAAAAAAAGCCCCTTAAGGGGCTTTTTATACGGTGCGAATGGGATACTGGCTCACAATAACCACCCGAGACCGTGGAGTTACTCTTCTGGCGCGGCCTTTTGCTGCGCTTCTGCCTGCTCATACACCAGCAATGGCGCCGACTCCCCCTTGATTACCGCCTCATCTATGACAACTTTGGCGACATTATCCATCGACGGGATGTCATACATTGTTTCCAGCAGAACCGATTCCATGATGGATCGCAGCCCACGGGCACCGGTTTTGCGCTCCATAGCCTTGGTTGCCACGGCATCCAACGCATCAGGACGGAAATCCAGCTCCACACCTTCCATCTCGAACAGCTTGCCATATTGCTTGGTAAGCGCATTGCGAGGCTCGGTAAGGATCTGCACCAGCGCAGCTCGGTCAAGCTCTTCAAGGGTTGCGGTGACAGGCAGTCGACCAACAAACTCTGGAATGAGACCGTAGCGCACTAAGTCCTCCGGTTCCAGATCGAGCAGAACCTCACCAAAGTTACTACCGCTATCTTTGGACTTCACTTCGGCACCAAAGCCGATGCCGCCCTTCTCTGACCGATCCCGAATAACCTTATCCAGGCCGGCAAACGCACCACCGCAGATGAACAGGATATTGGAAGTATCGACCTGCAAGAACTCCTGCTGGGGATGCTTACGCCCACCCTGGGGTGGAACAGAGGCCACGGTACCCTCGATCAACTTCAACAGTGCCTGCTGAACACCCTCGCCCGATACGTCACGTGTAATCGAGGGGTTGTCAGACTTACGGGAAATCTTGTCGATCTCATCAATGTAAACAATGCCCTGCTGTGCTTTTTCAACGTCGTAATCGCATTTTTGCAACAGCTTCTGAATAATGTTTTCTACATCCTCACCGACATACCCAGCTTCTGTCAGGGTAGTAGCATCAGCGATCGTGAAGGGCACATTCAGCAGGCGTGCCAGTGTCTCTGCCAGAAGCGTCTTACCGCTACCGGTGGGGCCCACGAGCAAGATGTTGGATTTACCGAGCTCAACGTCCTCTTTACCCTTGACGCTTTTGCCACTGCGAAGACGTTTGTAGTGGTTATAGACAGCCACCGCGAGCACTTTCTTCGCACGCCTCTGCCCGATCACATACTGATCAAGAATATCGGTAATTTCTTGCGGGGTCGGCAGGCGGCTATCATCACCGTCGGATGAGTCCTGTACCTCTTCGCGAATGATATCGGTACACAGCTCTACACACTCATCACAGATATAGACCGATGGACCGGCAATCAATTTGCGCACTTCCTGCTGGCTTTTGCCACAGAAGGAACAGTAAAGGAGCTTGCCGTTTTCTTCTCCGCTGTTCTGGTCAGTCATCAATGTACTCCGTGGTCTAACAGCCAGCCGAAACGCGGTGGCAAATAGGGTTCATAAGCAAGATGCGGCCTTTTGGCATGTTTTTCAAGCTTTTTTCTTTTGGAGACAGCCCCACCCTGGAATTGAGCGGGACTCTCTACTACAACCATTGTGACTCACCAGCCGGATCTACCCGGAAAACTGGACTAACGACAACGCCAAGAAGAGTCTTGATGCGTCATGTATTGCCACAAAACTACGATTACTTACTCACCGCCTGGCGCCGGGAGATCACTTCATCAACCAGACCGTACTCTTTCGCCTCATCAGCGCTGAGAAACTTGTCCCGCTCAGTGTCGCGCTCAATATCGGCGACGCTGCGGCCGGTATGATGCGCCATCAGCTCATTCAGGCGGGAGCGAATCTTCAGGATCTCCTGGGCATGAATGTGAATATCGGATGCCTGCCCCTGTGCGCCACCGCTCGGCTGGTGAATCATCACCCGTGAATTTGGCGTCGCGAACCTTTTGCCTTCTGCACCCGCAGTCAGCAGGAACGCGCCCATGCTACAAGCCTGGCCAATACACATAGTGCTGACATCCGGCTTGATAAACTGCATGGTGTCATAAATGGACATGCCTGCGGTCACCGATCCACCAGGCGAATTAATGTAGAGATGAATGTCTTTATCCGGGTTTTCTGCTTCCAGAAACAGTAATTGAGCCACGACCAGGTTGGCCATATGGTCTTCCACGGGCCCCACCAAAAAAATCACGCGTTCTTTCAGTAGCCGGGAATAAATATCGAAAGAGCGCTCACCCCTAGCGGTTTGCTCCACAACCATTGGAACCAGGCCACCAGTGGCCAGCGTGTCACTATTTTTTGAGAAGTAGTCAAAAGATGCCATGGATACGGTGCTTCCTTTTTTTGGCGTATTTGGCGGGAACAGGGTCAGCGATAGCTGCAACCCCCAAAAACTCAGTCAATCTGAGCTTAACTGGTCATGAGCGATAAAGCCAGCGAGTCTAAGGCAGGTTAAACCACGGGAGAAATTCCGCGCACCGCACTAGCCCGGAGAGGGCCTTGGATTTTGCGGGCGTTTTATACATTCGAAAAAAAGGCCACCTTGCGGTGGCCTTTACATCAACTTAGCTCTGCTTCTGAGGCTTGATGACGTCGTCGTAGTTGCTCTCAACTTCGCTGACTTTCGCCTTATCAAGAACAAAGTCGACTACCTGATCTTCCAGAACCACAGACTCCACACCTGCCAGCAACTCACGGTTGCTGAAATAGTAGTCAACTACTTCTTCAGGCTGCTGATAAGTGGAAGCCAGCTCTTCTACTTTAGCCTTCACACGATCGCTATCGACGTTGATCTTGTTCTCTTTGACGATTTCGCCCACTACGAGACCCAGAACCACGCGACGCTTCGCCTGATCTTCAAACATTGCATCCGGCAGCATGCGAGCCGCATCTTCCGCTTTGATCTGACCACCGAACTGCTGAATCATCTGACCGCGCAGGCTATTCACTTCGCTGGCAACCAGTGCAGAAGGAATCTCCACCTGATGCTTCTCGAACAGCTGATCCATAACCTGGGTCTTGACCTTGTTCAGCGCCGCATTCTTCAGCTCACGCTGCATGTTTGCACGAACTTCTTCACGGAACTTCTCTTCGCCACCCGCTTCTACGCCGTAGGCAGCGAAAAACTCATCGTTCAGCTCCGGCAGCTCAGGCTTTTCTGAAGCGGTTACCTTGATGGTAAACACCGCGGCTGCACCGCGCAGGTTTTCAGCCTGGTAATCTTCCGGGAAAGTAACTTCGACGTCTTTTTCTTCACCCGGCTTCATGCCGATAATGCCATCCTCGAAACCGGGAATCATGCTACCGGAACCAAGTACCAGCTTGTGACCTTCGGCCTTGCCACCTTCAAACTCTTCACCGTCTTTACGACCAACGAAGTCGATAGTGACCCGGTCACCTTTCTGCGCTTTGCGCTTGGTTTCCTTCCAGGAAGACTGCTGCTTGCGCAGTACGTCAATCATGTTATCGACGTCTTTATCAGTCACTTCAGCGACCGGACGCTCAACCTCAACGGTGGCAAGGTCGGTCAGCTCTACTTCCGGGTACACTTCGAAAGTTGCCACATACTCAAGGTTCTCACCCGGAGCAACGTTTTTCGCTTCAATGCTCGGCTGCCCTGCCGGCTTAACCTGCTCTTTCTGTACCGCTTCATAGAAAGAACGGCTCATCACTTCACCGAGAACTTCCTGGCGAACACCAGCGCCAAAGCGCTGACGAACAACGCTCATCGGCACTTTACCTTTACGGAAGCCGTTGATGCGAACAGTTTTGGCAGCCTGCTGAAGGCGCTTGTCAACTTCCTTTTCTACGATCTCCGCCGGCAAATTGACGGTTAAACGACGTTCCAGGCCGGAAGTTGTTTCGATAGAAACCTGCATGATAATCCTCGTGAGACTCTTCTCTACAATCGCACCGGGCCGTAAATAAGTTACGCCGCAGCGCCAGCGATCAGCGAACTGCCGGCATCAATTGGCCGGCCGCCAAATACAATCAGCCCGCGCCAACTTGGGTCAGGGGCCACCGGGAACAGTGGTTCGCCTACCAGGCACGGACTATAAAATTCCAGATTGGTGGGGACGGGGAGACTCGAACTCCCACACCTTGCGGCACCAGAACCTAAATCTGGCGTGTCTACCAATTTCACCACGTCCCCATCACCTCGATACTCTCTAACCTATTGATTTCCATGTATTTTTACAAAGAAACCATAGCGAGCTCCAACGAGGGGAGCAGATTGTGCCACAGCATGAACGGCGCTTCAACATAAGCTGCAAGACTAATTAGCGCGCCGCCCAAAAATGCAACAAGGCGCCCGGAAGGCGCCTTGTTTTCTCTGCCGGAACCGCAGTTACACGCGTTCCAGGATCGTGGTGATCCCCTGCCCCAGGCCGATACACATGGTAGAGACACCCAGGTTACCGCCCTCGTTTTGCATCACGCTCAACAAAGTACCGGTAATACGCACACCAGAACAACCGAACGGGTGACCAAGCGCGATAGCGCCGCCATACAGGTTGACCTTTTCGTCCATTTTATCGAGCAGGTTGAGATCTTTCAGCACCGGCAACGCCTGCGCCGCGAAGGCCTCATTCAATTCAACCTTGTCGATATCGCCGATCGTCAGGCCCGCACGCTTAAGCGCGTTCTGGGTAGAAGGCACAGGGCCATAACCCATGATGGACGGATCCACGCCGGCCAAAGCCATTTCGCGAACCTTGGCGATTGGCGTCAAACCAAGAGCCTTAGCGCGCTCTGCAGACATAACCAACATGACTGACGCACCGTCAGTGATCTGGGAGGAAGTACCCGCAGTCACCTGACCGTGCTTGGGATCGAACGCCGGTCGCAACTGCGCCAACCCTTCCACGGTTGTATCCGGACGGATCGTCTGGTCAGTTTCCACCAGGAACGGCACACCATCATCATCGTGACCTTCAATCGCGATAATTTCCCGGTTGAATTTACCTTCTTTAGTTGCCGCCGCCGCGCGCTGGTGCGAACGCGCACCAAACTCATCCATCTGCTGGCGCTGGATACCATGCATCATCGCAAGGTATTCAGCCGTCATACCCATGGAACCGGCCGCCTTGGCCATATAGCGTCCCATCATCGGGTTCGGGCTCACATGCTCCATCATATTCAGGTGGCCCATGTGCTCAACGCCGCCTACCACGTAGACATCACCCACGCCGGCCTGAATATTTGCAGCAGCCGTGTGCAGCGCAGACATGGATGAGCCACAAAGGCGGTTCACGGTCTGCGCCGGAATCGTGTGCGGCAAGCCCGCACGCAGCACGATCATGCGCGCCACGTTGAACCCCTGCTCATCGCGCTGCATTACACAGCCCCAGATCAGGTCATCAATTTCTTTCGGATCCAGTTTGTCATTGCGCTGAAGAAACTTTTTCAGCAGCTCCGCGGACATGTCGTCCGCTCGCACATTGCGATATACACCGTTCTTGGAACGCCCCATGGCTGTGCGCGCATAGTCGACGATTACGGCATCTCTAGGATTCAGACTCATCGAAACTCTCCTTACTTGTCGCCGTAGTAGGTGGTGCCATTTTTGGCCATTTCACGCATGCCTTCGGTAGGCTCGTAAAGCTTGCCGAGGTCGGAATACTTCTCGGCCATCTTCACAAAGTTGTCGATACCGATACTGTCCAACCAGGCGAAGATGCCACCGCGGAACGGAGGGAAGCCAATACCATAAATCAGAGCCATATCGGCTTCTGCCGGAGACTCCACGATACCCTCTTCCAGGCAGCGGGCGAGTTCGGTCGCCATCGGCACCATCATGCGCTCGATAATTTCATCTTTCTCGAATTCACGGCGGTCAGCCACATGCGGCTTGAGCAGCTCGTACGCTTCCTCGGACGCCACTTTCTTGGGTCGACCTTTTTTGTCTTCCTCGTAGTTGTAGAAGCCCTTGCCGTTTTTCTGGCCATAGCGACCAGCTTCGTACATGACATCGGATGCTGCGGTGAATGTTTTACCCATCCGATCCGGGAATCCTTCCGCCATAACCTGCTCTGCGTGCACACCGGTGTCGATACCCACAACATCCATCAGGTAGGCAGGGCCCATCGGCCAACCCCAACGCTCCATAACCTTGTCGACTTCCTGGAAGTCAGCACCATCGCGAACCAGCATTGCAAAACCGGCGAAGTACGGGAACAGTACGCGGTTCACCAGGAATCCGGGGCAGTCGCGCACAACAATCGCCTTCTTGCCCATTTTGTTCGCATAGGCAACCACACGGGCAATCGCGGTCTCGGAGGTTTTCTCTCCGCGAATCACTTCGACCAATGGCATCTTGTGCACAGGGTTGAAGAAGTGCATCCCCAGGAAGTTTTCCGGGCGCGCCAGCGGCTCAGCAAGGTGATCAATAGAGATGGTGGACGTGTTGGAAGCAATCACAGTGTCGTCAGTGACTTTCGACTCAACTTCTTTCAGAACTGCCTGCTTGACCTTGGGGTTCTCGACCACCGCTTCCACCACGATATCGATGTTATCGAAACCGTCATAGCTCAGGGTCGGCTCGATCCGGTTCAGAACCTCACCCATTTTGGAGGCGGTCAGGCGGCCACGATCCACCAGCTTGGCGAGCAACTTGTTCGCTTCATTCAAGCCGAGGTCGATACCCTTCTGGTCGATATCCTTCATCTTGATTGGGGTGCCTTTATAGGCAGACTGGTAGGCGATACCGCCCCCCATGATGCCCGCACCAAGCACCGCTGCGCGCTCGATCTGCTTGTCGGCTTTCTTCTCCCAGCCCTTGGCAACCTTGCTCACTTTCTGGTCATTCAGGAACAGGCCAACCAGGGATTTAGCTGTACCGGTTTGAGCGCTCGCTATGAACTGCTGCTGCTCAATCTGCAGCGCCTCATCGCGACCCACCTTATAGCCCTGCTCGATAGAGGTAACCGCATTGACCGGGGACGGATAGTTCTTGCCCGCCTGCTGACCGACAAACGCCTTGGTGGTAAAGAAGGCCATCAGGGCTTCAGTATCATTCAGGGGAATCGGGGATTTCTTGACTTCGCGGCGTTCCTTATAGTCAATCTCGCCGGCAATCGCGCGCCCCAGCAGTTTCAGGGCAGCCGCTTTCAGCTGGTCATTTGCCACAACCGCATCAACCGCGTGCGCCGCCAGAGCAGCGTCTGGACGCTGCTCTTTACCTGCCGCGATCCACTCAGCCGCAGCGTCCACGCCGATCACGCGAGGCAGACGCACGGTACCGCCCCAGCCCGGGATCAAGCCCAGCTTCACTTCCGGCAGCCCTACCTTGGCCTGATCCCCCATCACGCGGAAATCACAACCCAGACATACCTCGAATCCGCCACCAAGGGCGTAACCGTTGATGGCAACCACCGTAGGGAACGGCAGATCTTCCAGGCGGTTGATGTTTTCATTGTTCTTGTTCATGAGCCCTGCGATCCCTTCCGGGCCCGCTGAGAAGGCATCACCAAATTCTGTAATGTCCGCACCGACAATGAAAACGCCCTTGCCGCTGGTCAGCAGCAGGCCCTTGATGTCGCCAGCCTTCTCAATCGCATCCAGCGCCTCAGCGAATTCGGATACAGTCTGACGATTGAATTTGTTGACGGATTCGCCTTCCAGGTCGAACTTCAGCTCCGCGATGCCGTTTTCCAACATCTGCACTGAAAGTGCTTTGCCACTAAATAACATTATTGACCTCGTTGTTTGATGACCGGGCTCTGACGCCAGAATGTAAACCGGTCCGGGGGGTCGGGGTTTGAATATGACTGCTGCTCTGACATCGACACGGTATTCACGGTTCAGTGACAACGGCAGCTGGCGCAGTCAACGAAACCTAGTATAGCCAGATTCAAACATGCGTTTGAATACCATTTCTACCATATCCAGTGTCCGCTTTAGCACAGACGCGCACAAAACGATCAAACTTTACACAGAATTGCGGACGGGATAGGCAAACACTAGAACAGAACCCGGTGAGTCTTACAACCCAGCAATAGTAGCCCTGCTCACAAGCGGGGGCGAACCAATCACCGCCCCGACGAATGATTTCGGCTTGGCATTAAATGCCGGTGAGGCCGCAGGGCCGGGATTCGGCCCTGCGTGTCAGGAAATAGCAGAAGAAAAGGATGCCGCGATCACTTATAAACGCCGCATAGAGCACCCTACGAAGGGCAAAACGGTGCAGCCTTATACCATGTCGCCATAAGGGTTTTCACACGGTAAGGTTACTTCACCGCCGATGCCCGGCAATGTAACGCGTTCGCTATCACATGTGATACCAGACTCATCAATAAGGCCCTCACCAAATCGATAGATCGCCTTGAGGTCTCCACGACTCGCGCTTTCATCATACGCGGCAGCCTTCAACACAACTTCTTCGTTGCGCTTTTTGTAGTCCAGTAAAGCTTTCGCTCCGTGGCGCTTGCCAAGCATGCGCTCCACCACATGCGGCGCCAGCACGCTTGCCGTCGCGTTGTTCCCCCCGAACCCCTTGGAGTTCAGGAATGCCACATCCAGAGATTCCGGCGCCCGCTCAACATGCTGCATGGACAACATGAGGTTATTGTGGTGCACATCATCCGCGATGCGATCGATTGTGGTGATCCCCGGCAGTATGCCACGAGCGAAAATGCCCAGACTGGTAACCAGCTGGTCACCGCTGGCCGCCGCGACCGTGTGCCCCAGATACGCCTTCACGGCACATATGGGCCACGATTCTATTCCGAAAGCCGCAGCCAGCTGGTCGAAAATAGCGGACTCCGTGACCCGGTTTTGCGGCGTACTCGAACCGTGGGCCTGGACAAAACTACGCTGCTGCAGGCTCTCTTCGCCGAGAATCGCCCGGGCTTCTGCCATCGCGCGTGCGACGGTGAGATAGTTGCCGGGCCCCGGGGCGGAAATTGATTTCTTGGGACCATCCGCATTAACAAACACATTCGCAACTGCGCCGTGAATGGGAGCGCCCAGTTCCAGGGCGAGCGCGTCGTCCATCAAAATTGCCCACTGGCTGCCCTCACCCAGAGTGAAGCCACAGTTATCCCCGAAGGGACGGCTGGCACGGCGAAAATCGATTTCCCCACCGAAAACTTTGCGCAGCCCCTCAATATTCGCCAAAGCACCCATGGTGGTGTAACCATCGACCACCTCGGGAACCAGTGGAGCCTCGGCAGCGCCAACCACCGCCACGCGGGCACGGCCGCAGCGAATATCTTCCACGGCGGCGCGTAAATTGTAGAGATAGGTGGCGCAAGCGCCCGCCACTGCACCGGTAGTGCCCACGCTGCCAAGCACATAGGCGTTGACGAAGTCCGCCGGCATACTGGTAAGCCCCAACGCCAGCTGCTTGGAACTTACCCGCCCGCCACGCAGTCGAGACTGCAGCAGTCCGCCATTACCATTCGGGTCTAGCTGACTCATGGCAGAGCTGGCATACACGGAAATATTCTCCGGACCCGCCTTCGCAACCACACGCTCCCAATCTATCCCGAGAGACTGCACCGCGTCGGACGCACCCAGAATGGCAAGCTGCAAGCCGCGGGGATGGAAGCGTGAGTTGTATTGCTCCCCTGGTTCAAAACCGGTGGGTAGCTGCCCCGCAGACGCCACGGAGATTTCTCGATGGCTATCCAGCATGACCGAAAGGGACGAACACTTAACCCGAACCTTGCCACCATCGAGGGACTCTACCTCCCAACCTTCAGGCAATGGCACAGGAAGCTGCCGCACAGACATCTCAAAGGTAAAACCATTGTCGCTGCTCAACTGTGCCGGCTGATGAAAATGGCAGTTCCGGTAATCGTAGTAACGCGCCTCAAGCTCACGCACCAGGGTACTGTCGAGCACCTTTCGCTCAAGCTCAGCTTCCAGCGGCCCATGTGCATCGGCACCGGTTCGCAGACCCATCAGAGCCGCAAGATCCGACAGAGTGTCATTCCGCTCAGCCAGACTTAAGTTATCCAGGACCAAACGCTTATAACCGCGATGAAAAGAACTGCGACCTGCGGGATTGAATCCCCCAAAAGCGGTAATAACTGGTAGGCGCTGCATCCTGACCTCCTGCCTGGAACTGAGTATGAATTCGATGGAGAGTCAGTTTAGGGGCTGGCGAATCGGCCTCGTTATGGGCATACTGGCCAGCAATTTTGAGCTTCTGGCCATTTTGTGCCCGATCTCCCACCGAGCGTGATCAGGATCGGGCCCGGAGGCCCATCCGGCAGCGAGAGTTACCCATGCGCACTATTACATTTATGCTGGTCGACCAAATGCTTTCCACCGGCACCATATTGCCACTGGAGATGTTACGGGGTGCAGAAAGCCGGGCCCGCGCGAGCGGCGAACGCTCATCCCTGAAGCTGGTAACGGCCAGTATTGACGGGGCCCCCGTCAAATCTCGCTCCGGCTTCCAGCTAACGCCTGACGTAGCACTCGCCGACGCACCCGACAGCGACATCATTTATTTACCGGCACTTTGGCGCAATCCCCGCCCGGCATTGCGCCGCAGTGCCCCCCTGCTCGAGTGGCTAAAGAAACAGGCGGACATGGGGGCAGCGATTTCCGCAGTAGGCACCGGGGTCTGCTTTTTGGCGGAAGCCGGATTACTCGACGGCAAACCTGCCACGACACACTGGCATTACTTTGACCAATTTGCCGCGGACTACCCCCAGGTAAAACTCAAACGCCAGTACTTTATCACCCAGGCCGACAAACTCTTCTGCGCTGCGAGCGTGAATGCTCTGGCGGATGTAACCGTCCACCTTATTCGGCAACTGTACGGTCCGGCGGTAGCCAGCCACGTCGAGCGCAACTTTTCCCATGAGATCCGCCGGCCTTTCGAGGAGATCGCCTATTCGGAAGGCGCTGTCCACCTTCACCCCGACGAGGATATCGTCCAGGCACAAACCTGGCTAAAACAGCATTGCAGTGAAGATGTGAAACTGAGCGAAGTTGCCAAACATTTTGATATGAGCGTTCGCTCATTTAACCGACGCTTCAAAATGGCTACCGGACAAACGCCGCTGCAATACCTGCAAAACGTACGCGTTGATATGGCAAGGGAATTGTTACAGTCGAGCAACCTTTCAGTGAATGAAATTGCCGAAAAAGTCGGATATCAGGACATGGGGCATTTCACGGCGCTGTTCAAGAAATTTCTCGCCACCACACCAAGCGAATACCGCACGACGGTCAGGGCAAAACTGTTTCGCGTAAATACCTAGCCCTCGTGACTTTTGGGCTTGCGCAGAAAAACCACATCGGGCGCTGCAAATTCCAACCCTGCCCCGAACGCTGCTGCCAACCAGCGAAATGTTGTCTCGCTGAAAAAAATGATATGGGTTGGGTCGCGAATATAGTGCCAGTTTGCGAAACGCTCGCGGGAAATCACCAGCTTGGTCATTAATGCGAGCAAGCCACCCGGCTTGATCAAGCCCCACAGACGCTCCAACTCGACCCGCGGCTGAGTGAGATGCTCAACCACCTCGGTACTGACAACGAAGTCATACTGACCCTCAAGTGTGGCGGCATCATTGCAATAAAAATGATCATATACAGACACGCTGTGGCCGGCATCGGACAGCATTTGAGCCAGCAACGGAGCTGGGCCACAACCAAAGTCCAGACCGGATGCGTGGGGAGGTAGCACAGCCAAAAGTGGCTCTGCGCAGCGATTCAGAAACTTCCGGTACCCGGCATCCGACTCGCTGTTTTCGTGAAGATCGTAATAGGCCTTTTCGTCATCCCCTGACAGCCAAAAATCCGAAGGCACAAAAACCAGTGCGCACTCTGCGCACTGATTGTAGCTTCGAAACTTGTCTTGATGATATGGCTGTGCCGCACCGCGGCACAGCGGACAGCGTGTGCTATCAGGCTGCCTTGTCACTCTCGGAGCCTTGCACGTCAGCTTTTACGCCCCTGTCTGCCGACAGCAGCTTTCCGTTGGAAATTTCAATCTTGCGCGGTTTCATCGCTTCGGGAATCTCCCGAACCAGATCGATGTGAAGCAAGCCATTGACCAGTTGCGCATCTGTGACCCGTACATGATCCGCGAGCTGGAATCGGCGCTCGAAATTGCGCGCAGCAATCCCCCGGTGCAGGAAATTACGATTTGCATCATTGTTTGCCGGCTTTTGCCCGCTTACAGTTAGGCGGTTCTGCTCCAGCTGGATATCCAGTTCGGCTTCATCAAATCCGGCGACAGCCATTGAGATTCGGTAGGCATCCTCACCTGTCAATTCAATATTGTAAGGGGGGTACGCCGGCTGGTTTTGTTCGGTCGCAGCCATCGAGTCCAGCAAACTTGCCAGACGATCAAAGCCGATAGCGGAGCGGTAAAGGGGAGAAAGATCTAAACTACGCATAAACATATCCTCAATTCAGAGCAATATTTGGAGCCCGTCGACGACCGGGCGGTTAAGCCCCCGGGAAAATCGGTTTACCGGGGACAGAGATGGGCAGCTCTGCCGAGCCTGCCCCCTCACAAACATAGATATGGGTCAGTCAGACGCTTTCAACCCCCAAAAACAAATTTTTTCCCTGCGTGATCAGTATTGGGGCGACAGGCGGCTCCGGATAATATCGGGGAAACCGTTCGCCCCCGCCGCCAGATAGCATGGAGCCCATGATGCAGGATCGCGACACAAACTCCCTGAGACTTTTTATCGGCATTGAGCCGGACGCTACTACCCAGCGCTTCCTGGACGCCACAGCCAATGCGTGCCGACAACGCGGACTGCCGCGCGGTACACGCTGGCTCAGCCATAACAACCGACACCTGACGATTGCCTTTCTTGGTGAAACCGCTGCCGAAAACGTTGAGCACATTGAATCCCGGCTAAGCACCATCGCCCAAGAAACACCGGAGATTTATGTCCAGGCAGTCAGCACGCACCCGTTTCCGGGCCCCAGGGCCAAACTGCTCGCGACAGAGCTCCTGCCCACACCTGAACTCGATCACCTCCACCAGAATTGCCGACAACTTATGCTTGATCTCGGTATGCGCCCAGAAAGCAACAGCTACCGACCTCACTTCACGCTGGCAAGATGTCGCCTGGGCTTTGCCCGCTTCCCGCCACTACCGACACAACACTACTGCCTGCTGAACAACCTCACCCTCTACCACAGCCTGCTCGCGCCCGGAGGGAGCCAGTACACTCCCCTGGCCAAGTTCCAATTGGTTGGCAGCTGAAACAAAAAAAGCCCGCGAAAGCGGGCTTTTTTATAGTCAGATTCGGGGCACTCAATCCAGGCGGGAGAGTACGTATTCCGGGTACATGACCAGTCGCGGACGAGACAGGCGCCGGGCATCCAGCACGAACACGTAGCGGGTACCGTCATCATCGGCAGGGATGGTACGACGGAATTTCCAGGTATTGATCTTATAGGTCTGGCGACCGGACTCTACCGGAGCCACCAGGCGATACTGATCGTGACCAAGGAACTCAAACTCCAGAGACTCTCCATTGGTCATTCGCAGTGACAGATTGCGGAAGGTCTGCTTGCCCTTCTCACTCTCATCCGTATCCGCCAGCAACTGATCCAGGCGCTCCTGCTCGCCCTTCACATACTCCAGCAAGTCGGCATCGACCTCGCGCTCTTCCGCGCTAGCTTCGGCAGATTTTGCCGACTCCGCCGCCGGAGCCAGAGACGCCATAGTCGGCGCCGGAATCTCCGGCTGCTCGATCACGGGCTTGGCTGCGGGCTTTGGCTCCATACGGGCTTTAGCCGCTGCAGCGTTTGCAGCCTTACGGTTTTCCTCCGCCTTCACCAGCATGGACTTGACCATGCCATCCACTAATTTCGACTGCGAAGCCTGGCGCGCCTTAGCATCCTCGACTGCCGCCTGGGATTTATTCAGGCGGGCCTGCAACTCAGCATAATTGGTCTGTATGAACTCGACCCGGCGGCTGCGACTGTCCACGCCTCGTTCAGCCATGGAAAATGCATGTTTGGCCTTGTGCAAGGCGCGCTCGGAATCCGCACCAGGAGAGGTCTTTTGCATCCGCTCTGCCGCCTTGAGCTCACGCAGGCTCTCGTCATAGTGCTTGCGGGCATCCGCCAGGGACTTTTCGGCCCGCTCAAGCTTGTAGTCGTAACCCAGAATCTCGTTTTCTACCTCTTCCAGCTCTACCAGCCGGTTTTCCAGAGTCTGTTCAATTCGAGCAAGCTTGTTCTGCTCCGCCGTCAGCGATGCCGACGATTGCGCGATAACGCCTACACTCATTGCCCCCAACAAGCCCGCAAATAGCAGCGAGCAACCACGGTTTACCGCCATAGCCAAAAGTCCGTTAATTGATTTTTTACTTCAAGATCTGAGGATGTCATGCGCACTAATCATCCCGGCATGGAACCGGCTAGGCGCATATCCCCACAATGTAACCCAGACAAAGGAACGCAGCAATGACCATGCCAAACAGATCGGGACACAAATGATGACCGGGCGTGATTCCCGCCATGCTTCAACCTCCGCAAAAGGCCCCTCAAGCCCTAGCAATTTTTTATGACATTTAATCGCACAGAGAGCTTGATTTTTTTTTTGAGAATCGCATTATGGGTTACAGGGAGACAATTCGAACCTAGCTGGGAATTCCAGACCAGGCGCAAAACACCCGAAAGCTGAGACACGATCAGCAACTCAAATATGCGACCTCTGGTGACCTGATTCCCAACTAAGCGAGACTCCCTAAGGGCGCCCTACCTTCTACCTGCAAACCGCATCTCGCGGCCTGCATGGATCCTTTATAACCGGAGGTATGTGCCCATGAAATCAGCGCCTTACGATAACATTGTGTTCCGCGACTTAGACAAATCTGCCGCCCTGGCAGACACGGTGTCCAGAAAGCTACACAAGTTGGAACGTTATTGTGGCGATATCATACGAAGCCGTGTGGTTCTAGAAGCCCCCCACAATCACAAACACAAAGGCAAACAGTACCGCGCCTCAGTGGAGCTTGCCCTGAGCGGCAACCCGGTAACCATTACCAATGAGAGCGACTCCATCCACCGCGCAGTCAACGCGGCGTTTAACTCTGCCGAGCGCTGCCTGAAAGAACGTGGTGATCGCCGAAAAACACGGCGCTATCAACTTCCCGAGATGGCCGAAGAAGTTGAGATAGAGGACTAACCAGGCACTAGTTGAGCAATTATTAACCATTTTTTAGGCTAACTTTTGCACTGCCCACAACCAGGCAGCGTATACAAAAAAGGTGATGGACCCTTGAGTCCATCGCCTTTTCTTTTATTGCTGATACCGCCTTGCCAAACAAGCCGGTACTCACCCCCGCCCAAGAGCAGGCGTAAACGGTATCACTGCGTCACCGGAGTGCGCATGGTCACAAACTCTTCGGCTGCCGTAGGATGAATCCCGATCGTCTGATCAAAGACGGTTTTGGTCGCGCCTGCCTTCATGGCGATGGCAATCCCTTGAATGATTTCCCCCGCATCAGGGCCGACCATATGCGCCCCTACAACCTTGTCGGACGATTTGTCGACAACCAGTTTCATCAGGGTTCGCTCATCCCGCCCACTCACGGTATGCCGCATTGCGCGGAAGTCGGACTTGTAGATTTCCACGGTGATGCCGGCTTGACGGGCCTCCTCCTCTGTCAGTCCGACCGTCCCGATGTTCGGCTGGCAGAAAACGGCCGTGGGAATATTGTTGTAATCGATCTCAGCGGTCTTCCCGGTCTGCCAGTGTTTAACCAGTGCCATCGCTTCGGCCAGGGCCACCGGGGTCAATTCCGGCCCACCGGTAACATCACCCAGGGCGTAGATCGAGGTCACACTACTACGGAAATTGTCATCAACACCGATAGTGCCGTCCTTGTGCAAAACTACACCGAGCTTTTCCAAACCCAATCCCTTTGTATTGGGATTTCGGCCAGTAGCAAAGAGTACTGCATCAACCACCAAAATATCGCCTGTGTCATCACGCACCAGGAGGCTGCCGTCATCCTGCTTTTCAATGGCCGTGACCTGGTGGTTGAATCGCAGTTGCACACCCTTTTTACCCATCTCATCGCGGGTAAATGTCCTTACATCCTTGTCAAACCCGCGCAGAAACAGGTCTCGCCGGTATGACAGATGCGTCTCTGCGCCAAGCCCCGCAAATACACCGGCGAACTCCACGGCGATATAGCCACCACCCACGACCAGGATTCTCTGAGGAAAAACTTCCAGCGAAAAAACCTCGTTGGAAGTAATGGCGAATTCACTGCCCGGAAAGTCGGGAACAGTTGGCCAACCACCAGTTGCCACCAATATTTTTTCTGCCGTGTAGGTATCTTCTCCCACACGAACCTCATGACGCCCGATTAAGGTCGCTCGACCACCAATAACCGTTACACCACTATTACTCAATAGATTTCGGTAGATGTCATTGAGCCGGGCAACTTCTTTCGCCGTATTGTCTCTCAGTGTTGCCCAATTGAAATGAGCACCCTGCCCTTCCCATCCGTAAGCCCTGGCATCCTCGAAGGATTCGCTGTAACCACTGCCATAGACAAACAGTTTCTTGGGCACACAACCGACATTGACACAGGTGCCCCCCATATACCGGTCTTCAGCCACGGCTACACGCATGCCGCTCGCTGCGGCCATTCTGGATGCGCGAACACCACCGGAGCCCGCTCCGATGACAAACAGGTCAAAATCGTATTCAGACAAAATTCTCTCCCAATATCTGAAGTTAAGCGTCGATCAAGCCAACCAACGGGCACTACCGAAACGGCTCGTATCCGCAACGGTTTCGGTCTAGTGACGCAACTTGCCCACCATTTTTGGCAATGTAAACCGTAAATAACTGTGCTTTAGATCCGCAATTGGCACTTTAGTGACAATCTACCCACAAAAGCCATTGACATTAGAATACTGTTTCTATATTCATGTGATGTTTATCACAAATAAAAGCCTGATAGCGAAAAAAACAACAGCAGGGCACGCAAAATGAAATCGTCCACCAATACAGAAACACACATCTTCAACCGCTTAATCACCAAAACCGCAGTAGTGATCAGCCTGCTCCTGGCTAGCAGCCTTTCCCTCGCGAAAACACATCCGTCCTACCTGAATACCAGCTACTGTGACAGCGTAGTAGAACAGTTCGTAGACTCCGGGATGCGCAGCCTGGGCAAGTACGTCAACGACAACTTCAAGCCCGAATACAAAGGGGGCATCCGCAATACAATCAACTTCCTGGAGCAACGCTCGGCGTGGCTGAAGGAGTGCAATGACTACCTGCTAGACACCGGTGAAAGTCACATCTTCTATAGCGAAGAAAGCACACAGGATATCTTTGTAGCGATAGAAGCACTGGCGAAAGAGCTGCAACTGGTTCGGGAAGGCGTTGAATATCCGGATGAAACCGGCACCAACAACCCTCGCCCCTTCATCAAGAGCCGCTTTGACACCCTGGCAAGACTCGTTGACCAACATCACACCAGAATGCTGATGAAAAAGCAGTTCCAGTAAGGATCAGGATCACCAAATATACCCTGCAATCCCGGCAAGCCGGATCACTGATCCGGCCTAGCCTTTCTTGCTCTCCGGTTCAACACCACTCCTTTCTGCGTTTGCCCCGGTAGCAACGAACGGCATCTTATCCTCACGCCCCAGTAACCGTTCCTTAAGGCTTGCCGCGATTCTCTTGGTAAGTGCACCAAGCCGCGGGCGCTGCTTTTCAGAGAACGGGATCGGCCGGCAGCTGTGCACGGCCGCCAACCCAATTCGCGCCATAAAAAGGCTGGCACCCATGCCCTGCCCCAAGCGCGCGGATACCGTACTCAACACACTGTCGCCTACCAACTCAGGCCACAATTCACTCACGGCATACTCGCTTGCACCGCTATACGCGACCAGGGCAAGGATCTTCTTGAACAATCGCCAGCGCACCACCACCGATGGGCGTACGCCATATATTTGCGCCACATCGTCAATCATCCGCATGGATTGGCGAAGTGAGACCAATACATCGAGCGTCGTAAATGGGCTCAATCCCACTAATGCGCCTGTGGTCGAGGCATGCCGAACAATTCGTCGTAGAGCCTCCTGATCCAGGGCCTCGAAAAAATTGATTTCCAGATGCCGCAACAGTTCACTGTTGTCATAGTAGTCTGGCATTTCGCCCTGAACCCGCGCGAGCAAAGCACCCTGCGGCTTGCCGTCAAACAACTCCCTAAGCTGCTCATTCAGCGGCTCCACTGCATCCGTCGAGCGGCTGTCGCGCACCTCCGCTGCAAGCTCTTGGGTCTTCTGCAGCTTTCTCAGTGGACGCCCCGCACGAAAGTACTCCCAAACTGCGCTGGCCATGGTCAGTGTCAGAGTGCCAATGATCACTGCCGCCAGTAATCCCAGGCTCCAGTGCATATCCGCAGCCCAGTAAAAAAACTGCCGCAACTCCCAGAATACGGCGCCAAACACCAGTAACAGCGCCGCCACTAGCGCCGGCTTCCACAGGCGCAAGCGGAAAGCCGGGAGCCGCAATTCTGAAAACGAAATTTTGTCCGGGAGCGTTTCTCCGGTAGTAATGGATCGGGGGAGCTGATCCTCTTCGTCGCCCAAAGGCTCTACGCGGGTTTGCGCGCGCGCCCGGTGCGCCTCCAGCTCCGGTTCCAGGTTCTCAATCCGGGTCTGGCGGCGTGGAACCACCTTCTTCGCCTTCGCCGTGTTGTCGACTCCGGATCCTTCCCCGCTGCTCACCCCACGTTGCGACTCGTCAGGCTCAGTCACACCTTGTCTCCAAGCAATAGATTTAACAGTGCATCCATACGGATATGCGGTATGTAGCCTTCGCGCCCGATTCCCTGCGGAGGGCGCAGCTGGGGTGGCAAGCCCCCGGCGTAATGCTGCCAGTCGCGTTCATCCGGCGAGTGCGGCAGGATTTCTGCGTTTTCAAACCCGAGTCTGCGTCCGTCCATATCGTGCCCGACAAGTATCCGGCGGCCATCTCTCTGACTTTCATTGGAACAACGCACTGCGGCAATCGCCTCGCAATACAACGGCAATCCGCGATGGCGCGCACTGGAAAACGCCTGCTGCAACTGCTGCCCCAGCAGTTGTCGCAGGGCGTCGTGATCCGCGGCCAGCACCTGATCCACCTTGGTGGCGGCAAACACTAGTCGATCGATTTGCGGCCGCCACAACTTTCGCAACAGCCCCGTATTACCGTAACGAAAAGTATCTGCAATATGGCGGAATGCCAAACGCATATCATCCAGAGAAGACTCACCCGCAAACAGGGTACTGATCAGATCCACCAGCACCAGCTGGCGATCCAGGTGGCGGAAATGACTCTCAACAAAAGGGGCGACCTGCTCATCAACATAGGACCGATAGCGCTCCGCTAGCACCTTGTAGACGCTGGTTTCTGGCAGCGCTTCCAAGGCTCCTTCAGAAAGGCGCCCCGCACCAGGTAAAGGCAGTACGCCGTATGGTGCATCTTCCAGCAGCGCGCGCCCCGGCTGCAGATAACTTAATTTATGGATACTGCGACAATCCCGTAAAAACTGCCGGTAATCCTGCCATAACGAATCCAGCAGCCGGCTGTCCACGATGGCACCAGGTTCCAGGGCCTGCAAACGCCCAATCAATTCCGGAGCCAGGCTCGACCGCAGTTCACCTTCGAGCAAACTGCCCTGGTGACGGCACCATTCAGCATAAGAAAGGTTCAATAGCGGCAGATCCATCAGCCATTCACCGGGGTAATCCCGCAGCTCGAGAACCACAGTCCGGCGAAAATCCCTGCCAAGGCGACGCCCCTGCAGATGTAAATGCAACTCCATCGCAGAGAGATCCCGGGTTGAACCTGGCCACCGCGGTGGCACTGCTTTCAGGGCATCCAGGCAGCGCTCGTACTCGAATGGCGGCAGCCCTGTATCCAGCGCGGGATGCAGCTCCGCCCCAAGCAGGCGCCCGTTGAGCGCAGGCGCAAATCCCGGAAGCTGAGCCCGGTCGGGGTGACTTAGCTGATAAATAAGACTGGTCAGCAGCGTGGATTTACCGGCACCACTAAGGCCGGTGATACCAATACATATCCGCCGATCCAGCAAGCGCTCTGCCGCCCAATGAGACTTGTCTGCGGCCTCGCGACGCAAACGCCGCCAACCGGAGCGAATTTTCCCGAGTCGTCCCTGCTCACCGTTATCACTGCTCATTATCCTTGCTCTCTACTGCTGAAAGTCACTGCGCCTTGCACGCCAGCAGGCGTCGGCGGCCACCGCGCACTGCAGGCACTACTGAATTGACTGTGACCGCTTATTCCCAACAAGTCTAGCCTTAGCGCCTCCACAGGCCAAAGCCATCCGTAGAGACAAAAAAAACGCGAGCCCTTGGGGCTCGCGTTTTGCGAAATCTCCGGGAAGATTGGCGCGATGGATGTTTATTACCCACCGCTCCCTCCACAGAGATCAGGGCTGGCTTACTCAACCAGTGCAATGTCACCAGAGCCCATGACCGAGAAGGATTCGCGAGCCGGGCGCCGCAGCACGATGTCTCCAGATCCCATCACGGTACCACCGGCACTCTGCGCGCTCAGGGTGCGGCCGACGAAGTCGCCGGATCCCATTATGGTGATATCAAAGTCAACCACCTTGCCGCCGATCACCATGTCACCGGAACCCTTGATCTGCGCTGCCAGCTGCTCACCGACAAAATTATCGATTCGCAAGTCGCCAGACCCGGTAATCCCTGCCGCACCGCGTACCGCCAGGACCGTACCGACCAGCAAATCGCCTGAACCGGTTACCGCTGTATCGAGCTCTTCAGCCGCCACCCGGTCAATACGGATGACTCCTGAACCGGTAACACTTAATTCCAGGCGCTCACTTTCCAGTGCATCCGCGCTCGCTTCGCCGGAGCCGGTAACACGCAGTGCTGAAATTTTTGGCAGCGTTACCTGAAACCGCACCTCTGGCTCCGAGCTCACGGTAACCACCCCGAATAGGAATTTTTTCTCTGCCTCAACCGAAAGTTTCAGGGTATCACCGTCGACTACCGCCTTGGCGAACTGCATGGCATCTTCAGGCCCACTCGCAGTCACCGCGAAGTGATCTCCCTGAACCACCACCAGGTCAGAGCTACCTTTCAACGCAATCGCCGTGAATCCCTCAAGCGGAAAACTTCGCGAGGAGCTATTGCTCGCGCCATCGGCCTGAGCCACCCCGGCAACCAACATTATGAATGCCGCAAGTAAGGCGGCGAATCGGGCTTTGCTGAACATGCTGCGTTCCTGTGTTGTCGTATACCGGTATGATGTGGCAAGTGCGCGATTTGGATGCACCGGAGGCAAAGAAATGTTTCCGTGCGCAATCATTCTTCAGCGCTGGCGTACCCCAGTTCGGCAAGCGCCTCGCGCAGCCGGGCCGCCTCGGTTGCCAGCGCCTCCGCTTCTGCGGGCTGCTGCAGGGCAAAGTCCAGATCAGTGATCTCGTTCGCCGGAATCAGGTGGTAGTGGGTGTGGGGCACTTCCAGGCCCGCAACCATGATGCCAACGCGTTTCGGCTGGTAAACCTTCTTTTGTGCCTTCGCCACCTTCCGCGCCACTGACATCAGGTGGGCGGAGATATCAGCGGGCACATCGTCCCAGTGATCGATTTCCTCTACTGGAATCACCAGGCAGTGACCAGGCTGGACCGGCGCAATCGTCATAATCGCCACAGCCACCTCATCGCGCCACACAAAATGACCAGGTAGTTCTCCGTTAATGATCTTGGTGAAGATGCTCGCCATGTATTCCCTCGGATATTAGTGTTTGGCGGAAAAAGTACGCCGATCACCCTAGGATGCCGGACGCTGATTTTCGACTAGTCTAACAGTGGCCAATCAGTCAGCGGAAGCATTCGCTGCCAGCGCTTGCGCCCTATTACACAACATCATGCTACCCGAGGAAGTCCGTGACAAATTTATGGCCGGTCATTGGCACTTCCTTGGGCATCCCGTACTCTTGCCGCCCATGTGACGAGACAGGCTATCGGGCCGCCTGCTATCGGCATCTGGGTGTACAACCTCCCCGGAACAACTGGGTTCCAGACTTGGCACTCACGGTGCATATCAAAACTTAAACATTCAGGCATTGGCGACGTGCTTGGTCGCCGAATCAACCCGCGATAGCCACATAAAAGATACGGATATACAAAAAACACCTGTCTCAGGGGGACATTATGAGCAGCCTATTGGATGAAATGGGGGGACATCAGTTTGTTCACCGCACCGTATGCGAGTTTTACCAAGCCATCGGTAAGCACCTCGCACCTTCAGATAGCAGTGATCACGCCAAGCAAAACAGCCGCCAGGTTCAGTTTCTGAGCCACGCGTTGTCCGCCCAGCCGGAGCCGGTATATAGCTCTCGCGCCAGCTTCCTTGCCCAAGGCTTGAACCCCGCTTTGTTTGAAGCGCTTCTCGAGTACCTACAAGCGCGTCTGGAAGAACTGGAGATGAGCCCCGACCTCAGTGACAAACTGGTGCGCACCGTCGGCGAACTGTATGAGAACTGTGACGAGCCACTATCCATGGCCAGTTGAGTCCGGTTAAGCCTGTGACTGGGGTCGATCGCGCAATCACCCCAGCCCTACGGCCAGAGACTGCAGATTCAGGGCGCGGGCATCCCCAGATGCCCCGTACATCCATCCCGAACAGGGCGGGTTTCCGGCCACATCCCCACCACTCTCTGGCGCTGTCGGTTGCGAGCGACCAACCCCACCCCTACAATGGCCGCTCACACAGCCTTATTCCCCCGTTTGCCTTCCTGTCTGTAAGCGGTAAGCGCTACCAAACATTCTCAAGAAACAAGAGACTGCCAATGAAAATTGCCAACCACAGTGTTGTGGAGATCAACTACACCCTGAAAGACGCCGAAGGTACCGTGATCGATACCTCTGAAGGCGGACAGCCGCTGAAGTACCTGCAGGGCGTGGGCAACATCATCCCGGGCCTGGAAAAGGAAATGCTGGACAAGAGCGCAGGTGACAAGTTCTCCGTGGTG
Source organism: Microbulbifer weihaiensis (assembly GCF_048323715.1). NCBI lineage: Bacteria > Pseudomonadati > Pseudomonadota > Gammaproteobacteria > Cellvibrionales > Microbulbiferaceae > Microbulbifer > Microbulbifer weihaiensis. The sequence continues at coordinate 94,550 of NZ_JBLWFL010000008.1, forward strand.
ATTGCTCCGGAAGAGGCCTACGGCCCGCAGAACCCCGAGCTGATCCAGACTCTGCCGAGCAGCGCTTTCGGCGGCGTGGAGAAGCTGGAAGTGGGCATGGCATTCCGTGCACAGAGCACCGAAGGTCACCCGATCGAAGTTGAAGTCATCGATGTCGACGGCGACCAGGTTACCATCAATGGCAACCACCCGCTGGCCGGCGTTGAGCTGCACTTCGACGTGGAAGTGGTTTCCGTGCGTGAAGCCACCCCGGAAGAGATCGACCACGGTCACGTCCACTAAAGGACATCGCGGAGCAGCCTGTGCTGCTCCGCGAACCGAACATCTTCCGAATTACCCCACAGCTTACCGGATTGCCCGCGACCTGCGGCAGCCAACATGATTCCCAACCACCTTATTCTGTTCGACAGTCAGTGCAACCTGTGCAATGGCTGGAGCCGATTTATCCTTCGGCATGACCAACACCACCAATTTACCCTGTGCCGCGCCCAGTCACCTGCGGGACAGTATTTACTGCGCAAACTGGATCAGCCTCTGGACAATTACCTGAGCATGATTTATCTAGTGCGCGGCGCGCACGGCTGGGAGCCCCGCTTTCGCAGCGAGGCGGCGCTCGATGTCATCGCGCAACTGCCAGCGCCCTGGCGCTGGATGCGGGTATTTGGCCTGTTGCCGGTCACCTTGCGCGACAGGATTTACGACCTGGTGGCGCAAAACCGCTACCGGCTGTTCGGCCGGCCACCGGCATGCCGCCTGCCGACCACCCGTGAACAACAATGGTTTCTGGAAGAGATTACGGATCTGCAATCCCATGAGTTTGAGTGATACCTACCTGCAACGTTTTGGCGGCATCGGCCGGCTGTACGGTGCTTCAGCACTGGAAAAACTGGCTGGTGCCCACATGGTGGTGATCGGGATCGGCGGCGTCGGCAGCTGGACCGCCGAAGCACTGGCTCGCAGTGGCGTCGGTCACCTTACCCTGATTGACCTGGACGATATCTGTATCACCAATACCAACCGCCAGATTCACGCCCTCGCTGGCACAGTTGGCGAAATCAAGGTTGCGGAGATGGCCAACCGGTTGATGCAAATCAACCCGGAGATCCGCGTTACAACGCACGAAGACTTTATCGCCAGTGACAATTTCGCCACGCTGCTGGATCCGGAACAGCAACCGATTGACATCGTCATTGATGCCATCGACAACGCCCGTGTCAAAGCGGCACTGATCGCTTACTGTAAAGCGCGCAAGCTGCGTGTAATTACCGTGGGCTCCGCCGGCGGCAAGAAAAACCCTGCAGAAATCACCACTGCCGACCTCGGGCGCACCCACAACGACCCCATGCTCGCCAAAGTGCGTCAGCACCTGTATCGCTTCCACAACTTCCAGAAGTCCAGCAAGCGGCAGTTTGGAGTGGATGCGGTATTTTCCGGTGAGCCTATGGTGTATCCACAACCGGATGGCGAGGTGTGTCAACAGAAAAGTGCCATGCAGGATGGCGTAAAGCTGGATTGCAGCGGCGGCTACGGTGCCGCCACAATGGTGACCGGCACCTTCGGCTTTGTCGCCGCTGCCAAGGCGATTGAACGCCTGCTGAAATAGCGCAATCAGTTATCGCCGAATATCGCCACATTCACTGGCGAGTTGGACGTTCGGCTGCCGCGGTACATGCCTTTGGTATTGAACGTGAGCGCAATATTGCCGTTCACATCCAGTACGATGACCCCACCGGTGCCGCCTACTGGCAACAGCACGCCGTTGATCACTTCATCGGCCGCGTCACTGATCGACTTACCCTGGTATTGCACACGCGCGCAGATATCCGCAGCGACGTTGTAACGGATAAAGTACTCACCGTGCCCGGTGGCCGATACCGCGCAGGAGCGGTTGTCGGCAAAAGTGCCAGCCCCGATCACCGGTGCATCACCGATACGTCCATAGCGTTTCGCCGTCATGCCTCCGGTGGAGGTTCCCGCGGCCAGGTTGCCGGCCTTGTCCAGCGCCACAGCGCCGACAGTGCCCATTCGGAACGGCACCGGCAGCGACTCAACCGCCGCCCGGTAGTCCTTGTCCTGCCGGTTCTCACGATCGAGCTTCTCCTTTGCCTTATCCAGCTGTTGACGCCGCTCATCAGTGTCGAAAAGCTTGTTGTCGACCAGTGGCACACCGCGGCTTTCGGCAAAAGATTCTGCACCGGCACCAGACAGCATCACGAAGGGAGAATCCTCCATCACCATGCGCGCAAGGTTGATCGGGTTTGCGATGCGCTTGACGCCAGCTACCGCGCCGGCCTGGCGATTGCGTCCGTCCATAATCGACGCATCCAGTTCATGCGCGCCTTCATAGGTATACACCGCACCCTTGCCCGCATTGAACAGCGGCGAATCCTCTAGCACATTGATCGCGGCCACCACCGCATCCAGGCTGGCCCCGCCCTTCTCCAGGATGGTGTAACCCGCATTGATCGCCTCTTCGAGCTTGGCCCGGTAAGCGCGCTCCTTTTCCGGTGTCATGCGGGATTTTTCGATTGTGCCGGCGCCGCCATGAATGGCAATGGCGAATTTGGCATCGTCGGCCTGGTTCGCCAGCAGTGGCGAAGAAACCACGATTAATGATGCCGTCAAAATTTTGCGCAGTTGCTTTAAAGCCATCGAATACACCCGTTACGTTATGAATTATTACAGCAAAGAAAATTATGCGATTGTGCCTGCGAAGGCAACGCGTGATGTTGGCGGGAATTGTCGTGATGCAAGCACACAACCTGCAATTCACCGGACAGAAAAAACCTGGCGCTGCAATACAGACTGCGCAACCGATTCCACCATGCTGCGCATCCACTGGTTGGCGGGATCACTTTCCGCATTCCTGTGCCAATATAAATTCCAGCGCAGCGGCTCCACCGCCAGCGGAAGCTCAGAGATCGCCAGTGGCAGGGCTTCCGCCAATACACGCGGCACCGTCCACAACAGATCGGTGCCCGCGGTGATCTGTGCGGCAACCAGATAATTCTGTACCCGCATGGCAACATCGCGACGAAGCCCCTGTGCATGCAGCGCCATATCCACATGTCCGCGGCCCTTGCGCCGACTGGAGACATGCAGGTGTTCCGCCGCGAGGTAGCGCTCTAGTGACACAGCCTCCCCGGCAAAAGCGTGCGCATCCCGCATCGCAATCACGTAGGGCAAGTCGCCCAGTGGCAGCACGCCCAGCTCGCGGGCATTGACCGCGGGAGCATCCAGCAGCAGATCGATGCTGCCGGCCTTGAGATCCGCGGTAGCCGCTTCCCGCTCCACGTAATAGCTGGTGATCCCGACACCCGGCGCCACTTTCCGCACCGCCTCGTGCAGTCGCGGCAGCAGTAACGACTCGGCCAGGTCGTTCATTCCGAGACGGAACACCCGCTCTGAACGAGCCGGTTCAAACCGTGCGTTGACGCCGACACTGCGCCCCAGTAACCCCAGGGCCTCGCGCACATCCGCTACCACGCTTTCCGCTACCAGCGTAGGGGTCATTCCCTCCCGGGTCTTCACAAACAGCTGGTCGTCAAATGTCTGGCGCAGCCGGCCCAGCGCATTGCTCACCGCCGGTTGGGTCAGGCTCAACAATTGCGCCACCTTGGTGACGCTGCGCTCCCGGTAGAGCGCGTCGAAGACCACAAACAGGTTCAAATCGACTTTATCCAGACGCATGTTTCCCTCCACCGGCCAGGATAGGCACTGCAACACCGCGGTATCATTTTTATCTATGCAGGGTGATCACCCGAATAAATTAGGCTGATCCTGCCCGTTTTTTTATAGTTCTCCCCAGACCCTGTCAATGTATTTCACCGTCTCATTGGCGATACGGGAGAATCCCATGTTCGCATTCAGCGATTTGTCCATGACCCTGCAGGCCCGGCTCTCGGATTTTTTCCAGGAACACATCTACCCCAATGAACACCACTACCGCGAGCAACTGAACCAGGCTGAAAACCGCTTCGCCCCCCTGCCCCTGATGGATGAACTCAAACAGCGTGCCCGCGCAGCCGGCCTGTGGAATCTGTTTGTTCCCAAATCACATGCGCAGTACAGCGAGACTGGCGGGCTGAGCAATCTGGACTATGCCCCGCTGGCCGAACAGATGGGACGCGTCCTCTGGTCGCCGGAAGTGTTCAACTGCAACGCACCGGATACCGGCAATATGGAAGTCCTGATGAAGTACGCTACCGATGCACAGCGGAAACAGTGGCTCACGCCACTGCTAAATGGCGAGATTCGCTCATCCTATGCAATGACTGAGCCGCAGGTGGCCTCCTCGGATGCCACCAACATCGAGCTGCAGATCCGGCGCGAAGGCGACGAATGGGTACTGAATGGCCGCAAGTGGTTTATCACCGGCGCTATGTATGAGCGCACCCGCATCCTGATCGTGATGGGCAAGTCTGATCCGCATAATCGCGACCGCCACAAGCAGCAAACCCAGGTACTCGTACCCAAAGATACTCCCGGCATCACCCTGGTACGGCCACTCACCACGCTGGGCTATGACGATGCCCCCATCGGCCACGCCGAAATCCGCTTTCACGATGTGCGCGTGCCCGCTGAAAATGTGCTGCTCGGCGAGGGACGAGGGTTCGAGATTGCCCAGGGGCGCCTGGGACCAGGCCGCATTCATCACTGCATGCGTCTCATTGGCGCCGCACAGCGCGCATTGGAAGAAACCTGCCGGCGTGTGGAGTCACGTACGACTTTCGGCCGTAAACTCAGCCAGCATCAATCCGTGCGCGAAGATATTGCACGCAGCTTTGCCGAGATACAGATGGCTCGATTGCTGGTGCTCGACACCTGTCGCAAGATGGACGAAGTGGGTGCACGCGAGGCCCGCGATATGATCGCCGCAAGCAAGATCAGCGTTCCCAAAATGGTGCAGGAAATTCTCGACCGCTGCATGCAGATGCACGGTGCCGGCGGCCTTACCGAAGACTACTTTATGGCTGAAGCGTTCAACTACGCGCGCTGGTGTCGCCAGGCGGACGGCCCGGATCAGGTACACCAGATGGCGCTGGGCAAACAGATCATCGGTCAGTACGCAGAGTAGGCACCGGCAGCGGGGATCACACGATGGAGCATCGGGACTTTCACTTCGACGAGCACAGACTCGCCACCTACCTGGAACATCAGGTGCCGGGATTCCGCGGGCCCCTGCAGGCAGAGAAATTTGCCGGCGGCCAGTCAAACCCCACATTCCTGATCCGAGCGGCCAGTGGCCGCTATGTCCTGCGCCGCAAACCGCCGGGCCAACTGTTGAAATCCGCCCACGCTGTGGATCGGGAATTCCGGGTGATTTCCGCCCTCGCCCGCAGCGAGGTGCCGGTAGCGGCCGTGTATCACCTGTGCGAAGACGAGTCAGTAATAGGCAGTATTTTTTATCTGATGGAATACGTCGAGGGACGCATTTTCTGGGATCCGGCGCTACCGCAATTGTCTGAGCCGCAACGCGGCGCCATTTATCAGGAAATGAGCCGGGTGTTAAGCGCCCTGCACTCGGTTGACGTGGCCGCAGTGGATCTCTCAAATTTCGGCCGTCCGGGCAACTTCTATCAACGCCAGATCAGACGCTGGAGCGACCAGTACCGTGCGTCACAGACAGAGCCGTTGCCAGACATGGACTACCTGATCGACTGGCTGCAGTTCAATTTGCCAGAAGATGATGGCAAGGTCACCCTGGTGCACGGGGATTTCCGCCTCGACAATATGATCTTCCACCCCACCGAGCCTAAAGTACTGGCCGTGGTTGATTGGGAGCTATCCACCCTCGGTCATCCGCTGTTTGATCTCGCCTACCAGTGCATGCAGCTCCGCATGCCCCACGACAGCGCCCTCGCCGGACTCGGGAATATCAACCGTGCACGAGTAGGCCTGCCATCGGAACAAACCTATGTACGCTGGTATTGCGACCGCATGCAGCTCGAGAGCATCCCACACTGGAATTTTTACCTGAGCTTCTGTTTTTTCCGTTTCGCCGCCATTTTGCAGGGCGTCAAAAAGCGCGCACTGGACGGTAATGCCTCCAGCGATAAAGCCCGACAACTGGGGGAGCTGGTGCAACCACTCGCGCGAACGGCAGTGGAAATTTGCGCGGAAGCCGCAGCCTCAGTTTAAACACCATACCATGACCCGGGCACTGGCCCGCACCAGCACCTCAAGGAAATAGTCGCGAGAGTGCTGGCAGCGCCGGACATCAGGGCTGCTTGCACTTTAGGGAGTACAGATTTCGAAAAATTTGGAGTTGGGCCACGCCCCTGTAACGCTGCCTAAGCCGAGTCCATCAGCAGCCTTCAAACACCGGCTTGCGTTTTTCGAAAAAGGCCGTGGCACCTTCACGGAAGTCCTGGCTGCGAAACATCTGATTCTGGATTTCCGCCTCCAGTGTCATAACGGATTCGAGATCAAAGGTGCGGGCGTCACGAAGCACCTGCTTTGAATATTGCAGAGTCAGAGGCGCCGCTGCGCACAAGCTAAGCGCGATGCTTCGCGCTTCCTCCTGCAGCAGTTCCGCCGGCACAACACGGTTGGCCAGCCCCAGCTCAAGGCAGCGATTACTGTCCAGCTTTTGCGACAGCGCGATCATCTCATAGGCGCGCTTGCTCCCCAGCTGATCCAGCAGCATTTTGTGAAAGCCCCCATCAGGAATCAGGCTGATCTGCCCAAAGGCCGAATACAGGAACGCGTCTTCGGCCATCAGCATCAGGTCGCAGGCCATGGCCAATGAAGCGCCGACACCAGCGGCTGCACCATTGATCGCACTGATGAATGGCTTGGGCGCGTTGCGGATTGCCAAAATCAGCGGGTGGTATTCCTCGTGCAGGATACGGGTGACAAAGCCATTCTCCTCCGCACCTGGCAATCGCTCTGTCAGGTCGGCACCGGCACAGAAACCGGAGCCCGCACCGGTGATAACCGCCGCGCGTACGTCGTCGTCCGCACTGGCTTTTTCTACGGCCTGGCGCAACTCCAGGCGCAGCTGCTGGTTCAGCGAGTTCCGCGCCTGTGGTCGATCCAAAGTGATTGTCGCCACTTGGTCATCCACCTGATACTGCACCGTTTCAAATGCTTCCATCGCGCGTTCCTCTTTCAGACGGGTTCATGCAGAACCAAACTGCCTCTGCAGAACATTTTTGGTTATTTATTTTCGTCAGTTCCAAACAGCTTAAACGGATTCCGCTGCCGGGGATGTTTCGGCCACGCCCTGTTCCTGCAGGGACTGAAGTTCAGCCTCGGAGTATCCCAGCCCCATTAATACAGCCCGGGTATCCGCCCCCGGCTGGCGACGGCCGTGCAACACCACTGACGGGGTTCGACTGAAGCGCGGCGCTGGCGCCGGCTGCAGATAGCCGTCGATGGGCAGGTAACTGTCGCGGCTGCTGTTGTGCGGGTGTTGCGGGGCTTCGTCCGCAGACAGCACCGGCGAAACGCAGGCATCACTGTTTTCCAGCAAAGCACTCCATTCGTCGCGTGTTTTCTGTCGAAAGCATTCAGCCAGTTCCGCTTTCAGTACCGGCCACTGGCTGCGATCCGCTTGCGCCGCTGCCGTGAACCGGGATGGATCCAGTCCCGCCCGCTCAGCAAACAGCGCAAAGAAGTGCGGTTCGATAGCGCCAAGCGCAAGGTACTTGCCGTCTTTCGTTTCATAGGTATCGTAAAAATAGGCAGCTCCATCGAGCAAATTGTTTTCCCGTTCGGAAAGATCCCAAAGTCCCGCTGCATGGAAGCTGTGACACATCCACATCAGGTTTGCCACGCCATCGATCATGGCCGCATCGACGACCTGCCCGTTGCCCGACGTTTTGCTTTCCAGCAGTGCCCCCAGCACACCGGTTACCAGGAACATGGTGCCACCGCCAAAATCCCCAACGAGGTTCAGTGGTACAACCGGCCGCTCTCCTTTCCGGCCAATAGCATGTAGCGCTCCGGTCAGTGCAATGTAATTGATATCGTGGCCAGCATTGTTTGCAAGCGGACCTTCCTGGCCCCAGCCGGTCATACGGCCGTAAACCAGTCTCGGGTTGGCCTGCAGACACGCATCCGGGCCTATACCGAGTTTTTCCATCACACCGGGCCTGAACCCCTCGATCACCACATCGGCACTGGCCACCAGTTTCAGGAACGCCTCGCGTCCGCGGTCACTTTTCAGGTCGAGTACGACTGACTTCTTGCCGCGCCTACTCATATCCTTCACGTACATGGGATCCGCTTTCAGGCTGCGGTCGACACAGATGACCTCTGCCCCCATATCGGCAAACAACATCCCCGCCATGGGGCAGGGCCCCATGCCCACAAGTTCAATGACGCGGTATCCGCTCAAGACACCCATACCCGCCTCCACCATTCAGTCGTTAGAAAATGCTTCACTCAGCGCGGCTGCATGCGGATCGCCGCATCCATCCGGATGCACTCACCATTGATATAATCGTTTTCCACGATGTGCGCCGACAGCGCGGCGATTTCGCTGGTCTTACCGAGCCGCTGAGGAAAGACTGTCGAAGCTTCAAGGGATTTGTAATAAGACTCTTCCACTGTTTCAAACAGTGGCGTGTGGATCAGGCCCGGCACGATGGTATTTACCCGAATGCCATAGCTCGCGAGTTCCCGGGCCATTGGCAGGGTCATGCCGACCACCGCGCCCTTGGTGGCACTATAGGCAACCTGACCAACCTGTCCCTCATAGGCTGCTACGGACGCAGTATTGATGATCACACCGCGCACGCCGTCATCATTCACTGGCTCATTCGCCGCCATGCGCTCGGCAGCGAGGCGTGCCACATTGAAAGTTCCCACCTGGTTGACCATCACCACCTTCATGTAGAGATCCAACGGGTGCGGGCCCTTTTTGCCATAGGTTTTACAGGCGGGGCCTATGCCGGCGTAGTTATTGAGAATATGCAGGGCGCCAAAGGTTTCGATTACCCGGGTAATGCCACTGGCCACGGATTCCTCCTCGGCCACATTCACCTTGCAGAAAATCGCGCGCTCGCCCAGAGCCTCTGCCAGCGCAAGTCCATTTTTTTCATCCAGGTCAAAAATGGCCACATTGGCGCCATCGGCGATATATCGCTCCACAGTGGCGCGGCCCAGCCCGGAAGCGCCGCCTGTCACAATCGCTGTTTTACCTTTGATATCCATCGCTCTGTCCCTCGAATTTATTCTGGTTTCAGGATTGGTGAGTTACATCCGGTCAACAAAAGGTTCTACATCTTCACGCAGGCAATCGCGGCTGATCAGCAGTTTCATAACCTCGGAAGTGCCGGCGTAAATACGGGTAATTCGCGCGTCCGTGTACATGCGGGAGATCGGGTATTCATCCATATACCCGGATCCACCATGCAGCTGCACGCCCTCATCCACCACCCGGCATAGCAGTTCACTGGTGACCAGCTTTGCCTTGGCCGCGTCGATGGCCGTCAGTGCACCGGCATTAACCGCCGCCACGCACTGGTCGATATACACCTGCTGCATATCCAGTTCCGCGCGCAGTTCCGCAAGCTTGAATTGAGTATTCTGGAAATCCGCCAGGGTTTTGCCGAACATCTTGCGCTCGCGCACGAAGTCGACGGTCAGATCAAACGCCTTCTGGGCCGCCGCGATAAATTCAGTCGCCGCGATCAGGCGCTCTTCGGCAAGCGCTTCCATCAGGTAGGAAAAGCCTTTGGCCGGATCACCGAGCACATTTTCCCTGGGGATTCGCACATTGGTAAAAAACAGCTCGGCGGTATCCTGGGCTTTTTTGCCCATTTTTTTCAGGTTGCGGCCGCGCTCGAACCCCTCCATGCCCCGTTCAACCAGGAACAGGCCAATCTGGCGCGGGTTGTTTTGCGGATCCGTCTTGGCGGCAACGATGATGAGATCGGCATTGATACCATTGGAAATGAACGTCTTGCTGCCGTTCAGCAGGAAATGGTCACCCTGGTCGATCGCTGTGGCCCGCATACCGGCAAGATCGCTGCCGGCATCCGGTTCCGTCATGGCAATGGCAAGGATGGTGTCGCCGGTGACACAGGACGGTAAAAAGCGTTGCTGCTGTTCCGGCGTGCCGAATCGTTTCAGGTAGGGGCCTACAAGACGGCTGTGAAGCGTCGCGTACCAGTCGCCGGTCAGGGCATACTGGTTTTCCTCAATGATGATCTGTTCAAAGCGGAAATCGTCATCACCGAGACCACCGAACGCCTCGTCTGGCCACACCATCAGAAAGCCCATCTCCCCAGCGCGGCGGAATGCCTGGCGGTCGACAATGCCCGCTTCACGCCACGCTTCCATATAAGGCACTATCTGCTCATGCAGAAATTTCCGATAGGCATCGCGGAACATCACCTGTTCTTCGGTGAAGTTTCTCTTCAACATACGCGCATCACTCGACTGTAATTATTATTGTCGCGGGGCAGGTCGCACAGGCGAGCGGCCCCGATCTCGTCGCGAACGGTTGATCAGCGGAAGGTCTCGCCTGCTGCGAAGGTATCCGCAACAATCGACGGCGGCAGGAAGCGGTCACCGTAGCGGCTCGCCAGTTCATTCGCGCGCGCGATAAACTGCTCCAGACCGTAACTGTTCACAAACTGGATAAAGCCTCCGGTCCACGCCGGTGCGCCAATCCCCAGCAGGGAACCGACATTGCCATCGGCCACACTGCGCAGTACACCTTCCTGCAGACATTTGAGACTCTCGACCACCTGCCGGAACAGCAGGCGATCCTTGATATCGTCCTGCGACATTTCAGCCTCGGCGTTGAAATAGAGTTCGTAAAGCTTCGGCCAGATTTTCTTGCTGCCGTCTTCCGCGTACTCGTAGTAGCCGCCACCATGGTAGCGGCCGCCGCGGCCGAATTCGCTGATCAGGCGCTCGCACACCGCGATATTGCAGCTGTTATCGCCCTTGCTTCCGAGCACCCCCATATCGCGATGGGTCTCCGCCGCTTTACGGGTCAGTTCCTGACTCACTTCGTCCTGAATTGCCAGCGGCCCCACCGGCATCCCCACCTGTTTGCCCATGGCATCAATCAGAACCGGATCCAGCCCTTCAACCAGCAGGCGTGCACCTTCATCGAGGTAAGTGCTGAATACCCGCGAGGTAAAGAAGCCGAGGGAGTCGTTGACCACTATTGGCGTCTTGCGAATTTGCTGCGCATAGTCAAAGGCTTTTGCCAGGGTTTCATCGCTGGTCTGTGCGCCGCAGATGATCTCGATCAGCGGCATCTTGTCTACCGGCGAGAAAAAATGGATACCGATAAAATTCTGCGGATTCCGGCTCACTTCTGCCAACTGGGAAATTGGCAAGGTCGAGGTGTTGGAGCCGAATATACCACCCTCAACAAGGCAGGGTTCCGCTTCCTGGGTTACCTTGGCCTTGAGCTCAATGTTCTCAAATACCGCTTCCACGATCAGGTCGCATCCGCTCAGATCCCCGTGCTGATCTGTGGCTTTGATCAGTCCCAGCAGCTGCTGCTTGTCGGCTTCCGTGGCCTTGCCACGCTCGATCTGCTTGTCCAGCAGCTTGGCCGAATAGGCCTTGCCCTTTTCCGCTGCTTCCACACTAATGTCTTTCAATACGACTTCAATTCCTGCGCGCGCGCTGGCGTAGGCGATACCCTGCCCCATCATGCCCGCACCGAGAATGCCGACCTTCTTCACCGCCGACCTGGCGATATCCTTGGGCCGGCTGGCGCCGCTCTTGACGCTGTTCATCTGGAAAAAACCGGTGGATATCAGGTTCTTGGCCTGCGGTGTCGTAATCAGGTATGCCAGTGCACGGGACTCATAGCGCAACGCCGTTTCGAAATCCACGGTTACCGCCTGTGCAGCGACATCGAGAATTTTCTCCGGCGCCGGCAACAATCCCCGGGTTTTCTTGAACAACATGGCGGGTGCAGCGGCAAGGATGCCGGTCACTTTGGGATTCCAGATATCGCCGCCGGGCACACGGTGGCCTTTTTTATCCCATGGCTGCTCACCCCCATCCGGGTTGGCATGGATCCACAGCTTCGCCGCCGAGACCAGATCCTGGGTATCCTCAGCCAGTTCATCCACCAGTCCCGCCGCCAGCGCTTCGGGCGCTTGCATGTGCTTGCCTTCGAGCAAAATCGGCAGCGCCTTTTCCAGACCCAGCATGTGGATCGAGCGCACCACCCCACCGCCGCCCGGCAGGAGGCCGAGTGTCACTTCCGGCAGGCCAATGGATACCTTGGGCGAATTCCAGGCGATGCGGTGATTACACGCCAGGCAGATTTCCAGGCCGCCACCAAGGGCCGCGCCGTTGATCGCGGCCACTACCGGTACCGGCAATTTTTCCAGCCGGCGCAGTGGCTGTTTCACACCCAGTTCTATCATGTCGAACTGCTGCGCCTCTTCACCTTTAGGCACCACCAGCATCGCCTTAAGATCGCCACCGGCAAAAAAGGTCTTTTTGCCCGAGGCAAGCACCACCCCGGTCAGTCCGTCCTCGACCTCGAGTCGATCCAGGGTTTCCGCCATTGCGGCGCGGTATTGTTCATTCATGGCATTGACCGGGCCATCCATATCCATGGTGACCGTCACTATGCCGTCGCTGTCTTTGTCGTAGATAAATCCGTGGAATTTGTCAGCCATTGCTCTCACCCGCTCTGAATTTTTTGTTGATCGTCCGTAACCGGTCACACGCGTTCAATAATGGTGGCGATGCCCTGCCCGCCACCCACGCACAAAGCGACCAGCCCGCGTTTCAGGTTGCGCCGCTCCAGCTCGTCCAGCATCGTGCCAACCAGCATCGCGCCGGTAGCGCCGAGCGGATGGCCCATGGCGATGGCGCCGCCGTTGACGTTGGTAATTTCGTGGGAGATATCGAGGTCTTTCATGAAGCGCAGTGCCACCGCTGCAAACGCCTCATTGATTTCGAACAGGTCAATGTCACTGGTGGTCATGCCGGCTTTGGCAAGCACTTTTTTCGCCGCTGGCCCCGGGCCTATGAGCATGATGGTGGGATCAGTGGCAAGCACCGCGGTGGCGACGATACGGCCGCGGGGAGTGAGACCCAGATCCTTGCCAGCCTGCTCGCTGCCAATCAATACGGCCGAGGCACCATCGACGATCCCGGAAGAATTGCCCGGTGTGTGCACATGATTTACTGCCGGCAGATGCGGGTATTTACGCAACATCAGGTCATCAAAACCGATGCTGCCCATAGCCGCGAACGACGGTTTCAACTGCCCGAGTATGTCCATGGTGGTATTCGGTTTGATGAATTCATCCTTTTCCAGGATGGTCATGCCATTAAGGTCGGCAACCGGAACTACCGAGCGGTCAAAAAAACCCTGGGCCTGGGCCGCCGCCGCACGCTGCTGCGAAACCAGCGCGTAGGCATCCACCGCTTCGCGGCTCCAGCCCTCAATGGTGGCGATGGTATCGGCGCCTATCCCCTGGGGCACAGTACCGCCGTGTACATTGACCTCCGGATCATTGATCCAGGCTCCGCCGGCAACCCCCATGGGCACCCGCGACATGGACTCCACACCGCCAGCCACCACCAGGTCTTCCCAGCCCGAGGCAATCTTCATCGCTGCGATGTTGACCGCCTCAAGTCCGGAAGCACAGAAACGATCCAGCTGCACACCGGCGACACTTTCATCCCAGTCGGCAAACTGAACCATGGTCTTGGCAATATCGCCACCCTGCTCACCCACCGGCGATACACACCCCATGACCACATCATCCACGCGGCTGGTATCGAGATCATGACGCTGCTGCAAAGCGCGCAACAGCCCGGCGCCCAAAGCGACCGGCTTCACCTCGTGCAGGGAGCCATCTTTTTTGCCCTTACCCCGAGGGGTTCGCAGGGCGTCATAGATATAGGCAGTGTGAGTCATCGCTATTTCCTGTAGTTGTCCGATTGTACGGAGCCCATAAACAGACAGCGCCATGACCTCTGGCAGCAAATATGAACCTTTTATGCATTATGGTGTGGTGTAACTACGGGCAACAAGCACATCCACGGACAGAAATTGACATTTTGTGCCGCCAGCAAAGGTATCGCGCAATGCTTGCCAACGAATGTCATGCAAGACACCACAATCCCCGCAGCCGTTTCATGTGCCATGTTGCGGCACACCTGTGCACACGGCGCCTAGCCAGAGAAGTTGCTGTATCGCTGGCAAATCTCTTCACGCTTAGTCGGGAATGACTTTGCGCGGGTAGGCGCCCGCTACGAGCAACCTACCGCCCCTCGCCATTCGCGAGCCGGGCAATGAATTGAGCACGCCCGTTCCAATAAAAATATTTCTCAGCGCCGCATCCAAATTCTTCCCCGCCGTAGTCATAACCCTGACTGGCAAAAATGACATTCGACGCTGATCCGGCTCGTTCCGACGCCTGGCACGTAGCCAGCGGTCGGACTTCCGTGATTCCATGAATTCCGATCCTGATCAGTCGTTGCAATGGCGAGTTCCGCAATCCAGGCAAGAAGAGACAAATGAAAAACAAATTTTTGAAAGCGGCCGCTCCGGTTGCCGTGATCGCACTGGGGTTTGGGGTAGTTCAAATGATGGCCGCAACCAAGCCTGCGCCCGAGAAAAAAGAAGAGGAACAGCGCCCGGTGTCGCTGCTCTACTCCGAAGCTCGGGAGGAAGCGGTTCACCTTGCAGTTTCCACCCAGGGGGAGGTCCGCGCGCACACTGAAATTGACCTGACACCGCAGGTCTCCGGCCGCGTGGTCTCGATCGCGGAGAACTTCGCCGAAGGTGCGGGCTTTGAACCCGGGCAAACATTGATTCAGCTGGACGATGCCGATTTCCGCCTCGCGGTTGCGCGCGCCCAGGCTGGCGTCGAGCAGGCGAAAGTCCTGTTGCTCCAGGCCGAGGCGGCGGCGACCGTCAAACGCCAGCAGTGGCTGGCGCTCAATCCCAACAAGGAGCCCACCCCGCTGCAGGTCAACAAGCCGCAAGTGGCCGAGGCAGAAGCCAACCTCCGCTCCGCCCGCGCCGAACTGGCGGATGCAGAACTGAACCTGGCCCGCACCAAAATCAAACTACCTTTCCGCGGCCGAGTGGTCAGCCGGCAGGTCGGTGTCGGCCAGTACGTAACCGCAAGCACTTCCCTGGGCCGCGTTTTTGCTACCGATCGGGTAGAAATTCGCCTGCCCCTCACCGATTCCCAGCTGCAGGAACTGGCGCTACCCATGGGCTTTGTCGCCTCCGCTGAGAATCCCGGCCCACAGGTTACGCTGTCTGCCCAGGTTGGCGCGCAGGAGCGCCAGTGGCGAGGAAGCATTGTGCGCACCCAGGCTGCGGTGGACCAGCAAACCCGGCTGATTTACGCGGTGGCGGAAGTGCAGGATCCCTATGGCAAAGGCGCCAGCAACGGCGCACCGCTCGCTGTGGGCCTGTTTGTCACCGCTGAAGCGGAAGGACAGCAGGAGCAAAATGCACTCGTTGTGCCACGGGAGGCTTTGCGCAGCGCCGACAAAGTCTATGTCATCGACGATGACAATCGTCTGGATATCCGCACGGTAAAAATACTTTCCACTTCCGAAAACCGGGTGGTAATTGCCTCCGGTATTGAAGATGGTGAACGCGTTGTTACCTCTGCCATCGCCAACGTCGTCAATGGCATGGAAGTCCAGCCGATTACCCAGCTGGCCCGCAAGTAAGGGAGCAAACCATGAACAGTCTGATTGCATGGTGGGCTCGCAACAGCGTCGCCGCCAACCTCGCCATGGTGGGGATTTTCGTTGCCGGCCTTATCGGTTTTGGCAGTATGGAACGGGAGATGGATCCGCAGGTACGCTTCCCCGGGCTGGAAATTCGCGTCTCCTGGCCCGGTGCCGCACCACAGGAAGTGGAAGAGCAGATCGTGTCGCGCATCGAGGAAGCCGTCAGCGACCTCGACAACATAGAGTGGGTACGATCCTCATCCGGCGAAAGCCAGGGCGAGGTGTATATCCTCGCGGAATCGAACGTGGATTTCGCCCGTTTTATGAACGATGTGAAAATACGCGTCGACGGCATCTCGTCTTTCCCCCGTGACATCGAACCGCCACAGGTACACCAGTGGGTCAACCGGCAGGAGTTCATCCGCGTGGCGGTACACGGTGACCTCGGTGAGCGGGCGCTCAAACGGCTGGCGGAGCAATTGCGACGCGAAGCGGCGACCCTGCCCGCGGTTTCCATCGTGGAGCTGTTCGGCACGCGCATGGAGGAAGTCTCCATTGAGGTGAGCGAGGTCGCCCTGCGTCGCTACGGGCTGACCTTTCAGGAAGTAGCCGACGCCATTCGCGCAAACTCCCTGAACCAGTCCGCCGGTGCCGTGCGCACTGAAGTCGGCACCTACCAGCTGAAGGTACGCAACCAGGCGGACACTGAACAGGAGTTTGCCAAGATCATCGTGCGCGAGACCGCAGACGGCGGCAACATTCGTGTGGGCGATGTCGCTACCATCGTGGACGGTTTCGAAGACAACGAAATCCTCGCCACCCTGAACGGCGAGCCGGCCGTGCTGCTGCAGGTGATGAGCACCGAGACCATGGATATCGTCACCGCCTCGGCGTCCATTCGCAAATGGATTGAAGAGCGCAGTGAAACACTGCCCGCCGGTGCCAAGCTCACCCTGTGGACCGACAACGCAGAAGACTTCAAAGGCCGCCTGGAAACCATCGGCAGCTCTGCATTCCAGGGCCTGATCCTGGTGTTGCTGGTATTGCTGTTCAGCCTGCGACCGAAAGTAGCCCTTTGGGTTGCAATGGGCATCGCCACTGCCTATGCGGGTGCGTTTGTGCTGCTGCCTAGCGTCGGTGTCTCCCTGAACATGCTGTCGACCTTCGCCTTCCTTCTTGTTCTGGGGATCGTCGTGGACGATGCAATAGTCGTCGGAGAAAGTATCCATACCGAATCCCACAATCCCGAACACCAGGGCCCAGGGGGCCGCCTGAATGCGGCCGTAATCGGCACCCAGCTGGTAGCCAAGCCTGTGGTATTTGCCGTTGTCACTACGATCCTCGCTTTTTTGCCGTGGATTTTTATCAGCGGCTCCACCAGCGACTTCACCCGGCACATCACCTGGGTTGTCATCCTTGCCCTGCTGTTCTCCCTGATTGAATCGCTGTTCATTCTTCCGGCACACCTGAGCAACCTGAAACCGCGCACAAAGCTCGGCCGCTTTGGACGCATCCAGAAGCGTATCGCCGACGGTATCGTGCACTTTGCGCAGAACCACTACCGACGTATTGGACAGTGGGCAGTGGATCGCCGCTACCTCACCCTGAGCATTTTCGTCGCAGTGCTCATGATCGGTTTCGGAATGTTCGGCAATGGCTGGGTAAAGAAAAGCTTTATGCCGGATATCGAATCGGACCAGGTGATCGTCAATGTGGTCATGCCGGAAGGTGCGCCCTATAGCCGTGCACTGGAAGTACTGGCCCAGCTACAGGATGCGGAAAAGCGCCTTGAAGAAGAAGTAAACCAGCGCACCAACGGTGAAGGTGCCCTGATCGAAAACTGGTATACCCGTTCGCGCCGCGACAGCGTGATGGCCATCGTCCAGCTCGCACCACCGGAAGTGCGCGACATGACCGCAAAAGAAGCAGCTCTGCGCTTGCGGGAACTGCTCGGCGATATTCCGGATGCCAAGGAAGTTTCCGTGCAGTACTCATTCAACAACAACGGACCCGGATTTGAGCTTTCGATTCGTCACCCGGATCTCGACGTGTTACGTGCAGCCACTGCAGATCTCGAACAGAAACTGCGTACCTACGAGAGCCTGTACGATATTCGCAATAACCTCGAAGGAGCCTCAGAGGAAATTCGCATCGACTTGAAGCCCGGTGCCACCAAGCTCGGCCTGACCCTGGCCGAGGTCAACCGCCAGGTACGCCAGGCCTACTTCGGTGAAGAGGTACAGCGCCTGCCCAGAGCCGGCCAGGATGTGAAGGTCATGGTGCGCTACCCGCTGGAGGCCCGTCGCTCCATTGAAAGCCTGAAAGATTTTCGCGTGCGCACCAGTGACGGTCACGAGGTGCCGCTGCTGGCCGTGGCAGATCTCGAATACGCCCCCGGCATCAAGCGTATCCAGCGCTGGAATGGCAACCGCGCCGCCCGGGTCATGGCAGACCTGAAAGACGATGTGCGCGGCGAGATCATGAAAGACCTGGATGAGAACTTCTTCCCGGACTGGGAAAAGCGCTACCCAGGTATCATTCGCGGCGCAATCGGCCAGGCGGAAGGTGAAAAGCGCTTTGTCCAGGAAGTGCTCGGGCTCTACACCATGGCTTTCTTTGCCATGTACAGTTTGCTCGCCGTGGCGTTCCGCAGCTACGCACAACCCATCCTGATCCTGGTGGCCATTCCGTTTGCCTTTGTCGGCGCCATTCTTGGCCATGCCGCCATGGGAATGACCATGGCCATCTTCAGCTACTTTGGCATCGCCGCAGCAGCCGGGGTTGTGGTGAACGATAACCTGGTGTTGATGGATCAGTGCAATCGCCTGCGCGATCGCGGAATGGAACCATTAAAGGCCGTCGTGGAGGCCGGCGTCTCCCGCTTCCGCCCGATCCTGCTCACCACTGTCACCACGATTGTCGGCCTGCTGCCAATGATGCTGGAACGGAGTATCCAGGCCGCATTCCTCCAACCGATTGTGGTCGCGCTGGCGTTCGGGGTATTCGTTGCGTTCTTCGTCACTCTCCTGCTCGTCCCCGCCCTTTACGGTATAGGGGTGGATATCAGCACCGCTACCGCCAGGCTGAAGCAGAACCTAGTGGGACGCATCACAGGAGGAACACCGGCCAGCCCTCCACAATAAAATGCCATGCAGCCCATAAAAAAGCCCCGGGAAATCACTTCCCGGGGCTTTTTTTTTGAAGGACTGGAGTTAACGGCGGTCGGAACGTCGATAATTCGCCGGAGATAGCCCGGTGATCTTCTTAAAGGTACGAGAAAAATACAAAGGGTCGTCGTAACCAAGTTGAAAGGCAATTTGGCCCACGCTCAGGCCGGAGCTATCCAGCAGTGCGCAGGCGTGCTCAATTTTCAGGTGAGTGAAATGCTGCAGTGGTGAATAGCCGGTTAACTCTTTGTATTTTCTGGAAAAATGATACTTAGAAAGGTTGCAGATAGAGGCCAGTTCTTCAAGACTCACGCCCTGGTCGATATTGTCCTGCATATAGCCTCGAATCAATTCGTATTCGAAACTCCCATCGATACCGCGACGCTCCTTCTGCAAACGCGCCAACAGCGTGAGTAGCTGCCGCAACTGATTGGCCGCATGCACGAATGCCTTCTTGCCATATCCCGTTCTGGCGATGCTCATAAGCGATTTGAAACTGGATTGCAGCGCGGGAGCCGCGATGCCACCGATAAGCGGCCGTTGCTGATCCAGTCCGATATGGTCAAGGAAAGCCTGTGCCAGCTGCCCGCGAAAATGGCACCAGTAGATAGTCCAGGGGGTGTTGTGATCGGCACAGTATTCATGTGCCATACCCCGCGGCAGGATCAGCACATCGCCCTTTTGCACGACACTGCTGAAATCAGCCGTAGATACCTGCCCTTTCCCATCCTCACAATACAGCAGCAGATAGTCGTCGTGATTATCCCGGCGCATCGCATGGCCGGCGGCGTTGGGGTAATAGCCGATCGCTGTCGGGTAGCACTCGCGGGTCAGCACATTCTCGCGCAGGTGATCGAGAATGAATTTAGGGGCAAGAAAACGCAGTCCCTTTTCCGTAAGAGGCCAGGAAGATGGCTCGCTCATAGGGTCTCGCTCTGGGGCCAGTGATAGTTACACCGCAATATCGTCCATATATGACGCAATTTGTGCTCTGTTGCAACCGCTTGATCAGAGTAAAGTATTTTTCAGCACATAAACACTCGTGCGCCATGCCTGCCCGCCGGCAATGAGCCCCGGGCAGAAGTCGATGCACAGAATCTCATAGGGTGTTCCCCTTGCACTGCCAGGAGCCAGCGAAATGACCAGACAAGTTCCGATTCTCATGAACGGCGAGTTTATCCAGAGCAACTCAACCACCCGGCAACCTGTAATCAATCCTGCGGACCAGTCTGTGCTGGCTGAGGTGCCCTTTTGCACCGCAGAAGAAATCAACCTTGCAGTGGCCGGCGCCAAGGCCGCCTTCGAGGAATGGCGCAACACGCCGGTGCCCGTGCGTGCGCGCCTGATGCTGCGCTACCAGCAACTGCTGAAGGAACACCAGCAGGAAATCGCAGAGATTCTCGCCGAAGACAACGGCAAAACCCTGGAAGACGCCATGGGCGATGTATGGCGGGGCATTGAGGTGGTTGAGCACGCCTGCAATGTGCCTTCGCTGCTGATGGGGGAAACTGTGGAAAATGTGGCATCCGGCGTGGACACCTACAGCCTGGTGCAACCCATTGGGGTGACCCTGGGGATTACCCCATTCAACTTCCCCGCGATGATCCCGCTGTGGATGTTTCCGATGGCGGTGGCCTGTGGCAACGCGATGATCCTGAAGCCGTCCGAACAGGTGCCGCTCGCCACCGTACGACTCCTCGAGCTGTTCCAGCAGGCGGGTGCGCCCGCGGGTATTGTGCAGATGATTCACGGCGGCAAAGAGCAGGTGGATCAACTGATCCAGCATCCGGACATTGTCGCAACTTCATTCGTGGGCTCCGTGCCGGTTGCCGAGCATGTATACCGCTCGACCACCAACCTGCTGAAACGCTCCCAGTGTTTTGCGGGTGCCAAGAACCATATGGTGGTCATGCCCGATGCGGATCGCGAGACGGTCATGAATACCCTGGTGGGTGCCACCGTAGGTGCGGCCGGCCAGCGCTGCATGGCGATCAGTGTCATCGTGTTTGTGGGCGATACCATCGAATGGGCCGGCGAGCTGGCCGAGCGCCTTGCCAAAGTGCGCCCCGGGGTCTGGAGCGATGCCAACGCCGCCTACGGGCCGCTCGTCAGCCGGAGCGCCCTGGAGCGCGTGCAGCACCTGGTACAAAGTGGTATCGACCAGGGTGCAACCTGTGTGCTCGACGGCCGCGGGATCGAGGTTGAAGGCTACCCGGATGGCAACTGGCTCGGCCCAACGCTGTTCACCGATGTCACTCCGGAAATGGATATTTACCAGCAGGAAATTTTTGGCCCGGTAGTGTGCTGCATGCACGCGGATTCCCTCGACGCTGCGCTGGAACTGGTCAACAGCAGCCCCTACGGCAACGGCACGTCGATTTTCACTACATCGGGCATCCACGCCCGGCGCTACCAGCACGAAGTGCAAGTGGGTCAGGTCGGAGTCAACATTCCCATTCCCGTACCGCTGCCGTTCTTCTCTTTCACCGGCTGGAAAAAATCCTTTATGGGCGACCTGCACGCGTACGGCAAACAGGCCGTGCGCTTCTATACCGAAACCAAGACGGTCACGGCATCCTGGAAGGCCACCAGGGTATCGGCCCCGAACATGACCATCGCAATGAAATAGAACACCAGGGCGCATTACCTCTAAGCGGGAGGAACCATGCAATACCAACTCAGTGCCGACCAGCTCGCCCTGCAGGACAGTGCGCAGAAGTTTGCCGAGTCGCAGCTGGCACCAAACGCCGGCCAGTGGGATGGCGAACATATTTTTCCGCGCGAGACACTCGTCGAAGCCGGAGCGCTCGGGTTTATGTCCCTGTATATGCCCGAGCAGGATGGCGGCGTCGGCCTCAGCCGGCTGGACAGCGCGATCATCATCGAGGCGCTGGCCACCGGCTGCACATCGACCGCGGCGTATATCAGCATCCACAACATGGCCGCAAATATGCTCGCGCGCTACGGCACAACCGCGCTGAAACAGCAGTGGTGTGAGCCGCTCGCATTCGGCCACAAGCTGGCCAGCTATTGCCTCACCGAACCCGGAGCCGGTTCCGATGCCGCGGCGCTGTCTACCCGCGCCGAACGCCAGGGCGACGAATACCTCGTCAACGGCAGCAAGTGTTTTATTTCCGGCGCGGGCTCGACGGATCTCCTGATCACCATGGTGCGCACCGGCGGCCCCGGGGCAAAAGGCATCAGCTGCCTGGCGATACCGGCGGACTCACCCGGCATCGGCTACGGTCAGGAAGAGGAAAAAATGGGCTGGCACAGCCAGCCGACCCGCACCGTCACGTTTGATGATGTACGGGTGCCGGCAGGCAACCTGCTGGCCGCAGAGGGAGACGGTTTCAAGCTGGCCATGGAGGGCCTGGATGGCGGGCGTATCAATATCGCCGCCTGTTCACTCGGTGCCGCCCGCGCCTGCCTGGATCGCACCACGGCTTATGTGAAAGAGCGCGAGCAGTTCGGGCGCGCGATTGCCGACTTCCAGAATACCCAGTTCAAGCTGGCCGACATGGCCACCGGGCTGATTGCCGCACGGCAGATGGTCAGGCTCGCCGCCAGCAAACTCGATAGTGGCGACGCGGATCGAACCAGCTTCTGCGCCATGGCCAAGCGCTTCGCCACCGACACCTGTTTTACGATCTGCGACGACGCCATCCAGCTGCACGGCGGCTACGGTTATATCCGCGAATACGCCGTGGAGCGTTACTTCCGCGATGCGCGCGTGCACCGTATTCTCGAGGGCACCAACGAAGTCATGCGCATGATCGTATCCCGTCAGCTGTTATCGGATCGATACAGCTATCTGGTCAACTGAACAAGCTACAGGCGCGGGCTTTTCCAATCGAAAAGGCCGGCGCCTTCGCCAGAACATCACCACTTGCAGGAGGAAACCGGCAATGGCTTCAATCGCGTTTATCGGACTCGGTAATATGGGCGGCCCCATGGCGGCAAACCTGCTTCAGGCAGGCCACACAGTGCGGGCCTACGACCTGCTGGAAGAACCACTGAAACAGCTCCAGGCGCTTGGCGGAGCTGCCGCGCGCTCCCCACTGAACGCCGTCGAAGGCGCCGAGGTCGTAATCTCCATGCTGCCTGCAGGCAAACATGTCGCCGATGTCTATCTCGGCACTGAAACTACCGACGGCGTGCTGGATAAACTCCCCTACGGCACCCTGGTGCTGGACTGCTCGACGATCGACACGGAAACGGTGAATAAAGTCGCGCAGGCCTGTGCATTCAGGGGCATCGACATGCTCGATGCGCCGGTTTCAGGCGGCGTGGCGGCGGCCAGGGCCGGAACCCTGACCTTTATGTGTGGCGGCAGCGATAAAGCCTTCGCGCGCGCGCAGCCGATACTGGCGGATATGGGCAAGAATATTTTCCACGCGGGCGCCCACGGCGCGGGTCAGGTAGCCAAGCAGTGCAACAACATGCTGCTCGCGATCCATATGATCGGCACCAGCGAGGCGCTGCAAATGGGTGTTAAGTGCGGGCTGGATCCGAAAGTCCTCTCCGAGATCATGCTGAAAAGCTCGGGCCGCAACTGGTCTCTGGAGCTCTACAACCCCTACCCGGGTGTCATGGACAGCCCGGCGTCCAACGGTTATACCCCGGGCTTTATGGTCGACCTTATGACCAAGGATCTCGGCCTGGCTACCGCCAACGCACGCGCGACCGGAAGCAAGATTCCCCTGGGAGAACAGGCGGAATCCCTGTTCCGGCAGAAGCAGGCGGCGGGGGATGGCAGAAAGGATTTCTCCAGCATTCTGGAAATTCTGGCCTGACACATTCGGGCTGGCCGAGCGCACTCGACCAGCCCTGCTTGCGAAGTATCAGGCAAGTACCTCTTTGATCTGGCGGTGCATGTTCTGCACACCCGGTTCATTGCGACCAATCACCACCTTGCGATCAAGCCCCGACTGCAACCCGCGATGTACCTTGTCCACCAGGCCGTAATCTTCCGCAACCGCGATGTCGTTGATCATCTGGAAGTAGTCTTCAAACGCCTGCTGCTCCGCCTCGTCCTTGGGCGCCTGGGGAATGAACATGCTGTGGTACACCACAGAGCGATCCGGGCTGATCGGATACACGCGCCAGGTCTGGAAGTGGTCGTTGACCACAAAAATGACGGTATTGGGGAAAATATAATTCACATAGGAGCTGTATTCCCGCGGCTGCCAGTCCTGCTCAGGCACCTGCTTCAGGTCATTGATCTGCAGGGTTGCCGATCCCAGTGAATGGTTGCGCCCGTACTGTTTGTAATTGGCCACATTGCTGTAAGCCATCGCCCCCACACTTTGCGGGTGCAGATATTCAAAGTGATAGAACTCGTGGAAGGTATCCATATTGAGCTTCCAGCTGAAGTCAGTATGGACTTGCTTCACCCCCAGATAGTGGTGATCTTCGAATCCGAAACCGGATACACGCTCCTGTATCCCGCTCAGGACCTCGTCGATATCAAAGCGCAAATCCGGGTTGGGCATCACGAAAATCATCCCGTATTTTTCCTCGACCTGCAGCTTGCGCAAGCCCAGCTTGCTGCGATCCAGCCCGGGAAAACCCTCCTTGCCGAAGGGAATCCCCACCAGGTCGCCCTCCAGGTTGTAACTCCAACCGTGGTAAGGACAGGAAAACATTTTTCCGCGGCGCGCCTGGCCGCTGGCACAATCCGTCAGGGGTGCGCCGCGGTGGGAGCAGATATTTACGAAGGCATTCAGGGTACCGTCGGCAGCCCGCACAACCAGAATCGGTATGCCGGTATCATCGAACGCAAAGTAGTCACCGGGTTTCGGTATCAGGCAACTGGGGCCTACAAACTGGGGATAATCCCGAAACAACGCTGTTTTTTCCCGCTCGAACTGCGCCGAGTCGGTATATTCATTAACGTCTATTTCCATCACGCTGTCAGCCAGGGTGGTGGTATTCCGCTCCACCAGATCCATCAGCGTCTTGATTTCCTGTACCAGGTCATCCCGTTGCATACATGCTCTCCGTCAGTAGTTCTGGTTCAAAACCACCGTTGTCCATACTTCGCGCGAATCGCGCGTTTGACTCCGGATCAAACTCAAAGCCCGAGCGCCCACTTGGCCACGATATTGCGCTGCACCTCCAGCGAGCCCCCGAAAATGGAAGCTGCCCGGTTGTTGAGGTAGCGCGGAACAATCGATGAAACATAATCCGCATGCTCACCACTACCGTTTGCAGGCACATCCAAAGCCACCGCCCGGTACCCCAGCACCTGCACCGCAAGCTCGTTGATGGCCTGCTCGATCGGGGTGTAGAACAGCTTGAGCGTAGAGGACTCCGCGCCGGGGTTACCGCCGGCGCTCACGGTGGACAGGATCCTGAGTTCGGTAATCTGCAGCGCCTTGAGATCGATTTCGATCCTCGCCAGGCGGCGCGCCAGATTGCCACTGCGATCAAACCCGGGATTTTCCCTGCGCGCATCCTCCATCAGCGAGCGGAGGTGCAACAGTTCCTGTTCGATACGGTCGCTACTGAACGCACCGCCGCGCTCAAACTCCAGCAGGTATTTGGCATAGGTCCAGCCTTTGTTTTCCTCGCCAATGCGGTTTTTCTGCGGCACCCTGACGTTGTCGAAGAATACCTGGTTGACCTCGTGCTGGCCGGCCATGGTAATGATCGGCTCAACGGTGATTCCCGGTGTATTCATGTCGATCAGCAGGAAGCTGATTCCATTTTGTGGCTTGCAGTCGCTGTCGGTGCGCACCAGGCAGAAGATATGGTCGGCAAGGTGGGCGTGAGTGGTCCAGATCTTGGTACCGTTGACGATGTAATCATCGCCATCGGCGACCGCCTTCAGCTTCAGGCTCGCGAGATCCGAGCCTGCTCCCGGCTCCGAGTACCCCTGGCACCAGTAGTGGTCGCCGTTCAGGATCTTCGGTAGCAACTCGGCTTTCTGCTCATCACTGCCAAAGGCCATGATGACCGGTGCCAGCATCAGCAACCCAAGTGGAATCAGCATCGGCGCGCCGGCTTTATAGCATTCCTTGCTGAACAGGTACTTTTGCACCGGCGTCCAGTCTGTACCGCCATGTTCCACCGACCACTGCGGTGCCGCCCACCCTTTTTCTGCCAGAATACGCTGCCATTCCAGCGCTATTTCTTTCTCTACAAATACGCTGCTGCTGTTTCTGGTTGCTTCAACGATATGTTGCGGCAGATTTTGTTTTAGAAACTGACGCACTTCCCGCTGGAATTCGATCTCGGCGGGGCTAAAGGAAAAATCCATCGTAAACTCCGTTAGCTCTCGGCCACTGCGGTTTCAGCCGGCTGCACCGTTACCGGCTCGCAGGAAGTCCCGGGCACCGGTTCCATGGCCCACTGGATACCCCGGCGCAATAATTCATAGAACTCTTCGGAGCGCCAGGCGCCCTCTTCCGGTACCGGGTACTCTTCGATGTCCGGCTGCATGTCGTATTTACCGCGGCAATGCCCCAGCGTCAGGTACAGCACCTGGCCGTCACCATAGGGATGGATATACATCACTGGCTGTATATCGTCCTTCTTCATCCATTCGGTACTGGTAAAGTTTGCCACCGGTTCTGACCAGTGCGTATGCAACAGCGTCTGGTACTCACCGTGAAACTTGCTAAGGTAAAGTTCATCATCCACCTTGAACGATGGGATGCCCTTCACCAGTTCGTGTTCCGGTTCAGTCACCAGCACGTCGTACTCGTGAATAGGCGGGTGCGCCATAAACTGGCTGCCCAGGAGATGGGCAAAGGGGACGTTCTCTTCCGGGCAATCGACAATAAAATCGCCGTCATTAACCAGGAAACGCAGGATCGAGTTGGTGCCGTGCAGGGCAAACCACTTGCGGCCACTGCGCACGTAGTCACACAGGCGTCGGGTTTCTTCCGCAGAGGGAATCACGTCGCAGGTATAGGTAATGATGAAATCCGAAGCACAGATGGCCTCGATATCACTGTAATCCTCCCCTACCCGCACCTTGATCCGCGGCTGCTCGGCCAGCAACTTGAGAATTTCCAGCCGGGCATGGTCAATATTGTGGTATTTGCCACCGGCCACCAGGTATACATCGATGCGATCACTTTTTCCCATGATTCATGTCCGCAAAGGTTGTTAACGAGACAAGCGATGCGGCGGACGGCCAGCAATACCGGTGAGGGCGGCCCGCTTGCGCAGGCCTAGAGTTGTACGCGCTTGGTAAAGCCGCCGTCGGCAACCAGGTTGACGCCGGTGATCAGGCTCGCTGCCGGGCTGGCGAGGAATACCACCGCATTGGCAATTTCCTGCGGGCTGCCCATGCGCCCCTGGGGAATCTGCGCCAGGGTGCCGTCATACAGTTCCGGCATATTTTCCTTGATGTATTCCCAGGCACCGCCATCGAAATAGACCGGGCCCGGCGACACGCAATTCACGCGGATGCCCATGGGCGCCAGCGACTGGCTGAGTTGCTTGCCGTGGATCACCAGCGCGCCCTTGATGGCATTGTAGGGCTGCGGTCCCATAAAGGTTTCAACACCTGCAGTGCTCGAAATAATGACCACTGAAGCCGCATCGGAAGCTTCCAGGAATGGCATCGCCGCTTCAATGCCGCGGGTCGTGCCCAGCACGTCGATATTCAGGTTGTTGATCCAACCTTCATCCGACATGACACCACCGCCGGCGCTCACATTCGGTACGAAGATATCGATGCCACCCAGTTCATCACCGGCGCGGGCCACCCACTCCTGATAGCCCGCCTTGTCGGCGACATCCACCACTGCACCAGTAACACGGACACCGTGCCCGGCGAGCGCCGCAACCGCTTTATCAACCTCCTCCTGGTTGCGCGCGCAAATCGCAAGGTCAACACCCTCGCGAGCCAACTGGTCTGCAATTGCGCGGCCGATACCGCGCGTTGCACCGGTAATCACCGCTTTCTTTCCGGAAAGTCCGAGGTCCATAGCGATCTCCTTGTTGTGAAGGAAGCGGCCTGCTCGCGCTGTCGGGCGCACGCAACCACGCATTCCCTGATCATCAATTGGGCATTTTCAACTGAAGGTACCAAACCCCACCCCATAAAACAATCAGATTTGACTGTTTGTTTTATGGGGGATAATCTGGCTGAACTGGCCCTGTTCACGCCCGCCGGCTATCAATGCAACTGGCCCGTAACAGGGATCGCCTGCCACCCTCACATGCAACGGGAGCACATCATGAAGGCCGCGATTTTCAAGGAAGTTGGTCAGCCACTCAGTGTCGAATCCGTGGAAGACCCCACACCCGAACCCAATGAACTGGTTGTCGAAGTCGCCTATTGCGGAGTCTGTGGTACCGACCTGCATGCCACCCGCGAGGGCCTGACCACCGCCTGCTGCGGCAGGATCCTGGGACATGAATTTGTTGGCAAGATTGCCGAAGTTGGCAGTGAAGCGGCTGGAAACTGGAAGGTCGGCGACCGCGTGTGCGCCCTGCCGTTTATCGGTTGCGGCAGGTGCGTCGCCTGCGTCAGCGGCCAGTTTTTCCAGTGTATGAACAAGAAAGTATCGGGTGTCGACGACCAGGGCGGGTTTGCCCAGTACGTGACCACCGGCGGCCTGGAAACCATTGTGTTGCCGGATGAACTTGAATTGCAGACGGCCGCGCTGGTTGAGCCCCTTGCAGTCGGCCTGCACGCGGTACGCGTAGCCGGGCTGAAAGCGGGCAGCCGGGTGCTGATCATGGGTGCAGGCCCCATCGGCCTGACCGTCGCCTTGTGGGCGAAGTTTTTTGGCGCCAGGGATGTGATTGTCAGCGAGCTGGCAACTTCGCGGGCCAAGCTGGCCGAAACCATGGGGGCCACCCATGTGATCAAGCCTGATCTGGCGGGAGGCGCGGCAGCGCTGCTGGAACAGGTCTGCGACCTGAGTGGCGCCGCCCCGGACATCATCTTCGAATGTGTGGGCGCACCGGGTCTGCTGCAGCAATGCATGGAAATCGCTCCATATGGCGGCAAAATTGTACCGGTGGGCGTGTGCGAGCAACCCGACAGCTTCATGCCCTTCCTCGGGTTGATCAAGGAGCTGAGCGTTCAGTTTGCCATCGCCTATACCAAGGACGATTTTGAAACCGCCATTGCGATGCTCGCGAGCGGACGCATTGATGTGACGCCGATGATTACCGACATAGTGCCGCTGGAAGAGCTGCCCTACGCGTTCGAAGAGCTGAAAACCCCAAGCCACCAGTGCAAGGTGTTAACCCGCATTGATTAACACTGGTTGTGCGGCCGCAACCCGGCCGCACTTCCTATCCCTCACCCGCTAATATTGCCAGTGGGTTCAGGCCGTTGCCGGCTCGCCAAGGTCCACTTCTACCGTAGATCGGATAAGTTCCACCCGCTCCCCACAACGGCTGCCCCGGGCACTCAGTGGTGTATTCACCACTTCCGCCAGTTGCTCAGCACCGTGGGATGCGGCAACCCGCTCCGCCGGGACCTCGCCGTACATGGTGGTGCGCTGTCGAGGTATGCGCCCCATGGATCGAATGGAGGCCTCCATCATCGCCGGCGTTCTTTCCTGGCCGTGGGTCGCGCCCGCCGAGCGTGTGATGGTTTCATTCATCAGAGTGCCCCCAAGGTCATTCGCCCCGCTGTTCAGGCAGGCCGCGGTGCCAGCTTCGCCCATTTTCACCCAGGATGTCTGGATATTGTCGACAAGCGTATGCAGCGCGAGTCGCGCCACCGCATGCATCAGCAGGGTTTCGCGAAAAGTGGGGCCCGAACGGGCCTTGCCCTTGCGGTACAGCGGCGATTCCTGCGCGACAAATGGCAGCGGTACAAACTCGGTAAAGCCGCCGGTACGCGCCTGCAACGCGCGGATATGCAACAGGTGCCGCGCCCAGTGTATGGGCCGATCTACATGCCCAAACATAATGGTCGCAGTGGTGCGAAGTCCCACATTGTGCGCGGCCTCGATCACCTCAAGCCACTCGCGGGTATTGATCTTGTCGGGACAGAGGATCGCACGCACCTCATCATCGAGCACTTCGGCGGCAGTGCCCGGGAGCGTGCCGAGACCGGCGTCCTGTAATTGCCGCAGGAAGTCCGACACCGGGATGCCCAGGGTCTTGGCTCCCTGCCAGATTTCCAGTGCCGAGAACGCATGTACATGGATGGCCGGCGCGGCCGACTTCACCTCGCGCAGGATATCCAGATAGGTCTGGCCGGTATATTCCGGGTGTATACCCCCTTGCAGGCAGACTTCGGTTGCGCCCCGGCTCCAGGCTTCCGCCGTGCGCCGGCGGATTTCCGCCGGATCCAAATCGTAAGGACGGCCGCGCAGGTTCTCGCTCAGTTTCCCCTTGGAAAACGCGCAGAACTGACATTTGAAATAGCAGACGTTCGTATAGTTTATATTGCGGTTCACCACATAGTGTACCCGCTCGCCATTGACCGCCTGACGCAGTTTGTCTGCGGCCCGGCACACAAAATCCACTTCCGGTCCGCGCGCCTGGAACAGCCGCACAACCTCTGGTTCGGAAAGGGTCTCGCCATCTGCCGCCCTGGCAACGATCGCGCGCAGATCCTCCGCAACGAGCCGGGCAGAGCCGGAGGCGGACTCGCCTGCAGTGTGGCGCGATGGGGCATCGCCACTGCGGCCTGAAAGCCAGTCGTCGGTGCGCGGATACCCTTCGGCGTCACTCAAGCGCAGCACATCGGTATAGCGTTTGCCGTCGAGCCAGAAATCCCCCGCCTGAATATATTCCGGATAAATGGTCAGTCGCTGCTGCAGGATCTTGCCAGCCAGGGCCGACTCCCGTTCAAGCTGATCCACATGCGGCCAGGGCGCTTCTGGATTGACAAAATCCGGCGTCAGCGGCGAAACCCCACCCCAGTCGTTGATGCCCGCATTCACTAACTGCGGCAATACACCAGGGCTCAGATTGGGCGGTGCCTGGATGCTGACATCGGCACCGAAAATCAGGCGCGCTACGGCGATGGTCCACAGCAGGTCTTCCAGATCAGGCTCCGGGGACTGCGCCATTTTTGTGTCCGGCTTGGCCCGGAAGTTCTGCACGATCACTTCCTGAATATGGCCGTACTGGTGGTGCAGCGCGCGGATCGCCAACAGCGACTCGATCCGCTCCCGGCGTGTCTCACCGATACCAATCAGGATACCGGTGGTAAAAGGCACCCGCGCCTCTCCCGCCAGGCGAATGGTTTCCAACCGGCGGGCGGGCACTTTGTCAGGGGAGCCATAGTGCGGCATGCCTTTATCACACAGGCGTTGCGCGGACGATTCCAGCATTAACCCCATGGACGCCGATACCGGCCGCAACATGCGCAATTCCTCGAGGCTCATGCACCCTGCATTGATGTGCGGCAGTACGCTGGTCTCTTCGAGCACGCGGCCGGCAACGTGAGCCACATATTCCAGGGTCGAAGCGAATCCCATTTCCCGCAGCGCATCTCGGGCAGCGGAATACCGGTCTTCCGGCCGTTCCCCCAGTGTAAACAGGGCTTCCTTGCAACCGAGCGCCTCTCCCTGCCGCACTGATGCCAGCACCTGATCCACTGACATGTATGGCTGTTCTACATGACGCGGGGTCTGGGCAAAGGTGCAGTAGTGACAAACATCCCGGCACAAATGGGTCAGCGGCACAAATACTTTGCGGGAATACGTCACCAGATTGCGGTAGCGTTGGTCGCGTATGGCGCGGGCCCGCGCCATCAGGCTCGCGGTATCCGTATTTGCAGCCAGGTCGAGCGCAGCCCCATCGGTCGGCAACCCGGATTCAAAAAAAGCGGTGCTGTTCACATGTCTACCCTCGTTAACCGACACGGTTAAGCGCCTGTTCCAGATTTCGCCAGCGCGCAATTCCCGATGGCAACAAGCGATCAAGCAGACCACTGGCTTGCAGGTACTGCCTCGACTGCGAGGCAACACCTTCACGTTCACAGCGGGCGAGCGTCAATAAATCCTCAGGGGAATCGATATCCCGCGACAGTCCTGGCGCAAACACCAGCTGCAGCTCCAGTCCGCACTGTTTCGCCTCACGCACATGCGCGGCAAAACTGTTCGTACCAAAGTGAAAGCTCAGCTCGGCAGCCGGATCACAGATCAGGCAATTGGTGCCCTTGTGATGACGGTCGGGCGCCAGGGTCAGACCGGTTACGGCAGCATCACCGAGTGCGCCCTGCTGGCGGGATACGCGGATCAACTCGGAAAGCTCTGCACCCTCAATCATGGGCAAGTCCCCATGCACGACGATCACCTCCCGGATGCCGCGGCGGCCCAGCTCGGCAACGCCGGCCCGAACAGCCTGGTTCAGGCCTCCGGTCTCAGGCTCCGGTATCCGCTCGGCACCGTAGTGGCCCGCCAGGCGGGTCGCATCAAGGTCGTCGCTAACAATGAGGACATTGTCAATGTCCGGGTGCGCCTGCAAAACCGCCAGCACATCGCCAGCCATTGCCAAAAACAGTTCGCGCCGCTCCTCTGCAGACAGCACCGATGCCAGCCGCTGCTTGGCTTCGTTGGCCCGCTTCAAGGGTAATAACGCCCACATGGTGGCACTCCTCCCTCCATAGAAAACTAGTGCAAAGACTGCGCAAACTGCAGCACATCCCTGGCCAGGGTGATGCGCTCATCCAGCGAGCGCATCAACGTGTTTGTAACCAGAACCCGGAGCCCCATCGCCTCGATGTCCCTGGCCTGCGCAACATCGCGCTCGTCAATCACAAATCCGTCGACAAAGCCCCGGTAGTAATCTGCTACCGCGTTACAGGTCACAGGCATCTGCAGCTCGGCCATCATTTTTGCCGTCGGCCCCTTGATCGCGCTGCCAGCAACAATTGGCGATACCGCGACCACCGGCGCAGGTGTGCGCACCAGCGCATCCCGAAAACCGGGCAACGCCAGGATCGGGTCCACACTCAAAAAAGGATTCGACGGGCAGACCACGACCGCATCCAGCGCGCTGTCCTGAAGTTCAGCCTGCGCCTGGGGATTCAACACCGCGGATTCAATGCCGGCGAACTCGATACCGGACACCGCCGGACGGCAGCGTTCACGCACGAAATACTCCTGGAATGCCAACACGCCAATTTCACTGTGCACCAGTGTGCGTACCGGGTCATTCGACATGGGCAGTATCCGCGTGGCGATACCGAGGCGCCGCGCAATCCATGCGGTAATGTCGGTCAGGTTTTTGCCGGCCGCCGCCAGCTGGGTACGCAGCAAGTGTGTGGCCAGGTCGCGGTCGCCAAGCTGGAACCAGGTGTCACCTCCGAGCGCTTCCAGCGCGCCCAGACACTGCCAGGTTTCCCCGGCGAGCCCCCAGCCCCGTTCCTGATCACCAATGCCCGACAGCGTATACAGCAACGTATCGATGTCCGGGCAGATGTTCAGGCCCAGGTGCTCAAAGTCATCGCCCGTATTGGCGACTACCGTGAGTTGACCTTCGGCAAGGCAATGCTGCAATCCAAGCGCGAGCTTGGCGCCGCCGACACCGCCGGACAGCGCCAAAACCTTGTTAGAAAAGCCAGACAAAATCCATCTCCCCCTATCCGCCAAAACGGCGGCCATTCACTGATGTAGCGAAAGCGCAATAGCACGCGCGACCAATTTTCAGCGAAAGAGATCGTACTCCCGCGCACGAATCAGGCTTTCAGAGCCGACTTCGGCCACCGGTAAACGCGCGCCACGCACCAGAACCACAGGTGTGCCCTCTGCCGCCTGCCCCATCAGGAAGGAGGCACCGGCAGCAAGTTCGTCAGCAACTGCGACCGAGGTACTTTCCAGCTTGCGTCCGAACAGATCCCCTTGCCCCACCATATCCACGACCGGCGTAAAGCCCGCGGTGCCGATCGCAAATCCGGCGGTGCCATTGCGCCAGGCCCGGCCGGCGCTGTCGTTGATAATGATCCCTACCTCCACGCCGGTAACCTGCCTGAGCGATCGGCGTAACGCCGCCGCACTCGCATCGGCATCCTCAGGGAGCAGCAACACCCGCGGATCCTTCGCATCGGACTGGATATTCGACTGATCGATGCCTGCGTTCGCATGCACATAACCCCGCCGGTGTTCCACAATCACGACACCCGGCCGGGTTCTCAGAACCTCGACGGATTCATCCAGGATCAACTGCACCAGCCGGGGGTCTTTATCCACGCGCTCGGCCAGGGTTCGCGCCCTGGTACCCACCTCAACGCGATTCAGGTGGGCGTAACGCCCTTCCGCTTTGGAAATAATTTTCTGGGCGATGACGAGAATATCCCCGTCCGCCAGAGTGATGTCGGCACGCTCCAGTGCCGCAGTGATGAGAGTGCAAATATCGTCCCCCGGTTGAATCAGGGGAAATTCTGGGAGCGCATACATCTCAAGGCGTTCGGCCATACGGCAAATCCTGGCTGTACTACGCGTCGAGTCCGGTGATACCGATACCCGCGTGACTGTTGAATTGACGGTTGATGAAAATAAGAACGGAAGTCAGCGCCTCCACGGCGGCAGCATTGTTGATTTGGCCCGCATGTAACCCCCGCATACCGGCGGCTTCTACCAGCCTAATGACCTGCGCGCGCGCATCTTTGTTATTGCCACACACCAGCACATCGCACTCGAGCGGCGCGTCTTCTTTAAGCCTGGGGGCGGGAACATTCTGAAAAGCGGAAACGACGTGCACCCCCTCGCCGAGCAAGTCCTGGGCAATTTGCCCGGCAGACCCGGATTCCGGAAGTTGCACAAGAGAAACCTTGGGTGGCCGCAGGGGCACCGTGGTATCTACCAGGACTTTGCCCTGTAGCTGCTCGCGTACCGAGGTCAGTACGTCCGCCTGATGACTGAAAGGCACCGAGAGCACCACAATGTCTGCAGCACTGGCAGTACCAGCATAATCCAGGGCACTGACCTCTACCGGGCCAACACCGCGTTCGGCCATTACCCGCTGGAGATCGGCAACAGCAGAGAGGCCTTTGTCGGCGTCTCTGGTACCGATAATGACCTGATAACCGGCCTGTAGCCAACGGCGCGCAAGCCCCGTACCAAGGCCGCCAGTACCCCCCAAGATCCCGATTACGGGTTTACCTTCACTCATACGCAATCCTGCATACTTTGTGGGAATTGGATTGTTCTGCCGCTTCACGGCCAATTCCGTGAAACTTGCCCAAAACCATGGCAATGCCGGCAAAACGTGTCTTCGGATACCTCGCAAACGCTTCCACAGAAATTACCAGAACCGGCGCCAAGAATCACCAGAATATCGGCAGTAAAAATCCAACCCACGGAACAATTTGATAATTCTCAATTTTTGCCAACCATAAACCGAGTAGTCAGCTATTGATCCGTAAAAAAATGGCGATGGGCAAGCCCACCGCCGAAACACAACGCTCGATAAATTCAGTTTGCCGTATTGATTTTGTAGATACGCGTGTAGTGCGAGCCACTGACACTGGCACTCGCTGCGAAATTATTGTCCGCAGAGGTGCTTAGCGTGGTATCCGTGACATTGACATACTGAGTCAAGTTACTGCCATCCGCCTGGTTACTCATCACCATCTGCATGTTGTACTTGGGAGCATCATCCGCGGGCGAGATCACCGGCGTCCAGGCCGGATCCGCGAAACTCCAAGCGCTGTCGTTGACCACGCGGCTGGCACCGCCAGTACAACCCGGGGCGCGGTAACTTACGGTCTTGTTCACACGCACGCCGTCCCAGATCACTACCATCTCGCGAGTGTTCGAGGCACTGCACTGGTCATTCAACCAGAAACCGTTCAGCCCGGGGTAGTCTGTTTTGGTTTTGATAAACATACCGCTGGGCTGGGGATCACCCTCGGTTGCCGTGGCCAGCTGGCCATCCTCGATGGCAATGACATCGTCATCCGTGGTGCCGTCCGGTTTGGTGTAGGTCACATGATGTGACTGGTAACCGCGGGAATTGACAAACGAATCGCCCACTTGCATGCCCCAGGAAAACAGGGAGCGCGGATTGTTTACCACCGACGTGTCGAGCGTCTGGCAATTGGCATCACTGTAGAACTTGACCAGCAGCTCCATACGCTTGCCTTTGGAGATGGTAATGCTGTTCACCGTGTACTTGCCGTTGTTGCCCGGCGAGGCCGCACAGGCTGAATCCCACTGGCCATTGTACTGGTTGCCCGGGTTGCGGCTGCTGCCAAAGGTCTCGACAAAGGCTTTCAGGTCGGCCTTCTGTTCCGCGGAGAAATCACAGCCAAACTGGTGTCCCTGATTGGAGAACTGGGTATTGGTCAGTACATCCATGGGATACATCATGCCTGTGGTGTACGCGATCACCTGCTGAACATACCCGAGGTCACTGACATCCGCGTGGCTGGCGCGCCCGCTGGTACAGGTAAAGAGCTCGTCAAGTCCCCAGGCCGACCCGTTATGCAGCAGGCGGTCGTTGTCCCACAGGGAAAGCAGGCGCGGCGACTTGACTGCCATGGTGTAGACACCGGTTTCGCCGGCAGGGAAACGCTCGCGGAACGCGGTGACATTGGTCTCGAACCCGCCCAGCCCGCCAAACAGCGAGCTGTCCCAGTACAGGTTCATAAACGCCTGGTGTCCCCGTTCGACATTCACCTCCGCGTGGCCATAGGGCCGGCTGGTCTCGCCACTGGGACCATTGTGACAACTGGTGCAATTGGCATCGAACAACGTCTCGCCCCGCTCGGCAGCCAGGGTATCAAAGGTGCGATCGCTGGGCAGGTTGGGCTCATCAAAAGTTTCCAGGTAACGCACCAGCGGCATAAACCGGTACTCGTTCACCCAGTAATTGTATTCCGCGCGCGATTCAGGATCGTCGATATTACTGGGCGTGAGCGAAATTACGGAGCGGATGAAGTTCATCAGGTCATAGGATCCACCATGCCAACCCAGACCCGACTTGTACTTGAATCCGTTCTGCTTCTGTACATTTTCATCCGTGACGATATTCGCCAGGTTGAGAATGCGGGTAATGGTAAAGGTGCCGTCGTCCTGCATTGGCGGCACCATAAAATCCATCACGCCACTCCAGGTAGACCAGCCCTGCGCCTGCTGCAGCAAGCTGGCCGCGATCCGATCCTGGTCTTCCTGGGTCGAGCCCGCCTGTATTTCCTGATTGGACGCAAGGAATTCGGGTATACCACCGTATGTGAAGTAGCGAGCCATCGTAACCGGAAGGTTCAACGCCTGCTGGACACTAGGCAACACAGTCCCGGCAAGAATCTGCTCAGCATCCGCATCGGGATAGCCCGGCAGGTTCGGCGCCTGGAACAGGAACTGCATCGGCAATTGCCCCTGTACAGACACCATGCGCGCATAATCAAAGTCGGTGTTGCCGACACCCACCGCAAAGTTGCCATCATCCATCTGCTTGAAATGACAGGCAGCGCAGGTAAACGCATAAACCGGCACCGAACTGCCGAATACACCGCTACTGTCCGCTATACCTACAGGCAGCTGCTTGGGCCCAACGGTAGGATCAAACGGTGATGGCGGCACGGTAGAGACCGGGTTTGGATCCGGGTACATGCCAAAGTTGGCGAAACCCGGACCGAAATACCCCTCGAAGTTCCTGAGCATGAAATGCATCATCGACTTGGGCGGCCCAGTGGTGTCAAAAGTGCCGTAGAAGAACAGGTACTTGCCACATTTCAGCAGCGCGTCTTCATTGTAATTATTGACGAAGTTATCGACGATGTACTGCTCGTGCTCTGACAGAACCGCCATACTCGCTTCGGCATCATCGAGCTGGCTTAGCACCGCATCGTTATCAATCAGGTACTGGTCGAGGTCGGCCTGATACTGATCACAGGCCGCCTTGGTTGCATCGTGTTCAATAACGGAAGCCAGATCAGGCCCCACATCATTGGTGACGCCGTTAAAGGATTGGTAGCCAGGCAAGGGGGCGGCATTGACCGACGCACCCAACGTGGAAAGAAATAGCGCTGTTAACAAGCGCCCTACTGTTCTTATCATTTTCTCATCTCTCGCATTTCTGGTTAGCTTGTTTCGAAAAAAGGAAACTTCCTTATTGCCTCCAGATCTACTGCGAATGACCGACCTGACTACGTGGATATCTGCAAACTGCAAGGTACAACTAGACTCGTGCGGTTAAACCCGCACTACTACCGGGTACAAATTGAACTGACTGACCGGGCCACTCTTTGCAGAGTGAACCCGGTCAAGCTTCGCTAGACGATATAAATAAACCTGTTAAACCTAGAATCTAGCGGTAAAACTGGCACCGTAATGACGCGGCGGGGAATACTGGCCAAAATTAGCCACAGGTGGAATAAGAATGACGCGTGAATAGCGCTCGTCGGTCAGGTTTCTGCCGTAGAAGCTCAGCTCGTATTTGTCACTGAAATCCAGGCTTAGACTGGCGTTATGAAAACCGGCAGAGGGAACAACTCCCAACGGGTCGTTGTCGAAAATCGACTGATACTCATCTCGCCACCGATAGTTGTAGTTCAGTGAAAGTTCGGCAAACCCAATATCACGCAGGTAATCCACACCAAGCCCGACAGTCGTTTCCGGCGCATTGCGAATTACCAATCCAGAATTATCCGTGGCGACACCATCGCCTGAAATATCCGCAAAAAACTCGTCGTAACCCGTATCCAAAAGTCCGAGATTTGCGGAAAGGCTCAGGTTACCGGTAAGCGCCGCCGTCAATTCCACTTCAAGTCCTTCGATGCTTGCATCTGACGCGTTACGCACAACGGTACCGACAGAACCCTGCGCATTTGGAACAATCACATCCTCCTGCTTGTCTTTGTAATCACTCGTGAATGCCGTCGCATTGAAGCGCAAACGGTTATTGAACCACTGACTTTTCAAGCCAAGCTCAAAGGTATCCACGTATTCCGGATCGTAGGACTGCATTCCGTAAATATCCTGGGTACGCGCGAAAAACCCTCCGCTTTTGAAGCCATTCGCATAAGAGGCAAATACCATCACGTCGTCGGCCAGATCATATTGCAAAGCCACTTTCGGTGAAAACTCGCTCCAGCTGTCCTTCATGTTTGCTATCGGGCCCGAGGGCACGATGTCGATATTCAAAGGCACATAAGTAAACGGGCCGCTACCACCATTAAAGGTCTTCTCTTCATGGGTAAAGCGCCCACCCAGGTTCAACGTCATTTTGTCGGTGAGTTGCCAGTCCAGGCTCGCAAACGCGGAGTAGGCTGTATTGTCTCCGTCACCAGTCAAACCCTGGGATATATCACCGGGATTGAACCCTCCCTCAGGGCCAAACCCGATGCCAAAGTAGTACCACATGTCGTAGGAAGTTTGTGTCTGCCAGAACTCGGATTCCCAATAATAGAGCCCGACGGTCAGGTCCATTGTGTCCGAAATACGGCCATCCATCCGCAGCTCCTGACTGAACTGCGAGTATTCATGGCCGGCAAGTACTGTGACCAGCGGCACGCGCGATGCATCGTATTCGAGACGGAAATCTTCCTCGCGATCGACATATCCGGTAATGGATGTAAGCGTCCAGTCCCCCAGTCCGAGGGCCATCGTGACGTTCGCGTAGTCGTTGATCACGTGTGACGTATTCGGCGCATTCACCGAGCTCTTGCCAACGCCGCTCTGATCATCAAACTCCATACAACCCGAGCCAGGAGGTACATCAGCTGAAATGGATGACGGTGGAAACGGCAGGCCGAGCGTGGACCAGCAAACCATGGAGTCGGTAGTGCGATTGAAGTTAGACCAGGCACCGAGCTCGGAGTTATCTTCGATACGTTCGGCAGTGACGGATACCTCGAGGTTATCCAGCGGATCAAAAGCGATGGTCGCCCCAACCTGACGGTAGTCCACGTCGCCCAAATACTCACCCAGAAGCTCATTCTTCGTGAAGCCGTCGTGAGCGACCTTGTTCGCATAGAGCTTCAGGCCACCGTTATCGCCAAGTGGCGTATTGACCACAGCATTGACTTCACGACGCTTCCAGTCGCCTCCGCCAACCTTGATTTTTGCATCATATTCCCGGGTGGGCGCAGTTCGGATGACATTAATTGCACCGGCGATGGTGTTCTTTCCGAACAGAGTCCCCTGGGGCCCACGCAGCACTTCAACCCGCTCTATATCAAAGTTATTCAACAGCTGACCAGCGGAGACCCCGAGGTAGACGCCGTCGAGAATCACACCGGCGGGGGGATCCATACTTTTGTCGGTTTCCTGA
Organism: Microbulbifer weihaiensis; assembly: GCF_048323715.1. NCBI lineage: Bacteria > Pseudomonadati > Pseudomonadota > Gammaproteobacteria > Cellvibrionales > Microbulbiferaceae > Microbulbifer > Microbulbifer weihaiensis. Next base: position 134,518 of record NZ_JBLWFL010000008.1, read on the forward strand.
AAGCTAATACCCCGAATAGAAATCGAAGCGCCATTGTTGGCAGTGACATGTTCAATGGTTACGTTCGGGGTATAGTTCTGCATGTCCTGCAGGTTCTGCACCGCCGCATTCTGCAGCTGGGTGGTTATCGCTGTTACCGACACCGGAACATCCTGCATCGATTCAACCCGCTTGCGCGCGGTAACCGTCACTTCTTCAAGTGCCGGCGAATCGTTATCTGTCTTGGTCTGGGCCTGAATAGCAGCCGGCAAAATTGCCAATGCAGCCAACGAGCCTGTAAACATCTGCCGTCCTTTACCCTTGTTTATTATTTTCATGGTTCTCTCCATCGCAGCGTTAATGTCTGGAGGACAACCTGCAGGTGGCCTTGAAAATCTGGCTCTTGTCCTACCGAAGTCGATCTGAACAACAGTGTTACGCAGCAGCTTTTATCGATTTAATTCAGCCGCGACACACAAGAGCCCTAAAACAAAACAATCAGGACATACTGTTTATACTACATAGCAATGGCGAACCTAGGCAACAGCCTTTCAGGCCATAAAGCGAAAAACCAGAAAATACGTGTAAGGAAATGCGCCACAAATTGTGACATTTGGACAAGGCGGTTGTCTGCACAACAAAAAAGCCCTCGTTTTCACGAGGGCAATCACCATAACATCGCAAGATGAAAGAAATCGGTTTATTTAAACCGGGAATTTTTAGAAATCGGCAGTAAACTGCACGCCGTAAGTACGGGGTGGGTTGTACTGACCCATCTGAGAAATTGGCCCAATCTTGACGAGGCGTGCATAACGCTCGTCTGTCAGGTTTCGACCGTAAACGCTGATCTTATATTTTTCGTCGAAGGTCAGATTCATACTCGCGTTGTGCATACCCATGGAGTCAACGTGACCGCGAGGATCATTGAAGAACTCACTTTCGTACTCGTCGGACCAGCGATAGCTGTAGTTAACCGAGAACTCCCCAAGCGCTATATCACGATAGTAATCAAAGCCTGCACCAAAGGTGTTATCGGGTGTATTGCGCAATTTCAGGTAGGTGTTGTCAGTGGGAATAAAGCCTTCCCCAGGGTAGGCTTCACCATCCACATCGGCAAAAAATTCCTTGTACTCAGCATCAAGCAGACCAGCCATCATATAGACACTCAGGTTGCTGGTAATCGCCGCCTGCAGTTCGAGTTCAAGCCCTGAGACTTCCACTTCACCGGCATTGCGCACAATAGTGTTCACCTGACCACCTTCCTCAGGCACCAGAATATCTTCCTGCTTGTCCGTATAATCGGTCATAAAGGCTGTGGCATTGAAGCGAACGCGATTATCCAGCCACTCACTCTTCATACCGACTTCATATGTGTCCACATATTCCGGATCAAATGACGCAATTGCGGCGATGTTTTGCGTGCGGGCAAAGAAGCCACCGCTCTTGAAACCATTCGCGTAAGACGCAAATGCCATCACATCGTTGGAAATATTGTATTGCAGGGCAACACGCGGGGAGAACTCCTTCCAGTCATCCTTTAGCTTCCGTACCGGACCGGGAGGAATAAAGCCCTGGCCAAGAGTCTTTGAGTCCCAGCCACCGGAGCCGCCTTCAAAGCCTTTCTCTTCCCAAGTGTAGCGACCGCCAAGGTTGAGCGACAGGTCATCCGTAAGCTGCCAGTCCATACTGGCAAATACGGCACTTGCCTCGTTCGTCACGGTTCCGTCCAGGTTCGCACTTACGTCGTCAAGCGCTAAAGGGAATGGAATCGCTCCACCCATGCCGTCAGGGATTGCGAAGTTGGGCCCAAATCCGAGGTAGTACCACATATCGAAGCTGTCCTGGAACTGGCGCACGTCCGACTCAAAGTAATAGACACCGGCTGTCAGTTTAATTGCGTCATTCACATCGCCATTGATTCGCAGTTCCTGAGTGAACTGGGAGTACTCGTGCCCACCTGTTACGGTCAGCATGCGCACCGAGCTGGAATCGAACTCATGCACAAATTCTTCATCGCGGGTCTGATATCCGGTAACAGACGTTAACTGCCAGTTACCCAGACCCCAGTTCATCGTCAGATTGAGGAAATCGTCCTGGGTTGAAGCGTCATTGCTTCCATTCATTGAAACATGATCTTCGTCGCTGCCCTGATCCATACTCATACAGCCAGCGCCAAATGCCGGATTCGTTGGATCTGCAGGAACGGAAATGACCCCGGGAATTTCAAGCCCACCGATACTGGCCAGACAGGCGAGGCTGGAGTCATCGTTGAAATTGGCAAAGGCACCGCGCTCAGAGTCGTCGTCAAGGCGGTCGTACCGGAATAAAATGTCAAAGTTTTCCGTCACGTCGAAAGCCACAGCCGCGCCCAAGTGCTGGTAGTCAATAGCGCCGGCGTCTTTACCTGTGGTGGTATTTTTCCAGTAGCCGTCGGTCTGCACCTTGTTGGCCGTCAGCTTGAAGCCGCCCGATTCTGTCAGCGGTGTATTGATCACAGCCTTGGTTTCTATCAAGCCGTAATCACCCGCGCCCACATGGATTTTCGCCCCAAGCTCTTTGGTGGGCTTGGCCCGAATCACATTCAGCGCACCGCCAGTGGTGTTTTTACCAAACAGTGTACCCTGGGGGCCGCGCAGGATTTCAACACGCTCCAGGTCGAAGCTGTCCATCAGCTGACCGGCGGTCGTACCCAGGAAGACGCCATCCAGAATCATACCGACGGGCGCTTCCATACTTTTATCGGGGTCCTGATGGCTGATACCACGAATCGAAATGGCCGCGCCGTTACCACTTGCCGGCCCGAAGTCAATATTGACGTTGGGCGCGTAGTTATTCAGATCCTGGATATTTCGCACTGCAGCATTTTCCAGCTGGGTGGAAATAGCGGTTACCGAAACCGCAATGTCCTGCAGGGATTCCACGCGCTTACGAGCAGTTACGGTAACCTCTTCCAGGGCTACCTTGGGTTCGTCGCTCTGGGTTTGAGCGTGAATGGCTGCCGGCAATACGGCCAGTGCCGCTACCGATCCCGTCAACATCAAACCGCCCTTGATCCTATTTATTCTTTTCATGGCTCTCTCCATGGCATCGCATTGGTGTCCGGCGGGAAATTTACGACAGCCTGGGAACAGCGGGCTTTTGTCCTACCGAGATTGATTGGAACTACAGTGATACGCCGCCGGTTTCTTTTATTGTTGTCCAGCGACAACTACCCTGCCCTACCACAAAACAATCAGGACATACTGTTTATACTACAGACGAACTTTGAGTAAACGCAACAATCCATTTCATAAAAAAGGGGAAAAATCGGATGAACACAACCACCTATAAATCGGGGTTGCGTTCGAATATGACACCCGTCTGGTCTACAGGCGACCAGGGCACCGCAGTGCAGCTCCAGCAGCTGGAATTGATCTCCAGCCAGCTGCTGTCCTCGAGGGTTCCCGCCTTGATCAAGCGTACTGCGGGCAGCTCCTCGATCTGGCTCATTACCTGCGAACCACAGTGCGGACAAAATCCGCGCGCCACATGCGCACCATTGGTTCCGGTTACGGTGAAATTCTTCAGGTTGCCACGGGTGGCCACGGCTTCTGTGGGAACGAGGACTACGCTCGCCCGGCCGGTACCCGTGGACTTCTGGCAGTCGCGACAATGGCAGTGAAATGCGGTCAAAACCGCCTCGCGTGGGAATTCATACGTATATTCGCCACACAGGCACCCACCTGATTCCACTTGGTTCATAATCACCCCTCCCTCTCTGGATTTCGCACTGTGAAATTTGCGTGCGGTGCTACTGTACGGTCATACCATTGACCCAGCTTGCATGGAAACCGTTAGGCACGCGCACAGGAATAAAGACTTTCGCCAAAGGCCCGCGCGTGAGATCCCCGGCGGACAGTATCGACAGATACGCACCCTCCTGCGGGCTGTAGACATAAGACATCAAATAGCCGTCTTCTTCCCGGTCGCTGTCTGGGTTTGGTATGTGTACCGGCTCACCGGCGTTCGCACCCTCGCCAAAATCCCACAGCGCTGAGGTGCCAGTGTCCATATCGTAGGCAATGGTCGCGTTATACGCGTGATTGGGGCTTTCACCCCACGCGTGCGTGGCCGCCGCGGCAAACCCGTAGCGGTAGCGCAGCCCGCAGCGACGCTCATCTGCCCGGGAAAATTCGCAGTAGGTCGGCCCTACTTTTTCATTTGTGACTACACCACTCTTGAGATCCAGGGTCAGCCGGTGCATGTTGCGCATCTGGGATTCCACGCCGGAGCCAAGCTCATTGGATACAGGCATACTGTTCATCCATACGTAATCAATGTACAGATTGTTGCCGCTCTGGAATCCATTGCAGAAGTGCCAGCTGAAGAACGTCGGCGCTTCGAACCAGGACACCTCCGCAGTATCACGGTGCACGACAAAAATACGCGTTGGCCTGTCGGCCTCCCAGATAAACGGATTCCCGCCCTTCATCGCCGCCTCGATATCCGGGAATGCCGGCGCAAACAGGCCGACGATATAATCACCACAGAGCTGTATATCGTGGATCATGGCCCGGCGATGCATACCGTGAACCGGGATGGAGCGCTTGTGTCGCCCATTGCGGTCAAAAATCTGAACCGTGAAATAAGGTGCAGTGAAGGTCTGGGTATTGGAGATGAGATCGCCATTGCGGGGGCATATCTTCGGATGGGCAGTAAGGCCATCGCCCGCTTGCAACAGGCCGTCGTAATCGTATTCGCAAACAGTGGAAAGGTCGCTACGCAGCTGGTGGGGAAAGCCCGCCTCGAACAGTGCGAATAGCTTGCCCCCATGGAACAGCACACTGGTATTGGCGGGATTCTTCATCGGGTTTGGCGAGCCACCGGCGGCTATAGCCTCGGGATCCACGGGGTGCGGACGACCATGGCTTCCCCAACACGCCCGCTGCAGCTTTTCTTCCACCTGGAAGGAGCGCGTGCGCACCCAGCGGTTTCGATAGTGTACCCGCCCGTCCTTGAAATACACGGCGTGGATCATGCCGTCACCATCCACCGGATAGACGTAGTGGTCCGGCTGCCAGGCCACGTTGGGCCCATTGCGCATGAACGCCCCGGTAAGGTTTTCAGGGATTTTACCTTCGACACGAAGTCCACCCTCACCCTCGTCGAAAGTGGACTCAGTGAGTACCGGGGCATAGTTTCCCTGCAGATAGGGGAAACGTGAAAGATCCATCTCAGGACGCGTAGCCATACCAAACCTCCGTTTAAGAGTAAGTACTGCTCATTGTTCCAATTCTGTTTGCCAGATGGAGTCAGGGACTGATGCTCGCGCTCTATGCTCCTCTGGCAGCTATGCGACTGAGCCGTGTTATACCGATTCCGGGATGACATCAGCCATCAGGAAGCGCTCCGCCGCCTGCTGGAAGAGCGCAATATTTCCGCTCGACCATTTGATATCGAGCCTGGAGCGAAATATTTTCCACTCCCCCCCTACATGCCGATACTGATTGGTGTACTCGCCTACCACGGTGGCGATATTGTCCGGCCCCGCGATGGGCATCTGAGAGTCCTGCAATATGATGTGATCCGCGACCAAATAGGCGGTACAGCGGACATTTTCTCCGTCTACTTCCACCCGATGGTTACAGATCGTATGTCGTGTGAGGTCAAAGCCCCCGATATTCCTTTGCAGGGTGGCAACCCAGTCATCCGCTGGGCGCGGCTGGTCCGGCGACCCGCCTGGATCGACGATCGGGCCGTAATCGAGGAAGACTTCTTCGGCGAAGCAATCCCGCACCTGCTGCCAATCTTTGTTATCAAGGCCCTCGGCGTAGCGGTAATAATTCGCCCGCAAATCCGCCTCAAGCTGCAACCGGTCAAGCCTTTCCATTGCCGTTCTCCGTCTTGCCTTCCTTTATCCGATAGCGGCCGCCATCCCACTCGATGACTAGCCACGCGAGCCGCCCTCTACCCGGGTGGCAGGCGCTACTTGGGTACAAATCCTTCCGTAATGGTTGCCGTGTTATCAACCACCATCTCTGCACCATTAACGGCCCTGGACTCGTCCGAGGCGAGGAACAGAACCATATTCGCCACATCGCCGGGGTCACCGACCCACATCGCGTCCATCTGATCCGCGGTCACCGGGTCGTGTACACGCACTATGTCGTACATGTTCTTAAGCATTGGGGTTGCCATATTGCCGGGATGGATGGAGTTGCAGCGCACACCGTAACCTTTCTGGGAACACAGGCACGCAATGGACTTGGTCATGCCACGAATAGCACTCTTGGACGCCGCATAGGCGAAAATAAACGGGCCGCCCTGAATGCTGGCAGTCGAGCACATATTGATAATGGATCCAGCTCCCTGCTGCTTCATCACCCGCAGGGCATGCTTGCAGCCGTAAAAGGTTCCATCAGTACCGACCGCATTGATTTTTTTCCAGAGCTCGTCGGAGGTGTCTTCGATACTGGCGAGCTGTACGATTCCAGCGCAGTTGAGCAACACATCCAGCGAACCAAAATCCTTGACGACATCATCCACGAGCCTCTGCCAGGAAGACTCGCTTGTCACATCGTGCTGAACGAAGATCGCTCCTGTAATCTGGCTGGCCTCGGCGGCACCGGCTTCGGCATTGATATCAGCCATAATGACCCGGGCCCCCTCTTCCGCCAGGCGCCTGGCAGCAGCAAGCCCGAGACCAGAGGCCGCCCCTGTGATAACGGCCACTTTATTTTGAACGCGTCCCTCCGCCATCTCTCATCCTCGCTCTGTTAGGATCCGCACCCCTAAGGCCGCCTGTGGCTGACCCCTGCGTTGGCAGCCGGCAGGCAAACCGCCGCGGCACGAAAATCTTATTATTTTGGACACTTGCGGGAAGCGCCTGTGAGGCCAGGAAATCTGGACAGCCTCACAGGTTTTTCACCATCTTACTTCAAATTATAAAAAAGACAAGCTATCCTGTTTTTAAGAAAACCGGTATAAACCAATGGTTACGGTCAGGCTCAGAATGACACGGGTTGCTCTGGCGGCAAAGAGAACAAAGCCCCACAGGGGATGATTTTTGCGCCATTTGCACCAAAAAGTCCCATTCTTATGACATTTGCTTTGTATCAGGGCAAATCCCTGGTGATAGAGTGAGTGAGCACAGTTACAACCTGCCGTGAAAGGATTAATTGCAGTAAAGACAGTTAAATACATTTAACACACACGTTACGCATCAGGAGAACAATAATCATGAGTGATGAACACGTTAAAAATTATGATGATGTGACTATCTACGGCCTGGCCAACGACCGGGAAGAGGCGTTACTGCGCAAGCAGAACGAGCTGACTTTTATCTGGGCCAATAAGGAAGGACACCCGCTCGGTGTGACCATGAGCTATATCTGGCGCAAAGGCCGCATCTGGTGCACCGCCACCTCCCAGCGTGTGAGAGTCAAGGCACTCAAGCGCGACAATCGCTGTAGCGTGGTTATTTCCAGCGCAGGAACCGATATCGACGTCAGTCAGTCCATAACCTTCAAGGGCCATGCTGTTCTGCATACGGACCAAGAAACCAAAGACTGGTTCTATCCCGATTTCGCCCGCCACACCGTCAGCCCGGCGCCAACGCCCGAGCTTTTCGTGCAGTTTCTCGACACGGACAACCGGGTGATCATCGAAGTCATTCCGGAAAAAACCATCAAGTTTGATGGCGCAGTGATGCGCGACAAGACTTCTGAGGCGGTCGCCAGCGAAGCATAACTTCTGTTCCAGCCCGATACTGGTACCTGATCATGGATGGAAATCTTCCGTTGTCTGACCATTGCGTGGTAGTCACAGGCGGCGCCAGCGGTATAGGCGCCGCCACTGTACAGGCCCTTACTGCACAGGGCAGCCATGTGGTGATTGCTGATATTCAACAGGAAGCGGGTATCGCCCTGGCCGAGTCCCTCGGCCCCCGGGCGCTTTTCTGCAAAACTGACGTTACCCGCGAAGAAGATATCGTCGCCGCGATTACCACTGCCGAGCGGCACTTTGGGCCGATCACTGGCTGGGTAAACAGCGCCGGTGTCATCGGCGCTGTTGGTTCCATTATGGAAACCACCGTCACAGCCTTTGACCAAACTATGGCGGTGCTTTGCCGCAGTGTATTTCTCGGGATAAAGCACGCCGCCACGGCAATGAAAGCTCACGGCGGAGGTGCGATTGTTTCGGTAAGCAGTATCGCCGGACTGATGGGAGGACTTGGGCCACACACATACACCATGGCCAAACACGGTGTGATCGGTCTCACCCGCTCTGCTGCCAGCGAACTGAGCGCACTGGGTATCCGTGTCAACGCGGTGGCCCCAGGAGGTACGGTAACCCCAATGACGGCCGCCTTAACCGGTGGTGACAGTGCATTGATCAGCGAAGCCATCCGCTCGGCCTCACCACTGGGCATTGCCTGTATGCCGGAGGATATTGCCGGGGGAATACTGTATTTACTGAGCGATGCAGCGCGCAACGTCACCGGGCACACCCTGACCATCGACGCCGGCATCACTACCTGCACACCACAGATGGGCTTCCACACTGACAGCCCGCAGGTACTTCTCCATGCTGGTCAACGCAGTGATCAGGAGCCGCAGCAGGCATAGCCGGGCTTCCGGCCATTACAGCCTTTACCGAGACGATCTTCCGGATCAACAAAACAAACAGTACATCTTGACTGTTTTTTTAGGATCACGCATCATCGGTGCCAACTGATACAGGAGACGCGCTATGACCGATGCAATACTCGAAGAAAGCCAACCCCTGGCGGAAATGCCGCTGTTCGATAGTGAAACCCTGAAATGCCCGTATCATTTTGATAAAAAGCTGCGCAGTGAGGCACCCGTTTACCGGGATCCGCAATCAGGCATATTCATCGTCTCTACTTATGAGCTGGTGCGTGAAGCCCACCGAAAACCGGATGTATTTACCAATGATTTCGCACTGGCCAAAGGTGCCCAGGACGAAATAGATCCGGATATCGCCGCAGCCATGGCCCGCACCTATGACCTGGGCAAAGGTACCCTGCTCACTATTGACGACCCGCAGCACAAGATCTACCGGGACGAGCTGCGCGACTTCTTCCTGGCCAAGAACCTGGAAAAATACCGGCCGTGGATTACCCAGCAGGCCAGCACCCTGGTGCAGAATCTTCCGTCTCAACAACCGTTCAACTTCATCGAAACCTTCACTCGCGCCTTTCCGCTTTCGGTGATCATGCACGTGCTCGGCATGCCGCAGGAAATGAGTGACCTGGCGTTCAAGTGGACTGTCGACAACGTCACTGTCTTCTCGCAGCTTGGCGACAAGGAAACGTTGCTGGCAGCACACGCTGGCCTCAAAGATGAATACGACTGGTTTGTGGAGGCCCTTGAGCAGCGCCGCAAATCCCCACAGGATGACCTTCTGACCCTGATCGCCCACGCCACCTATGAGGGGAGGCCGCTGACGATCGAAGAACAGCTGTCCCATTGCACGCAGTTTTTGGTGGCGGGCAACGAGACCACTACCGCTACCCTTGCAGAGGGCATGCGTCAGCTGTGCCTCAATCCGCAGCTTCAGAAGCAGGTACGCGAGGATCACTCTCTGATCCCGAACCTGGTAGAGGAATCCCTGCGTATTGCCACCCCCACATCCAATATGTGGCGTGTGACCAAAGCGGACTACACCCTGGGTGGGGTACATATACCCAAGGACAGCATGGTGCTGCTCAAGTACTTCTCCTCGAACCATGACGAAGCCATGTTCGAACAGCCACAGAAATTTGATATCACACGCAAGAATCTCAACCGGCACATTGCGTTTGGCTTCGGTTCCCATGTGTGTATCGGGCAACACCTGTCCAAGCTGGAAATGAACATAGCCTGGGAGCAGTTACTGACTAACAGCAAAAACTTCCGTCTGGCGTGTAACGCGGACGAACTGGAATACATGCCGCACCTGCTGCTGCGCGGTTTGAAAGAAATCCCCATTGTTATTGAGCAATAGACATCCTCAGTGGTTTGGCGCCCGCCTGTGGGCGCCTTTTTTTATTTCCGGGCATTAAAATAGAACAAACAAATAACAAGGCCGCGCAGTAGATCAACCACTACACGGCCACGGAAAAGGGGTCGAATGGAAATCAGGCGCTGAAGCCCTGTTTTTAGCAGATGGTATCCCTGCCCAGAACTTCTGACTCAGTCAGCAGTACCGGGAATAGTACCCTCGTAGGAGGACTTTGAAATTCGATCCCCATCGAACTTGATGGCCATTTCTGGCACCAACTCCAGGATTACCCGCATCGGCGTGTCCAGGTGCGCAATGGCGGCCTCAACCGTGGGTGCAGGATACGGTGAAATGATCTTCGCCATGGCCGGATAGAACCAATCCTTGGTCGCCTGGTCTTCGTGAATGTTCACCCGACCTTTGTAGGTGATCGTCTTCCCCGGCCCCATATCCGTACCCATACTAGAAATGACTACCGACGCACGCGGATCTCTTCGCAGCGCTTTGACACGCGGGCGCTGGCTGGTGGCGGTCAGCCAGATCGAGCCGTTGCGCGCAACATAGTTCATGATCACACCGAGACCATGCCCCTCTTTATTGGTCCAGATAAAGTTGCACTCTATCTGCTTGTTGATTAACTCTTGCTCACGCTCATCGGAAAGGGTGTAGATCGTGACATCATCATAGCCTTTGAGTTGCTCGCCCATTCAACAGTCCTCCAGTTTACTTGTGCAGTGCCAACACGAGGGATTCCCCAGTAAAACTAAAAACGCGGCAAATGGCCCATCTGCTGCCCGCCAGACAGGTCGATCACCTGGCCATTGATAAATCCTGAGCGAGTATTGTCGGCAAGGTAGAGTGCGGTTTCAGCCATGTCATCCAGCGTACCGAGACGCCCGGCTGGCGTCTCCCTGACATAGGCATCCACTATCGGTTCCATCCCGAAGATCGGGTCGGTCATATCCGTTTTTATCAAACCGGCGGCGATAGAGTTGAAGCGAATTCCCTTCTCTGCATACTCCACCGCGGCAACGCGGATCGCGTGGTCGATGCCGGCGCGCGCGCCGGAGTACACCGCCAGCTCCGGACCGGGCAACCTGGTTGTGAGGGAAGAGATCGTAATAACCGATCCGCCAGATGCCATGGCTGCTGCGGCGTGTTTGAAAAACAGCAGCGCACCCACAAAGCTCACCTCCAGCGTTGGCAGTATCTTGTCCCTACTCAGATTCTCGATTCGGCCCGATGCGTGCATCCCCGCAGAATTTACCGCAATCTCCACATTGCCAAATTGATCGCGCGCCCGCCCAAACAGTCCTTCAAGCTGATGCTCATCGGTTATGTCACAGGCGACGGCGAGACCGCCGATTTCCCCGGCGAGTCGCGCCAGCGGCTCCTCCCGGCGCGCAGCCACGACCACATTTGCCCCTTCCCGTGCAAGGCGCCGGGCTATGGCAGTACCGAAATTCTGCTGGCCGGACGCACCCAGTACGACGGCGGTTTTCCCCTTCAGAGTGCTCATAGGCTAAACGCTCCCGTTTTGTTTTCAGGCACTGTTGTCGAACAGAGCGCGCTTAGAACTGGTCCACAAATAGTGCGGCGACTTCCTTGCGCAGGATATCCTTGCGCACCTTGCCACTGGCCGTTCTTGGCAGGCTGGTGACAAATTCCACATGCTCGGGAATTTTTTGACGCGCGAGCCCCGCCTTGTCGGCAAACCGCGCAACTTTTTCGTGGTCCAGGGCGTGTGATTCCGATACCGGGATGATAAAGGCACAGACGCCCTCACCCAGCCTTTCGTGGGGCATGCTGACTACCGCGGCTTCCTGGATTTCCGGGTGGCCATGCAGCACATCCTCGATTTCCTTGGCACTCAGGTTCTCGCCACCGCGAATAATGATGTCCTTCTTGCGATCCGTGATCAGGATGGCATCGTCCTCTGTGCGCACACCGATATCGCCGGTTAGGAAATAGCCTTCGCTGTCGTGGGCGGCGCGATCCTGTTCAGCATTGCCGTAACCGAGCATCATCCCGGCACCGCGTGCAGCAATTTCCCCTGCGGCACCCGGCGGAACTTCATTGCCTGCGTCGTCCACGATCTTGACGTCGTAACCGTAAATTTTGCCGTCCGTGGAGGCTGCGAGCTCCAGTTCGCCTTCACCGATAAAACCGAGGGTTACGATCGGGGTCTCCGTGCTGCCGTATACGCGAAAAGCCCGGCAGCGCTCGAGGTCACGCTGGCACTGGCGAATAAGCTGTGGCGGCACCGAAGCGCCGCCACAGGCAAACAGGCGCATGCTGGGCAGACGGGTTTTGTGACGCTTGGCCGCTTCCAGTAATTCCACCAGGAAAGGTGTTGCCCCAACACTCGCAGTTGCGCCGAGCCGCGAAATAAAGTCCACCGCGGCATCGGCATCCCAGCGCGCCATCAAGGCGGACTTCACCGGGGAAATAAACGGCAGCACCATACCCGAGCCGTACCCTGTAATGTGGGTAACCGGCGACGGCATCAACATAATGTCGCTGGCATCCAGCCGCCAGAAGTCCACCGAATTCTGTACCACCCGGCTGAGCGTATTGTGGCTGTGCAGCACCGCTTTCGGATTACCGGTAGTGCCAGAGGTGTAAAGAATGGTCTTGACAGAATTCGGATCCACGCGCGGAAGTTCCGCCAAATCCACCGGCGTGTTCTGCACCAGATCTTCATAGCGCAGTGTCCCCTCGTGGGATTCCTGCGCCCTGACGGTGACCACGTGCTCCAGCTCCGGGAGCTCTGCCCGCAACGCCGCAATCATGCCGGGGAATTCCAGGCTTCGGATACGCTCGGGAATGTAGATGAGTTTGGTGCGCGCATCTTTGAGGATGTAGCGCAGCTCGTGTCCGCGGTAAATCGGGATGACCGGGTTCACAATGAGGCCAAGGGCAGACGCGGCGATATCCACCACCACGGCCTCGCGCCAGTTGGGCAACTGGAAGCTGACAACGTCACCCTGCTGCAAGCCCAGTTTTTTCAGGCCGGTCACCAGCCTGCGCGCCTCCTCCGCGATCGATGCGAAGGTGATCGCCGGCTCGTCTTCCAGGTAAATGGCAACTTCATCCGGGGTCTGCTTGGCTTTGCGCCAGGCGCAATCGGAGACCGTCTGATTAGACCACAGGTAACCGTCTCGACGAATGCGCTCTTGAGTCAATGGATTGTGCATCGATCTTCACCCTCGCTTGGAATTATTGTGGTGTCTGTGAGCGGAGTAGCTTGCGCCTAGAGTTCCGACAACACGTGCCCGCCGTCCACGGTAATTGTGGCGCCGGTCATCAAAGAGCCAGCCTCAGATGCGAGAAGCAACAGTGGCCCATCCAGTTCGTGCAATTGTCCGATGCGCTGCGTCGGCACCCGCTCGATCAGTGCCTTACCTGCCGGGCTATTGAACAGTGCACTGGTAAGTGGCGTATCAAAGTAACCCGGGCTCAGGGCGTTTACGCGGATGTTGTGCGGTGCCAGCTCCAGCGCCGCGGCCTTGGTAAACTGTACTACGGCGGCCTTGGACGCAGCATAGCTACTGAGTGCCCGCTGCAGCCGCTCGGCGGTAATGGATGCAATATTGATGATGCTGCCCGGGCGACCTGCAGCCACCAACCGTCTCGCCGCCTCGCGGGTTACGAAGGCCACCCCATTCAGATTGGTATCGACCACCCCGCGCCAGTCATCATCAGTGAGGTCGAGCAGTAGTTTCGGGATTGAGATCCCGGCATTGTTGACCACCACATCCACCGTGCCGAAACGTGTTTCGGCGGCGTCGAACGCGGACCTGATACTCTGGCTGTCGGTGACATCCATGGGCACCGCAATCGCCTCACCACCGCGATCCACAATCCCGTCACACACCGACTGCAACTGCTCAGCACGCCGCGCCCCCAGTACGACCCGGGCACCGGCCTCGGCAAATACCTCGGCGAAATGCTGGCCGAAACCACTCGATGCACCGGTAACCAGAACGACTTTCCCTGCGACGGAAAATGGCTGTGTACTTGTGTTCATACTTCCCTCTCCGTGAATTCCATTGCGCGCTGTCATTGCGCTGTATCAGCGCGCGTAGATGTACTTGTCCAGGGTCTGGTGGAAGTGGCGTATGCGCACTTCCTGGTAATTGCCGAGGGTGACGGCACCTTTTTTGGAAGCCTTCAGGCCTTTTTGCACTTGCGGCAGGTTGGCGCCATCCTGGTTGAACACATTGGCAAAACCGGCCCCCATGACCTCGGCCGCCTCGCTGAAGGGCTGGTCGATACCGAGGCGGAAAGTGGCCGCGTCGGGCGGCGATTCGCTGCCCTCCGGATAGCGGGTCAGCAGGAAAATTTCCATGATGCAGCTGTCCACGTCGTCACCGTTCGGCCGGTGCCGGTAGGTGATCACCGTGCCATGACCGGCCCAGGGCGCGAAGTTCGGGAACAGCGAGTAAAGGGTCGAGTCCATAAGCTCCGACATGGTGGCGCGGCCGGCGAAGTCCTCGCCAGCCTGCTCATTGGCCACCGGCAGGTTCAGCGCCGCGTACATTTCCCGCGCGGTCTGCCCCGGAGCCAGCTTGGGCCCGTTCTCAACGCCAATCAGTGCCATCATCGCATCCAGTGTCTGCTGCTCCGTGTACAGATCCGCATGACTCGGGTTGGCAACCCCGTAGGCACTGATGGTGCGACTCACGTGATCGCCCCACACGTCGTACTGGGAATTGTCGATGCCCTGGAACGGCATCAATTGCGGATGGGTGGCAATCGCGTGGTAGGACTCGATGAAGGCCTCGAAGGCCACTTTCCAGTTGCACGCGATTACTTTTTCAATGTGCAGGGACACGTAGCGCTGTTCGTGCTTCCACTGATCCATGTGGGATGGCAAAACCCCCATGTACTCCTTCAGCGAGGGGGCCCGCTCGTCCATATTGATAAACACCCAGCCGCCCCAGGTATCCACCCGCACTTCAGGCAGCCTGGCGTTTTGCTTGTCGACATGGGGAAAGTCCCACTTGCACGGGGCACTCTTGAATTCGCCATCCAGTTCCCACTGCCAGCCGTGGTAGGGGCAGCGCAGGGTGTCGCAGTTGCCGGCGCCGCGCTTCAGCGCGCGACCGCGGTGCAGGCAGGAGTTGTAAAACCCTTTCAATTCTCCGGACTGGGTACGCGTAAGGACGATGGAATCGTTGACGATGTCATACACATAGTAATCGCCAGGGTTTTTCAGGCGGTTCTCCCGACAGGCAACCTGCCAGGTCTTGCGCCAGACTTTCTCCACCTCCAGATCAAAAAATTCCCGCGAGGTATAGCGGTCAACCGAAATATCCTCCGATCCCAGATAGGTCTCGGTGCTTTCCAGCAAGGCCGCTGGCACCTCGACAGTTTCGATTTTCAGCAAGTCCTGGAAGGAGTCCGCCGGTGCGCGAGCGCCAACCTTTTCCGGAGCATCTTTTACCTGATCTGTCATAAGCAAAGCCCTGTGGTTATTGGATTATCCTTGTAGAATTGTCACCGCACTCACACCCGGTGCGCCGTATACATGGGTGTAACCCAGGCGCGGCTTGCCCGGCACCTGTCGAACGCCCGCATCACCGCGCAGTTGCAGGCAGGTTTCATACACCTGCCGCAAACCGGTAGCACCAATCGGTTCGCCGCTGGCAATACAGCCACCGTCGGTATTGATCGGCAATTTGCCGCCAATGCCGGTTTCGCCCGCCTGTATCAACTGCTCCTGCTCACCGTGTTCACAGAAACCGTTCTCAGCCATGTGCATGATTTCGGCACCGGACTCGGTATCCTGCAGCTGGATCACGTCGATATCCCTAGGACCGACACCGGCCATTTCAAACGCCGCGCGCGAAGCGTCAATGGTTGGGCCCGCGACCTCTTCGAGCGCCTGGGAAGGCGCAAACACCTCGAAGGATCCGTAGCGCCGCGAGCGCATCACCGCGGACTTCAAATAAATCGGCTTGCTGGTGAATTCACGGGCACGGTCGCCGCGGCACAGTATCAGAGCCACGCCACCCTCACCCGGGGAACAGAACATGAACTTGGTGAGCGGATTGCTGATCATCAGCGAATTGGCTATCTCCGCTTCCGACAACGCCTCGCGCCGCCAGGCATTGGGGTTGTCCACCCCATTGCGATAGGCCTTTTCCGCCACCTTCGCCAGGGTGGAAGTACTGATGCCGTAGCGGTGCATGTAGCGCTGGATCTTCATGGCAAAAAACTGCGTGGTGAGCATCAGCCCGGTTTCACCGTACCAGGCGCCGAGGCCGAGCTGGGTCGGATCCGCATTGAAGGCGCCGCGGTCATGCTTATCGAACCCCGCGACCATGCCGATGTCGTAAGCGCCGGACTTGATCGCGTTGTAGGCGGAGATCAGGGCACTGCCACCGGTGGCACAGCCATTGGCCACATTCATGAACGGCATCCCGGTCAGGCCCAGCTCGTTCACCAGCGCATCGGCGCTGCCGGCACT
The DNA here is from genome assembly GCF_048323715.1 of Microbulbifer weihaiensis. Lineage (NCBI taxonomy): Bacteria > Pseudomonadati > Pseudomonadota > Gammaproteobacteria > Cellvibrionales > Microbulbiferaceae > Microbulbifer > Microbulbifer weihaiensis. The sequence continues at coordinate 150,956 of NZ_JBLWFL010000008.1, forward strand.
GGCGCTGCCACCAAAACCAAACTGCATGTCCTTCCACTCGACCCCGGCATCCTTGAGCGCCTGGCGCGCGGCGTAGGCGCCCTGTTGCAGGCCGCTGCGGCCCGGAGTGCGGCCAAAGGGGTGAATCCCTATTCCAACAATCGCTACATCCATTTCGTGCTCCTCCCCGGCGTCACTGGCCCGGCACTGCTGCCAGCAAGTTTCCCGCGCGAGTTTTTCGTTAAATTCAAACCGCCTTGAAGGCAAAGCCGACTATTTCATTGCCCGCCTCGTCATGGCGGAAGGTGTCGACCACCAGTTCCATTTCCATGCCGATCTGCAAGGCTTCCGGGGTGTTTTCCAGCAGCCGGCTTTCCACGCACACCGCGCCCGGCAATTCGATATAGCCAACACCGTACGGTTTGAACGTCTCCGGGGTTTCATCTGAGCGGTAAGGCGTTTTCGGCATAAACCCCTGGATGGTCCAGCTCCACAGTTTGCCCCGCCGCGGCAGTTCTTCCACACCGACATCTTCGCTGCCACAGGCAGGACAGCTCAGTTTCTGCGGGAATTCCGCAACGCCGCACTGGCGACAGCGACTTCCCAGCAGCGCGGGTTCAGCGGACGGCCAAGTAAACAGGCCTGGACAAATAGGTTTCCTTTCCGACATGTTTGTCTCCATTGTTCGGGAGTGCCATCAGGCGTGGATCGCCTGATCGAAGGCATCCAGCACCGACTCGTGCATGGCTTCCGACAGGGTCGGGTGCGCAAACACGGTGTCCATCAGTTCCTGCTCGGTGGTTTCGAGATTCTTCGCCACCACATAGCCCTGAATAAGTTCTGTAACGGCGGGGCCTATCATGTGGGCCCCGAGCAGCTCCCCGCTGTCGTCGTCAAAAACGGTCTTTACCAGCCCGTCCATTTCGCCTACCGCGTGGGCTTTTCCCAGCCCCCTGAGATCAAATTTGCCGACCCTCACCGACAGGCCCTGTGCGCGCGCCTGCTCCTCGGTAAGACCGACGCTCGCAACCTGCGGCGAGCTATAGGTGCAGCGCGGTACGCTCATCGGATCCAGTGGTTCCACGCCGGCGACGCCAGCAATTTTTTCCACGCAGATCACCGCTTCGTGGCTGGCCTTGTGGGCGAGCAATGGCGGCGCAGTCATATCACCGATGGCATACACACCATCCACCGATGTGCGGCACCACTCGTCGACGACCACCTGACCACGCTCGAGTTTCACGCCCTGCTCGACCAGGCCCAGGCCCTGCGTATTGGCCGCGACGCCAACCGCGAGAATCACGCGGTCAAATTGTTCAGATCTGGACTCGCCACTTGAATCGGTCCAGCACACGGTTGCGGACGTATCCGAGACGTCCACGCTTTCGACCCGGGCACCGGTGTGAAAGGAAATGCCGCGCTTTTTCAGCGAGCGCTGTGCCGCCGCCGAGATATCCGCATCTTCCTGCGGCAGGATCGCGTCCAGTGATTCAATGACGGTAACAGCGGTACCGAAAGTGCGATAAAAGCTGGCAAACTCGATGCCGATGGCACCGGCACCAATTACCAGCAGGGACTCAGGGAGAGCTTCCGGTGTCATCGCCTCGCGCGCGGTCCAGATAACCTTGCCATCCGCACGAACGCCGGGAATTTCCCGGGGGCTGGCGCCAGTAGCGAAAATAATATGCGGGGCCTGCAGCACGCTTCGGGTGTCATCGGCGTGCGTCACTTCGACAACACCGGGCGATTGCAGCCAGCCATTGCCGGTGAACACCTGGACCCGGTTTTTCGCCATCAGTCCTTCGACCCCGCTGCGCAGGCGCGCCGCTACGTCGCGACTGCGCTGCACCACCTGCTTCAGGTCAAACCCTGCACCGCTGAATGCCAGGCCATAAGCATCGGCATTCAGCAGTGTCTGGTACACCTCGGCACTTTTGAGCAGGCTCTTGGTGGGAATACAGCCCCAGTTCAGGCAAACGCCTCCCAGATGTTCCCGCTCGACAATCGCCGTGCGCATCCCCAATTGCGCGGCGCGGATCGCCGCCACATAACCGCCGGGGCCTGCGCCTACCACCACCAGGTCGAATTGCTGTTGTCCTGACTGAGCTACCAAGCGCTTTTCCTCTTTCAGATCAACGTCGATCAAATCAACATGGACGCCGGATTTTCCAGCAGTCCTTTGAGTGCACCGAGAAACTCAGCCGCGACCGAACCATCAATCAGGCGATGATCGCAGGACAGCGAAACCCGCATCACCGTTGCCACCTCGATTTTCCCATCGCGCACCACCGGCTTTTCCCGCCCGGCGGCAACCGCCAGAATGGCCGCCTGCGGCGCGTTGATGATCGCGTCGAACTGATCGACCTCATGCATGCCCAGATTGGAAATGGTGAAGGTGCCACCCTGAACCTCATCCGCGGCCACCCTGCCCGCGCGTGCGCGTTCCGCAAGGTCACGGGCTTCTGCGGCGATCTGCGGCAGGCCTTTGCCTCCCACGTTGCGGATCACCGGTGTGATCAGCCCACCGGGCACCGCCACCGCAACGGCGATGTCGGCCTGTGCAAAATGCCGGACGCGGTCGCCGGCAAACTGCACGTTCAGCTGGGGCACCCGAGACAGTGCACCGCCACAGGCCTTGATGATGAAATCGTTGACGGAGATCCGCTGGCCCAGCGCCGTGTTCATATAGCGGCGCTGCGACAGCAGGCTGTCGATTTCGATATCGACACTGACGCGGTAATGCGGCACCGCCTGTTTGGTTTCCGTGAGCCGCGCGGCAATGGTGCGCCGCATACTGCTCAGGCTTTCCTCGTGATAATCCACCGCACCGGCGATCGCCCGCGCCGCCAGCTCAACGTCCTCTTTGCTGACGCGATTGCGCCGGCCAGTGGGCTGGATATCGTGCAGGTTGATGTTGAGTTTTTTCGCCAGCCTGCGCGCCACTGGCGTGGCCGCGATGCGCGAATCATCCTGGATGGACCTGGTGGCGCTTGCCGACGCGGCAGCGGAGGAGATGGCCATACGACGCGGCTGCGAATTCAGCCCCAGTGCCTGCTCCACATCGCGCTTGGAAACACGGCCATGTCGGCCGGTAGCGCGTACATTGTGCAGGTTGAGGTTGTTTTCCCTGGCCAGCCGCCGTGCGACCACGGATGCATTAACTTCCGAATCGTCAGGGCCTTCGGCGAGAGACACGCGCGCCGGTGCCGGCTGCCCGGAGGTTTGCGGCGCTTCAGCAGCTTGCGTATTCACCGCCGGGGCGGGACTGGCCTTTGAGGGCTCGTCCTTGCCCGAGCGGTTCAACAGGGCCGCCGCATCCGGCTTGAAGTTCGCAATAAACGCGTCGATGTCCTCGTCGCTCGCGTCGCCGACCGCGACAACGCCGAGCAACGTGGCCACCCGGTGAATTTCCCCGGGCTGCGCAACGATACGCACCAATGTGCCGGTGCAGCTACTTTCCACGGTATTGATGATCTTCGAGGTTTCGATATCGACGACCTCGTCGCCCTTTGAAACCTGATCGCCGACGCCAACACGCCACTCGGTGATCTCACCCTCTTCCATTTCCATACCCCACTTGGGTACGGTCAACGCTTGTAAATTGCTCATAGGGCGTACTCCATCACTTCACGGATCGCCCCCTCGATATCCGCTTCCTGCGGCATCCATGCATCTTCGAGGTTGGGGGCGAAAGGTACTGGGGAGTGTGCCGCGGTGACCTTGCGAATGGGCGCACGCAGGTAACCGAAGGCCTTTTCTGCCGCGATACTGGCAATATCCGCCGCGAGACCACAGCGCGGTGTCATTTCGTCCACCACCACAAGACGTCCGGTGGATTCCACACTTTCCAGAATCGCTTCATCGTCCAGGGGCGAGGTTGTGCGCGGGTCGATCACATCACAGGTAATGCCTTCCTTCGCCAGGCGATCAACCACAGCCAGTACTTTGGTAATCGGGTTGGAAATGGCCACCACGGTGACATCACTGCCTTCCCGATAGAATTTCGCCTCGCCGAAAGGCACGGTGTACATTTCGTCCGGCACTTCGCATTTGGTGTCGTAGAGAATCTTGTCCTCAACGAAGATGACACAGTCGTCGTCCTTGATCGCCTGCAGCATCAAACCCTTGGCATCGTAGGCATTGGTGGGGCAAACCACCTTCAGGCCCGGCACCATGGTCACCATCTGGGTAAGGTTCTGGGAGTGCTGCGCACCCGCCCGCCAGCCTGCGCCGGTGGTACAGCGAATCACCATCGGGCACTTTGCCTTGCCACCAAACATGTAGTGGAACTTGGCGGCCTGGTTGTAGATCTGGTCAAAGCAGACCCCAAAAAAATCCATGAACATCAGTTCCGCCACCGGCCGCAGACCGGTCTGCGCAGCGCCAGCCGCAGCACCGATAATCGCGGACTCCGTGATCGGAGTGTCGATCACCCGCTCTTCGCCGTAGGCCGGCAACAGACCGCGGGTTACCCCCATTACGCCGCCGTAGGCGTCGCGGGAACCATCACAGCCGGCACCGCCGGAGACTTCCTCACCCAGTACGATGACCCGGGAATCTTCCCGCATCGCCTGGTGCAGAGCCTCGTTGATCGCTTCTCGATAGGTTTTGACAGGCATGCTATAAACTCCAAACTTTATTAATCGGGCAGTTCAGCTCCTAGTATTCAGAGCTATAGACATTCGTTAACAATTCCGCGTCGGCCGGCGCAGGTGCCGCCAGTGCCGCCGCCGTGACTTCAGCGATGGTTTCGGCTACCTCACGATCGATGTCATCGAGCGCTTTTGCTTTCACCAGCTTCATCTTGATCGCCGCGGCGCGGGCAATCTTCAGGCAGTCTTTCTCCGCCTGCAGTTTTTCGATCTCTCCTTCACCGCGATAGGCCTGCGGGTCGCCCTCAAAATGGCCGCGGAAACGCGGCACTTCCGCTTCAATGGTGACCGGGCCCTTGCCTGCGCGGCAGTGCTCCACGGCTTTTTTACAGGTTTCATACACGGCAAAGAGATCGGTACCGTCCACCTTGTAGGCGGGCATCCCAAACCCTTGCGCACGCCCGGCGATATCTTTTGAACCCACCGCATAGCTGGCATGGGTGCCTTCGCCGTAACCGTTGTTTTCAAACAGGAAAATGGCCGGCAACTTCAGCACCACTGCCATGTTCATGGCCTCGAATGTGGTGCCCTGGTTGGACGAGCCATCGCCACCAAATGCGACACCAACCCGATCCGTGCCCAGCGTCTTGGCCGACAGCGCCGCGCCCACAATCAGGGGCGGCCCGCCGCCCACAATGGCATTGGCTCCGAGCATGCCGCGCTCAATGTCGGCGATGTGCATGGAACCGCCCTTGCCGTCACAGAGCCCGCCCTGGCGGGCCATGATTTCCTTCATCATGGCGCCGACATCCGCGCCTTTGGCAATGCAATGGCCGTGGCCACGGTGGGTACTCACCACAAAGTCATTGTCGTCGAGCAACAGGCATATACCCGCAGCCACGGCTTCCTGGCCTGAGTACAGGTGGATAAATCCGGGAATATTTCCCTTCATGAATTCTTCGCTGACCCGCTCCTCGAAAGAGCGGATCATGCGCATGGTCTTGTAGGCCTTGAGAAACTGGTCGGCATCGAGCGTAGCCGCACCGCGCTCCAGTTCCGTTCCGGCTTCGAGCAGTTGATCGGTTTCCATGGACATGGTCTGCCTCGATTTTTTTCAGTGATGATGCGGTGGGCCCGCAGGCCCGCTAAATAGTTTTGTTTACAGGGTAAGTCCCTGCATCCAGTTGCCGTGGAACCCGTTGGGGATACGCGTCGGTACATACACCTTCGCGACAGGCCCAGCGGTAAAGTCACCGGCCGAAACAATCGAGAGATACTGTCCCTCTCCGGGGTTGTGCACGAAGCACATGAGCCAGCCATCCTTTTCATTGGGGCTGTCGGGGTTCGGTACATACACTGGTTCGCCCGCGCTCGCTTCCGGTCCGTAATCGCACAGCAGGGTTTCACCGGTATCGAAGTCATAGCGGCCGCTGCAGTTATAGCCATGGGCATCACCCCAGGAGCGATTGCTGGACGCCGCAAAACCAAAGCGGTAAGGCTTACCCATGCGACGCTCATCGACGCGGGAAAACTCGCAGAAGACATCAGAGAATTTTTCGTTGGTAACGGTTTTGGTGTTGATATCCAGCGTCATGCGGTACATGCGACGGGGCTGCTTTTCAATGCCGGTTCCCTGGGCCTGCGTGAACGGCATGGAATTGATCCATACATAGTCGAGTACGATCTGGCCGCCGCGTTCGAAGCCATTGCAGAAATGCCAGGAGAAGAACGCATCGGTCTCGAAGGTGATGATTGGATCTGAGCCGTTACGGGGGATGGCAAGGATCCGGGTTCCGAGATCCGCTTCCCAGGAAAACGGGTTTTCCCCGCGCATGGCCCGGGTCACGTCATGGAACGCCGGCGCGTGGAAAATCAGTACATAATTCTCGGTAATCTGCAGGTCGTGGATGATCGCCTTGCGATCAAAGGCAACCGGAATGGTCTTCTTGTGCCGCACGTGCTTGTCGAATATCTGCACCCAGTAATTCGGGCTGTCCCAGCGCTGGGTACAGCTGATCAGGTCGCCGGAGTCCGGGCAAATTTTCGGGTGTGCAGTGAGGGCATCGCCCGGCTTCAGCGCGCCATCGTAATCGTACAGGCCGACGGTGCTGAGATCATTGTTCAGAAGATGCGGGAAGCCGCCCTCCCACATCGCCAGCAGCTTGCCGCCGTGGTAGAGCACATTGGTATTGGCGGTATTGCGCACCGGATTCGGTTCGCCACCGGCTTCGATTACTTCCTGTGGCACTTCCAGCAGCTTGCCGACACTGCCATAAATGGTGCGGCCAAATTTTCGCTCGGTTTTCAGGTGACTGGTTTCGACCCAGCGATTTTTGTAGTTCGCTTTGCCGTCCTTGAGATAGACAGCGTGGATCATGCCATCGCCATCGAGCGGATAAACGTAGTGATTGGGCTGGAATGCGGTATTGGCGCCATCGCGCATGAATGCGCCGACGAGGTTTGCGGGGATCTCACCTTCGACCCTGAGTTCATCAGGACCGAAATCGCGCTCTTCGGACACTGGCGCGTAATTCCCCTGCAGATAGGGAAAAGCACTTAAATCCATGTGACACTCCTTGCGTCTTTGTTATTTTCCGGAGGCCTGTACATCGCTGAGGTCTGAACCTGAGCCCATACTAGCAACTCCAGCACAAACAAAACAATCCCGATGGTTTGTTTTTGGCGACAACCCGGGATCCCGGGCAAACACCTCACTCGGGAATGCGAATGATCAATTTGCCCTGGTTGGATCCATCAAACAGCTTGAGGAATGCCGGCAGGATATTGTCGAGGCCATCGACGATCTCTTCGCGGTACTGCAATTTTCCTGCGAGCAGCCACTGCGCCAGCTTGTCGACCCCTTCTGCGAAGCGATCCATGTAATCGATCACCACAAACCCCTGCATGGTCACGCTCTCCGCCACCAGCTGCCAGAGGTTGCGCGGGCCCGGTGCCCCGTTTTCGTTGTAAGTGGAAATCCAACCGCACACCGCAACGCGCGCGTACTTGTTCAGACACAACAGCGCGGCATCAAGAATTTCCCCGCCCACGTTGTCGAAATAGACATCCACGCCGCCCGGGCAGGCCTGGCGGATCGCGGCTTCGAGGTCGCCGCAGGCTTTGTAATTAATTGCCTCGTCGAACCCGAGGTCCTCCTTGATCCAGCGGCATTTTTCTTCGGAACCGGCAATGCCGACCACACGGCATCCCTGCATCTTCGCAATCTGGCCCACAACCGAACCGACCGCGCCCGCCGCAGCGCTCACCAGCACGGTCTCTCCCGGCCTGGGCTTGCCAACTTCCATCAGGCCAAACAGGGCCGTAAGCCCGGTCGGCCCCAGCGCCCCGAGAAAACTGCTCAGTGGAATGCCAGCGTGCTCATCCAGTTTGGTCATGGCTGCGGCAGGCCCGGTGGTGTACTGCTCCCAACCGCCCACAGCCATCACCACATCCCCCTCTTCAAGGGAGCGACAGTTTGACTGGATCACCCGGCCGATAACGGTGCTGCGCACGGGCGCACCAATGGGGATTGGCGCAATATAGTTATGGGCATCGCTCATCCAGCCACGAATGGCCGGGTCGAGCGAAATATAGATATTGCGCAGCAGTGCCTCGCCCTCGCCAGGCAACTGCACCGGCACATCGCGGCATGGCACATGCTCGGGGCCGGGTAAGGAATCGGGACGGAATGCCAGGTAGTACTGGCGGTTGGTAAGGTCACGCATGTGGCAGGGCCCCCTGTATTGTGACGCCATTCCCAGCGCTGCAACGCCTGGATAAAAGGCTGTTCATATGGGGCTGGACAACGCCCGCCTGGACAATCTCCGCAGAAACGCCTTGCCAGAAACCATCGCTATGAAATGAATATATCCACCCAATAAAAATCAGTCAACCTTGTTTGTTTTTGGTTGATTACTGCGTCACCCTGCCTCCACGACACGTTTCAGCCTGTACGCTCCCAGGGTAATTAAAATCCGTACAACCTGATTGTTTTGAGGTGGCAACTTTGCTAACGTCGATGGCGAAAACCAATCCCCGCACTGCAGGCCCCCAGTGTTAATGCGCCGCGCGCAGTGCCCTTTGCCAGGAGGCCAGCATGACCGTATTGATCAATGGAATCGTCGAGGTATCAGCCAATCACCGCGATGCCGCCCTGGCCGCGGCAACTGCAGCGCTGGATGAAATACGCGCGCAAAAAGGCTGCCGTCACTATGCCTGGACCGCCGACCCCACCTCCCCCACCCGCATCTATGTGTATGAAAACTGGGTGTCATCCGACGACCTGAGCGCACATCTGGCAGGCCCCTGCTTCGGCCGCATGCTCGGAATCCTCGGCCAGTACGACATCCTGGACACCTCAATTACCAAGTACAAAGTGGCGCTCGAGGAGCCGATTTTTGACCCTGAAGGTAACCCGCGCGGAGATTTCTTCACCGAAGCGCTGGCAACCAGCTGATTCCCCTCCACTTCAAAACTGAGCCAGGCCCATGACTGAGAAGAGCGTCGAGAAAAAGGTAAAAACCTACTGTCGTTTCTGCCATGCCACCTGCCCGATGGAAGTAACGGTCAGGGATAACCGGGTAATCGCCCTGGCACCGGATACCAACAACACCCTTTTTGGCGGTTACACGTGCCTGAAGGGCCGGCAGATGCCCGAGCAGCTGTACCTGCCAGAGCGCATTCAGGCGTCGCTGAAAAAGAATGCCGACGGCTCCCACAGTGAAATCAGCAGTGCCCAGGCACTGGATGAGATCGCAGAAAAGCTCAGGGAAATTCTCCAGAAGTACGGGCCGCGCAGTATCGCCAGCTATAACGGCACCGTGTCATTCCAGAACTCCGCCACCCACCCGGTGGCCAAGGCCTGGCACACAGCTCTGGGCTCGCCGTCCTACTACACCAGCATCACCATCGACCAGCCCGCCAAAGTCGGCATCGGTCAGGCGCGCATGGGTTTCTGGGCGGCCGGCAACCATACCTGGCAGGATTCGAACGTGGCGCTGATCGTCGGCAACAACACCCTGGTGTCGCACTTCTCGATCCCCGGCGGTATCCCATCGTTCAGTCCCAGCAATGCGCTGCGCGAAGGCAAGAAACGAGGCCTGAAGATCATCTGTGTGGATCCACGTCGCTCCGAAGTCGCTGCGCGCGCAGACATACACCTGCAGGTGAAACCCGGCCAGGATGCTGTGTTACTGGCGGGCCTCGCCCATATCATCCTCGCGGAAAACCTGCATGACGCGGAGTTTTGCGCGGAGAATATTCACAACCTAGACGCGCTCAAAGCGGCCATCGCAGGGTTTACCCCGGACTACGTCGCTGCGCGCACAGACATCGACAAACAGGACATTATCGACGCGGCGCGGCTGTTTGCCGCAGGCCCGCGCGGCTCTGCCACCACTGGTACCGGACCGGAAATGGGCCCCTACCCCAACCTGGTACAACACCTGGCACAGACGCTGAATGCCATTTGCGGGCGCCACTACCGCGCCGGCGAGAAGGTTCCCAACCCGGGCGTGCTGTCGCCGCCGACGCCACGCCCGGCGCAGGCGATCCCACCTCAGCCCGAGTGGCTCACCGGTGTACGCAGCCGGGTGTCTGACGATATCGGCGAAGTAACCGTGCTCACCGCCAATGGCCCCACCAAGGAAATGCCCACAGCAGTCTGCGCCGATGAAATCCTGATGGAGGGCGACGGCCAGATCCGTGCGCTGATCTGCGTTGGCGGCAACCCGCTGCTGGCGTGGCCCGGACAGGAAAAGGCGTTCAAGGCGCTGAAAAACCTCGATCTGCTGATCTGCCTCGACTACAAAATGTCGGCAACCGCCGAACTCGCGGACTATGTAATCGGCTCCAAGCTGTGCCTGGAAAGAGACGACCTGACCGTACTCACAGACATCTGGTACGAGCAGCCGTACAGCCACTACACCAAGACCGTTGTCGAGGCCGAAGGCGACGTAATCGAGGAGTGGGAGCTGTTCTGGGAACTCGGCAAACGCCTGGGGCTGGAACTGAGCATTCGCGAGCAGCCGCTGGACATGGTCAACAAGCCCAAGAAGTACGACATCCTGGAAAAGATGACCAAGGGATCCCGCGTGCCGTTGGCGGAGATATACCAGCGCGATGGCGGTGGGGTATTCGATGCCCCCGATGTAATCGTGCAGCCGGCGGATCCGGCCACTCGCGGCCGCCTCGACCTGTTTCCGGAAGGCCTCGCCGATGAGCTGCAGGGTACAGCGCGGGACGCCGATGCCAGTCTGGAACAGGGCCGCCAATACCCCTTCCTGCTGATCAGCCGGCGGATGAAAAACACCTTCAATTCCACCGGCCCGGAACTGAGTTTTCTCGCCTCCAAGGGCACCACCAACCCCGCTTATATTCACCCCGACGACCTCGAATCGCTGCAGGTGAAGGATGGGGAAATCGTACTGCTTTCATCCGCACACGGCGAAATACCGGCGGTGGTTCAGGCCAGCCCCGATATCAAGCGCGGCGTGGTATCCATGGCCCACTGCTGGGGGGCGGCACCGGACGGCTCCGGGGATGATCGGGTTCGCGAGATTGGCGCCAACACCAATCGCCTCATCAACAACCTGGATCGCCCGGAAAGGTATTCCGGCATGGCCCAACAGAGTGCGGTCCCCATCGCCATTCGCAAAGCCACAGAAAACTGAATCGTTCGGCGGCCACGCCGCCCCAACTCGACTAACCCTGGGAAAAAGATCATGCCGACACTGGCCAACACCGACTTGCTGCGCGCACAACTGTATATCGACGGCCAATGGGTGGCCGCCGACTGCGGCAAAACGTTTGCGGTAACCAACCCGGCAGATGGCACGAAAATCATCGACATCGCCGATGGCGGCGCGGTTGAAACCCGGCGCGCCATCGCCGCAGCGGAAACCGCCTTTGACTCCTGGCGCAAGGTGACGGCCAAGGAGCGCTCGGCAACACTGAAGCGCTGGTACCAGCTGATCATCGAGCACCGCGAAGACCTGGCCCAGCTGATGACAGCAGAACAGGGCAAACCGCTGGCCGAGTCACGGGGAGAGGTCAACTACGGCGCGGCGTTTGTGGAGTGGTTTGCCGAAGAGGGCCGGCGCATCTATGGCGATACCATTGATGCCAACGATCCGAACCAGCGCATCATCACACGCAAGCAGCCGGTTGGTGTGGTCGCAGCGATTACCCCGTGGAACTTCCCCATCGCCATGATTACCCGCAAAGTGGCGCCGGCGCTCGCTGCGGGCTGCACTATCGTGCTGAAGCCAGCAAAGGAAACCCCACTGTGCGCACTGGCGCTGGCGGCACTGGGCGAGGCCGCAGGTATTCCCCCGGGCGTATTCAGTGTGGTGACCGGCAGCAGGGCCAGTGAAATCGGCGCGGAGCTGACCGGCAATCCCAGCGTGCGCAAATTGACCTTCACCGGCTCCACCGCCATCGGTAAAACACTGCTGGCGCAGTGCGCCGAGACCATCAAGAAAACATCCATGGAACTCGGTGGCAATGCGCCGTTTATCGTGTTTGACGATGCCGACCTGGATGAAGCCGTGCGCGGGGCCATGGCCTCGAAATATCGCAACGCCGGCCAAACCTGTGTCTGCGCCAACCGCATCCTGGTGCAGGAGTCGGTATATGAAGCCTTCGCGCAAAAACTTGTACAGGCGGTCGCAGAACTGAAGGTCGGCAATGGTGCGGACGACGGCGTCACCATCGGTCCGCTGATCAATCGCGCCGCCCTCGACAAGGTGAGCAGCATCGTCAACTGCGCCGTCGAAAATGGTGCGGAGGTACTAATTGGCAGGGAAGGTTCGCGCGGTGCAGAGGAAAACTATTACTACCCCACCGTACTGGCCAATGTGAATGAAGCGATGGATATTTGCCACGAGGAAATTTTTGGCCCGGTGGCCCCGCTACTTACCTTCCATACCGAGGAAGAAGCCATACGTATCGCCAATGCTACGCCCTATGGCCTGGCCGCCTATTTCTATGCACGTGATATCGGCCGAGTGTCGCGTGTCAGCGAAGCCTTGGACTACGGCATTGTCGGTGTGAACGAGGGCATCATTTCCACAGAGGTTGCGCCATTTGGGGGCATGAAGGAGTCCGGTATCGGCCGCGAAGGTTCGAAATATGGCATCGAAGACTATCTGGAAATTAAATATGTGTGCCTGGGTGGCGTAAACCGTTAACTCTGAGCCAAGAATAGGGCCAAAAATAGGCCCAAGAATTTTGAGAACCGCGCCCGTTTTCGAGCATTTTATTGCGCGCAGCACCGGCGGAAATGAGCAGCCGCACAGCCTCGGTGAGATTTAATCGTCGACCACGGGGCAAATCGGCCTTTCCATGTTGCGCGTTTTTTCTATAATGCGCCCCTACATTCAAAAAACAGTGAGTACTGTTTTATATTTCAGGAAGGACACCAGAGATAAAATGGTAGCGGTCAAATCCAGAAAAACGAGCAAGGCCAAGGCGAAACCCGAGGAAGGCACCAGCTGGCAGTCGCAGAAGAGTGCGCTTACCCGTGACCGCATCCTCGACGCCGCCATTGATTGCTTTATCAATCTTGGTTACACCAACGTAACCACCGCGAAAATTGCCGATTTCGCCGGTGTTTCCCGCGGGGCCATGTTGCACCACTTCCCCTCCAAGAACGAGCTGATCCAGGCTGCGGTGGAATACCTGCACGGTAAACTGCTGGCGGATTACTCTGAGCGGGTCTCCAAGATCTCGCCGCGCTTAAAGGGCAAGAACCGTCGCCGCGCCGGCCTCGACGCCTACTGGGAGCACCTCACCAGCGACCTGTTTGTGGCCTACCACGAGCTGTGCGTCGCCGGCAGAACCGACGAGGAATTGCGCGCCATTCTTGAGGACTCCACCATCCGCTTCGAGGAGCACGTGCGCAACTCCAACAAAGAGATGTTTGCCGAGTGGGAGGACCGCGGCGAGCTCTACCTGCTGGCGATGGATCTCACCAAATTCCTGATGGAAGGTATGGCCGTGGGCCAGTTCGGCATGAACCGCGACAAGCGCGTCAAGCGACTGCTGGATTACCTTGGCGACCGCCTCGAAGAGATTTTTTCGGATACCGGGCCGAGCGCCATTGCCCAGCACTCGAAAAGTCGTTGAGTGTCATTTATCCCCAACACAAAAAGGCCACCCCAAGGGTGGCCTTTTTATTTGGCATTGCCGCCGGGCAAACACCGCAAACGGCAACTCCCAGGCCCTACGCAGGCCAACCCTGGTGACCTACGCGGTGAGCGCCATATAGCGTTCCAGGCAGTGATCCTCGTCACCGTACAGCAAACCGAGCAACATCAAGCGCTTGAAGTAATGGCCCACGCTCAACTCGTCGGTCATACCGATACCGCCGTGCAACTGTACGGCCTCCTGCGACACCAGGCGCCCGGTTTCCGCAAACTTCACCTTGAGTGCCAGGCAGGCTGCGACGGCTTCCTCGCTACCCTCATCCAACAGGATCGCGGCGTTCAGTAACAGCGAACGGGTTTCCTCGATTTTCAGGTGCATATCCGCCATGCGGTGCTGCAGGGCCTGGAATTTGCCGATTGGCTGCCCAAACTGCTCGCGGGTTCGGGTGTATTCCACCGTGGTATCCAGCAGCACCTGCATCGCACCCAGAGCTTCGGCCCCCATGGCGACCATCGTGCGCGCCAGCACCTGGTCGATATAGCTATTCGCCTCGCCCGCCACCCCCAGTAACTGCTCCGGTGCAAGCGCTACCTGGTCAAAATGGACATGCGCGGCGTAGCTGCCGTCCACCGCCATAAAGCTTTCACGCCTCACGCCGGGCTGGCTGGCATCGACAACAAACAGGCTGGGCCCGGCCTCGGTGGCCGCCGTCACAATCAGGAAGTCAGCGCTGGCGCCATTCAGCACCGAAAGCTTGGTGCCACTCAGGATATAGCCGGGGCTGCCCGATTCGGCCCTGACACCGGGCCGCGACATATCGTAACCGCTACCGTGCTCCGCAAACGCAAAGGCCCACTGGGACTGCCCCGAGATAATGCCCGATATATAGCGGTCCTGTTGCGCCTCATCCCCAGCACACTGCAAAAAGCCCCCGCAGGTCACCACCGTGGGCAGGAATGGCTCGCGAATCAGGCCCTTGCCCATGGCCTCCGCCATCACCATGATGTCTACCGCGCCGCCGCCGAAGCCGCCCTGCGCCTCACTGAATGGCATGCACAGCCAGCCCAGCTCGGCAAACGTGCGCCAGGTTTCCGGGTCATAACCCGGAGATGACCTGAGCAGCCTGCGGTGCCGCTCGACGTCGCAGTGTTCCCGAATAAACTTTTCTATGCTGTCGCGCAACAGTACCTGCTCTTCGGTCAATGAAAAGTCCATAGCAAGCTCTTCCGTTCAATCGTTTCAGTCGTTGTAGTGCAAAGCATTTCGACCCTGGAGCCGCACCGTTGCGTCCCATTATTCTGATAAGAACCCATCCAGGTTCAATTAGGCGCCATATTTTCGGCCCCGATCTCACGCTACCAAAAGCCCCCGCATAAAACAATCCGTACATCCTGTTTTATTAATTTTTAAATTCCCATAGACTGTCGTACCACGATTGAAAACAGCCAAAGCGCACCATTCGGCGCCCTTCACAAGAGCCGCGCCTGAGCGCAGATACGGGAGAGGAACTTCGATGGATATCACCATGAACGCCACTGACCTCGGGACAACCACCCTCGCCGTTGAACTCGAGAAGATCCTCGCCGCACAGCGCGCGGCATTCAACGAGGAAGGGCCCGTCAGCGCTGAAACCCGGATCGAGCGTATTGATCGGGCGATCCGCCAGCTGCTGGACTACCAGGATGACCTAGTGGAAGCCATGCACGCCGACTTCGGCCACCGCTCCTGCCAGCAAAGCAAGCTGATGGATGTGGCCGCAGCCGTTGGCCCGCTGCAACATGCGAAAAAGCACCTGCGCAAGTGGATGCAGCCCGAGCGACGTCGCACGATGTTCCCGCTCAATCTGTTCGGGGCGCGCTCCAGAATTGAATACCAGCCACTCGGCGTGGTCGGGATCATCAGCCCATGGAACTTCCCGGTGAATCTCGCCTTTGCCCCGCTGGCCCAGGTACTGGCCGCCGGCAACCGGGCCATGATCAAGCCATCGGAATTTACCCCGGCCACTTCCGAGATAATGCGCCAGCTGATCAGTGAAGCGTTCGCGCCTGAAGAAATCTGCGTGATTACTGGCGGCGCGGATGTCGGCCAGGCCTTCAGCGCCCTGCCCTTTGATCACCTGGTGTTTACCGGAGCCACATCAATCGCCCGTCACGTAATGGCCGCGGCGGCCAAAAACCTGGTACCGGTGACCCTGGAGCTGGGTGGAAAATCCCCGGTGATCGTTGGCCGCAGTGCCGACCCGCAAATGGTCTGCGACCGGATTATGTGGGGGAAGATCACCAATGCCGGACAAATCTGCCTGGCCCCCGATTATTGCCTGGTACCGGAAGAGCAACTGCAGGAGTACGTCGATGGGTTCCGCGCGGCGGCCACCAGGATGCTGCCAACATTACTGGATAACCCGGATTACACGTCAGTAATCAACGAACGTCACTACCAGCGCTTGCAGGGATATATGGCGGATGCAGTAGACAAGGGCGCGACCCTGGTGGAAATCAACCCGGCAGAAGAGGACTTCGCCAACCAGCCCGCCCGCAAAATCCCGCCGACCCTGGTACTGGACGCCACCGATGACATGCTGATCATGCAGGAAGAAATCTTTGGCCCCCTGATGCCGGTGAAAACCTATCGCCAGCTCGGCGAGGCCATCAGCTATATCAACAGCAAACCGCGTCCGCTGGGTCTGTACTATTTCGGCGATGACGCCGCTGAAGAGAGAGCGATTCTCGATCGCACCCATTCCGGCGGTGTGACCATCAACGACGTGTTGATGCACGTAGCCCAGGAAGACTTGCCATTCGGCGGTGTCGGCCCCAGCGGCATGGGTGCCTACCACGGCTTTGATGGTTTCAAGAGTTTCAGCCACGCCCGATCCATTTACAAACAGACCAAGCTCGATGTTGCTTCCATGACCGGCATGAGCCCGCCGTTTAACGCAAAAACCGAAAAAACCATTGCACAGATGCTGAAGGGCTAACCCGGTACGACATTGCACAGGACGGAGCGACGCTATGGAGAATTACAAGGTTTGGGAGTGCCTGGTGTGCGGCTGGGTCTACGACGAGGCGAAAGGCTCGCCCGAGGATGGGATTGAGCCGGGAACACGCTGGGAACAGGTGCCCGATGACTGGCTGTGCCCGGACTGCGGTGTCGGTAAACAGGACTTCGAGATGGTGATCGTGGCCACTTCCGCACCAGCAGAAGCACTACCCACCGAGCAGGAGACTTCTGCCCAGGCCCAGGCAGCGGAAGCCGCACGCCCCGTTGTCATCATCGGCTCCGGCCTCGCCGGGTACAACCTGGCCAAGGAAATCCGCAAGCTCGACAATGCGCTGCCGGTTGTGCTGATCACCGCAGACGACGGCAGTTTCTACTATAAGCCACAGCTTTCCACCGCATTCCACAAAGGCAAAAGTCCCGCAGAATTGGTCACCGCCACCGCAGACGAGATGGCGCGGCAGCTGAATATCGAAGTTCTGCCATTCACCAAGGTCATTGCTATCGACCGCGAACAGAGGTTGGTGGTCGCCGGTTCGAGATCCATCCCCTACGGCAAGCTGGTACTGGCCACAGGTGCCGCTGCCGTCGAGGTGCCGCTGCCGGCAAAATCCATCGGCAGTATTTACCAGATCAACGACCTGACGGACTACCGTCACTTTCACGCGGCTATCAAGGGTGCCAGGAAAGTACTCATCATCGGTGCCGGCCTGATCGGGTGCGAATACGCCAATGACCTGACTCTTGCGGATTATGAGGTTGACGTGGTCGATCCAATGCCCGGCCTGCTGTCCGGGCTGCTGCCAGCCACGGCAGCGTTGTCGGTGCAGGCCGCCATGGAAGCGGCCGGTGCTCACTTCCACTTCAACACCACCGTGAAGAAGTTGAGCCCCGCGTATGGTGGCGGCGTGCTTGCCCGACTGGCAAACGGTCAGTTGCTTGAGGCCGATATTGTGCTGTCGGCGATCGGCTTGCGGCCACGGGTCGAGCTCGCCGCAGCGGCAGGGCTCGCGACCCGCCGGGGCATCTGCGTAGACCGAACGCTGCAGACCAGCGATGCCGATATTTTTGCGCTCGGCGATTGTGCCGAGGTCGATGGGCAGCTCAGGCTCTATGTGGCACCGCTGATGGCCTGTGCACGCGCCCTTGCACACACACTCACAGGTGAACCAACGGTAGTTCGCTATGGCGCCATGCCGGTCGCGATCAAAACGACGCTCTACCCGGTGGTAACAAGCCCGCCGGAGCAGCAGGTCATTGGTGAGTGGGTTATTGAACAAAGCACTCCAACCGGAGTAAAGGCGGTCTTCAGAAAGACGGACGGCGAAATCGCGGGCTTCGCGCTGACGGGAGAATGCACAAAAGAACAGGACTTCCTCGCCCGGGTGTCACCACCATTGATGACGTGACACCCCGGCGCAAAAAATCAATCGTCTAACTCAGCGCAACGCCTCAGTAATCCTGGCTGAGGCGGCGCGCGCTTCCGCTACCATACGCTCAATCAGCTCGGCACAGGTGGGAATATCGTCGATCAGGCCCATGACCATGCCCACGGTCCAGATCCCATCGTCGATTTCACCCGCTTCAATGCAGCGCTCGCGCCCGCGCTGGCCAGAAACCAGCGGCTGCAGATCAGAGAAATCTGTCTGCCCCGGCCGCGCCTCGATACTGGTAACCTCGGCCGAGATCGGGTTTTTGAAGACCCGGCAGGTGTTGTTCAGGCTGCGCAGCATCAGCGTGGTCTGGTTCTCGTCCGCGTCCACCATCGCGCGCTTCATATTTTCGTGAACCGGCGCCTCCACAGTAGCCACAAAGCGGCTGCCCATGTTGATTCCCTCAGCACCAAGCGCCATCACGGCTGCCATCTGCGCCCCCGTACCGATACCGCCAGAAGCCACCATGGGAATCTTCAGCCGGGAGAATGCCACCGGCAACAGGACCAGGTTTGGTATGTCGTCTTCACCTGGATGACCCGCACACTCAAACCCATCGACACTCACCGCATCGCACCCGATCCGCTCAGCCTTGAGTGCATGGCGAACCGAAGTACATTTATGAATGACACGGACTCCGGCGCGCTTGAATGCGGCCATATACGGCTCGGGGCTGCGGCCCGCGGTCTCGACAATCGTCACACCGCTGTCGATGATCGCCGCAACGTACTCATCAACCGGAACCGGCTTTATCGAGGGCAGAAGTGTCAGGTTGACCCCGAACGGTTTGTCCGTCATTGACCTGCAGCGCGCTATCTCCTGCCTGAGTGCTTCCGGTGTGGGCTGGGTAAGTGCGGTCAATATCCCGAGCCCGCCGGCGTTGGACACGGCCGCGGCCAGCTCCGCGCGCCCCACCCACATCATGCCTCCCTGGATAATGGGATAGCGAATGCCAAAGAGTTCCGTAATTCGTGTCTTCATGTCACGCCCTTGCGTTAACTTCCTGTGGGGAGAGCCTTACTTGCCGGTAAAGCGCGGCTGCCGTTTTTCAAAGAATGCCGTGGCGCCTTCCTTGAAGTCCTCACTGCGGTAGTGAATATTTTGCACCTGTGCCTCCCGGTCCATCGTCTGGGCCAGGCTGAGACCTGGTACCTCGCGCAACAACTGCTTGCTGTACTGCATTGCCAACGGCGCCTTTTCCGCAAGTGATTTTGCCCAACCGAGGGTTTCTTCAAGCAGGTGCGGCGATGCAACTACCCGATTTACCAGTCCGAGCTCGAGGCAGCGCGATGCGCTCAGGCGGCGGGATTCGGCGATCATCTCGAAGGCCCGCTTGCCCCCCAGGTAGCGGCTCAGGAACCAGTGGCTGCCGCCATCCGGGACCAGCCCGATTGCCGCGAATGCAGAATAGAAAAAGGCGTCTTCAGCCATCACCGCCAAATCGCAACAAAGGGCAATGGCCGCACCAATGCCCGCCGCGGCACCGTTGACGGCGCAGATGAACGGCTTGGGCGATTCAATAATGCCCTGCAAAATGGGGTGATACTCGGTTCTGAGCTGCTGTGTGATAAACCCATCCTGGTCGGCGTCCGGGTACTGCTCCGCCAGATCTGCGCCGGCACAAAAGCCCGGGCCGGCGCCAGCGAGAATAACAACCCTTACGTCCCGGTCATTGTTCGCTCGCGTTACGGCCTGATACAGCTCGGCCCGCAACTGTGCGTTCAACGCATTTCTTGACTGGGGGCGATTCAAGGTGATCAAAGCCACACGTTCTTCTACGCGGTAATCGACGGTTTCAAATGTTCTCATTGGCCTGACTCCACTCCGACGGTGAGTTGGGATTTTTTGACAGTAACGGGCAACAGTGACACATAAAAAAAATGGCCAGCAACCTGACCGAAACAACGCTCCATGCACGCAGACACAACACTTAATTGCCAACATTTACCTAGCCATAAGGCTATGAAGTTGACCCCTGAAAAAGAACCTTCTCCTGCATGGTCTTTAATGAAAAACGAGACCATCATGCCATTCATCAAGTGTTTTCCTGATCCTGTTATCGGGCAGGTGCACTCAACATTTTTACCTATTAACTTGCACGTCCACCAGCAAAACAATGACGATAATGGACAGAAATAGATATTTTGGGTACAAGGTAGTTTCCGAAGATAAACGGTGCGGTAAATGTGCAAAACCTAAAGCCCAGCCAGGCGTAATCTGAGCCAAACCGGAAAAAAATATGGCGGACATTTCAATACCACTGTATTTCGTCAAATCGGTAATCAGGCACGCGAAACAATACGGCCTGGACAGCAGCCAGCTGTTGCGCCGCAGCCGGATATCACCGAGGCTTTTACAGGGAAGCCAGGCCAGGGTCAGCGCCGAGCAATACGCAAGGCTGCAGACGCTGACCATGCGCGAGATGGGTGATGAAATGCTCGGCTACTGCCCCCAGCCAAGCCGCATCGGGCAGTGGTCAGCCCTGTGCCACTGGCTTATACGCTGCCGGAACCTTGGGCAGGTGCTGAAGAGATGCAGCTTGTTTTTCGCCATTGTGGAGAAGAGTTTCCTGCTGGAACTGACCATTGCCGATGAAGAGGCAATACTGGCCATACGCCCGGCAGCAGGAAACGCTACCCCCCCTGCCCCGTTCGCCTATGAACTCTTTGCTTTTAGCCTGCATCGGCAGCTGTGCTGGCTGACCAAGTCGAACATACCGCTGCAACGGGTCGCCCTCCCCTATCCCGAGCCGGAGCATATTGGCGAATACAGTGCGCTGCTCGCCGGCGCGCCCGCCAAATTTGGCGCGCAGGAATGCCAGCTGGTATTCAGCCGGAAGTTGCTGCAAATGCCGGTAGCGCAAACACCCGACACACTGGCCGAGTTTCTGCGCAAGCCACTGTACAACTTCCTGGTGAACAGCTTTCAGGCCACCAGTTGGCACCAGCGCATAAAGGCGCTGATCGGCAGTGACCTGAGCAAACTGCCCACGTTTGAAGAAATCGCCAGCACACTTGAGCAGAACCCCAAACGCCTTCGCCGGCTACTGAATGATGAAGGCCTCACCTACAGTGACCTGAAACTACAGCTCCGCAGGGATATCGCCATCAACCACCTAGCCAGAAAAAAATATTCGATTGAATATATCGCGCAAAAAACCGGATTTTCAGAAGCCAGCGCCTTCATCCGGGCATTTAAAATGTGGACGGGAGTAACGCCGCTGACCTACCGCAAAGACCTTGTTTGACTGCAGTGACTGTTGGATCACCCGAAATTGAGAAAAGGAAATCACCATGGCATCGCAGCTACATCCCGCCATTCAGGCTTTCATTGCCGCGTTCAGGGATTTGCCCCTCCCGCCCGTCAGCTCCATGGATGCGGCCACCATGCGGAGCATCTTCGACACCCCGCTACCGGTTGAACCTGTCGAGATCGGCGAAATCCGCGAGCTGCAGGTTCCCGGTGCCGAGAGCCCGCTGGAAGCGCGGCTCTACCTGCCCCAGTCCCAGCACAGCAACCGCTTGACCGTTTTCTTTCACGGCGGCGGCTTTGTAGTGGGCACGCTGGATTCCCATGACGGCCTGTGCCGCCGCCTGTGCCAAACGCTGGACAGCGCGGTCATTTCCGTGGCGTACCGCCTTGCACCAGAACACCCGTTCCCCGCCGCACCGGAGGACTGCTACGCAGCGGTGCAGTGGGCTGCGCAAAACCGCGCCGAGTTTGCATCAGCGGATGCCTCCCTGCTGCTTGCCGGCGACAGCGCCGGCGCTTGCCTGTGCGCGTCAGTCAGCCTGATGACCCGCGAGCGCGGCGGTGCAGCCATCGATGCACAACTGCTGTTGTACCCTACCGTGAATCTTCCCGCGGACAACGAAAGCTACAAACACTTCGGGAGTGGCGAGTATTTTCTCAGCTGCGAAATGATGGCGTTTTACTGGGGTCACTACCTGCAAGGTGACACAAGTCCCAGTGGCCTGGCCGCGCCACTGTTGAGCACCGACCTTTCCAACCTGCCACAGACCCACATTGTTGTGGCGGAGTTCGACCCGCTTCTGGATGAAGGGAATCTGTTCGCCGAAAAACTGCAACAGGCGGGCAACAGCGTGCACCTGCAGCAGGCGGTGGGCATGATTCACGGGTTTATGTGCATGCCGGGCGTGGATGCCGAGATCCGGCAATTACTGACCAATATTGCTAGGCGCTTGCCATAACCGCCAGCCTGTCGACTGGCGCCAGCGGCTATAGCGGCTATAGCGGCTGTGTATCCGCCTAGGCCAGTTCGAGTTCCAGCATTGAACTGAGCAAGGCGATCGCCTCCAGACACCACGCCACCCGGGCGCGTTCCGTAAGAATCCCGCGGCGCAGCGTTAGCTGCTGGATTCTGGCGCGGCGGCTCAACGGGCGCTCCCCCTCCTGATATTGCTGCTCGATCATCTCCAGGGACGCCAGGTTCTGGCGGTGGTACTGGAGGTGCTCGCTCACCTGATCCCGCAGCCGATCCGTCGGGCACATCTCCCCGGCGAAGAATTTGATCATGAGATCTTCGTTCAGCTGGGTTGGGGGTTGCGGTTTCAGCAGCCACCGGTCGAGGCACTGCCTGCCAGCATCGGTGATCTGGTAGATTTTTTTATCCGGCTTGCTGGTTTGCCGCGCTTCCGTGAAGGAAACCAGCCCCTCCTTTTGCATCGATGCCAGGGCACGGTAGACCGCCTGGTGACTGGTATTCCAGAGCCTGCCCAGACCCGCCGCGAACTGCCCATTGATCTCATAGCCGGTAGCCGAACCGTTCGCCAGGCTGACCAGAATCACGTGTTTCAACGACAACGCCACTTCTCCTTGCTCATATCTGCGCATCAAACACATATGATACATGTTGCATATGTAAGAATCCGCGCTTATTCTGCTTGGCGACCATAAATAAAACTTTGCTGTGCCCACTTCTGCTGTGCCGGCAACAACGGTGCGGGAAGTGCGGCCGGTTCACATGGAGGGAACCACCGTGTCTTCATTTCTCCTGATCAGTGCCAGTGCACTAATGGGCATCGCGCTATTGCTCGTGGGAATCTACCTGGCCTATCCGCGCCAGGTATTGGCGATGGTGCGGGCCCGCGCCAACGACAGCCTCGACCTCGATACCCATAACGGTAAAAGCGACTATTCCCTCCCAGGATTTTTGCCCGTGCGGGAAGAGCTGGAACACGAGCAGGTTAAAGTGGAAGGTTGCCTGCCAAAGGATTTGGAAGGTGTTTATTTACGCAATGGCACCAACTACCAGTTTGACCAGATCCAGTCCCGCCGGCATATGTTCAACGGTGCGGGCATGCTTCACCAGATACAGATACTGGACGGAAAGGCCACCTACTCCAACTGCTATATACGCACACCCAGATTCGAAGCGCAGCAAACACTGGGCCGGGAACTCTATGCCGAGTTCGGCGATATTGCCGGTGGTGGCAAGGCCGCACTATTCAA
The DNA here is from genome assembly GCF_048323715.1 of Microbulbifer weihaiensis. NCBI lineage: Bacteria > Pseudomonadati > Pseudomonadota > Gammaproteobacteria > Cellvibrionales > Microbulbiferaceae > Microbulbifer > Microbulbifer weihaiensis. The sequence continues at coordinate 174,576 of NZ_JBLWFL010000008.1, forward strand.
GGTGCTGGCAGAAGCCATGGAAAAACGCCGCGGGCTGATCCCGGCCATCCCGGATCTGGACAATGGCTCCAACACAACGGCCATTCAATTTCATCACGACAAACTCTACTGCCTGCAGGAAACCTGCCGGCCTTTCGTTCTCGACACCCGCATCGAAAACGGACGACTGGTGCTACCGGGCACCGGCTATATTGAAGATTTCAGCGGCCAGCTCGGCGCGCCCTTTACCGCACACCCCAAGATAGACCCGGCCACCGGCGACTGGTACTGGTACAGCACAGACATACGCTCCGGCAAAGTGCACTTTGGCCAGCTCACCGAGGGCAAGCTCAGCCGCTTCAGCGAGCTTCTCAGCGCAGAACCGGCCATTGGCTTCCTGCATGATTACTTCCTCACCGAACGCTACTCGGTGTTCCCAGACGTTTCTCTGCGCAGCGACATGAAAGCCCTCACAGGCAGCAGCGGAAGCCCGTTCTTTTTTGATCCCGACCACAAACTGCGATTCGGCGTCATAGCCCGCGACCACCAGGACGGCAAACCCATTCGATGGTTCACCACCGACCTGCCCGGCCATATCTGGCACGTGATCAACGGCTGGGAGGAAACCAGGGCCGACGGCGGCACGGACATTGTGCTGTTCGCGCCCGTATTCCGAGAATACCCGGCGACCGTCCCCATACACTCGTCCGACGAACCGCACGCGTACCTGCACAAATTCCGCTTCAACCTGGAAACAGGGGAAGTCACCGAACAGCGAAAACTGCTCGACCATTTCTATGAGCGACCAACCTACAACACCGCCTACACGGGCCGACAGAACCGCTATGCATACCTGCTGGACGAGCAGCAGAGCGGCGGCATTATGGGCAAAGGGGTGCTGAAGTACGACCTGCTGGAAGAGCGCGAACTCGAGTACTTCGATTATGGTGAATACTACGGTGGTGAAGCACTCTTTGTAGCCAGGCCCGACGCCACAGGGGAAGACGACGGCTACATCATCGACCTGCTGATGGCCGAAGACCGGGCCCACTTACTGGTACTGGATGCCCGCAACATGACCGAACTCGCGCGCCTGCACCTGCCGCAACGGGTTCCATTTGGTGTGCACGGTTGTTGGCTTAGCAATGTGCAGCTGGGGCAGCTGAAACATCCCGCATAGCAGAGTACACAACTAAAAAGGGGTGCGGTGAGTTTTCGGTTGGTTGTGCAACTCTTCTATTGACCCGTATATGTTGCACAACAATGAGGGCTGGTAGAACGCCTGTAGAATCGTTTTTCGACGCATTCGAAGACAGTGACGGTCTTTCGTCTTGGCATGCTTGATTTCATTCACGCTCAGGTACATCTGATTATCGTGCAACTCCAGCTTGCCATAGCACTCGGTGTCAAGATCGGTCAAGATGCGAATTACAGGTAGCTCCTGAGAGGCATCGAACGGCAGCACTCCGTCATTCATCAGGTTCACCACGGTGATAAGAGCCGAGGTCGTGTAAAGCTTGCAGCACACACCTTCGCTTAGGTATCAACATAGGTTTGCTGGAATACGTAGCCAATGCCTTTCAATGTCCAAATATAGAATGGATCTTGCGATCCCAGATGGTCCTGATACTAAGTTTGACTCCCTTCACTGGCTTCGTCGTCAGGACTGCTCACCTACATCAAATCCGGCAACCCCCTTATTTTCAAGGAAGTGTGTCAGATTTGAGCTAAGCAAATCTATGTCAAATGCTCCCAGCGGTGCTTGCCCTCGCAAGAATCAACCCATTGCTGTTGTTAAATAGAATTCGAAAGTTATTCTTAAATCCTGGCTTAATCGTTACATCTGTCGGAAATACGCAGTATTGGCTATCCGGACAAAGAGCATTAACTAACTCAAAGACATAACCACCCGGCTCTAAATATATAGTTATTTCTTCTCGCGTATTTAGCCACACTACATATTCGCCATCGATCTTCAAAAACACAGTTGCCAAGCTCCCCAAAAACCCTGCATCCCTAGTAATGGTTACAGGTATAGTTCGGTCACTGCTCATCGTGCGGAGATCTTTGTTATAAAGTCGCTCGCTGGGGGCGACTTTAATTTCATCCGCACTAGGAGGCTGCGTTGCACAACCGGAGATTAAGATTGCAGAAAAAACAATAAGCATAATAGAGACTTTCAAGATACTTCCTTTTTATATGAATGGTATTTCAATGGCCTTTTGATGCCCGACTCAGGTCTCCCCTTGCACACGATATTATGCCACTAAAAACCCCTAACCTAATTCACAATCGGTCAGGGCTTCAGGTAATCCTCGCCAAACGAAGCAATATTCTTGGCGGTTACTAGCTGAGGGCGTGGCGCATACCGTCTGGCAGCTCTAAAGAACAGCAGTCGCCCAAGCCAATATGCGACAACAGCCGCTGTAGTGCTGACCAACAGCATCTCAATATCGTAACCGGATAACGGAAGGTCGTGCCGGTCCTCCCTGAGGATATTCGTTGCAAACGCCCAATAAACGTTCAGCAAGTCAGCTCCGATCTGACGCCCCTGCTCAATGATGTAGTAACCCATGGCTCCACACCAGGCCAACAAGCCAAACGCAAAGGCATGCGCCTTACCTGTATATCGATTGAGTTTGTTCCAACGGGTTTGTGGCAGTTTCTGTAGCCGCTCCAAATTATCAAATAACTCCTGCCGCAACGGCATACATCTATCCATGATAGATCGCAACTCCTTGCCCAGCTTGCTGCGCGCCGAGAAAGTGCCATCCACATTCCTGGAAACGCCTTCACGCTCGCCCTTTTCGACAGCCTCGTCGATCTCAAGTTCGGCCCGACGGAGGTCTTCTACCCACTTTAAAAACGCTTCCTTTTCCCTTTCATTCAACCACACCCTTCCATGCTCATTCACAAATCGCCGACGATATTTGAGCGCACGGAATTGATTACGTACAAACCCGGCCACAAGTACAACGGGTGTTAGCAAGACGACCGCTATCACCGCGGCCACCAGAATGATCAACAAAACCAGCAGCGCATCATCTTTCGATTTCTTTCTGGCCATCCGCTCCCCCGAGAAATTTTCTATGGCTAGTATCGTTATTGTTATTCAACTGAACATCCTGATCGGAATTTACTTTGGGAAATGGAAGTTCCACACGCGCAGATATCCCTGTACCCACCAGGCCAGCTGAAAAGCTGATTCCTCGCCGCCCAAACGTTACCCCTACGCCCCTGCCACGCACAGAGAGCGAGAGAGACCTGCGAGAAACGTTCAGGTATATGAGTCCAGGTATCAGCGGCAACCTGCGGTAAAAATTTAACCGCACCATCAGCTACCGACCACTTTAACTGGATCAGGGCGCGCTAAGCTCTCTCCGCCCTCAGCATCCACACTCTCCGCCGGCCCATGCAGCAGTTCCCATACCCGCATCAACGAATAGGCGTAAAGAACAAAGATAAAACCGAACGCGATATTGAGGTTAAAGACAAGCTTTAAAATGGTGTCAAATGGTTCCGGGAATATACCGGCCAGGGAGTCCAGACCAGACTGAAATGACAGATATATACCGCAAAGATCCCGATCAAAAAAACTGATCACCGAGGACCAGATCGACACATCATTGAGGAAAAATACAACGCCCGAGTACAAAAACCCGATAATCAACCCGTGCTTAAACAGGGTTACGCGTAACACCTGACTAAGCTGTCGCTGGTTTGCAGACTTATTCCAATACAACATGCATGCCGCCAACATGACGAAAAGATAGGAAGACACTATCAGTGCAGCATTATGCTTTACCGGACAGGCCAACCCCCACCCCAGCATATAAAAAGCACAAACAGAGCCTGCAGTTTTCAGCATTACACCAAGACTGGGAAAAGACAGGTCACTCTCTTCAGAGTCGTAGAAAGTTGAAATGAGTTGATACTTTGCAAAGAAGATTGGCGTTAGAAATATTGCCGCCAGAAACACGGTAGCTGTGCCGAACAACACTGGCCAAAACTGCAGTGCGTATACGCCGGCGATCACAAGCACCAGAGCCGGAGCGGACCAAGCGCGTGCCCGCAACCAACTAATGAATTCACCAGAGTATTCTTGCCAATGCTTTATCACAGTGACTCCACCCTATTTTTTATAATTATTTTTTGAGGCCAGCCACCGATGAAAGATGATATTGGCGCCAATTCCCTCAACGATATCAGGTTTGTTTTTGTGATGGAATTCTCAGAAGTATTTTTTTCATTTTTGCCCGACCTGAGAACAGATTGCTCAGTAAATGCGCACCTCCACCGAAATTGCATCCGATACGGATACGCAGCGATAGCAAAATTGAAACCACTGAAGCTCAGCTACTTTCCTGCGGCAACCCTCACCTCCGCTCTCTGTAAAGGCTCTCCGTTCAGGCTGGGCGCAAACAGAAGACTCTTACTGATTTCGGGTAAACCACCCACAAAAGACATCAAGCCGCCTGGAACAAGACCACTCGGGTTAAAAAGGTAATTACTCAAGAGATCTGGCTTAGATCTGAGCAGGGGAAATATCGGAGGGGCGTACGGAAGGGATGGACTCAAAACGCGCTGGTGCGAGTTGATCGAACCGCGATGGCTCTCACCCGCCTACAGCGCAGACAAACAAAAAAACTTTATAAATCAGCTGCTTACATTGATACCGGAATGCCACCTTGTTCAAATGCGTAAAACTCTCATCCCAGATTGTGTAGCAATTTGCCCCCGTTAACCAGAGACGCTCTCGGCGCACTAGCTCGACAGCCCTATGCATGCGCGACAGGTAGCGCTTTGAAGTCGGCGGTGAAATCTTGTGAGAGAAACGCCCGCTGCATTTCCCAGTCGGACGACAAGCGGGCACTACCAAGAACGACCTTCCCCCTACCAAACCGCTCATTGATTAGAGCAAGGCATTCAGACACCACTCCATCGTCCCGGTGTCCAGAACTCGCGAACAGGTCATTCTGCACTTCCGACTCAACCTCAAGTGACGACAACATAATTGATGCCCTCCGGTACTCATAGTGCTCACCGAATACATCTCGAAGACAACCTCGAGCGGCCCCCACAAGTACTTGGGGAGTATTAGTCGCCGGTCGCAACTCAGTGTGTGCAGAGACCTCACGCCACTCTTTTCCTTGTGCTCGCCTCTGAACAGACACAACCAACCTCCCCGCCACACCCTGCTGAACTCTAAGCTTTTCACTTGCGAGCAATACATGGTTGGCCACAGCGGCCATCAGAGCATCGAAGTCTTGCAGCAACTTGCCGAATGTCCGACCAGAAACTATTTCATTCTTGGCTTGATCCATCGGGGTAAGCTCTATGCAAGGTGTGCCCTGTAACTCCCTGACGGTGCGCTCAAGAGTCACACCGAACGCCTTCCGTATGGTCGGCAAGTGTGCGTTGGAAAGCTCCCAGGCAGTCCCAATGCCCATAGCTTCGAGTCGCTTCGACAATCGCCGCCCAACACCCCAGACTTCACCGACCGGCAACTGCATCAAAAGTTGTTGTCGATGATACTCACTACCGATCTGTAGCACTCCTCCAGGCACACCCAGCGTCTTCGCAAAGTGATTCGCGGCCTTCGCCAACGTTCTCGTAGGGGCGATTCCAGCGCAGCATGGCATGGACGTCCACTGGCGCACGGAGGCCACCAGCCGTTGACAATGCAATGCTAGCCGTTCACCAAAGCCGTGGAAGTGCAGGAAGCTCTCATCAATGCTGTACTGCTCAACGTCAGGGCAGAACTGCTCCAGCGACGACACGAATCGGCAGGACATGTCATGGTAAAGGGTGTAGTTACTGCTTCGAGCAACCACTCCTCGCTCACGGAATAACTGCCTCACCTCGAAGACAGGAACCCCCATCTTCACCCCCATTGCTTTAACCTCCGCACACCTAGCGATCACACAGCCGTCGTTGTTGGAATAGACGGCGACGGGCTTGTGTCGGAGGCTTGGGTCGAAGGTTCTCTCGGAGGACACATAGAAGTTGTTTACATCGACAAGAGCGACCTGATTGGCCTGTAAATCCCAGCGCTTCATGCTGCCCCCCGATGGCGAGTGAGGCTGGCGATCACCACTCCATCCAAGTCAAATTGTGGAGCTCGCTCCAGAACGATGTCGGGATAGTCCGTATTACCTGCCACCAAGCGAACTGGCTTGGTTCGGTACTGCTTAACCAGGAAGCCGTCGGCACATCCCGCAATAACAATGTCACCGTCATGCAGATCACAGCTACGGTCGACAACCAAAAGGCTACCGTGGTGAATTCCGTGATCACTCATCGAGCGCCCCTCTGCTTTCACCAGGTAAGTCGCAAAGGGGCGCCGGATTAACCAGTCATGGACAGATTGAGGCTTGGGGCTGGGATCAGGCCGGCGACGATACAGGCGGATCGTAGCGGCAACCACGACGCCTATATCAGACTCAGGCGTCTGCTCACAAGGCCAATCCAGTAACTCGTCCATGTCCGCAATCCAGAGCTGGTCTCCAGCTACGGGTCGCATGGCCAAGTCCAACATGAGGTATGTACGGCCATCACTCCCCCAAGGGGACAACTGGCAAGCTGCACGTGTCGGCCAGAGCCAGTCGTCCAAGACCAAGGGCTTGGCAGAATAGGCAGCGGCTGGAGATGGAAATCCAGCTGAGACAGCGACAGGCAGGAAAGGTACGGGAATTGGCGCTACTGTATTCATATACAGTATTCTGGGCAAGCTACGAACTTCGGTCAACACTCTTGTATGAGCAGAACTGACTGGACTTTAGTCGGTACGGTTCCCTTGAGTTCAGAATGAGCTTCAAGCAACGAGCGGCACAGCCTCCGACGAATAAGAAAGACAACGATGCACGGATTTATTTCTACATGGAGGAGATATACGGCCTCTCACCAGACACCTAAAGCGACCTACCCACCCTCATTGGAGTGGAGATACGGCGTCACAAGACACGTTTTCATGCCCGATATCTCTACTTCAGGAGACCAGTCAGCGCTATACTTCCCACGACAAATCAACCCGCTGCAGCGCCGCTGTACGCACTCCCGATGAAAAACCTTCAAGATGTCTTCCTGGAGTTTGTTAACGAACAGCATCGTTTCTGGGGCAAGCTTCAGTGTAAGTATCAATACTCGTTCCCCGACCTAGAAGTATCGGCTAACGGAGATAACCTATATTGCACCCTCACCTTTAACTCAGATAGGCACTATTGCTGCTGGGCCCAAAGCTGTCATATCGGCTTTCGGTATGAGCATTACTGGGAAGAATTCAGGGAGCTACTCTCTAAAGCCGCCATGAACCCTTCAAGGCTTTGCCTGCATGTAAAGGTAAAGATATCTGCTGGAGCGACCTTCGCCAATCGTAACTGCTGCCGGCAAGATAAATTTGGTTATGATGCTCCGTTTTCTGCACTCAAGCTGCACTACGAAGACACAATTCAAGAAGCACCTACTTTCGACGAATTCATCAACGACGGGGCAGTAGATATCAGCAGCCCATTGCGCGACTGCTTCCATGACTTTAATGATCATCACGAAACTTTAGAGCAAAGACACGGAATCAAACTAAAACCCTCGCTCTATGAAACCTCAGGTGCCATCAAAGGACATACCATCTGGATTAGGCGCAGGCTGTTGTCATCCGGTGATTTCGACGATCCAGAGATACACTTCCATACCAACTTGGACATGGGTGTTGAATACTGGGATTACTTAAGATGGGTTCTGGAAACACACCAAGTTGAACTACCTCGTAGACTCAAGGTTATCTGGGAACAGATCACCGAGGCAGGAGCTACCTTCTACTCAGGATGGCCTTGGAGCTCAACGGAAACCTTTCGGGAATGGATGCTGATGTGGGAAGAGATACCGGACCAGCCTGAGCCAGAGGGGGTAGATACATCATATCCATCGCCGCTGGGCTAAGTTGCTGAGCGCATGCTTCAGGCTCAGGCGCTCAGTGTCGATGAACTCCTCAAAGTGCCCAGTGCAGGAGCCGCAATGAAAAGAGAGTTAACCGGTTTGATACGCCGCAATGCACTCGCCATTGGACTGTACCAAGCGCTTGCTGACTTTTTTCCTCTGTCCCATAGGAAAAATTCCAAGAAGACTGGTGTCGCCGCTTATCTCGCTATGAACGTAAGATGACGGAATTCAAAAAACGTTTCGGCGATTTACGAGTATCGAGAAAGCCTTTTCTCGGCAAAACTTCGGAGTGGAAACACGGGAGGGATGGACTCAAAACACGCTTCAGCGTGTTTTGACCCTGCGGGCTCGGCTGGCGCCTCGGTCTCAACTCGCGGTGCGAGCTGATCGAACCGCGAGGGTTCTCACCCGCCCACAGCGCGGACAAACAAAAAAGCCCAGCATATAGCTGGGCTTTTTTGTTTATTGGCGGTGAGGGAGGGATTCGAACCCTCGATACGTTTCCGTATACACACTTTCCAGGCGTGCTCCTTCGGCCACTCGGACACCTCACCAAATTGTATTGCGTTAGCGACGGAGTTTTTTCGAGCTTCCCGTCCACACGCCTGCGTGCTCGTCGGCTTTTTGCCTTGCTAATCAGTAACATAGCGCCCCGATCAGCGAGCGCGCACTTTACAAAAAGCCGACGGGGGTTGCAAGCGAAAAACGAAAAAAAATACGCCAGTCGTTCGCCGAGTGTGAAATCACGCCCCTTTCCATTCGGCAAAATAATCTTCAACGGCGAGTTCGGGTGCCGGTCTCGGGGCTTTCTGGGGGGTGCCCATGTAGATGAAGCCGCTTATTTCTTCATTGTCGGCCAGGCCGAGGGCGTCGGCGACTTGCCGGTTCTCTGCCAGCGCGCCGGTGCGCCAGTATGCGCCCACGCCTTCGGCAAACGCGGCTGTCAGCATGGCCTGCACTGCGCCGGCAGTCGACATGCGCTGCTCATTGAAGGGGACTTTCGGGTGCTCCTGCAGGCGGGTTACGGCCACTACGATCAGGGGCGCCCGCAGCGGCATAGCGAGCGTGCGCTCACGCTGGGACTCGGGCAGCGCTGCGCCGGATTCCTGCTCAGTGGCGCGGAGATAGATTTCGCCCAACCGGTCACGCGCTTCGCCTTCGACCACAAGGAAGCGCCACGGGCGCAGGTTGCCGTGATCCGCTGCGCGCAGGGCGGCGCGGAAAATATTCTCACGCTGCGCGGCATCTGGCGGCGGATCTGCCAAAACACCTATCGAAACCCGGTTGTGCAATGCCGCCAGCGCGTCCATGTTCTACTCCTGTTTTTAACTGCCCAGTCACCGCAGCCGATTTGTGCGGTGGTACTCAATAGCGGGGATTTTAACTCAATTCCCGCAACTTCCGGCCTGCACATGCGTACCAATTGAAACCAGTTTCTAAGAAGGCGTCGCTTTCCCATCCCTACAAGGGTAAACTTTGCGCCTGTCCGTGACGCATGCCACTAAATGATTAAAAAAAGCGGCGCGGAAGGCGGCAAAGCTGTCCGCCGCTGACAAATAAAGAAATGCATGACCGCAAAGTTGCTCACTGAATCCGGCAAGTTTGCGACCGGGGTGCCGGGTGACTTCCGCCCTGTTCCAGCCCGCTGTTTTATACCGAATATAAAGAAACCAGTTGATGCAGAATCTGGCCGCAGAAACCAAAGGGCGCGATACGGAATCCCGTTACCCGCTCTACTTTCGTACACTGATCTGTTTTGCCGCGTCAGGAACGCTGCTGAACACCATCAACTGGTCGTCGCTGCCGGGCGATGGCTCACTGTTGCAGCTGGCCATGGCCGCCCTGCTGCTGGCCTACATCCCCATCGCTTATCAGATTACTCGCCGCAGCCTGCCAGATAACGCGGAGCAGGTACGGCGCTGGCTCGCGTTTGGCGATGCCCTGCTCATCGGCATGGCGATGGCACTGTCCAATTTCAGCCTGCTGCCCAGCCTGCTGTTTCTCACCATGGTGCAGTTCAATGCCCTGACCCAGGGCGGTGGCCGCTGCTGGTTTGAGCACAACACCGCGATGCTGATCGGTGTGGGACTCGGCTACGTTATGCACCGCCCGGCGCTGGTGGTGAATGCCGACCTGAATATCAGCGCGGCAAGCCTCATTGGTGTATTCACCTACTTCTGCGCGTATGCGTTCTATACCCACAAGCAAATCGCAAAACTGAAAGCGTCCAACGAGCAGCTCCAGCAGGAACAGCGCATCGCCAACCTGGCCAGCTACAAGCTGTCGCGCTACCTACCCAAGCGCCTGTGGCGCGCGGTCACCACCGGCAAGGAAAAGGAGATCGTCACCGAGCGCAAGCTGCTCACGGTATTTTTCTCCGACATCAAGGATTTCAGCCAGCTCACCGAAGAGATGGAGGCCGAGACCCTTACCCGACTGCTGAACAGCTACCTGACGGAAATGTCCCGCATCGTGGCGCACTACGGCGGCACCATCGACAAGTTCATCGGCGATGCGGTGATGGTGGTGTTTGGCGATGACCAAAGCAAAGGGCCAAAGTCAGATGCGCTGCGCTGCGTGGCGATGGCTCTGGCGATGCGCAAGCGCGTCAGTGAGATGATGCAGGAGTGGTACGACCAGGGGATCTCCCACCCTCTGCAGATCCGCATGGGCATCAATACCGGCTACTGCACCGTGGGCGTGTTCGGCACCGCCGACCACCAGACCTATACGGTTATGGGCACCCACGTAAACCTGGCGGCGCGCCTGGAAAGCGCGGCAGAGACGGGCGAGATCCTGATCAGCCACGAGACCTGGGCAATGATCAAGCAGACGGTGATGTGTCGCGACAAAGGACATGTCAGCGTGAAAGGCTTCAGTACGCCGGTCAAGGTCTATTCCGTTACCGACCTGCGCAAGAACCTGGGTGGCCAGCAGAGCTACCTTGAGGAGCACGCGCCGGGCTTCGCCATGCACCTGGACCTGGACAAGATCCGCAACTACGACAAAGAGAAGGTTCTGCAGGCACTGCAACAGGCGCAGGCGCGCCTGAAGAGCAAGGTCATCATCTAGACCGCTTTCTGAAAGGCCGGGCTTCAGGCCCGGCGTTTCACGCCCTTATACAATCCCTTTCTCACCCAATCTAATAGCCGCCCAAAACTCTTACTGCCGCGCAAATCGCCCCGGAAATACGATCTCACCGGTGGTGGTGCGCAGCGGGTTGATGTCCAGGCCGCCGCGACGGGTATAGCGCGCACACACGGTCAGGTGCTCGAACGCGGCCAGTTGCTGCAGGTCACAGAAAATCCGCTCAACACAGTGCTCGTGGAAGTCCTGGTGCTCGCGGAAGGAGATGACATAGGCCAGCAGTGCCGCCCTATCCAGCGCCGGCCCCTTATATTCGACCGACACCGTAGCCCAGTCCGGCTGGCCGGTAACCGGGCAGTTACTACGCAGCAGGTGGCTGTACAGCGTTTCCTCCACCACTTCGCCACTGGCGGCCAGCTTGAGCAGGCTCGCATCCGGCTGGTACTGCCGGGTTTCGATTTCCAGCCTGTCCAGGCAGAAACCGGCCGGCTTGTGCACTGCCAGCGCCGCATCTTCCACGTCAAACAGGGTAACTGCCACATCGCTGCCAGCGGCCGCACTCAGGTCAGCCTCAAGCACTTTTCGCACCGCGTCCGCCGATTCGAACTCGGTCTGGTTAAACGAGTTGAGGTACAGCTTGAACGATTTGGACTCGATCATCGCCGGGCTCGACGCCGCAAAGCGGAACCGCGCTACCGCCACCTGCGGCACCCCTTTCGGGCTCAGCCACGACAGCTCAAAGCCCCACCACTCGTCGGCACCGGTAAACGGCAGCGCGCCTCCGGCAAGGCCCAGTTGCGCACGGGATACAGCCCGCGGGATCGGATGCAGCAGCTTGGGGTTGTAGCTGGATTCGTAACGGGTCTCCTGCCCCAGCGGCAGGTTTTGCCAGTCTTCGCGATCCATAGATTCAGACTCTCCTCAGTGGCGCAGGCGCTTGCCGTGGCGCATCAGGTGCAATCCCCAGCCCGCCAGCAGCGCAATAAATACCAGAACACCGGTAAATGCCCACACCACGTTGATATCGGAAACACCCAATACGCCGTAGCGGAATGCATTCACCATGTACAAAATCGGGTTCAGCTTCGACAGCCCCTGAAAGAACGGTGACAGCAGATCGATGGAATAGAAGACCCCGCCGAGATAGGTCAGCGGCGTCAGCACAAATGTGGGAATAATCGAAATATCGTCAAAGCTGTTGGCGAAGATCGCATTGATGAAGCCGGCCAGCGCAAACAACACGGATGTGAGGAAAACGATCAGGATGGTGATGCCAATATGCTGCACAGACAGGGATGTAAACAGCATGGCGATAATGGTCACCACAAACCCCACGATCAGCCCGCGCGCCACACCGCCCAGCACATACCCGGCCATGACCACCCAGTTGGGTGTCGGTGACACCAGCAGCTCCTCGACACTGCGCTGGAATTTGGCACTGTAAAACGAAGACACCACATTGGCGTAGGAGTTGGTGATCACCGCCATCATGATCAGGCCCGGCACCACAAACTCCATGTAGGAATAACCGCCCATTTCACCGATACGGCTGCCGATCAGCGAGCCGAAAATCACGAAATACAGCGACATGGTAATGACTGGCGGCACCAGCGTTTGCGGCCAGATGCGGGTAAAGCGGCGCACTTCCCGGCGGAAAATCGTCGAGAAGGATGTCCAGATTGCAGCGGGATTCACGACGGCTCTCCTTCTTTGCCCTGCTTCACTTCGGCGAGCAGGGACACAAACAGCTCTTCGAGACGGTTGGCGCGGTTGCGCATACTGGTCACGGAAATATTCTGCGCACTGAGGTGGGCAAACAGGTCACTCAGGGACTGCCCCTTCTCCACGGTTACCTCCAGGCTGTGGTCATCCACCAGCCGGCCATCAAACTCGCCGAAATCCGGCGCTTCCGCCAGGGACTCGCGGGTGTCGAGAATGAACACTTCCCTGCTGAGGGTCTTGATCAGCGACTTGATCGAGGTGTTTTCCACGATATCGCCCTTGTCGATAATCGCGATGTTCCGGCACAGGCTCTCCGCCTCTTCCAGGTAGTGCGTGGTGAGGATGATGGTGGTGCCGCGCTCGTTGATCTCCTGCAGGAATTCCCACATGGAGCGGCGCAGCTCGATATCCACCCCGGCAGTGGGCTCATCCAGGATCAACAGCCTGGGTTCATGGATCAGCGCGCGGGCGATCATCAGGCGGCGCTTCATGCCGCCAGACAGCATCCGCGCCTGGGTATTGCGCTTGTCCCACAGCCCCAGCTTGCGCAGGTATTTCTCGGTGCGCTCTTCCGCCAGCGCCCGTGGCATACCGTAAAACCCGCCCTGGGTGCAGACGATGTCAAACACCTTTTCGAACTGGCTGAAATTGAACTCCTGCGGCACCACACCCAGCATCTGCTTGGCTTTGGGGAAGTCCTTGTCGATGTCGATACCGAAGATGGACACGCTGCCCCCGGTCTTGCGCACCAGGGAGCAGAGAATGCCAATGGTGGTGGACTTGCCCGCGCCATTGGGGCCTAACAGGGCAAAGAAATCGCCGGGCTGCACGTCAAAGCTGATGCCTTTCAGCGCCTGAAACCCGTTGTCATAGGTTTTCTGCAGATCGCGGATGGAGAGTGCGGCAGTCATGGAATCCAACTGTGTCGGTGATAGTGAGGGCTTATTCAACGCCCTAAAGGGCGACAATTCAACATGCGCCTGTTGCGCGCTGCCCTGCACCAAAAATCGGGCAAAAAAAAACCGCTCATTGAGCGGCTTTAAACTTGGAGCGGGAAACCGGGTTCGAACCGGCGACCTCAACCTTGGCAAGGTTGCGCTCTACCAACTGAGCTATTCCCGCC
>NZ_JBLWFL010000009.1:0-38490 GCF_048323715.1 Microbulbifer weihaiensis
AATGGCATCCCCAAGGGGAGTCGAACCCCTGTTACCGCCGTGAAAGGGCGGTGTCCTAGGCCTCTAGACGATGGGGACACAGGACATAATCAATCTCAAAGAGATTGAAGTTTGGCAAACCGGAAAACAACTCTTCAGCCATTTCCCAACCTGCCTGCTCACCCGCTAATGCCGGTGGGCGGAAAATTGGAGCGGGAAACCGGGTTCGAACCGGCGACCTCAACCTTGGCAAGGTTGCGCTCTACCAACTGAGCTATTCCCGCAGTGGCATCCCCAAGGGGAGTCGAACCCCTGTTACCGCCGTGAAAGGGCGGTGTCCTAGGCCTCTAGACGATGGGGACCCAGAATCCTCCTGACTTTGCTCAACCGCTTCCCTGTGGGGAGTTAGTTATGCTTCGCGTCAGAAGTGGGGCGCATTCTATGGACACCCCCCGGGGCTGTCAACACCCCGATAACAACTTTTCTTGGATTTTTTTCTTTTATGTTCAGGCACTTACCGAAATTTAACCAAACCTGCCGAACAGCGACCAACTTGATCACGACAGCTGCAATTTCACAGCGGATATTGCCCCGCCAAACCCCCGCTGACTCACTATTCAGGGGAACCGCTGCGCCTTCGCATCTCGTTCAGGAACCGGCGGATGCGCTTCGCATTGCTTCCGAGGTCGCTGATTCCAACCCGCGACGCCGAACGAACATCGACCTTCGATACTTTCTCATTGGCTTTACTGGCATTTTCGCCTTCGGCGGGCTCAATTCGCACAACGATGTCCTCAGACAGCCCCAGCAGCGGGGTCCGGGCCACCGCTTCCAGCCGCCCCCGCGCGGGAACGCTGGCAATCACCCGCCAGCCCAGATCTCTGCCAACCTGCTCCGCAAGCGCCGTAGCCTGCGCGACCGGCAGCGGCACCAGTATTGGCCTGATATCGCTATAGACCGCGGCGTTGCGCTGTAGTTGCGCAACGGGCTCGCCGCCGTAGTCGGCGCTGCTGTCGCCGGGTTTGCGCAGCGACAGCACGGCCTCAAACCGGGGCGGATTGTCCAGGTCGGTCGTAATGTCGTGAATAGGCGGCACATCGAAGTTCGCCCTGCCCACGGTCAATAGCGGTACCGCCACCGGCGCCAGCCCGAGTACCGCGGCCCAGAGCGCCGCCGCACGCGCCTCCGGGTGCCCTTTTACCAGACCCCACATAAACACCAGCATGGACAACAGGGCCACGACCAGCGCGGCAAGGCCAGCCACCATCAACAGGTTGAAGGCACGCGGATAACTCAACCACCCAACCCGCAGCAGCGCCGCCCCCAGGAACATCGCCCCCAGCAATGTCCACTGGATCCGGTATAGCCAGCGGCTCCAGTGGCGACGCGACCGCCCGATACGGGCTTCCATGTGATCGACCGTCCCTTTCATGACAGGCTGTTAGCCTCCGCGCTCCTTCTCGTCCGGATCCAATTTCACAGACAGTGAATTAACACAATAGCGCAGTCCGGTCTGGGTCGGCCCATCCGGGAATACATGCCCGAGGTGGCAGCCACAATTGGCGCAGAGGATTTCAGTGCGGCGCATACCGAAGCTGTCATCGAACTGCTCTTCAATCACGCCCGGTGCGGCTTGCGCATCAAAGCTCGGCCAGCCACAGCCGGATTCAAATTTCGCTTCCGAACGAAACAGCACCTCACCGCAACAGCGACAGCGATAGCTGCCATCGTCAAACGTATCCCAGTATTCCCCGCTAAATGGACGCTCAGTCCCCGCCTCGCGACAAACGTGAAATTCTTCCGGAGTCAGGCGCTCACGCCAGTAGTTATCGTCTTTTTCTTTTGCCATACTGTGGCTCCTTTTCGCCTTATAAGTCAGTATCCAGCGGCATTATCCTGCCCGGCCCAACGCTTAGCGGCAGCACCTTTTTGTATCCCGGGTGCCAAATACTTCAGCTAACCGGATGTTAGCCCACGGTCACTACAGCCGGCTCTGTTCAAGATCAACCGAGCCCCGCTGCAACCGAAACCAACCGCTGACAGCAAAGCCTACTAAAAGCCGAGCGACAGTGAGAAGAATTTGCCCATAGTAAGCCGAGAAAACGGCTCGAGTACGAAGAAAGCAGCAATGAAGGATATTCACAAGTCGGAAAAACTCCACGGCGTCTGTTACGAGATTCGCGGCCCGGTCATGGAGCAGGCCACACGCCTGGAAGAAGAAGGCCACCGGATCATGAAGCTGAATATCGGCAACCCGGCGCCGTTTGGCTTCAACGCGCCGGACGAGATCCTGCAGGATGTGATCTACAACCTGTCCCAGGCTCAGGGCTATGTGGAGTCCAAGGGCCTGTTTGCCGCACGCAAGGCGATCATGCAGGAGTGCCAGACCCTGGGCGTACCCGGCGTCGACATTGATGATATTTACCTGGGCAACGGTGTTTCCGAACTGATCTCCATGTCTACCCAGGCGCTGCTGAACAACGGCGATGAAATGCTGTTGCCGATGCCGAACTACCCACTGTGGATGGCCGCCACCAACCTCACCGGTGCCAAGCCGGTGCTCTACCGCTGCGACGAACAGTCGGGCTGGCTGCCGGATATCGACGACATCAAATCAAAAATCACTGCGCGCACCCGTGGCATCGTGGTGATCAACCCGAACAACCCCACCGGTGCGGTGTACCCGAAAGACCTGCTGGAACAGATCGTTGAGGTGGCGCGCCAGCACAACCTGGTGATTTTCGCCGACGAGATCTACAGCAAGATTCTCTACGACGATGCAGAGTTCATTCCCATGGGCAGCCTCGCCCACGATGTGCTGTGCCTGAGTTTTAACGGGCTGTCCAAATCCTACCGGCTTGCGGGCTTCCGTTCCGGCTGGATGGTGGTGAGTGGAGCCAAGCACCGCGCGCGCGGCTTCCTGGAGGGCATGGATATCCTGTCATCCATGCGCCTGTGCGGCAATGTGCCGGCCATGTTCGCCGTGCAAACGGCACTGGGCGGGTACCAGAGCATCAAGGACCTGGTATTGCCCGGCGGCCGCCTGCGCGAACAGCGCGATATCGCCTACCAGTTGCTGAACGATATTCCCGGCGTGAGCTGTGTGAAGCCGCAGGGCGCAATCTACCTGTTCCCGCGCATTGACCTGAAGCACTACAACATCGAGAACGATGAAAACTTTGTGCTCGAGTTCCTGCGTCAGGAAAAAATCCTGGTGGTTCAGGGCAGCGCCTTCCACTGGGATGCGCCGGATCACCTGCGCATCGTTTCCCTGCCGCGCGCGGACGACCTGACCCACGCCATATCGCGCCTGGGCAATTTCCTGCAACGCTACGCGAGGTAATGCGAGCAAACCATGCTGGATGATCTGCACATTCACGATTTCTACCGCGATGCGGGGCGCATACTGCTGGCACTGTTCCAGCAGTTTCCCGCCCCCGCCACCATTTACGTGGAAGATATATCCGGCCCGGACACACCGGATGAGTTCGGCCTGCACTCCCACCGTCACCTCGCCTGCCTGGGCGCCATGACCTGGCTGAAGGAGTGTGGCTATATCAATTTCACCCAACTGGTGCGCCAGGAAGCGGTCGAGGAAGCCACGCTGTCCCACCGCAGCTTTCTACTGCTGGTGACCCGTGGCGAAGATGGTGTGAGCAATGCCCAGAAACTGGATGAGGCGGTACGCCATGGCTCGTCGCCACAGCTGGAAGCGTTGATGGTGGATTTGATGGGGAAGCTGGGCAGCCTGTAAAGCCCACTTTAACACTCACGCCTTTCCGACGATCAAGCAACAAAGCACGGAACTCGAACTGAAGGCAAAGTGCTGGGTATTCGTTTTCAAAAGCGTCGGCGCCATGGACGGCGCCGACGCAGCTTACAGGGATGTATTCACAGCGGTTTTGAAAACGAATACCCAGTGCTTTGCCGCCACCGCGCTCGACCCCACTTTTTATCCACGCGTATATTTCACGTGCAACATCTTCAATGCCGCATCCGGATCCCTGTCGGGGAAATCCGGGTTCTGCGGCAGGCGCTCGACCACTGAATAGCCCGGATTCGCATCGGCGACCAGCTCGCGGAAATACGCTTCACTGTGCGCCGGTGAATTCAGCACAAACAACAGATCCGCCTCGTCCGCCAGACAGGCCGGCAATATCTCCAGCAGCTTCGCGTAGTTCAGCTCCACGTCGAACGCGCCTTTTTGCCGAGTCGGTGGATCAATTACAGCGAGCTGGAATGGGCCACTGCGATCATAGCGTTTGAAATCTCTCAGAGCGTCCCTTGCCTGAAAGCGGATACCCTTGGTGGACAACTGGTTGTACTGATGGTTGATTTGCCCGCGCTTCAGCACACCCTTGTTCAAGTCGATGTTAAGAACCTCAAGCTCCCCCGCCGCCCTTGCCACCACGGAAAATGCGCAGGTAAACGAAAACAGGTTCAACAGTTTGAGCGTTTCGACCTTGCCCACCTTTTCCCGCACCTGCTGCTCCAGCCAGCGGCGGCCCGGTTCGATATCGAGGAAGAAGCCCACATTCTGTCGCGCGAAGGTCAGCGGAAATTTCAGTGCGCCGCGCTGCGCCACGGGCTCCGGCACGGCCTCGCCCGCTTCCCACTCCACCGGCGCGCCGCGCAGGTAACGCCGCTGCACCGCAAGCCCGGAAGAGCCATGCTCTGCGACTAGCGCCCAGAGCCCGGCAACCAGCCCGGCCTCGTCATCGCAGGCTTCAAACAGGGTGACCAGTACTGCGGGAAAATAGCTATCGATACAGATACGGTCAAAACCGGGATAGCAGTGGCCGCGGCCGTGAAACAGGCGGCGACTGTCTTCAGGAAATTCACTTTCCCGGCTCTCTTCGAGTTTGCCGCGCACTACCTGCAGCAGGGGATCCCAGTTCAATTGATATCTCGCTCTCGTTTATGGATTCGGTGTCGATTGGGCTTCCGGCGCGTCCGCGCCGTTGGACAGGGGGTAAAGAATTTCGTCGCGATAGCCGGTGACCACCCGGATAAAGCCACTCCAGGCCTCATCCAGTTCCGGCTCACCACTGTCGATCAGCAACGGCCGCCCACCCAGTTCGGTAATTTTGGTCTTGGTCGCCACCACGATCAGATTGTCGCGCCCCACGGCCTTGAGCACCGGCGGGCTCAACTGCTGGTTGCCGCGGCCGATCAGGTGCCCCTGGCCACCGATCGCCGTCAGAATGATTTTTACCGGACATCCGGCATCGGCGGCCCGATGGCTGGAGATGGCGTCCTGAATCTGCAGAGTATTGACGTCGACGCCAATCAGCTCGCCGTCTTTCCACAGGTCCACACCGAGCAGGGTTCCGTGTTCACCCAGTTCATTGAGTGCGGCCAGCGTGGTGGAGCCGGGGCCGAAGATGTACAGCGTCTCCGGATCCAGTGCCTGCATTTCTTCCTGTACCTGAGCCGCGATATCCGCCACCGCCAGCTCCTCAACCTCACGGCCGGCATTTTTCACCGCCTGCAGAAAATGCCCCTCTTCCGGTACCAGCAGCTCACCGTAATAACGGGTGCTCACGCGTCCCTCGCGGAAGGACTTCTCGTCAATATCGCGCACTTCCCGCGTGTGCAGATCCACCAGTTCCCCCGCCATCAGGCGTCGCAGAACCTCACCGCCAGCGCGCGGGGAAATCGCAAAACACGCAGAGTGCATTTTGACCCCGGCGGGAATGCCCAGTACCGGGCAGCTGTCGCCGAGGGCGTTGACCATGTTGCGCGCGGTGCCGTCACCACCCACAAACACGATGAGATCTGCACCGGCGGCGCGAATCGCCTGCGCCGCCGCTTCGGTATCATCCGGCGTGGATCGCGCGCCGGCTGCCGAGCCGACGACGGACACGCGAAAACCCAGCTCGTTCGCGGTGGTTTCACCCATGTCGCCGGCAAAGGTCACTATTTCCAGCTGGTCTGCAAAAGGCTGCAGCGCACCCAGTGCGATGGCCGCGCGCTTGTGCGACTGGGGGCTGATCCCCGCAGCCAGCGCACGCTCCACGGTGTCGGCTCCATCACTGCCCTTGAGCCCCGCAGGTCCGCCGATGCCGGCCCACGGGTTGATCACCAGTCCGAGTTTTTTCAGTTTCACTTGAGCCCCAGAATTGTCAGTTGCTCGCGAATGTCCCCGTCGAGCTGTGTCGCTTCAAGACGGAAGTGGGAAAATTCGAGACGCTTCGGGTAGTGCTTGCGCAGCAGGTCGAAAGACTCCGCCATCCGCGCGGACTGCTTGGCGGCACCGCGCAGGCGCTGGTCGTCGTCACGCGGGTCATACATCTGCAGCAACAGGTCCCGCATGGCCGCGAAGCCAGATTCGGCCGTACCCAGGGCGCGCTGGTCGCCCCCGGCTGCCCCATGCCCGGGGCCCTGCCCTGCGGGAAGACTCAATGCGGCATCGAGCGCGTCGCGAATCATGCGGGTGCCTGCGAGCTTGCCATCGTGACTGTAGCCGGCGATGTGAGGGCTGCCTAACGCCACTTGCGGTAGCAGGGCGACATCGATATCCGGCTCATTTTCCCAGACATCCAGTACCACGGTGATGTCGGGTCGCTGGGCCATTACCCGCCCCAGCGCGGCATTGTCGATAACCGCACCCCGGCCGGCACTGATGAGCACCGCACCCGGTATCAGTTGCAGCAGCTCCTGCTCACCGAGCATATGGAACGAGGGATACGGGCCGTCCTTCACCAGCGGCGCGTGCAGGCAGACCACTTCCTGCTGCAGAACCGTAGCGAGGCCAGTGGCATCCGGGTTGTCCGGCAGCCACGGGTCGTAAACCTCAACCGGGATGGCCAGCTGGTGCAGGCGCCGCTGCAACAGCCCGCCTACATTGCCACACCCGACGATACCGAAGCGCCGCTGCCGCCAATCCACGTTCAGCGCTGCCAGCGCGCAGAATACGTATTCCACCACCGAGTTGGCGTTGCAGCCCGGCGCCGCGCTCCAGGCTACACCCTGTTGCTCCAGCCAGCCGGTATCCAGATGGTCAATGCCTATGGTGCAGCTCCCCACAAAGCGCACCGGGGTATTCTCCAGCAGCGCCGCATTGACCTCGGTGACGGAGCGGACCAAAAGGATATCCGCCTGCGCCAGTTGTTCCCGGGTCATCCCCCGGCCTGGCACCCGCACAATATCTCCCAGGTCCCCGAACCAGGCGTCCAGCCCCGGGATGTTTTCATCGGCGACTATGTGAAATTTCCGTTCGCTCATACGGTCTCCGTTACCGGGCCAGTCTCCGTGCCCGGGCAAAAATCAGGTTGCGCCAATACGCGGCGAATCTTCCCACCCAGCCGGCCAAAACCGAGCTCGTCCGCCAGCGCAATGGCAAATTCCGGGTCGGCCGGGCCTGGTGCCAGGTCTGCCGCGGCAACGTCCAGCGGTACCCGGTCGTGGAGCTGGGCAAGCTTCAGCGCCATGCGGATCTGGTCGGCATGGGCCTCGAGCTTGCGGGCAATACCTGCCCCACCGCGCAACCCGAGCGCCGGCACCCGCTCCACGCCGGCGAGCAGGTCCTCCACCGTGTCGAACTCCGCCAGCAGGCGCGCCGCTGTCTTGGCCCCGATGCCGGGCACGCCGGGAATATCATCGATGCTGTCGCCGACGAGCGCGAGGTAATCGGCGATCTGCCGCGGGCGCACACCAAACTTGCCCTCGATCGCGCTGCGGTCCAGGTACTGATCTGCGGCAAAGTCCCACAGGCTGTGTGCGCCGGCGTCCAGTAACTGACCAAGATCCTTGTCCCGGGTCACGATCACCGGGCGGATGCTCTGCCCGCTTTCGCAGCAGATCCGCGTCAGGGAAGCAAGGATATCGTCTGCCTCGAACCGCTCACTGGCAAAACTGGCGATGCCGAGGGCTTCTGCCATTTCCCGGCACGCCGCCAGCTGGAACGCCAGGGCTTCATCCGGCAATGCCCGGCTGCATTTATAGTCCGCATAGATCTCATTGCGAAAACAGCTGCCGAGGGATTCGTCAAAAGCGCAGGCCATATAGGTGGGGCGACGGGCCAGCAGATCCAGCAGGAAGTTGGTAAAACCGTACACCGCTTCGGTGCTGTAGCCGGCGCGGCTCTCCCAGTTTGGCGGCAACGCAAAGTAGTAGCGGAAGATGTATACAGAGGCATCAACAAGACAGGCCTCTGCGCCGGGGCCATTTGCGGCCGCCATACCGTTACTCACCCCAGAGCCTCCAGCTGGTATTGCTCCGCCCGCAGCGGGTTTGCCTGGCCGAACGCCGCGGCCAAAGCCAGCGCGAACCGCTCCGCCCGGGCGTTCACCCCACCCCCACAATAGCGCTGAACCTGAAGCCAGATGTTTCGCTTGAAGGAATCACTGGGGCCGAGCCCCGCATCGAGGTTGTCGGCACTGACCCGGAACGGCAGGCCGCAGGCGCGGGCAAAAATCCATTCCAGCGCCTGCGGTTTGACTTCCACCAGCTCGAACTGTGCCTGCTGCGCCTCGGTTCGCCCATCCGGGGCATACCAGTAGCCGTAGTCCGGCATTAACCGCCGCGCGCTCCCGGCCACGCACCAGTGGGCCACCTCATGCAGGGCGCTGGCCGGGTAGTCCCGGGTAAACTCCACCTGATGGTAGGTATTGCCGCCAGCTTCCGCCGGCCGGTAGTAGGGTTCATCAAAACCGCCCCTGAGGCGTGTATTCAGCCCGTCTTCGGCGGCGAAACACCCATTGAAAATACCGACGATCCGCTCCGCCACTGCCCCGTCGTCCGCCGGCACTATTTGCCCGGCTGGATGTCGAAGCTGGTATGGAACTTGCTCCCCATTAGATACCCGATCAGGTATCCGATCTGTGTGCGGCTCGAAACCACCGAGCGTGGGCAGGGGGCTGACATTCTGGGGCATCTGGGACAACGGGTGCTCCGCTAAATTGGCCTACATCGGTTACTGCCGCGCATTCGGCCTGCTGGCCGGCCCGGCAACCGGGTTCAAGAATGGCGCGGACTATAGCAGCGACCGTCAGGTGTTCAAGGGCCATACACCTTGGGACATGTGGCACTGCCTGCGAAGTCAGCGCCGGTTTACCGCTGATAACCACCACTAAGGAGGCAAATTCGCTCAAGAACGCACGTCCGCCGGTTGTATTTAGGCGGATCAGAATATACCTTTGAACTCAGGGATACCGGAAACCTGCTGCCGTCTGAGGTGGTATTTCAGAGGTTGTTTTCGGTTGTGGTACCGGCTTCCCAGGGAGGGCAAAAACGCGCTCCCGGAGTCAGGATCCAGGCGATCGCCAGCCCGGCTGTCGCCGCGTGTCCCAGCACCGGTTGCACCGTATAAGTAGTACAAGACCTTCCCGCCCAACTACCGGCCCTGCAAGGAGGTGCGCTATGACCGACCACAAAACCAGCAACGTGGTTGACCTCTTCACCGGCAAGCCAATCGAGACTTCAGAGAACCTGCGTTTTATACGCCTGTCTCCGGAGCTGGATGGCTTGGAAATGCTCTACTCCAACAACTCCAGTGGCAATGACCTCTACAGCCTGAAAATCCTTTGCTGGGGCCTCCGCGCCAACGGCGAGGTGGTCGGACTGGTTCCCTGGTTGAATTCCATAGTCGCCTGCCCAGATATCCAGGATCCGCTGGATGGAAGGTTTGAAGGCTACTATGACCCGGGCATTGAGGAAATTTTCCACCAACCCCCCATCCATAAAATCGTCGAGCTGGAGACTGCGGCGGAATACTTCGAATACGAGAGCAATCAGGCAGATGAAGTGGTACAGGAAATTCCCGATACCATCGGCACCCATGCGGTATTTATGGACGTCGACAGGGAAAACCTGACCCTGACTGAAGTCGTGAGCTGGCGACTGTTTGCCAGCGGTGAGATTCACGGCATGTTAATCGATCACAACAGTGTGGAAACCACGCCGGTGCTGCCGGGAGATGACTGTCTCTACGCGGCGCAGGAAGCCGAGTGTTTCCGCTACTTCTTCCAACACCACATTGCCAACAAGATCAAATCCGAGGATCCGGAGGCCCTGGCTGCGATCGCGGCACTTGTCACGTCCCCTTAACAAACCATCGCCACCCAAATGAAACAAGGGCGACCAGTGGTCGCCCTTGTCATTTCAGCCTTCGGCCTTCTTGATCCAGTAAATGAATTCATCGTTCTCTTCCGCATGCTTCACCAGCTCGTAGCCGAGAAACTGGCAAAACTTGGGC
Organism: Microbulbifer weihaiensis; assembly: GCF_048323715.1. Lineage (NCBI taxonomy): Bacteria > Pseudomonadati > Pseudomonadota > Gammaproteobacteria > Cellvibrionales > Microbulbiferaceae > Microbulbifer > Microbulbifer weihaiensis. The sequence continues at coordinate 10,178 of NZ_JBLWFL010000009.1, forward strand.
ACATCCCGCTGGGTTGAAGGATCCGTGGCCAACATTTGCAATACCTCACCGGTGGCGACCTTGCGCACGGCAGCGTGAAGCATCATGACGGGTTCCGGGCACAGCAGGCCGCGGGCATCGAGGGTATGTTGTGATTTCATGCGCGTATTGTCAGGGATTTGTAAAGCCAGGTCACCTGTAAATACCGCCTCTCCAGACTGCGATCGCAACCGGGCGGTCAGGTCAAGGCGCGCCCGCGCCAACGCCAAGGCGTCAGGAAAGACTAAACTGGCAGCAGGGAAGCTGCAAAAACAATAAGGTCACAAATACTGTCCCGCATTCCCCTCAGCCCGACAGGTAACCACAGCGCGATGATTTACGTTTTGATCGAACGAGAAATTGCCAAAGACCTCGAATCCACCTACGAAGAAACCGCGCGCGGCCTATTGAATAACGCCTACCGCACGGCAGGCTTTGTGGAAGGCCACACCTATACGGAAATGGGTAACCCCCTGCGCCGGTTTACCCTGTCAAAGTGGCGTACGGTACAGGACTGGCAGCAGTGGTACCACAGCAACGAACGCCGCGAGCAGATGGCCCAGCTCACACCGATGCTGACGCACGAAGAGCACATTACGATTCTTGAGCTCGCATAAAGGCAACAGCCCTTTCCGCCGCAGACTGCCAGTGTTGTGATTGTGTGAAACCACTGGCACGGCGCGGCTTGAAGTCGTGGTCGCCATCGTCCAGCCAGCAACACTCAATGGCCGGCGACAGCGGATAACCATCCACCTCTTCCCGGTTGCCCAGCGCATCGCGGGTACCCTGAACCACCAGCGTCGGACAGGTTAAACCGACAAGGTGTTCGGTGCGCAGCTTTTCCGGTTTACCTTGCGGGTGAAAGGGATACCCGAGACACACGGCGCCGGCGATCCTGCCGTGCGTGAAGTTTTCCTCCGCCAGCATACTGGCGACACGCCCGCCCATGGACTTGCCACCAATAAACAAAGCGCGGGGTTGCAGCTCACTGCAAACCCGGTCGATTTGCGCCTGGAACGCCGCCAGTAATACACCCATCTTGTTGGGCGGGCGGCGCCCGCCAGTAGCGCGGCGCTCAGCCATGTAAGGGAACTCGAAACGCACGACACCAACGCCCTGCGCAGCCAGTTTCTCAGCCAGTACCTGCATGAACTCGCTGTCCATTGGCGCACCGGCGCCATGGGCAAACAGGAACCAGCACCCGCTGTCGCGCTCCGGCCGGTTGACCAGCCATGCTGCAGGTTCACCCATCAATATTCCCCATCTTTCGGCAGGTCTTCCGCCAGTACCAGGTTGACCGACTCCTCGCCGGGCTCGAACCAGATCACAATGTGCTTGCTCTCCAGCTGCCGGCGCAGGCTGGCCACCTTGTCCTCCAGGCTTACCTCCCGCTCACCGTAATCGGTGCCATCGCGGGTGGCATATTCCTCAAGGAGGTTTTGCAGGGTTTCAGGATCCAGTTGTCGATGGGGAATGATCATGGATTGTTCTGACTCACATACTTTTCGTTTAAACACGCACAGCTCGACGGCGATATTTTCCGATATGGGTGTTACCAAGCAGTGCTATTGATGGATAAACCGGTCGCAGCTTTCTGGTGCCACCCTTCCTATCGCACCCACAAAATAAAATGCCCCGGAAGTTCCGGGGCATTTTAACGTTCACCGCGTGAAGATATCAGGCTTTTGGCTTGCGGAAACGCAGGGTCATGCGATCGCTTTCACCGATGGCCAGATACTTGTCTTTGTCCTGATCACCGAGACGCAGCGACGGAGGCAGGGTCCAGACACCTTTCGGATGATCGGCGGTATCCTTCGGATTCGCATTGATCTCGCTGGCTTCTTCGAGGGTGAAACCGGCTTTCTCTGCCAGTTCAACCACGTAGTCCTGGGTAACGTACCCGCTCTTGATCATGTTTTCACGGCTGGTACCCGGCTTCGCGCGGTGTTCAACCACGCCGAGGACACCACCCGGCTTCAGAGCATCGTAAAAGGCCTTGAACGCTGCCGCTTCCTTGCCCTGGTTCATCCAGTTGTGCACGTTGCGGAAAGTCAGCACGGCATCGGCGGAACCCGCCGGTGCGATCTCGGCGTCACCGCCTGGAATAAATTCAGTCAGGACAACATCGCTGTATACGCTGTCCTTGTCTTTGATTTTTTTCTCAAAATTCTCGCGGGACTTCTTGAAGTAACCCGGTGCCGTCTTGTCGAAATGCGCCGCATAGTAGGTACCCTTGCCATGCATCAGCGGCGCAAGGATTTCACTGTACCAGCCACCGCCCGGCCAAATTTCAACAACGGTCATTTCCGGCTTCACCTGGAAGAAAGTGAGCGTTTCCTCCGGATTGCGATATACATCCCGTGCAACATTTGCAGGATCTCGATGTTCGGCTGCGATCGCCTTTTGCAGATCCTCCGCCTGAACGACACCCGACAGAGACACGGCGCAGGCCATACCGGCCAGCCAATGAACAAGTCTCATGGAATCTCCTTAGTTGTTAGCTGTCTATTTTCCATTCACCAGTGATTCAACACTGCTGACCTTGTCTTGTAAAGACTGTTGCCGATCTGTTCTGGTTCCCAGCCTCAGGCTGGTACTGATCCGCGGTGCACCCAGCCCGTGCACGCACTCGTGGCAGCGCTTGATTGCCGCCATCACCGCATCCCACTCGCCCTCGATATTGGTGCCATAGGCATGCATCTGATGCTTGAGCCCGGCTTCCTGCAGCACCCTCTGGCATTCAGCCACATAGCGGGATACTGACACCCCCACCCCCAGCGGGATCACGCACAGATCCGCATGCACGTTCATTTCCGTCATGGCTTAGGCCTCCCTGGTTTGCCCTGTCAGAATGCGGTTAACCACCGTGCTGCGCGGGCCAGTTTAAAGAACTTCCCAAAGGTCTTTGCTCCTGCGCCACCACACTGGCTACAATTCAGCTCAGTGTATCAGCAGAGCCCAAAAGGAAGTCCAATGCAGCAACACTTCGTCATCTCCATTATTAGCGACGACAAGCCAGGTGTGGTTGAAATGCTCTCCGCCGCCGTGGCTGAGAACGGCGGCAACTGGGAAGACAGCCGCATGGCCCATTTTGCCGGCAAGTTCGCCGGTATCCTGCGTGTAAGCGTGGCAGCAGAGGGCAGCGAGCGCCTCAAGGAAGCCTTGCAGAATCTCGCTGGCCCGGACTTCAAACTGCAGATTGAGGATGCCCTTGCGGTAGCGGCAGACAGCCGCCAGACGCTCTACCTGAAACTGGTAGGTAGCGATCGCCCGGGCATTGTGCGCGAGATATCCCGAGCCCTGGCAGCGCGCAGGATCAACATGGAAAGCCTCGACACCCGCTACAGCAGCACGCCGTGGAGCGGCGAGCCGTTGTTCACCGCCGAGTGCACCATCAGCGTGGCCGAGGACGTCAGCATTGACGGCCTGCACGATGAGCTGGACGAAATCGCCGATGAGCTCGGTGTAGAGATCGACTGCGAAGAGACCGCCTCCGCGCTATAATCCCCCGCCATTTGCGCCCTGGCCCACGCCGGGGCGCGCCAAGATCCGCCCTGCGGGCAAATGATACCTGCGCGCCCCCCAGATACCCGGGGTCGCGATACGCAACTGATATCCGACGATGTTCAAAATTGTGCTCTACCAGCCGGAGATTGCCCCCAATACCGGCAACATCATTCGCCTATGCGCCAATACTGGCGCAGAACTGCACCTGATCGAGCCCCTGGGCTTCGCCATGGACGACAAGCGCCTGCGCCGGGCCGGCCTCGATTATGCGGAGTACAGCCGTGTTGTGCGCCACCGGGACTGGCAGGCCTTCGTCGACGCCGAACAGCCCACCCGGGTTCTGGCCCTGTCGACCAAAGGCCGCCGCCCCCACTCCGACGTTGCCTTCCAATCCGGCGACGCCATTGTGTTCGGCCCGGAGACCCGCGGCCTGCCGGCGGAATTTCTCGCCATGACGGGTGAGGAAAATACCCTGCGCATTCCCATGTGCGCCAACAGCCGCAGCATCAACCTGTCGAATGCCGCGGCCATCGTCATCTATGAGGCCTGGCGACAGCTTGGCTACATTAACGCTCAGGGCTGACACGCCCAGGACTGAATCAACGCTGTACTGTTTATGCGCGCACCTATCGGACTTTTTTACGGCTCCAGCACCTGCTACACCGAAATGGCGGCGGAGAAAATCCGCGACCGCCTCGGCGAGGAGTGGATCGACCTGCACAATGTCGCCGAGGATGACATTGCCCAGATGCAGGACTATGACTTCCTGATACTCGGCATCCCCACCTGGGACTACGGTGAACTGCAGGAAGACTGGGAAAACTGCTGGGATCAGCTGGCGCAGCTCGACCTCAGCGGCAAGACCGTGGCCGTGTACGGCCTCGGCGACCAGGAAGGCTACCCGCAGTGGTACCAGGATGCCCTCGGCTACCTGCATGCGCAGGTTGTGGCGCTGGGCGCGAAAGCGGTGGGCTACTGGCCGGTTGACGGCTACCAGTTTGAAGAGTCCAAAGGGCTGACCGCCGACGGCAGTCACTTTGTGGGACTCGCCCTCGACGAGGAAAACGAGTTCGAACGCACCGACGAGCGCCTCGACCAGTGGTGCGCCCAGGTCATGCGCGAATTCGGCCTGAAGTAACCCCGGAACTTATGTCTGAGCACGACCACGACAAAGGGCACGGCCAGTCGGGCGCTGGCTTCCCCACCCGGCATGCCACGCTGGAATGGCGCGAAAACGGCCAGCCCGTCTCCAGCGCCTTCGACGATATCTATTTCTCCACCGCCTCCGGCCTGGAAGAAACCCGCCACGTGTTTCTTGCCCAAAATGACCTGGCCATCCGCTGGCAGGCGCTGGAACCAGGGCAACGATTCACCATCGGCGAAACCGGCTTCGGCACCGGGCTCAATTTTCTCGCCGCCTGGCAGCTGTGGCGCGAAAAAGCCCCTGACGGCGCACAGCTGCACTTTGTCACTGTAGAAAAATTCCCCCTGCGCCCCGAGGATCTGGCGCGCGCCCTCGCGCTCTGGCCGGAACTCTCTGAACTGAGCGCACAGTTGCTGGCCCAGTACCCGCACTTTTTGGCCGGTGGCGTACACCGGATCACCCTTGACCCGGGCGTACACCTGACCCTGGTCGTGGGCGAAGCCAGCGCCGGCTTCCAGAGCCTGTTGCTGGATGATGCGGAACGCGACGCCATCGTGGATGCCTGGTTCCTGGATGGTTTTGCCCCGTCCAAGAATCCCGAAATGTGGAGTGACGCGCTGTTTCAGGCCATCGCGGCACTGAGCGCACCACAGGCGACATTTGCCACGTTCACCTGTGCCGGGATCGTCAAGCGTGGCCTGAAAGCCGTGGGCTTCCAGCTGGAAAAAGTGCCCGGCTTCGGGCGCAAGCGGGAAATGCTGCGCGGGCAGCTGGTGCGCCCCGACGTGTCCAACAGTCAGGCCGCCACTCCCAGGCATTGCGCAACCCCCTGGCACCTTCCGCAAGACAGTGCCGGCAGGCCGCAGGGCATCGCCGTTATCGGCGCCGGTATCGCCGGTGCCACCGTGGCCCGGGTACTGGCGGAGCGCAATTTTTCCGTGCGGGTTTTCGAGCGCGGGGACGCCCCCGGCAGCGGCGCCTCTGGCAATGATCAGGGCATCCTGTACGCCAAACTGTCGCCGCAAGCCGGCCCCAACGGCGATTTCAACCTCCACGCCCTGCAATTTGCCCAGCGCTATTACCAGTCCCGCTGCCCGCAGGCCGTACACTTCGACGGCCTTTTGCAGTTGGCGCAAACGGAAAAAGAACGGCTCCTGCAGCAACAGATTACGGATTACCTGGCGCTGGATGAGACCTCACAACTGGCGCGCCCGGTCAGTGCCAGCGAGGCATCCGCACTCGCGGGTATCGAACTGAATGTTCCCGGCCTGTATTTCCCCCATGCCGGCTGGCTGCAACCGCGACAGGTCTGCGCCGCACTGCTGAGCCACCCCAATATCGAACTGCACTGCAATACCGACGTCGCGGCTATTGAGCGCACAGAGAACGGCTGGCAAATCACGGGGGCAAACGAACAGTGGCAGGCCGATGCGGCAATCCTGTGCAGTGCCAACTTCAACCACCGCTTCCCGCAGACCGCGCCCCTGCCCCTGCAGCCCATTCGCGGCCAGGTGTCGTTCGCCGCAGCCACGGACAATTCCCGCGCGCTCAAAATCGCGCTGTGCGGCGAAGGCTATATTGCCCCGGCCCACAGCCAGCAACACAGTTTCGGCGCGACCTTTAAACTGAAACAGACCGCCACCGAGGTTCGCAGTGAGGAGCACCGGGAGAACGTGGAAACGCTCGCCGGACTCCTGCCGGAAATTGCCGGCGAGTTTGCCACTCAAGAGGCCAGCGGGCGCCTGCGCGGTCGTGCCGCATTGCGCGCTGCCACGCCGGACTACCTGCCCATGGCCGGGCCGGTGGCGCGCTGGGATAGGCTCGAGGAAAGTTACGGTGGGCTGCGAAAAAACCGCAAGCTGCTGATCGACCAGCGCACGCCCTACCAGCACAACCTGTTTGTGCTGGCGGGCCTGGGGTCGCGGGGGTTCACCTACGCACCACTGGCGGCGGAAGTGGTCGCCGCCTGGATCAGCGGGGAAGTGATGCCGGCATCACTGGACATGGTTCAGGCCCTGCATCCGATGCGCTTTGCCATTCGCACACTGGGCAAGAACCGGCCACTGGCGGTCTAGCCCTGAGCCTCCGCCGGCGGCAGCAGCAGGTTGCCGCTGCCCGAACCACAGGCGACGATGGACTTCATCGCAGCCTCCACGGATACGTGCGGCAGGAGCTCGACACACTCCGGCGGCAGGTGATACACAAACCCGGAGGTGGGCACCGGCGCGGTCGGCACATAAACAGTGAAATCGCCATTCGCGTGCTGCGAGGTGACAATGGCCGTCACTGACAGCGGATTATCCGCGCCGTGGATACGTGCCCGGGCAACAGGACCGGACAAAACACCTTCGCTGCCGGCACCACCTATAAACTGCAATACCACGTCCTTGATGGTGTTGTAGCCCGGTGCCAGCTTGCCAAACCAGTAATCCAGGTGGCGGTGGGCCCAGCGGCCAACACTGGTTTTTACCAGCAGGCCGATCAGGAAACACAATCCCAGAATCAGCGCTATCACCAGTAACTGGGCGAAGGTATCCTTGAAGTTTGTATGAGCCTCCATCCACTGGGTCACCGGAGCCACCAGCTCGCTGATCTGGCCGAACAGCCACTGGAACAGCAGGATAAAGATGGCGATGGGCAGAACCACCGCCAGCCCCCCGAGCAGGGTTAAAGTTACAAATGCTTTTATTCGGGTCATAAGTAAAGCTACAAAAATTACTGCAGGGCCAAAAATAGAAAAAGTGGCAGCAAGCGTACCACTCAACCGATAAACAAAAACTGAATTTATATGAACCGCGCTTTGTCGATCCTGAGACTCTTCCTTCTGCTCGTGACGCCCTGCTCAGGCATGGCACTCGCCCAGGATGCGCCACCGGGCGAAATTCAGTACGACATTCTCGATAAACGCGATCGCCCCGCGGACCACTTTACCCAGGGACTGTTTTTTGACGGGGAACGCTGGCTTGAAAGCAGCGGGCTCTACGGCCGCTCCTGGCTCGCCGAGTATACCGATCCCGGCGCGCAGCCTGTAAGGCGCAAGTGGCTCGCTGCCAACCGCTTTGCGGAGGGGCTCGCGGTTTACGGGGATCAGGTATTTCTGTTGACCTACCGGGCTGGTGAACTGCAGGTATACGACCGCAATACCTTCAAGCTGCAGCAGACCCGCGACTACGAAGGCGAGGGTTGGGGACTGACCAGCGACGGCAGGCACCTGATCATGAGTAACGGCAGCGACGAACTGACATTCCGCGACCCGAAGGATTTCCGGGTGCTGCGCCGCCTAAAGGTGCACGGCGGCCGCGAAAAATGGGCCCGTCTCAACGAGCTGGAATATGCCCACGGCCTGATCTGGGCCAACATCTGGATGGATCCGCGGATTGTCGCCATTGACCCGCAAAGCGGGCGCGTGAAGGGCGTATTGGACGTTGCGCAATTGCAGATGGATACGCTGGGCAGCCGGCGGGATGTGGATGCCGTGGCGAACGGCATTGCCTGGGATAAGGCCAGGAACGGCCTGTGGGTTACCGGCAAATACTGGCCTGCCCTGTACCTGATTCGCCCCCAGGGGCTCGGGTTCCAAGAAGGCGCGACCAAAGAGCAATCAGCAACGCCGCAGCAAGCCAATTAGTTGCGATAGTAGTCGATCACCGTCAGGAAACCGCCCCTGCGAATCGTATCCAGCGCAGCCCCCTGCACCTGCAGGGTGTATCCCCGGTGCTGGCGTTTTACGGTTACGCCATCGGCGCCCTCGCCACCATCAAACAACAGCGCGTGATCCCCGCTGACGGCCTGCCACTGCACACCCTCGATATTGCGCATTCCGGGCAATTCGATCGTTACCGCCTGCAGGTCTTCCGGCAGTTCACGCATTTCCATCCGCGCGATACCGCTCGAGGTGGCCAGAGAGTAGTTCAGCTGATTCGCCGGTGCCGGCTTCCAGCCAAGGTGGGTATCCGCGAGGGCGGATTGCGCCAACGCACGGGGGTTGACCGGATCGGGGGCCGTGGTTGTGCAGCCCGCCAAAGTGACGCCCCCCAACGCTCCCCCTAGGCTTATGAGGCCGTAGACCAGCCCTTTACTGATTGCTTTTATTACGCGCATAGCTTCGTCCCTGTCTATGTCTGCGGTGCTGGGATTATAGTTCAGGTTTGGCGATGCACGCAGAAAGTCGCGCCAACCGTTGGCACCATCGTCCAGCACAAGCCACCAGATAAACGTGTGCCAGTCGGGCGGGGACTGGAGTCGCAGGCACTGGCGATCCGGTTCGCCCATTGCCCCTGCCGCGGGTATACTCCCGCCCCATGACAGACTCAGCCACCGCCACCACGTCCCTCTCTCCCGAGTACATCCTTGAGCACACCTTCGGCTACAGCGGTTTCCGCGGTGACCAGGAGGACATTATCCAGACACTGGTGGATGGCAATGATGCCCTGGTTCTGATGCCGACCGGTGGCGGCAAATCCCTGTGCTACCAGATTCCGGCCCTCGCCCGCCCCGGCTGCGGCGTGGTCATTTCGCCCCTGATCGCCCTGATGCAGGATCAGGTTGAGGCTCTGCGCGCCGCGGGGGTTGCCGCAGAGTTCCTGAATTCTTCCCTGGCGTTCGAGCAGGCGCAGGACATCGAATCGCGGCTGTTACGGGGCGAACTGGAACTCCTTTACCTGGCACCCGAACGCCTGCTGCAGCCCCGCACCCTCGACCTGCTGGCGCGCGCCGACATCTCCCTGTTTGCGATCGACGAGGCCCACTGTGTGAGTCAGTGGGGCCACGATTTCCGGGCTGACTACCTGCAATTGTCCTGCCTGCACCAGCGTTTTCCGCAGGTGCCGCGAGTGGCATTGACGGCCACCGCCGACCAGCGCACCCGGCGGGAAATCGCCACCCGCCTGGATCTGGAAAATGCCCGCCACTTTGTCAGCAGTTTTGACCGCCCGAATATCCAGTACCGCATCACCGCCAAGAGCAATCCCAAGCGCCAGCTGCTGCAGTTTCTCCAGAGTGAGCAGCAGGGCAATGCCGGCGTGGTGTATTGCCTGTCGCGCAGTAAGGTGGAATCCACCGCAACCTGGCTGCAGGAACAGGGGTTCAATGCCCTGCCCTACCACGCGGGGCTGCCGGCCACCGTGCGCGCGGATCACCAGCGGCGCTTCCTGCGGGAAGAAGGCGTCATCGTGGTGGCGACCATTGCCTTCGGCATGGGCATCGACAAACCGGACGTGCGCTTTGTCGCCCACCTGGATCTCCCCAAAAGTATCGAGGCCTACTATCAGGAAACCGGCCGCGCCGGCCGCGATGGCGAACCCGCTACCGCCCTGTTGCTCTACGGGCTCGAAGATGTGGTGAAACTCAGCCAGATGGCAGCCATGTCGGAAGGCAGTGAAGAGCACAAGCGCCAGGAGCGCCAGCGACTGGACGCCATGCTCGGCCTGTGTGAAATAACAAGCTGTCGGCGTCGCGCCCTGCTGCGCTACTTCGAGGAAGAGCTGGCTGCAGATTGTGGCAACTGCGACACCTGTCTGGAGCCCCCGGCTACCTGGGACGCGAGCGAGGCGGCGCGCAAGCTGATGTCGTGCATCTACCGCACCGGGCAGCGCTTTGGTGCCGCCCATGTCATCGATGTACTGCGCGGTGCGGATACCGAAAAAGTGCGCCAGTTCGAACACCAGCAGGTGTCCACTTACGGCATCGGCACCGACCTGAGCGCGAACGAATGGCGGGCCATTACCCGCCAGCTGGTGGTTCAGGGTTACCTGCGCGTCAACGCCGAGGCCTTCAACGCTCTGCAACTGACCGAACTCTGCCGCCCGGTATTGCGCGAAGAGGAGCCGCTGTTTCTGCGCACCCTGCCAAAACAAGCCCCCAAGGCGGCACGGCCACAGTCGCGCGCCCGTGGTGCCGAGCAGGAGCTGACCGCGGAAGACCAGCCGCTCTGGGACGCCTTGCGCGCCCTGCGCAAGCGCCTGGCTGAAGAGCGCGGCGTGCCCCCCTATGTGGTCTTCCACGATGCCACCCTGCGGGAAATGCTGAGCGCCAGGCCGCGCAACCGCGACGAAATGCTGGCGATTTCCGGCATTGGCGACAGCAAACTGGAACGCTTCGGTGACGACTTCTTAAAGCTTTTGGCAGACTTTGCCGAAAGCTAGGTGATCCGCCATCGTCCATGACGGTGGCGGTACCGTTACCGGGAATGGCTCCTTCGCAGCAACCCAAGCCCATGAACACGCTATCCCTGTGGCCGACATTCTTGGCCGCGCTTAACCTGCCAAGCCCGATCGCCCGGTTGTTAAAATTCATTCAGGTATCGCACCCCGCCCGGGATTTACTCGCCCTGTTTAAGTTTTGAGACGCAACAACAACGATGAAAAAAATTCTCCTCTCGGCCCTGGCCGGCACCGCCACCCTGGCCATCGCGCTCACCCTGCTCGCGCCAACCATGCTGGGCTTTTCCATTACTCAGCTGGGTACAGCGGTCAATGTCGCCACCGGCATGGGGGCAAAGCTGGCGTGCTCGGGGCGCTTCGTGTCCGGATTTTCCCCGGATCAAAACCTTGAGGATCTCGCGTCCTATTCCCCGGCCAACCAGTTGCTGAACCTGGAATACGACGAGGGCAACCGCCGGGTCAGCGCCTCGCTGCTTGGCCTCGGCCACACCAGCGCCAGCTACCGCGAGGGCTTGGGTTGCACACTGGATATCGGCGACACCGCGCCTCTGGATCGCATAAGCGCGGCCAAACTGACGCCTTCGGAAGCCCCCTGGCCCATCGGCAACAGCGCGCCAGCCATAGATCCCGAGTTACAACAGAAGCTGGATGCGCTACTGGCTGCTGACAACGCCGCAGGCTACCAGACCCGGGCACTGGTTCTGATCCAGGACGGCCAGCTGGTTGCCGAGTCTTACGCAGAGGGCGTCAGCGCTGACACGCCCCTGCTTGGCTGGTCCATGGGCAAGAGCCTGACCGCTATGATGATTGGAAGGCTGGAGCAAATGGGACTGGCGGACCCCGCCACCACTCCGCTGTTTGCACAATGGCAGGATGACGCACGCGCGGAGATCACCCTCGAGAACCTGCTGCACATGTCCTCGGGGCTCGCATTCGACGAAACCTATGCCCCGGGCAGCGACGCTACCCGCATGCTGTTCAATACCGACAGCGCGTCGGACGTCGCGCTCGCCAGCCAGCCCCTGCACACACCGGGCGAGCACTTTTCCTACTCATCCGGTACCACCAACCTTCTGGCACGCTGGATCGCCGAGCGTTTAGGGGGACAACCCCAAAACAGCGTGGACTTTTTCCACAGCGAGATATTGAGCCCGCTTGGCATGCGCGACACCGTGTTTGAACTGGATCCTAGCGGTGTCTTCGTGGGCAGTTCCTATATCTACGCGTCGGCACGGGATTGGGCCCGACTGGGCCAGCTGATGCTGAGCCAGGGCCATTGGCAGGGGCAGCGGCTGCTGGGGGAAGAGTGGGTAAAACGCGCGCAAACGCCAAACACCAGCGCCAACGATCCCCGTTACGGTTACCAGTTCTGGCTGAACAGCGGCAGCGACGAGTTGCGCTTTGCGGAGCTGCCGGCAGACGCCTACTTTATGCTCGGCAACCGCAAACAGGTTGTGATGATCTCACCGTCGACCAATACCGTCGCGGTAAGGCTGGGATGGAGCGCCGGTGACTATCCCACCGGCGCCAACTTTGCCAGACTCCTGCCAGCGGCCAACAGCGCTAACCTCGGGGTATCTGCTGCTCAATAACCTGGGCGGCCTGGTCGGAAATGCCCAGGCGCTGCGCCAGGCTGTCCAGATACTGGCGCTCCTGGGCATTGTCCGGGTTGATGGTCATCGCCGAAACCAGATACAGGTTGAAGGCGGTGGCCGGGTCGTTGACCTCCGCAACCACGTCATCCAGCCCCACCGGGCTCGTCAACAGGGTGCGCAGCCCCTCCAGGTCTCCGCTGTCCAGCTGCCCGTCGAGCGCCTGCAGGATGTTCTCCTGCTCCTGGGCGTCAATGCGCCCATCGGCCTGAGCCGCGGCAATCATGGCTTTCAACATGGTCTCGGCCTGCTGGTCATCGCCGCCGTCAGCGTCCACGTCTGTGTCCACAAATCCGAACAGCCCGCCCTTGCCGCGGGGCTGCATTTGCTGCCAGTTTCCCGGGCTGGACTGGGGCCCCTGAGGTCCCTGCTGCCCGAACTTGCCATCGGCGCGGCCGAAGATTTGCCCCAGAATATCGCCAAGGGCACCGCCCCCAGAAGCGCCGCCGGGCGCGCCCCCTGATTGCTGCTGTTTCTGCATTTGTTCAAATATACGCCGCGCCATTTCCATTAAAACCGCGGCACCACCCGCCCCGGCCCCCGCCGGGACTGCGCCGCCGAAAATATCACCGCTGCCCGGCCCCTGCGGCGCAGCCTGTGCACCTCCCGGCGCCTGACCCTGCCAGCCGCCGCCGAGTCCACCGGGCTTGCCGGCACGCGCGAGGATATCGTCAAGACTCGGGCCATCGCCCGCTTCCGGAGCCGGTACTTTACTGAAATCCGGCGGTGGCGTGCCCGGCGCCGGAGCGGATTGGGCACGGATCTTTTTATTCAGCATTGATATACCGGCACCGATCAACGCACCGAGCAGCAGCTTTTTGTTCATCGCGAGTCACCTGTGAACTGATACAAGCAGCCCAAACTTTAAGGTCCAGCAAAAACCCCCACCACTCGCAGGCGCTGCAAGCGGGCGGCAGAGTCGCTACAATGCGCCCCGCAATACGCTAAATCCGCCAGGCTGTATAAGGACTACTATGATCCTCCCATTGATTGCCATTCTCGTCGGCTTTGCCCTCCTCGTATGGAGCGCCGATCGTTTTGTCGAAGGTGCCGCGGCGACCGCCGGCCACGCCGGTATGCCCCCGTTATTGATCGGTATGGTGATCGTCGGCTTCGGTACCTCCGCACCGGAAATGGTGGTTTCGGCCATGGCAGCGCTGGATGGAAGCCCCGGACTGGCCCTGGGTAATGCCTACGGCTCCAATATCACCAATACCGGCCTGATTCTCGGGTTTACCGCAATACTGATTCCGCTCAGCGTTCACTCCAAGATCGTGCGCAAAGAGCTGCCGCTGTTGCTGGCAATCAGCTGTCTTACTGGCGCCTTTCTGTGGGATGGCGGGCTGGAACGCTGGGAAGCCCTGGTACTGCTCGCCGGCTTTTTCGGACTGATTGGCTGGTCAATCTATTCCGCATTGACCGGCAAAGGCGATGTGATCGAGAGCGAAGTAGAAAGCGAGCTACAGACCCACGCCATGCCGGTAGGTAAAGCGGTTTTCTGGGTGGTCGCAGGTCTCGCGTTGTTGATCCTGAGTTCCCGCCTGCTGGTTTGGGGCGCCGTCACCATCGCCCAGCAACTGGGGGTAAGCGACCTGATCATCGGCCTGACCATCGTTGCACTGGGCACATCGCTGCCGGAACTGGCGGCAACCGTGGTGGCCGCGCGCAAGGGCGAACACGACATTGCCATCGGCAACGTTGTTGGCTCCAATATGTTCAACCTCCTGGCCGTAGTCGGTATCGCCGGCGCGATCGCGCCCATGTCCGCGGTACCCCATGAGGTGGTTACACGCGACTGGCCCATGGTGGTGGGGCTAACCATCGCCCTGTTTGTATTTGCCTACGGTTTCCGGGGCCAGGGGCGTATCAACCGCTGGGAGGGCCTCGCACTGCTATTGGCGTATGTCGCTTATACCGCCTACCTGATTCTGGAGATTACCCGGGCACAATAAGCCGGTTCTTTTCCTATTCATCCCTGCTCTCCAGGCGCCGCAGCCGCGCCTGGAGACGCTCGATTTCTTCAAGTAACTCAATCGCAAGCGCGGCTCCAGCCAGGTTCACCCCGAGATCCCGCTCGAGGGTATAAACGCGCCTTACCCGGCGCACGCAAATGCCGCTGAAGCGCCAGTGGGCCACACTACCCAGAGGCTCGATAACCCCCTCCTCCACCAGTGCCAGAACGTGTTCCGCAGGCAGGCCGCATGCGCGACACAGTTCGCTCAGGGTAAGCTCGCTCGATTCATCGAGAATCGCAGGAACATCCATTTCATTCTGCCGTTTCTCCATCACGCACCTCCCCGGCGGCCGGGCTCAGCCCTGGGATCAAACTTGAATGATGCACTGAATTCCCGATAGGCCGCTTTTTCTGCTTCCGTGGTCGCTGGCGGCGTCACGATATCGAGTACCACATAGAGATCCCCGGGGCTTTTTGCCGGTATTCCTTTGCCCTTCAACCTCAGCTTGCCACCGGTGCGACTGTTCGGGGGGATCGTAAGGTGTACATCGCCAGCCGGCGTCGGCACCTGCACCTTTGCGCCCAATGCAGCCTCCCATGGGGCAACGGGCAGATCCAGGTACACCGAGGCGCCTTCGACGCTGTAGCGCCCGTGGGGATTGAAGTGGATTTCCAGAAAGAGATCCCCGGGTTTCCCCTCGCCGATGCCGGGCTCACCCTGCCCCGCCAGGCGAATCTGCTGCCCCTCGGTTACGCCCCTGGGAATTTTTACATTTAACTTCCGCTCGCGAATTTGCGGGCGGCCATCAGCACCCAGCTCTGAATGCTTCAGCCCGATCTGGCGTGTGGCACCGTGATAACTGTCTTCCAGGTCAATAAAGATCTTTGCGTAGGTATTATTGCCGTGGGCATGAAAGGTGCGCCCCCTGCCGCCATGACCACCGCCGCCATATCCATCACCACGAAAGCCGCCCCCACTGAATCCCCTTCTCCCGAACAGACTTTCAAAAAAATCGCTGAATGCCTCGGGATCTGCTTCCGTATAGCCGCCGCCATGAAACTCAAACCCCTGGTTCCAGTCCGGCGGAGGCCTGAAGTCCTGCCCGGCATTCCACTGATTACCCAGCTGGTCGTAAGCCGCGCGTTTCTCCGGGTCCTTCAGCACTTCGTAAGCTTCACTGACTTCCTTGAAGCGATCCTCCGCCGCCTCTTCCTTGCTCACGTCCGGGTGATACTTGCGCGCGAGCTTGCGATAGGCCCGCTTGATTTCATCCTGCGCGGCATCCCGTTTTAACCCGAGTATCTGGTAGTAATCCTTGTATTCCATAGCTGCGAGAAGCCATTGCAGAGGGTGAGAAAACAGCCAATAAACGCGCCCAATAAAAAAGGCACCCAGAGGGTGCCTTTTCCGTTCATCCTTGAACCAGCCGCTCTTTTAGAAAGAGTAGCCAACGCCCAGGTTGAATACCCAAGGGCTGTAGTCCACATCGTTCACTGTTGCGCGACGAGTGATGGACGGATCACTGGATTGTGGATCCTTGTAGTAAAAATCGATATCCGTGTCGGCATCGATGTAGAGCACGGCGGCATTCACCAGGAAAGCACTGTCGCGCCCGAAGCGGAAGTCCACACCCACCTGACCGGTGACACCCCAGGAGTGGCCGATACCAATGTCCACACCATTCACGGCGAGGTCATTGAAAATCAGCTCGTCATTGAGTGCACGGCTGAAGCCTGCATCACTGAAATCGGTGTAGTTAACACCAATACCAATGTAGGGCTGGCCCAGGCAATCACGGCTCAGCGGATACCAGTTGACAAACGCATTCGCGTAACTGGCGTCGAAATCTCCGACATTAATACCGTCGAGGTCGTAGATAATGTCTCCGTCGCGAATGCGCTCCAGATCCAAATCGTGGTTGGTTTCACCGATATACATCAGCTCAACCCCCCAGTGCTCAGCTGGCAGCCAGGCTCCGGAAATGTTCCAGGTAGTATCACTATCGACATCGTAGCCTTCGTGAATTCTACCGTCGTCAAAACGCAGGTTATTGTCACTATCGTCCGGATCGACCCAGCTGGCACCAACCCGAACGACAAAATCACCCTCATCCCACATGCCGGCCGCGGCCTGTTGAGCACTCACGAGTGCAGCTACAGCGATTGCAAGCGGTGTCAGAACGCGTGTCATTTTCATTGAGAACTCCATCGTATTCGGCAAATTAAACAGCAATCAACCCAATCACTTGTCAGTCTAGACACGGGAAAGCAGCGCTGTAGAAAAAACAACCAAAAAAAATGCCGAATCAGGGAACTTATATGTTTTGTTGTCGCACAAGTTATTTTTTTTGATGTGAGCAGCGTCTGGCGCATATTTTCTCTTCACGTCTTAACCACTGTGCGGAGATATTTTTTACGCCAGGAAGGCGGCATTCCCCGCCAAAAAAGCCTCTGAAAATTATTTCTGCGCCACAAGAAAATACGCTTCAAAAAAGCATAGGAAAATTTCCGTCATCTATTCAGGCGACATTCACACTTCCAACAGAAAAGTCGCCCCTGCTGTTAAGAAGTGTTGGCGAGTAAAAAAATGGCGGCAAAAACTTTACATGCGTGAGAGCAACTCGCTCCCGCTCATCGCGAACCAAAAAAAGTGGCGGGTGAAAATACCCTTGAAGAGTGCGAGCTTGGATGACCTTGGACCAGGGCAGGCCGGCAAGAAAATACCGCTGGAGAGAACGGCAAAGAGAAAGGCAAAGGAACAGACAGGAATACAGGAATAAAGGAAGGCGCACCGGCAACCACCGGCACGCACTAAATCACACTCAGGACTTGCTGCCACCCAGGCACTGGGGGCTCTCGGGCGCCTGGCCTTGCCATTCCTCCGCCGTAAACAGGTGCAGCGCCAATGCGTGAATCGGCCCGGCCATCTCGTCAGCCAGCACGCCGTATACTTTCTGATGCCGCTGAACCTTGCGCACACCGGAAAACTCTTCACTTACCAGTACCACCCGGAAATGCATCTCGGCACCTTCCGGGACATTGTGCATATGGCTCTCACAGGCCACTTCCACATGGCTGGGGGCAAAGGCCTGGGTAAGCTTGTTCTGAATGGTTTCCGCCAGGGACATATTCTGTAACTCCTTTAGTTAACCGCCGCCTCGCGCTTGCGCGCGGCAACAATGGTGTCGTAAGCGACGGTAATGCTCTTCATCTGGTCTTCTGCGTGACGCATGAACTCATCCGGCAGCCCCTTGGCTGCCAGCTTGTCCGGATGAAACTCCGCCGCTTTTCGCCGGTAGGCCAACTTGAGCTCCCGATCATTGGCATCCGGGCTGCATTCAAGGATGTCGTAATGCGCCTGCAGGCCACCGCTGTGACCGGCTGCACCGCGGCCGAACTCCTGGAACATGGCGCTGAAGATCGACTCGTGCAGCCCCAGAGATGCCGGAATCTGGCGCAAGATCTTTTCTTCCGCCGGGTGCAACTCACCATCGGCAAATGCCACCGCAAACAGCAGCCGGTACACCATCTCACGCATGGCCTGATTGCGGATCAGCTGACGATACTGCTCCGCATAGTCGTAAATGCTGTAAGAATCAGACTTGGCGTTCTGGAAAATCTTGATCGCCTGCTCGCGATCTTCACCAGTGAGGCGCAGGTTGTTTTTGATAAAGTCTTCGATGAGCTGGATTTCAGCCTTGGATACCTGCCCATCGGCCTTCGCCATTTTCGCCAGCATGGAAAACAGCGTGACAATAAATACGGTTTGCGCGCCATCCCGATTCAGGGTGATCCCTGCATCCGCCATCTTCTTGAGACCGGATCCAAACGAGCTGCCTACCCAGGCACCCAGCGCAGCGCCAATTGGCCCCCCGAACATCATGCCGATGCCCGCACCGATACCCGCTCCCAACCAGGACATAACCTCTCCTTCCGCACCTGAGTGAAGGTGCCTTGTGGCTCAAAAAACGGCGACCATCTTACCACGGCGACGGCTATTAGACTGCCAGCGGAACCACCCGTAGAGACCAGGCAGTCATGCACCGCCAGCAGAGACAAAAAACCCCGCCGAAGCGGGGTCTCTATCAAATTACACGCCAACGGCAGACATCAGCCTGTCATCGCCCGAACCATAGTGATCATCACACCGGCCGCCACGGCCGACCCGATCACCCCGGCCACATTCGGGCCCATCGCGTGCATCAGCAGGAAGTTGTGCGGATTTGCCTCCAGCCCCAACTTGTTGGATACGCGAGCAGCCATGGGAACCGCAGACACGCCCGCCGAGCCGATCAGCGGATTGATCTTGGTCTTGCTCACCGCATTCAACAGCTTGGCCATCAATACCCCTGCCGCGGTTCCGATGGCAAAAGCGACAATACCCAGAGCCAGAATCCCGAGCGTCTTGGGATCGAGGAACTTGTCCGCCGCCAGCTTGGATCCCACAGACAGCCCCAGGAAAATAGTGGTGATATTGATCAGCGCATTCTGGGCCGTATCCGAAAGGCGATTGACCACGCCACATTCGCGCATCAGGTTACCAAAACAGAACATACCCAGCAGCGGCGCCGCATCCGGCAGGAACAGTGCCACCAGAATCAACAGCACCAGCGGGAATACGATTTTTTCCCGCTTGCTCACCGGGCGCAGTTGCACCATCTCGATCTTGCGTTCCTGCTCGGTCGTCAGCGCTCGCATGATCGGCGGCTGGATCAGCGGCACAAGTGCCATATACGAATAGGCCGCAACGGCAATCGCCCCAAGCAAGTCTGGCGCCAGCAGGCTGGACACATAAATGGCTGTGGGGCCGTCCGCACCGCCAATAATACCGATGGCTGCGGCGTCCGCGATGGAGAAGTCCATGATCCCGGCAGCCGACATACCCACCGCGCCGAGCACCGTGGCGAAAATGCCAAACTGCGCTGCGGCCCCGAGGAACAGCGTGCGTGGATTGGCCAGCAACGGGCCAAAGTCGGTCATCGCCCCGACGCCCATGAAAATCACCAGCGGCGCAACGCCGGAGGCAATGGCAACCGAGTAGAAGTTATACAGCATGCCGTTGTTAAAGCCGGCGTCCTGCGCCACCTGAGCTGCCCGCTCATGGGCGGCGGCGGGCGCAGCCTCAAGTGCTTCCTTCAGCCCCTGCATCGACTCGAAGCCGCTGAGGCCAAGCGCTTGTGCCAGCTGCCCCAGCACCCCGGCATCCCCGGAATACATCGCCGCCTCAACCGCCGGCAAGGCCAGGTTCGCCCCGGGAATATTGGCAAGGATGCCACCGAAGCCGATCGGCACCAGCAGCAACGGCTCAAAGTTTTTGCGAATGGCCAGAAACAGCAGCCCCAGCCCGACCAGAATCATCACAAACTGGCCGGAAGACATTTTGTAGGCGCCGGACGACAACCAAAGATTTGTTATATGTTCCACATCGTCCCCCGATTACGCGATGGTCAGCAGGTCGTCGCCCACCGCCACGGAATCGCCTTCCTTGATACTGACACCGGTCACGCTACCGGCGCGCGGGGCGCTCACGGCCGTTTCCATTTTCATCGCTTCGAGAATCACGATGTTCTGGCCTTCTGTCACCTGGTCACCAGGTTTAACCAGCACTTTGAAGATATTGCCCGCCAGCGGCGCCTTTACGGGTTCACCAGTACCGGCGGCGGGTGCTGCGCCAGCTGACGCGGAAGGTGCACTGCCTCCCACTTCCACCATGCCAGTGACTTCACCACCGTCGGCAACCGTCACGGTGTAGCTCTTGCCCTCTACCGAGACGGTGTAGACGCCTTCCCCTTTTTCATTCTTGACCTCAGAACCTTCATTACCGGTCGGCACAGGCTCAAACGCTGCGGGGTTATCGCGGTTCTTCAGGAACTTCAAACCAATTTGCGGGAACAGGGCGTAAGTAAGAACGTCGTCGATTTGCCCTTCGCCTTCGCTCAGGGCGATATCTTCCTCGACCGCTTTTTGCTGCAGTTCAGCAGTGATGCGATCAAGCTCCGGCGCCAACAGATCCGCGGGGCGGCAGGTTACGGGTTCAGCGCCGTCGAGTACTTTATCCTGCAGCTCTTTATTGACGTCGGCCGGTGTCGCACCGTACTCGCCTTTCAAAACTGCCGCGGTTTCCCTGGAAATGGATTTGTAGCGCTCGCCGGTCAGTACGTTCAGTACTGACTGAGTGCCAACGATTTGCGAGGTGGGTGTCACCAGCGGGATATAGCCGAGGTCTTTGCGCACCCGCGGGATTTCCTCCAGTACTTCATCGAGGCGGTCACCAGCGCCCTGCTCGCGCAGCTGGTTTTCCATGTTTGTCAGCATGCCACCGGGAACCTGGGCCACCAGGATGCGGGAGTCCACGCCGCGCAGGGAGCCTTCAAACTTCGCATATTTCTTCCGCACCTCGCGGAAATACGCGGCAATCTCTTCCAGCAGGTTAATGTCGAGACCAGTATCGCGCTCGGTGCCTTCGAGGATCGCCACCACCGCCTCTGTCGGACTGTGCCCATAGGTCATGGACATGGACGAGATCGCCGTATCGATATTGTCGATACCGGCCTCCACACACTTCAAGGCCGTAGCGGTAGACAGGCCGGTCGTGGCGTGACACTGCATGTGAATCGGAATATCCAGCGCAGCCTTCAGTTTGGTAACCAGCTCGAAACCTTCATAGGGACGCAGCAGGCCAGCCATATCCTTGATCGCAACTGAATCTGCGCCCATGTCTTCCAGCTGGCGCCCAAGATCCACCCACATGTCCATGGTGTGCACCGGGCTTACGGTATAAGAAATCGTACCCTGCGCATGCTTGCCCTGCTTCTTCACTGCAGACAACGCAGTTTGCAAATTGCGCATGTCATTCATGGCATCGAACACGCGGAACACATCAACACCGTTTTCCGCGGCGCGCTCTACGAATTTTTCCACCACATCATCGGCATAGTGGCGATAACCCAGAATATTCTGACCGCGGAACAACATCTGCTGCGGCGTATTCGGCATCGCTTTTTTAAGCTCACGAATGCGTTCCCATGGATCCTCACCCAGATAACGGATGCACGCATCAAAGGTCGCACCGCCCCAGGACTCCAGAGACCAGAAACCAACTTTATCCAGCTTCTCCGCAATCGGCAGCATATCATCCAGCCGCAGGCGGGTTGCGAACAGCGACTGGTGGGCGTCGCGCAGGACTACGTCAGTAATCCCCAATGGCTTTTTAACCTCAGTCATGGGTCGTCTCTCTCGGAAATTGATCTTGGCAAAAAATGTTTAATGAATCGGGAAAAATATCAGCGCTCGCTTATCAACGTCGGTTGCGGTGCTGCTCGATGGCAGCCTCAATTATTTTGCGAAGACGAAGATCGCTGGCCGCACCGGTGGCCGATTGATTGGCAGGAGAAGCGGCCACAGGTTCCGCCTCGGGAAACACACGGGTAATAAAGCGGGACATGATCGTTGTACAGATCACCAGCACAAGCAGAAAAGTAAATACAATGCCCATGCCGTAAAGCGTGATATCCAGCCCCTGCTGGAGAAGCGTTTCCTGCACAATTACCCCCTCGTTATTAACGATATTTTTATTCGGTTCAAAATGGCGGCCGTTATTATCAATATAAGATCCTTTAAAAATCAAACACTTATTAGTTACAAAAGCAACCAAGAACGTTGATAAAAGTGGGTAAATCGATCATTTTCCTTACTTATTCCGATTACCAACGCTGATACCCCTGGCGGCTCAGATACCTCAATTAATGCTCACACCCAGCCCTGGAAATCCGTACAATTATCGACCTATCGTAAAGCCATGCTGTAACTTGCTTTCATGACTACTGCCAATCCCAATACCGGTACGCCTGCGTCGCCCAGCGGAATCCCCCGCATTTATCAGGCGCCCATGGAAGGCGTAATTGACCACCACCTCCGCGCCCTGCTGTCCGAGCTCGGAGGCATTGATGTCTGCGTGACCGAGTTTGTCAGGGTTACCCATAACCGGTTACCGCGCCGGGTGTTTACCCGCCTCTGCCCTGAGATCGAAACTGGCGCCATGACCAGCAGTGGTATCCCTGTGCGCCTGCAACTACTGGGCGGCAACCCCCTGCCCATGGCCGATAACGCAAAGCGGGCCGTCGCGGCGGGCGCCAAGGCCATCGACCTCAATTTTGGCTGCCCGGCCAAGTCGGTAAACAACAGTGACGGCGGCGCCTGCCTGCTGCGAACCCCTTCCCGAGTCGAGGCCATCGTCTCCGCCGTTCGCAACGCAGTTCCCGACCATATCCCGGTTACGGCCAAAATCCGCCTCGGCTTCGAGGATCGCAGCAGCTACCTGGATAATGCGCGAGCTGCAGAAGCAGGCGGCGCTTCAGAACTCGCGGTTCACGCCCGCTCGAAAGTCGACGGCTACCGCCCTCCGGCCTACTGGGAGTATGTGGGTGAGATTCGCGAGCAACTGGGCATACTCGTTGTCGCCAATGGCGACATCTGGAGCCTTGAGGATTTCAAGCGCTGCCGGGAAGTGACCGGGTGTAGCGCCTTCATGTTTGGCCGCAGCCTGCTTGCCCGCCCCGACATCGGCCTGCAGATCCGCGCCTATTGCGAAGGCCGCCCTTATACCCCGATGACCTGGCCCGAAGTGGCCGCCCTGCTGTACCGGTACTACCAGACTACCTGTTCACACTATCCGACCAAGTATCTCGGCAACCGGGTCAAGCAGTGGCTCGCCTACCTGAAACTCACCTTCCCAGAAGCCGGGGTATTTTTCGACCGAATCAAGCGCCACCGGGAACCGGAGATTTTGGAGGCCGCCTTCTCAGAGCAGCTTGGAGACCTCCGCAGGTTCGAGGCAGCTTAAGCCACCCAGGATGCGAAAAACTTTTGCGAAAGCACTTGCAAAGAAACAAAAGGCACGGCAGAATTCGCGCCCTATCGAGCTTAAGCATCTGCCTCAAAGAGGCCGCACAGCTCGGTAAGTTGCGGATTTTCAAAGAGTTTTTGAAAATTTTTTTTAAAAATCAGTTGACGGCCAAGAGGCAAGTCACTATAGTTCGCAACCACAACAACGCACTCGTAGCTCAGCTGGATAGAGTACTCGGCTACGAACCGAGCGGTCGGAGGTTCGAATCCTCCCGAGTGCGCCATACAAGAACCCCGATCTCGCAAGAGTTCGGGGTTTTTTAATGCCCTTTTTAAACCTCTGTTGCTGCGCGATACGCTGCCAGCCAGCCCCCTACCCCTCCCGACTCTTATGCGCCAACGAGTGCGCATGCAACTCCCAGTTTTGCCCATCGAACTCGGTAACAGTAACCGCCGCAGGCCGCTCATCCAGGCAGTTCACATTCACATCCACCCCATCCGGGTTGGAGCGCGGGATATAAAACGGCTTCACCCCACAGGTCCTGCAAAACGTGTGTTGCGCCACTCCGGTATTGAATGTGTAAGTAGATAACGCGTCCTCACCCCTGACCAGCACGAAGCGACTGCGAGGTACGATCAAGTGCAAATAACCGGACTTCCTGCAAATCGAACAGTTACAGTAATCCGCCTCGACCTCTTCCGGCGCCTCTACTTCGAATACTACCGCGCCGCAATGACAACTCCCCCGGTAACGCACTCGCATCTCCTATTGCATTGAAAATGGAACCTGGCAACCTGATAGCTTGCCGCTGCCCCACGAAGGCCCGACTAGAAGTCAAAGCACTCTGCCAGTGATTATTACGCATGGGCCTGACACCCAGCATCTTTAAGCACGCGCCTGGTAGATGCCGGATTGTTTCGTAAAGCTGATACAGGGCGTATTGGACGCTGAACCAAATTGCCCGAACAATTGGGGCATACGTGACCTAGAACACTATCTGCGCACATCCGGCAGAAGGTACACTCAAAGGTACAGATGAATGCCTCTTCTGATCCCGGAGGCAAACTTTTATCACAGCACTCACAATTTGGTCGAAGTTCTAACATTTAAATTCCCTATGGTTTTTTATGCTGGTATTTCCTATAACGTCACGGGAGGGCCGGAAGGGCCAGAGCTTCACTGCCTGTGATTGTTTGGGTGTGCACACGGCTTACTTGAGGGGCCAGATTTTTAGACCGAGCATCACAAGCCCCGCCACCAAAAATCCCTGAAATGCTGCGATTAGTGGTACTGCCGGTATCACATACATAAATTGATCTAGTGTTTCATCAGCCATCAATGACACGACAAGAAGAACTGGTAAAAATAAGACACTTACACCCACTGACCAGCCACGCCAAATTTTTGCAAATAAACCCATTAATTAAAACCACTAAATTATTTGACTCATTTAAAGTTCGAGGAGCTCGGCCTTACCCTAACGCTAGCTTTAAGGGTGGTTGGAGTGTAGCCTAACCCAGCAGCGTCTTTGCAGCGACTACAACCGCTGGTTATATTTTGGGTGCACGATTCAATAACTTTTTACCAAGATAAGCCAAAATAGCCAACGGTATAAAATATTGAACAGCTACCTGGAAAGCTGTCCGGACGTAAAAACGAATAGAATATCGGATTTCCTCTTGGGTTACTTCGGGCTTAACTAGCTCAAAATCGGACCAGCCAACCCACACACAAACGAAGAGTAAGATAAGCAGTACGACGTTTGTGGAAGCTTGTTTATTTGTATTACTAGCCATTGCATCTCCTTATGCGATTGAAAACATAACGCGGCCGGAAAGAGCAGCTTACCTTGTGCGCGTTTTGCGAAAAATTGGGAAAAAAGCGACCTGCGCAAAACGTGCACATGGCAAGCTGTCCCGCGGAGCGCCGATGGCCCGTAGCTTTACTGCCTAGCCTTGTTATGAGTTTCTAGCAAGCTGGTAAGACGTACTGATTCTGTGTGGGAGCACGCCATACTTCCAAAAACACGAACTCCATCACCATGCAGCTTTGCATGGGATTTGTGCAAAAAATGGAACTCCAACTCACTTTTCTCCAGTGCCTTCTCTGAAAGGCAAACATAAGCAGTTCGATACCCTGAGTAGTCAAGGGTCGCAATTGGCAAACTTGCAACTATTGAATCCTCTATACTAATTAACTTTACAGTCATCTCTGACAAGTATAACGACCCGTTACTGTACTTAGGTGACAGCAAAAAATTTATCCAATAACAGCCGCCCTCAGATGGTTCGTCCAGATGTTCAGGAAATTCCACCATCCGAGAATCAGTAACATACTTCAGAATATCAACTTTATCCTCATTGCATGCGAAAGCGCCCCGCGAAAACAGCGTTAATAATACGATAAATACGATTTTATTCATGTGGACTCATAACGCTGCCGGCAGGGGCAGCTTGCCTTGTGCGTTTTTGGGCGAAAATGGGAGCGAAACGACCGCGCAAAACGTGCATAAGGTAAGCTGTCCAGCGGAGGGCCGAAGGCCCGGAGCCTGGATGCCCGGCCTTGTTAGCCATTTCGTGGCTCAGGGCTTAAAAGAGCTGCACCGACGCTTAAACCAACCAGTACGCTTTTTATAATTTACGGGGCAATTTTCTTTACACTCGGCCCCCAACTCCTTCAGCGATTCAGCATCTTTGAAGTGTGCAACAGTTTCCCCAGCAACTACATGCTTGTAACCTGGCTCACTAGATGTAACTAGAAAATAGTTATTACTATCCCCGATCAATATTTTTTCACTAGCCAGTGCATACACATCAAATCTCCACATACCCCAGGAACTCCAATTATGCATTATCAAGCAATCTGACATTGTTCTTAAGGGCTCTCGGTCTTCCTCCGAATGAGAAAGTGGAGATAGACCAATGGTGGCAATCATCAGTGTTTTTATTATTTTCATGCTCGACTTTCCTTATGATGGCTAACGTTGCTAGCAGGGGCGGCCGACGCGCAGCGTTGGACGTCCAGCCCGGCCCCGAAGGGGATGGGCGCTGCCTAGCCTGGTTATGGCTGACGCGCTCTGGACCAACTATTAGCACTCTGCCAGCCACGGCTTGGCTGACCACTGCCCGAAAGTTACGAGGAAAGAATACCGCTCTCTCCCCACCTAATTCTTATCTTACTGGCACTCCACAATACTGCAGCGTGCTGTTCTGATCCACTCAGCTAGAGCGAACACTCTAGGAACGAAACTGCGTGAATATGCAGTGGAGAATAGCCAAATACTGGACGCCAAAACAGTGCTAAAAATTACACGCGGGCACACATAATTAAATTTAACGGCCCGGCACCATAACGCCGCCAGCAGGGGCAGCTTACCTTGTGCGTGTTTTGTGCAAAAATGGGAGCGAAGCGACCTGCGCAAAATGTGCACAAGGTAAGCTATCCCGCGGAGGGTCGGAGGCCCGGAGCTTTACTGCCTGGCCTTGTTAACATTGTGCTTTCTACGGTGCGCATTTAGGTAGACTAGCCCTTAAATTTTTCTCTAAAAATAGCGAACTGCAGGCAACAACGCCCTCTTCAAAGGCAGGTGACTGTTGCCCCAAATACTGGCATGTGCACTCTTTCTGAATCTCTACACGATGAAAGTAACCGCTATCACAGGAATCTGGATCAGCGCATAGATCGCTATCTTTACTTACGAAATATATAGCAACCGCTCCAATTACTAGAGTTGCGAAAAAACCAAAAACTAATGCAATTACTTTTCGCGTGTGACTAAATGTTAACGCCGTGCTCAGCCGCGGACAATTTTGGGCGCTTTATGCGCGATAATGGGAGCGCAGCGACCGCGCATAACGCGCACAAAGTTGGCCGTCGGCCTGCACCGCATTGTTAACAGGGGGCTCAATCAATACCTTTCAGGTTGGCGCCGCACCAAAAACAATTTCGGCGGGACTTCCGGATTATGTGGCCACACTCGGGACAATTTTTTCCGGATATGGGATCAAACTTTCCATCCAGTTTTCCATCACGTAGATCAATTTCTACCATTTTTTGTTTTAGCTGGCTCTCGGAAAACCCGGTTGATCGCTCAAGCTCTTCAAATAATGCGTGACATAGCAAGGACAAGCGATCTACTTTCTCTTCCAGCTCGCGAATTGATGAGAGCGCCGCTTTTGCATCATGCTTTGCATCACTACTCTGCTTTTGATTATCCGAAATCTGGCTCTGCTGAAAAGCATCCCAAAACCATGACATGGTTGATTATTTCCTCTGCCTGTTAACGCCGTGCGCAGTGGCGGCTTACTTTGTGTGCTTTTTGCACGAGAATAGGAGCGTAGCGACCGTGCAAAAAGTGCACAAAGTAAGACGTCGGCTGCCGTACCTTGTTAAGCTTTTCTTGGCACCCGCTCTGAATCGGGCACCTCTTCATTTATGACTCTCAGCTTGTTGAGCGAGATTTGATATTGGCCGTTGGAGGGTAATTTTTTACCCTCAAATTCCTTCCATACGTACTTTCCAGGGCCGTTATAAACCTCTTCGAAAGCACCAGTTGGAAGAATTTTTATGACAATGGCTTGCTCTGGCTCACTTCTAAAAGCAGCCGATTTAGACTGAGTAGCCTTAATTTCAACCTGCCTTCCCTTTGGACAGATCGCGTCATAGCCCTTGTTTGAAGCTGTCATAAGTTCGAGCGAGTAGGAATCTGCAACTAAACACTCACCAATACTACCAACCATATGGCCATCTGGCGTGAAGTGACGCCCAGGAAACATTTCCTCCAACTCACTTACCGTTGCATAGAGTTGCTCAACTAACTGTTTAAATTTTTCGTGATTCATTATTCTGCTTAACGCCGCGCCCAGGGGCGGCTTGCTTTGTGTATTTTATGCGCAACAATGGAGCGAAGCGACGGCGCATAAAGTGCACAAAGTAAGCCGTCCCGTTGCAGCGCATTGTATGGCCTAATTCCCCAAATATTCGGTAAGGTGAGACCCGTAACTTACCACCATAAGTTACCGGCCCGGCAGCC
>NZ_JBLWFL010000010.1:0-192351 GCF_048323715.1 Microbulbifer weihaiensis
CGAGCCCACCGCCGAATCAAAAAGACCAGCCTCAAATGAGGCTGGTCTCATGACTGTCAAACTGTGGGACAGCAGTGGCATTTCTGCCGGCTTTTTCTTTGGTGTTACCCGGAAATTATTCCTTCGACGCTGCAACCCCCATCTCTTCCAGCAGATTGTCGGCGTGGTCGACTTTCTCCATCACCCACAGCATGTATTCCACATCCACGTGAATTGCGCGGGTGTTGTCATTGAAGTCCCAGTCGGCATTGATGCTGTCGTAGGTGCCATCGAATACCAGGCCGATCAATTCGCCCTTGCCGTTCATGGTGGCAGAACCGGAGTTGCCGCCGGTGATGTCCACGGTGCTGAGGAAGTTCACCGGTACTGAGTCCAGCTCTT
Organism: Microbulbifer weihaiensis; assembly: GCF_048323715.1. NCBI lineage: Bacteria > Pseudomonadati > Pseudomonadota > Gammaproteobacteria > Cellvibrionales > Microbulbiferaceae > Microbulbifer > Microbulbifer weihaiensis. The sequence goes on from NZ_JBLWFL010000010.1 coordinate 382, forward strand.
CGTCGTAGAAACGGCCGTAGTCTTTGTTCTTGATCGCATCCAGTTCCGCTTGCGGTGCGTCGAACGGATCTTCTCCGGTGTACTTGGCTTCGATACCACGCAGGGTGGTGAAGGGTACAAAGCCGTCTTTACCGTCGTTGCCATCGGCTGGGCCTTTGATGGTACCGGAGGGCGGGGTGTAGCCTTTAACCAGACCGTAAGTCAGGCGCAGGGAGCTGTTCGCATCCGGGTACACCGGCTTGCCCTGTTCGTTGTAGTAGGCGATCAGGAGATCCATGTATTGCGGGCGCAGCTGCGCAAAGCGTCCGGCCATGGCTTTGTCACGCTGTTCGATCGCGTCGCGATCTTCATAGGTAGCTACCGCCAGCTGGATGAACGGATCGTCGCTGTTGCGGAATTCTTCCGGTGATTTTTCCATCCACTGCAGCCGGGTCTCGGTATCGGTGAGACCGGTCTTTGTGTACATCCCGGCCAGCTTTTCCTGCAGGGCATTGCCACTCAGCTTGCCGTCAAAGAAAGCGTCGAAGCTTTCAATATGCTGGTTCTGTGGCAGGGCGTTGTAACGCTCCAGGAAGTAAGTCCATACCGCCTGATCCACCGAAGGGTAGAAGCTGCGCTCAATGCGCTTCATGCTCTCGGTAAAGCGGGTCATATCGCGTTCCTGATAGCCGGGCTCGCGATCCATATTGGGCTTCTGCTTCTCCAGGCTGAGGCGATACAGGCGCTGCGCCGCACTCAGCATGGCAGAGCGGTTCATAAAGCCGAGCAGCAGGTCGCGCTCCTGGGTGGACTGCTGATCTGCGATCAGGTTTTGCAGGTCTTTGATTACGGAAGCAAACTGCTTTTTGGAATCCGGGTTGGCCTCGATCCACTCCTGCAGGTCTTTCTCCAGCTTTTGCTTGCGCTTGAGCAGGTCGCTGCGGTTGTAGCCCTCCATCATGCCGGTGAAGTTCTTGGAGTAGTTGTTCAGGCCGGCAACCTGGCTGGCGTATTTCAGCGCGGCGTCCTTGTTGTCTTTGGTCGCGGTACCGATCACGTCAGACCACTCGGCCAGCACTTTCTGCATGGTGGGGTAGTACCAGCTGAAATTGTTGTTCACTTCAACGGCTGTGCGGTAGCGATTGGTACGGCCGGGGTAGCCGGCAACCATTACGAAGTCACCCTCTTTGGGCCCTTCGGTGGCGACTGTCAGGTGGTGCTTCGGCTTGTAGGGCTTGTTGTCCTTGGAAAAGTCCGCAGGTTTGCCATCAGGCCCCACATAGGCGCGCAGGAAGGAGTAGTCGCCGGTGTGGCGCGGCCACATCCAGTTGTCAATGTCGCCACCAAATTTGCCGATGGACGAAGCGGGTGCGTGTACCAGGCGCACGTCGCGGATGGCCAGCTGCTTGATCAGGTAATAGCTGGCGCCGCCGTAATAGCTGTAGACCTCACAGCGGTGGCCGGAATCGGCTTCACACTCGGCGACCAGGGCTTTCTCGGCATCTTCGATGGCCTTGAAGCGAGCGGCACCGTCCATGTCGTCGCTGAGCTGGCCCTTGATCTTGTCGGTGACTTCCTGCATGTCCACGGTAACGTAGATGCGCGAGCCCGGCGCCGCGGGCAACTCTTCTTCCATGGTTTTGGCAAGGAAGCCGTTGGCCAGGAGATCGTTGTCTTCCGTGGAGTTGTAAGAGATGGAGCCGTAGGCGCAGTGATGGTTGGTGGCGACCAGGCCCTGCGGGGAGACGAAGGAGGCGGAACAGCCGCCGAGGCTGACGACCGCATTCATCGGGAACTGGGTCAGATCAGTCATGGTCTCCGGATCCAGTTCCAGCCCCAGGCTTTTCAGCTTGTCACCCAGTTCCGGCAACTGGCGGGGCATCCACATGCCTTCGGTGGACACGGTTTGTTCACTGGCCTGTACTGGCTCGGAAGGCGCTGCTTTCGCCTCTGCAGCAGTGCTATCGTTGGCGGGCTTGCCACATGCCGCGAGGGCCGCCACAGCCAGCGACAACCCCAGGGCTCGAAATCTGATTTTGCTATTCACAGCAATTCCTTAGGTCATTTCATTCGGTCACCACAGTGACCTGTTATTGTTTAATTAACGCACAGTGCGGGTGCGTAGGTGGGGCCATATTCTCACAGATCGCGCCAGGCGAAAAATGCGGCCCGGTAGAGGGGAGTGATCCACGGATTCGGGTTAAGGCAGTGTAGAATGCGCGTTTTTAGTTAGCTGTCGGTTTCGGGGGATTGATTTGGAAAAGCAGGATTTACTGGATATCGCCCGCACACCGATGCCATTCGGAAAATATGCCGGCAGGGCACTGATAGATCTGCCAGAAGAATACTTGCTCTGGTTTGCGAAAAAGGGGTTCCCCCAGGGGCGGCTGGGCCACCTGATGGCGATGACGCTGGAAATCAAGATTGAGGGTCTGGAAGGACTGATCAAGCCGTTAAAGCGGGACTGACCATCGTTCGAATAATTTTATCGACGAAGTGAACGGGGGGACTCCGTGGGGAGTCCACCCCCGTTTTGGTTCGCTCGGAGTCATCCGCAAGCGACAGTGCTAGCGGTAGACGCGGCGACCGTAGCGATCGTAGTAGTAGCGTCTTTTTTTCTCGCGGTCATACAGCCAGCCACTGGCGCCACCGATGGCAGCACCCACGGCCGCGCCGCCCACCTTACCGCCGGTTACCAGTGCGCCGGTTACCGCACCGATGCCGATACCGGTTCCTACCCGGCGATCAGTGTCGCTCATGTTGGCACAGCCTGCACCAGCAAGCGTGAGCGCCAGCGCGGAAGCCACGCCTGCACGTTTGAGAACTTGGAACTGCATAACTCACTCCAGCCATTACATCTACATGGAACATTCCTCGGGCAGTGTATGGTGCCGAAAAGGCAGCTCCCATTTTTGGTTGCACGTTCAGGTACTTTTTTGGCACCGGGTATTAAAAAAATGCCTGCTGTCGGCGCAGGATAGGGGGGAGGCGCTGAAGTGTGAGAAAAAAGTAACACCAGAACGAGCGTGAGTGAGAAAAAAGTGTGAGAAGCAGAGGTTGGGAAATATTTGTGGGACACTAGAATAGTAACTGTCCCGGGAAGACTCCCCCATCGCGAGACGAGGTGGAGTGCCAACAAAAAGCGGTCCGTAACGGAGACTGAACATGACCGAAAATAGGCCCACAGCGGGTGACCACTGATCTGAGATTGATTGATTTCAGCGAGTGAAAGATCGGGACGTTTCAGTCAGCTTGATTGGGTAAATGGGGCAGGCGGTCGCTCAAGTCGGCCGCCTTTGCTTTATATGCCACTCTAAATTTTGCGCCATTTGTTTTCGTGTTTTGGCGCGAAATTTTTCATAATTTGTCACATCTGTTTCGTGATGGGTGACCGAATTTGAGCCGACTCTGTTCTTCCTGCCCGATCAGATTAGCCGGGATTAAATCCGCCAAGAGAAGACCGGCTTAACCTGAAATCTGTTTTCCCTTCTAGAGATGTTGATGCGCGCGCCAAAAAAACACGCGGCTGTGTGATTAACCTCTCAGGTATGTCTAACCGATATAGTCAGACACACGGTAAGCAGGTTAATGTGAAAAGGTAATGACAGCGGTGTCATGGTTTTATTAAAAATGACAGCGGTGTCATTGCCAATCGGAGAATTCCGGTTTTTTGTGAGGTACCAGATGTACCGGCATAAGAAGTTGAGTGCCGTTCAATCGGGGGCGAAGGAGCCCGCCGAGGTTTGGCGGATAACCAAGAATAACGACCCCAATTGATAAACCTGATCGATAAAAGATAATGAACAAGGTGACAATCAATGAAAGGGCTTACACCCAGCCACTGGCGTCCTGCGCTTCTCGCGCTTGGCCTTGCCAGTACCTCCGCAATCGCTGCGCCTGGCGCTCCGACCATCGACTGGATGGAAACCAGCTTCGGCATCGTCGAAGTTGACGACGCGGCTACTGCCTACGAAAACCTGATTACGGTCAACGACTATGCCCAGGTTCCGGTTTCCTGGTCCAAGTGGTCCGGTGACGCTGCCACCACAGCGCAATACCTTTTGAATGGTGAAGTTGTTCTCGAGCAGAGCATCAACGGCGGCGCAACCCAAACCGGCTCGGCCACCCTGCAGGTGAGCCAGGGCGGCCAGTACGCACTGCAGGTTTCCCTGTGTAACGCGGATGGCTGTGCAACTTCTGCAGCCGTGGATATCGTGGTGGCCGACACTGACGGCAGTCACCTGGATCCGATTACCCTGACCGCCGGGGAAAACAACAAACCTTACACCAACACTTCCGGTTCTGTTGTTGGTACTTATTTTGTGGAGTGGGGCGTATACGGCCGTAAATTCTCCGTAGACATGATCCCGGCCTACAACCTGACCCACATCATCTACGGTTTTGTGCCGATCTGTGGCGGTGACGGCATCAACGACAGCCTGAAGGAAATCGAAGGCAGCTTTGCCGCGCTGCAGCGTTCCTGCGCCGGCCGTGAAGACTTCAAGGTTACCCTGCACGACCCATTTGCGGCACTGCAGAAATCCCAGGCGGGCCAGACCTTTTCCGATCCCTATAAAGGCAACTTCGGCCAGCTGATGGCACTGAAACAAGCCTATCCGGATCTGAAAATCCTGCCCTCCATCGGTGGCTGGACGCTGTCTGACCCCTTCTACTTCTTCTCCGACGCCGCCAAGCGCAAGACCTTTGTGGACTCGGTGGAAGAGTTTGTCCGCACCTGGAAGTTTTTTGACGGTGTAGATATCGATTGGGAATATCCGGGTGGCCAGGGTGCGAACCCGAACCTGGGGGATCCGGCGGTAGATGGCGAAACCTATCGTTTGCTGATGCGCGACCTGCGCGCAATGCTTGACAAACTCGAGCTGGAAACCGGGCGTAAATACGAGCTGACTTCAGCGATCGGTGCTGGTTACGACAAGATCGAAGATGTGGACTACCAGGCTGTACAGCAGTACATGGATTACTTCTTCGTAATGACGTACGACTTCTACGGCGGTTGGAGCACCGATGTCCTCGGTCACCAGACTGCGCTGTATGCGCCGAGCTGGCGCCCCGATACCGACTACACCACCCACAATGGTATTCAGGATCTGCTGAGCCGCGGTGTTGACCCGGGCAAACTGGTTGTCGGTGCTGCCATGTATGGCCGCGGCTGGACCGGTGTTAACGGCTGGACCGGAAACGACCACATGACTGGCACCGCGACCGATAAAGTTGCCGGTACCTGGGAAGCGGGCGTAGTGGATTACCGCGATATCGTTGGCCGTATCGCCACCGGTGAGTGGGAAGAGTACTACGACGAAACCGCTGAAGCGCCTTATATCTTCAAGCCGAGCACCGGTGATCTGATCACCTACGACAATGCGCGCTCGATCATGGCCAAAGGTGCCTACACCCGCAACTACAACCTGGCAGGTCTGTTCTCCTGGGAAATCGACGCGGATAACGGCGATATCCTGAATGCCATGCACGAGAGCCTCGGCCATGGTGACGGCCTGGAAAACCGTAGACCGGTTGCCCGCGCGGGCGCTGACCAGACTGTTGCTGCCGGTGCCTCCGTTTCCCTGAACGGCAGCACCTCCAGCGACCTGGACGGCGATGCGCTGACCTACAGCTGGGCGCAAACTGCTGGTACTTCGGTAACCCTGCAGGGTGACAACAGTGCGGTTGCGACTTTCTCCGCACCGGGTGTTGCTGCCGACGAAGTCCTGACCTTTGCCCTGACTGTCAGCGACGGCGCACTGAGCAGCACCGACGAGGTCAGCATCACGGTACAGGCCGCGCAAGCCAACCAGGCTCCGAACGCCGATGCCGGCGCAGACCAGATGGTGATTACTCCTGCGGTAGTCAGCCTGAACGGTTCTGCTTCCAACGATCCGGAAGGCAGCGACCTGACTTACAGCTGGGCGCAGGTATCCGGTACCCCGGTAACCCTGAGCGATGCCACGGTAGTGAGCCCAAGCTTCTCTGCTGCAGTAGTCAGCGTTGAAGAAGAGCTGGTCTTCGAGCTGACCGTCAACGATGGCGATCTGTCTGATACCGATCTGGTCAGCATCTTCCTGCTGCCGGAAGGCAATGTGGCTCCAGAAGTTTCCGTACCGGCCACTGTGACCGTTGCTGAAGGCCAGAGCACTTCCATCACCGCAGTAGGCACCGATGCCAATGGCGATGCGCTGACGTACAGCTGGACTGGTATGGCCACTGGCAGCGAAGCGACCATCACCGTCACCGCGCCGCAAGTGGAAGCGGATACAACCTTCGACCTCACCGTAACCGTTAATGACGGCCTGGCAAGCACTAGTGCCACCGTTCAGGTCACTGTGACCAACACCGTTGTAGACGACGGCTGTAGTGCGACCGATCCGAATGCCGGTACTTACCCAGCCTGGCAGTCCGGCACTACCTACCTGGGTGGTGACAAGGTGAGCTACGACGGACTGGTGTGGGAAGCCAAGTACTGGACCCAGCAGACCCCGGGCTACGATGCGGCCGACTGGAAACTCGCCAGCGCCGTGGAGACACCCTGGAATGCCAGCACGGCCTATAGCGGCGGTGCCGAGGTTAACCACAACGGCAAGCGTTACAGCGCCAAGTGGTGGAACCAGGGCCAGGAGCCGGGTGTAGCCGATGTTTGGGAAGAAATCGGTGATGCTACCTGTAACTGATCACAGGTAACCGAAACAGGGGGCGCTACGGCGCCCCCTTTTATTGGCAAGCAAGGAAAATAAACATGAAAAGACTGATTCTGGGCGCAATCGCCCTCGGGCTTTTCTCAGCCAAGGCTGCGGCTGTAGATTGCAGCGCTTATCCGGTCTGGGAAAGCAGTGCCATTTATGTTGGTGGAAACCCTGCGCAGTACGAGGGCAACGCCTATCGCGCCAACTACTGGACGCAGAACAATAATCCGGCGACGAATTCGGGTACCTGGGCGCATTGGAAATACGAAGGCGCTTGTGATGGCAGCTCCTCGTCCAGCTCTTCTGGTTCGTCTTCAGGTTCTACTTCGAGCTCCTCGGGATCTTCTTCGGGTACCTCAAGCTCTTCCGGTTCATCTTCCGGTTCAACATCCTCCGGTTCATCTTCAGGATCTTCTGGCGGTTCCACCAGCTCTGGTGGTGGCAGCTGCAGCTCGGTGCAGTATGTCGCCGGCAACGCCTACAGTGCCGGTGACCTGGTGCAGAATGTCGATCAGGAATTTATCTGCAATATTGCCGGCTGGTGTTCCTCAGATGCCGCCTGGGCTTACGAGCCGGGCGTTGGCATGCACTGGGAAGACGCCTGGAGTAAGGTGAGTGACTGCGGCAGCAGCTCATCGAGCAGCTCTTCCAGTGGTGGCAGCACCAGCTCTGGCTCAGGGTCTTCCAGCTCCTCGGGTGGCAGCACTTCGGGCGGCAGTTCCTCAGGCGGAAATAGCGGTCTGCTGCCGAAACATGCGCTGGTCGGTTACTGGCACAACTTCGACAACGGTTCCGGCCTGTATCGCATCAGTGAAGTCTCCGATGTATGGGATGTGATCGTGGTGGCGTTTGTGGACGATGCGGGTAACGGCAATATCGCCTTTAACCTGGATCCCGGTCTCAACAAGCAGCAGTTTATCGATGACATCGCAGCCAAGCGGGCTGCCGGCAAGATCGTCATTGCCTCCTACGGTGGTGAGAAAGGTACCGTTACCCTGAACACCGACGAGAACGTGGCCAACTTTGTCAGCAGTACGGCGGCGATGATCGATGAGTACGGGTTCGATGGTATCGATATTGACCTTGAGTCAGGAGCGGGCGTGATGCACGGTGCCCCTGTCATTCAGAATATGGTCAAGGCGGTCAAACAGCTCAAGCAGCTTTACCCCAACATGTACCTGTCGATGGCTCCGGAGCATCCCTATGTGCAGGGCGGCTATGTGTCTTACACCGGTATCTGGGGCGCCTATCTGCCAATGATTGACCAGCTGCGCAATGAGCTGGATCTGCTGCATGTGCAGCTGTACAACAACGGCGGCCTGTCTACCCCCTATCGGGGAACCGCTTATGCCGCGGGCTCTGTAGACATGATGGTATCGTCCGCGCTGATGCTGATCGAAGGTTTCCCGCTTGGTTATGGCAATGCAGGCTTCTTTGAGGGGCTGCGCCCGGATCAGATCGGCCTTGCGCTGCCTTCCGGACCGAAAGCGGCCGGCAGTGGTTTTGCCACAACCGCTGATATCAATCGTGCGCTGGACTGCCTGACCCAGCTGCAGAACTGCGGCACCCTGACGCCGAGCCAGGCTTATCCCACCTTCAATGGCGTGATGACCTGGTCCATCAACTGGGATATGAACGACGGAGGCATCTTCTCCGGCCCAGTGGGCAGCCACGTACACAACCTGCCCTGACGGCGAATCATCGCCCGCTACAGAGGCGCCTTTTGGCGCCTCTGTTTTTTTATGGGGAGTTAAAGCATACGGTCAGAGCGCAAAACGAATAACAACTCCGCCCATGGTTTGACCCAGTTCAAAATCCGTACGCGGGCTGTCTACATGTTCATTGTGGCAACTGACACAGGCGGGTGACACCGCGACGTCAGGATAAATGGCGGTGAAATATTCAGTACCCGCAAGCGTCTCAGTGCCGTAAAAATTTTTGCCCGGGTTTTCCACAATGAATTCCAGACCCTGACGCTCCAGGTCAGTGCGGGGTTTATTCTGTTTGTTGATCGCCCATTGGGAGAGTAGGGCATAGTTGAACCCAGCTCCCTGTTCTGCAACGCGTTCCGCCCCCATCCGTAACATCTGGGCTGGCAACGGGAGGGCTTTACTGTCTTTCCAGTGCTCGTCCGCCTTGATCACGGCCTCCTCATTCTGCAGGCGGTTGACCACGTTCGTGGTATAGGCCGCACGATCCGCTTCGATCACCGCGAAGATGGCATCTGCCATTCGCTGAGGTGCGACGCCGGCTTGCTCACCGCAGGCTGTGAGTGCTGCGGTTGCAGACAAAATAAAGGCACATTTACGCATGGGTTCCCCTCCTGTTGGGACTATTCACTGGTTTTTATTCGGGCAATTCTTTCTCGGATCATCTGGAATGTCGTATGGCCTTTTTGCACACCGGCGTTGAAGTTATTCAGGTGCTGTTCTTTGTCTGCCAGTGCAGCCATAGCAAACTCAATGCCGTGGCAGCTCAGGCACACGGGCAGCATTTTTTCTACCGGGCGCAAATTGTGATTCTGGTTGTGGTTGACGATGGTTTCGCCGTTGCTGACTTCACGCGGCAGGTGGCAAGTGGCACAGCTGACTCCAACGTCTGACGTTTCCTGCCAGGCCTGGTAATGCGCTGACGTGAAGTAGTTACGGCTGTGCTCGTCATCATGGCAGCTGATACAGGCTTCCACTGCCGCATAACGGACATCGGTGCTGTGTGCGCCATGGCAACTGACGCAGTTAAGCTCCCCGCCTGCGCTTTCTTTCATGGCAGTTTTCGCTTCCAGCGGTGAAATAGCGCCGCTTTCATGTCGGAACTGCTCTGGCAGTCGGCTGGAAAACCTGAAGCCGTGCTTGCCCTCGGTGAACCGGTCACGCTGGTTCGCGTGGCAGTCACCGCACAGGGTGACAATTTCAGAACTGGAGAAATTTATCTGGTTGCCGGTGTGGCAGTCACTGCAGTTGGTGTCTGTTTGCGCGTGAGCACTGGCAGCCCAGTCCTGCTGCAATTCAATCAGAGCCTCAGGTGCAATGGCGGTAACCGCGAGATCTGCGTCCTCCATCTTGAGGGGGCTGCGCTCCGGATGTGCTGCTTGCCAGTGGCTGACTAGGGTACGCACCGGTAATTGACTATCCGTTAGCATGTCCGGGACGTTCAGCCTCCCGGCTAGAAAGTCTTCGTAGAGAAAGCGATTGTCGTGGTAGTTGTGGCAACCCGCACTTGCGCAGGAATCAAATGCAAACTCCGAGTGGTTTGGACGGTTATCTGCAATGTCACTGTGGCAGTGAATACAGAAATCACCCGCCTGGGTAACGCCCATTGCATGGGTGATTTCCGGCTTGTGCTCCGTATGGCAGGCCACGCAATAGCGGGCATCGAGGCGCTCTAGAAGACCGGCATTGCGCGGATCGAGAAATTTACTCCGTGGGTGGCTATCGTCCGCTTCAGTCAGTTCGTCACCGTGACAGCTGACGCATGCCTGCTGTATCCCTTCCTGACCGGAAAAGCCTTCTCCGTGACAGGTGGTACATGCCAGCTCCACCTGGTGATGTCCGTGGGTGACCTCTCCGCTGAGGAAAAAGGTCTTGTCAGATGCTTCCAGGTTATAGGTGATCAGTGCCGCGGCAACAACCGTCACTAAAAGCCCGTAATGCCAGAACCTGAATTTATAGTTTTTCATTTAAAAGTAATACACAGCGAAAACGTGATAGAAAATCAAGACGGGCAGCGCCCACAGGAGGGCATAGTGAACACGCGACCACCACTTGCGGTGTTCTCTCAGCTTTAGATCTGTCCAGTGGTGATTCCTGGCCATGAAAATGCCAACCATTGCGCCAGTACAGGTAGCGGCAAGAAAAACCAGCATCAATACCTGATTAAGGTTCTCACCCAGGCGGAACCCGGTGTGTACGATTAAAATCACGAGTGCGAGACAACCAATAACGCTGTGTACATAACGCCAGTGATCCAGGTGCCCGAGATCACGTTTGTTTAAACGCTTGCGCAGGCTCAGGCTGGCTGTCATAAGGCATAGGCCTAGCAGGGTGTAACCGCTGACCTGTTTCCAGAAGTTGTCATACCAGAGGCTGTGGAGAACCCATGCCTTCTGGACGCTATCAGCCAGACTGGGCGCCGGTAGCACCGTGGTGGCTGTAATCAGGACGAGCGCAACAATGGATACCCAAAAGATTTCCCGTGCATGACGCATGACGAGATTGGGGGCGGGCACATCCAGTAATTCGGCGATAATGGGTCGACAACTGCCGCAGACCGAGCCAGCACCAGTTGCTGTCTCAAGGTCCGGCAACGTACGCTTTCCCCCGGCAATCGCTTGGCAGATTTCGCTTTTGTTTACACCATTACACTGGCAGACCAGGTAGCTATCTGGCTGCTGCTTTATGCCCCGGAAATTCTGATCCTGCCAGAGACTCCCCTCTCGCTGAAATTTTTCAAGTGCATCAACGGAAAAAGTCGCCCGCTCGGCGATGGCGCTTTGTAGGGAACGTTTTTCGTCCCATGCGCCGACTATAGTTGCGCCGGCCAAACTGTTGCCGCGCATGTAGAGCTCACGACAGACGCCCTCAAATTGGTTCTCATACCGGTAAACCGTCATTTGTGTATAGGCATCTGGCGCGGTTTGTCCGAGGAGTGCGCAGGGGATATCCGCCATTTTAAGCTCGATGTCTGTGCTGCTTCCCTGATAAACCGGCGTAGTCGTCTGGGTGGGGGTGGGGGAAGAGGCGCAGATATGGCGGCTACAGATTTCTGCCTGGTCAAAACCGGGCTTAACCAGCTGATAGATCTGCTGCTGGTATTCCGCGCACTCGCCGACAGCATAGATGTCTGGATCGCTGGTTTCCATGTGTGGGGAAACCTGGATGCCTTGTCCGGTCTTGAGGCCGCTTTCCTGTGCCAGAGTGATTTCCGGTGTAATCCCGGTACACAGCACGACCATATCGACCTGCAGGCGTTCGCCACTGGAGAGCTCTGCGGTGTCCACGGTGTCTCGGCCAAACAGCGCGGCAAGTTTTACATCGGTTTTTATTTCCACCTGCATGGCCAGCAAAGCCGCTTTCAGGCAGTTTTCAGCCGCGTGGCTGAGCTTACCGCCCAACAGGCGATTGCGCGCCAGCAGTGTTACCCGGTTACCCTGGGTCTTTAGCGCTGCTGCGGCCTCGAGGCCCAATGCACCGGCGCCAACCACCAAAATCCTACTGCTGCTGGTGCGCAGTGTGAGAAGGCGCTGGGTATCGTGAAGGTTGCGAAAGGGAATGACGTTGGCGAGCGTGGCCCCGGGGATTTCCGGGATAAATGGGCGGGAACCTGTAGCGAGAATCAATTTTGTGTAGGGTTGGGGGGCTCCGGTATCGTCATAAATGACTTTTCGCTGTCGGTCGATAAGGCACACCCGCCGGCTGTGGAACTCGGCAAGCCGGGAGGTCGACTCAGGCCAGACCGGGTTACCAAGCTCCTTCAGCGATACGTGATTGGCCAGATATTCGGGTAGCCTCACCCTGTTATATGGTGCCTCTCCTTCCTCGCCTATTAATACAACCTGCGCATCGGTGCTGTATTCAAGGAGCCGCTGGGCACAGCGCACACCAACTGGCCCCGCGCCAACGATCACATACGTCGGGTACCCGCCTTCGCGAACGGTCTGTTGATCCAGAGGCTGCTGCGAAAGTGCTTTCAATGCTTCTGTCACAAAAGCACCCCTGGGAAATTCTGAGGTTCGGTATTCCGATGATTCCCTTGAGTCATTACCAGTTCCAACGTGTTATTTTTTAGAATTATTCTTTGCCGATTGAATGACTTAATAATGGGTTGTAGTTATGTAAGCATCGAGACAGAAAAATTGTTCAACTAAGGATGGTAAAGGGTATAGAGTTCGCGCTCCTCAAGCGAAACCCGGCGGGTCAATGCCTCTCCAATCTTTTCGTAATCCTGTTTGAAGTCCATCAACATTTCTCCGGTAAAAACTTCCCGGGAATAGCGCTTACAAAACTGTACTACAGCGTTGGCAATGTCATTCATGTCGGTACGGAAATCTTTCACAATCTGTAATGTGTGCGAGTCCCCGGCCATGGACTGCTCCAGATACACATAAAAGCTCACGTTTTCTTTGATCAAATGGGCCTGGAAAGTGGACTTGAATGTCTTCAGAAGCGCAGCAACTTTTCGAAAATCCTGCTTTTCATAACCCTCGGACCAGACCCTGCGATAAATTTGCACAAGCTCGTGGTGATCGCCTTTCAGCGTCATGATCAGTGACGGGTCGTAGTTAATGGTACGGCCTGGTTGGCCACCATTGGCTGCCCGATTGGTTTGGTCTTCCCGGAGGGCTTTGTCACGGGACTTGCCAGAAAAAATGCGAAACATAGTGAGAGCCTTAAATGGAAGCCTATTTAATGTTGTTGTAGAGGCTTCTCTAGCAGGTTAATCGGACTGGGAATTTTGCCGCGCAATGGCGTGAATTGAACCGTCTTTTTAGGAAAAAATTCTCACATATTTCTCTTAGTGAGAATTTTGTCACAGTTCGCGGGCGGTGGGGTTTGTGTGGGGGATAAGGAATTGTGTACGAACGTGTCAACTCCAGTGCGCGTATGTCGTGCGCGCACTTATGCCACGACTTCAATTGGTACTGTTCAATAAAATCGAGTGACGTTTTACTGACGCGATAGTGAAATTCTGGACTTTCTTACGCGCGCTTTTAGACCGAGGGCTGCGCGCGCTGTGATTGCAAATACAAAATCCGCAGTCGGGAGTTACTCTTCAGTGATGGTAGTGGCTGCTCGGTGTAGATCGTCGGTCATCTGAGCCTTCATCATGGCTAACTTCAGGCTGTTCAGTGATACATCGAAATCCCGCAAGTTGCCGGTAAAAGATGCTTTAGGGCCGAAAAGTTCGGGCCAGGAATCGCCTCTTACACCGATCCAGCTCCCGCCAGTTTGCTTTGCCAGTAAGCGAAATACATTGGTCACGTGGGCTGGAGAAAAGATTTCCAGCAAGCGGTAAGGTTTATGGCCCAGAGCTGGGTTCCGGAAAATAAGCGGTGCGAGGGCTGCTCCGTGCACAGCTACTATATCTTCGGCTCCACAGAGATGCTGTACCTGATCCTGCAGGGTGAGTTCTTCGGCAAATATGCGGGTATAACCGCGCTCGCGCAGGGTTGCCCAGACTTCCCCTTCGTTTTTCAATTTGCGTGTGTCTTTCCTGGAAATGTAAAGACGCGTTGGCGTGTCGAGCTTACCTTGGATACTAGAGCGCAATGATTCTGGAAGGTTTCGGGCGACGACTTGTGATCGAATACCACGTAATGCTATCCAGGGTGTAACCTCATACTGTGCCACCAATCCTCGTACAGCCCGATCGGTCAAGAGCGTCTGGAATCCGAATAGCTGGAAAAGTTCGACGAGCTTTCCTGAAATGGACTCAGGTAGGACTACGGTAATGGGCTTGCAGAGTTCCGCGAGCTGCTCGCGCACCAATAGTGCGAGGGGAAGGTGATTGGTAATCGAGTGGGCCCAGTTTTCCGGACTGCGGCGCCGCAAGTCCAATGCAATCGTATCCTGATCCACTTCAATCGGGTGTCTTCCTCCGCGTAGCCATTGCTTCAGCTGTACAAGTCGTGAAGCTTTTTCAGTTGTCGTGACGGTGGGCTGCGATGTCAATCGAAGGTGGAGTTCCCCGGGCGAAGATGAGATTGCGGGCAGGTAAATTTCTTCGATGATGGGCTGCGCCCGATCTGCGGTGAAGGTTGGAGCACCGATAAGCCAGCCGCGGCCAGCGCCTTCTGCAGCCAGTTGGAGAGTGGTGTTGATCATATCCATATGTATTCCTGGCGATCCGCTTGCTCAGGTGAACCCCATCAATGATCTGGAGCCATGGTAATGTGAAAATTAATAGTAAAAGAGTCGGGGGGCCAAAGCCAGCGTGTCGAGCTGCCGCCCAAATGCAAAGAGCCCGGCAAATGCCGGGCTCTTATGGGTAGTCCTACACAGGCGTCGTTTATCAGCGCTCTGCCAGGGAAACGTAATCGCGTGCGGTGTAGCCGGTGTACAGCTGGCGCGGACGACCGATCTTGTACGGATTGGAGATCATCTCGTTCCAGTGCGCAATCCAGCCAGCCGTACGGCCGGTGGCAAAAATCACGGTGAACATGTCGGTGGGGATGCCGATGGCCTTCATGATGATACCGGAGTAGAAGTCGACGTTCGGGTACAACTTCTTCTCGACGAAGTATTCGTCTTCCAGCGCGATCTTTTCCAGCTTTTTGGCGATCTTCAGCAGCGGATCGTTCTCCGCGCCCATGGCACCCAGAACCTCGTCACAGATACCCTGCATTACACGGGAGCGCGGGTCGAAGTTCTTGTACACGCGGTGGCCGAAGCCCATCAGGCGGAACGGATCGTTCTTGTCCTTGGCCTTGGCGACGTACTCGTCGATGCGGCTCTCGTCTCCGATCTCTTCCAGCATGGTCAGAACCGCTTCGTTGGCACCGCCGTGCGCCGGTCCCCACAGGGTGGCGATACCGGAGGAGATGCACGCGAAGGGGTTGGCACCGGAGGAGCCTGCCAGGCGCACGGTCGAGGTAGAGGCGTTCTGCTCGTGGTCGGCGTGCAGCAGGAAGATCACGTCCATGGCCTTGGCCACTACCGGGTCGATCTTGCTCGGCTCACAGGGGTTGCCGAACATCATGTGCAGGAAGTTCTCGGAGTAGCTGAGGCTGTTGTCCGGGTACATGAACGGCTGGCCCTTGCTGTGCTTGTAGCACATTGCCGCCAGGGTAGGCATTTTGGCAATCAGGCGGTCAGCAGAAATCTTGCGGTGCTCGGGATCGGTGATGTCGAGAGAGTCGTGGTAGAAGGAGGCGAGGGCGCCAACAACGCCACACATCATGGCCATCGGGTGGGCGTCGTAGCGGAAGCCCTTGAAGAAGTTGACCAAGGATTCGTGAACCATGGTGTGGTTCATGATGCCGTTAACGTATTCCTTCTTCTGTTCTGCATTCGGCAGTTCGCCGTTCATCAGCAGGTAGCAGGTCTCCAGATAGTCGGACTTCTCTGCCAGCTGTTCGATGGGGTAGCCGCGGTGCAGAAGCACGCCTTTGGCGCCATCGATGTAGGTGATCTTGGATTCACAGGATGCGGTGGACATAAAGCCCGGGTCGTAGGTGAACAGCCCTTGGCTTGCCAGGCTGGTGACGTCAACAACGTCGGGACCCGCAGTTCCGGTGTGCACCGGCAGTTCAATAGCGCTGTCGATACCATCGACCGTGAGTTGAGCTTTCTTGTCGGACATTGTGGACTCCTAAAAACTATTCTTTTGCCAGCTTCTTATTTCCACACAATGCACTGAATAACAGTCCAGTGCTGCAGCGTGCCAGGGGCTCGCTCCGCGCTCTCCTGTGGTCACTTAAATGATTACAGGCAGTGTCCTGGCACGCATGAAAAATCGGGAAAGTCCCGGTTTATGCGGGCTTGGAGGGCCATCTTTGGCTGCATCCTGACGCGGATATGGGGCTAGCGGGCTTTTAAGCGCGGCCAAACTTAAGTGCCGCGCCTCAAATTGTCAAACCAAATCGGGGCTTCGCGGGCCTTTCATATCCGCAGGATCTTCGGTCACTGGGGCGGGTGGCAGGGATTTTGCCTGCTTACTTGCGGATATCCACAATGGAAATTCGGTGGCACTTTGGTTGCGGGTTCATACCTAGGTCGGGTATGTGGCGCAGCATGCAACTGCTACAAAGCTGCCGCGAACGTCCGGTGTTTCGTTGTTTTTTGAGATTTGAATGCCTATAATCCGCGCGGCTTGCGCCTTGGTAAGGCCACTTTGTACAAGGTCTCTACAGGTTGTGTACTTAGTAAACAGCAAGCTCGCCCAATCTCGAGAAAATCTACGGGCGCCCCGTCTTTCAGGGCAACAAGGTGTTTTTCCTGTGAACAAAAACAGACCTGTCAATTTAGACATTTCTACTATCAAGCTCCCCGCTGCTGGACTGGTTTCCATTCTGCATCGTATTTCCGGTGTGGTGTTGTTTGCCGTCGTTGCACTGCTGTTGTGCATGCTCGACGCCAGTCTGGAATCTGAGCAGGGTTTCCAAGAAATAGCAGACACTTTCAATAGTGTCCCGGCCAAGCTCATTTTGTGGGCGTCTCTGGCTGCGCTTATTTACCACCTGATTGCCGGTGTACGTCACCTGCTGATGGATATGGGTATTGGTGAAAGCCTCGAAGGTGGTCGCCGCAGCGCGGTTGCGGTGCTGGTGCTTTCAGTCATTCTCATCCTGCTGGCGGGGGTTCTGGTATGGTAAAGGCAGTAACAGGATTTGGTCGCAGCGGCCTCTACGACTGGTTCATCCAGCGCGTGACCGCCGTAGTACTGGTGGCCTATACCCTCTTTATTGTGGGTTTCATTTTTTTCTCCAAAGATTTCAGCTACGCCAGCTGGTCTGCTCTGTTCGAGCAGCGCTGGGTGCGCGTATTCAGCCTGGTGGCTCTGATCTCGACGATCGCACACGCCTGGATCGGTCTCTGGTCCGTGATTACCGACTACCTCACCAACCGCATGATGGGTGGCAAAGCTACCGTCCTGCGTATTCTGGTAGAGGTGCTGTTGGGCTCCGTAGCCGTGTTCTACGCGGTGTGGGGCATTGAAATTCTGTGGGGTGTGTAAGAAATGTCGAATATGCGAACTATTACCTTTGACGGTATCGTAATTGGCGGCGGCGGTGCGGGTATGCGCGCCGCGCTGCAGATGGCCCAGTCCGGTTTCAAGACTGCGGTAATCACCAAGGTATTCCCGACGCGCTCGCACACCGTATCCGCCCAGGGCGGTATCACCTGTGCGATCGCCAGTGCTGACCCCAATGATGATTGGCGTTGGCACATGTATGACACCGTAAAAGGCTCCGACTATATCGGTGACCAGGACGCCATCGAGTACATGTGCTCTGTGGGTCCGGAGGCGGTGTTCGAGCTCGAACATATGGGTCTGCCTTTCTCCCGTACTGAGGAAGGCCGTATCTACCAGCGCCCGTTCGGTGGCCAGTCCAAGGACTTCGGTCGCGGCGGCCAGGCGGCCCGTACCTGTGCGGCGGCTGACCGTACCGGTCACGCGCTGCTGCACACCCTTTACCAGAACAACGTCAAGCACAACACCGTATTCCTGAACGAATGGTTCGCGGTTGACCTGGTGAAGAACCAGGACGGTGCGGTTGTAGGTGTGATCGCCCTCAATATTGAAGATGGCGAAGTCGTATTCGTGAAGTCCAAGGCCACCGTATTCGCCACTGGCGGCGCGGGCCGGATCTTCGCCTCTACCACCAACGCGCACATCAACACCGGTGACGGTGTGGGCATGGCCCTGCGTGCCGGCTTCCCGGTGCAGGACATCGAGATGTGGCAGTTCCACCCCACCGGTATCGCCGGTGCCGGTGTACTGGTAACTGAAGGTTGCCGCGGCGAAGGCGGCTACCTGATCAACAAAGACGGCGAGCGCTTCATGGAGCGTTATGCGCCGAACGCCAAAGACCTGGCCTCCCGCGACGTAGTGGCCCGCTCCATGGTACTGGAAATCCTCGACGGCCGCGGTGCCGGCCCGAATGGTGACCATGTATTCCTGAAGCTGGATCACCTGGGCGAGGAAGTGCTGCACAGCCGCCTGCCGGGCATCTGTGAGCTGGCCAAGACCTTTGCCCACGTGGATCCGGTGAACGCACCGATCCCGGTAGTGCCGACCTGTCACTATATGATGGGTGGTATCCCGACCAACGTTCACGGCCAGGCCCTGACCCAGGACGCTTCCGGTAACGACCAGATCATCGACGGCTTCTACGCCTGTGGTGAAGTGGCTTGTGTATCCGTACACGGCGCCAACCGCCTCGGTGGTAACTCGCTGCTGGATCTCGTGGTCTTCGGTCGCGCCTCTGGCCTGTTCATCGAGAAGGCCCTGCGCGAAGGCATCGAAAACCGCGAAGCTTCCGAATCCGATATCGAAGCTGCAATGGCGCGCCTGAACCGCCTCGAAACCACCAACGATGGTGAATCGGCGGCCAGCCTGCGCACCGAACTGCAGAACGTGATGCAGAACCACTTCGGTGTATTCCGTCGCGGCGACTACATGGCTGAAGGCGTCAAGAAGCTGGAAAGCCTGCGCGAGCGCATCGCAAATGTGCGTCTGGATGACAAATCCCGTGCGTTCAATACCGCGCGCATCGAAGCGCTGGAACTGCAAAACCTGCTGGAAGTGGCGGAAGCCACCGCGATCGCTGCCGAAGTGCGCACCGAGAGCCGCGGCGCCCACGCCCGCGAAGACTTCCAGGAGCGCGACGACGAGAACTGGCTGTGCCACTCCATGTTTTACCCGGGCGAGAAGCGCGTCGGCAAGCGCGCAGTGAACTTTGCGCCGAAGACCGTCGACACCTTCGAGCCGAAAGCGCGTACTTACTAATTCGGGAGCGGAAGCAATATGTTGAAAGTGAGCGTTTACCGTTACAACCCGGACACTGATTCTGCACCGTACATGCAGGATTACGAGCTGGACACCCAGGGCAAAGACCTGATGGTGCTGGACGTACTTGAGCTGCTCAAGGCTCAGGATCCGACTCTGGCGTTCCGTCGCTCCTGTCGTGAAGGTGTGTGTGGTTCCGACGGCATGAACATCTCCGGCAAGAACGGCCTGGCGTGTATCAAGCCGATCTCCGAAGCGGCGCCGAAAGGCAAGCTGGTACTGCGCCCGCTGCCGGGCCTGCCGGTTATCCGCGACCTGGTTGTGGATATGGAGCAGTTCTACACCCAGTACAAGAAAATCGAACCGTTCCTGCAGAACAGCTCGCCAGCTCCGGCGATCGAGCGTCTGCAGTCTCCGGAAGAGCGTGAAAAGCTGGACGGCCTGTACGAGTGTATTCTCTGCGCCTGCTGCTCCACTGCTTGCCCGTCCTTCTGGTGGAACCCGG
Organism: Microbulbifer weihaiensis; assembly: GCF_048323715.1. Lineage (NCBI taxonomy): Bacteria > Pseudomonadati > Pseudomonadota > Gammaproteobacteria > Cellvibrionales > Microbulbiferaceae > Microbulbifer > Microbulbifer weihaiensis. The sequence continues at coordinate 20,008 of NZ_JBLWFL010000010.1, forward strand.
ACAAGTTCATCGGTCCGGCCGGTCTCCTGCAGGCTTACCGCTTCCTGGCGGACAGCCGCGATACCGCTACCGATGAGCGACTCAGCAAACTGGATGATCCCTTCAGCGTATTCCGTTGTCACGGTATCCAGAACTGTGTGAACGTTTGCCCCAAAGGTCTTAACCCGACCCGGGCCATCGGCCACATTCGCAACATGCTGATCACCCGCGCGGTATAGGTTGCTGGTTTAGCAGCCATAAATAATCACAATTAGGCCGACACTGATACAGCTGTCAGGCTTATACGAAAGAGGGGAGGTGTCTTTTTGGCGCCTCCCCTTTTGTGAGTGAAAAGACAGGAAAGAGCGGCGCAGCAGGGGAGGCGCCGACAATCGAGGTAGGCATTAATGCACGAAAGTACAATGGAGGAGCTCTGGCGCACTTCGCACATTTCTGGTGGTAACGCCGGTTACGTGGAAGAGCTGTACGAGACCTATCTGCACGATCCCAATGGCGTCTCGGAAGAGTGGCGCAATTACTTCGACAGCTTGCCCCGCGTAAACGGCGGCGATGTGTCACATGCGGCCATTCGTCAGCATTTTGAGCTGATGGCCAAGAATCGTACCCGCCCGTTGTCCGCCCCCGGCGCCGGCTCTGTCAATATTGAGCACGAGCGCAAGCAGATCAAGGTTCTGCAACTGATCAGCTCCTACCGCCACCGTGGCCACAAGAAAGCCAAGCTCGACCCGCTTGGTTTGATGGCGCGCGAGCAGGTACCGGATCTGCAGTTGAATTACCACGGCCTGACCGAAGGCGATTTCGACACCACCTTCCAGACTGGCGACCTGTTCTTCGGCAATGGCGAAGCCACCCTGCGTGAAATTGTCGAAGGCCTGGAAAAAACCTACTGCGGCAACCTCGGCGCCGAGATCATGCACCTGTCCAACCTGGACGAGCAGCAGTGGTTCCAGCAGCGCCTCGAGCGCAGCCAGTCCAAGCCGAATTACGGTAACGATATCCGCATCGAGATCCTGCAGCGCCTGTCTGCTGCGGAAGGCCTCGAGCGCCACCTGGACTCCAAGTACCCGGGTACCAAGCGTTTCGGCGTGGAAGGCGGTGAGAGCCTGATTCCGCTGATGGACGCACTGATCCGTCGCTCCGGTACCTACTCGGTGAAAGAAATCGTGATCGGCATGGCCCACCGTGGCCGCCTGAACACGCTGGTGAACATCCTGGGTAAAAACCCTGCGGATCTGTTCGAAGAATTCGAGGGCAAGAAAACCCTGGATACTTCTGGTGACGTTAAGTACCACCAGGGCTTCTCTTCCAACGTGATGACGCCCGGTGGCGAAGTGCACCTGGCGCTGGCGTTTAACCCGTCCCACCTGGAAATCTGCGCGCCAGTGGTGGTCGGCTCCGTGCGCGCGCGCCAGGATCGCCGCAACGACAGCACCGGCGAGAAGGTAATGCCAATCAATATCCACGGCGACGCGGCGTTTGCCGGTCAGGGTGTGGTGCAGGAAACCCTGCAGATGTCCCAGACCCGTGGCTACTACACTGGTGGCTCCATCCATATCGTGCTGAACAACCAGGTGGGCTTTACCACCAGCAAGCGCGAGGACGCCCGTTCCACTGAGTACTGTACCGACGTCGCGAAGATGATCGATGCCCCGGTGCTGCACGTGAACGGCGACGACCCGGAAGCCGTGGTTCTGGCCGGCCTGCTGGCAGTGGATTACCGCTACGAGTTCAAGAAAGACATCGTCATCGACCTGGTGTGTTACCGCCGTCGCGGTCACAACGAGACCGACGATCCGTCCGGCACCCAGCCACTGATGTACCAGGCCATTCGCAAGCAGAAGACCACCCGTACCCTGTACGCGGAAAAGCTGATTGCGGAAGGTGTGGTTGATAAAGCCGAGGCCGACAAGCTGGCGAACGACTACCGCGACAAGCTGGATCGCGGCGAAGACGTGGCCACCGGCCTGGTTAAAGAGCCGGATTCCTCCATGTTTGTGGATTGGCGCCCGTACCTGAACCACGAGTGGACCGCGGAAGGTGACACCAGCTTCGAAATGACCAAGCTGAAAGATGTTGCCAACCGTATGACCACGGTTCCCGACGGCATCGTCCTGCAGCGTCAGGTCGCCAAGATTTACGAAGACCGACGCAAAATGGCCGGTGGCGGCCTGCCCCTGAACTGGGGCATGGCGGAAACCCTGGCGTACGGCACCCTGCTGGAGCAGGGCTACATGGTGCGCTTCACCGGTGAGGACGTGGGTCGCGGTACCTTCTCGCACCGCCACGCCGTACTGCACAGCCAGAAAGACGGTCAAACCTACGTACCGCTGCAGCACATGTACGAGGGCCAGCCGCGTTTCGATATGTACGACTCGCTGCTGTCTGAAGAAGCCGTACTGGCCTTTGAATACGGTTACGCGACCACCACCCCGAAATCCCTGGTGGTGTGGGAAGCCCAGTTCGGCGACTTCGCCAACGGCGCCCAGGTTGTGATCGACCAGTTCATCACCTCCGGTGAGCACAAGTGGGGCCGTATGTGTGGCCTGGTCATGCTGTTGCCGCACGGCTATGAAGGTCAGGGCCCGGAGCACTCCTCTGCGCGCCTCGAGCGCTTCATGCAGCTGTGTGCGGAACACAATATCCAGGTGTGTAACGCCACCACCCCGGCACAGATCTTCCACCTGCTGCGTCGCCAGGCGATCCGCCCGATGCGCCGCCCGCTGGTGATCATGAGCCCGAAGTGGATCCTGCGTCACAAGCTCGCGACCTCCAGCCTGGACGAGCTGGCCACGGGCCAGTTCCAGAACGTGATTCAGGATGACGGCGTGGATCCTGCCAAGGTGAAGCGACTCATCATCTGCTCCGGCAAGGTCTACTACCATCTGCTGGAAGCGCGCATGGAGCGCGAACAGGACGATGTGGCGTTTGTACGTCTTGAGCAGCTTTACCCCTTCCCGGACGACGAGTTCCTGGCTGCGGTTTCCGCATTCAAGAACATCAAGAGCGTCGCCTGGTGCCAGGAAGAGCCGATGAACCAGGGTGCGTGGTACTCCAGCCAGCATCACCTGCGCCGTCTGCTGAACGAGGCACACCCGAAACTGGAGCTGGAATATGTTGGCCGCGCGGCCTCCGCTGCACCGGCAGCGGGTTACATGTCCACGCACCTGGAAGAACAGAATACGTTCATCAATGAGGCGCTGACTGTCAAATAAGGCAGCAGTACAACGAAGAGCAATCTCAGGAAACAGGAACAATGACCATCGAGATTAAAGCGCCAACTTTCCCGGAATCCGTTCAGGATGGCACCGTTGCCACCTGGCACAAGCAACCGGGCGAAGCCGTGTCCCGCGATGAACTGATCGTGGATATTGAAACTGACAAAGTTGTGCTGGAAGTCGTTGCACCGGCAGACGGCGCCATCAGTGAAATTATCAAGGGCGAGGGCGACACCGTTCTCTCCAATGAAGTGATCGCTATTTTTGAAGAGGGTGCGGGCGCTAGCGCTGGTGCTTCTTCTGAAGCGGCTCCGGCTCCGGCCGAAGAAGCTGCGGCTCCGGCCGCTGGCGGCGAGAAAATCGCCATGCCTTCCGCCAAGAAAATGGCGGCAGAAAAGGGCGTTGACCTGGCGGGCGTTGAAGGCTCTGGCAAGGGCGGTCGCGTACTGAAAGAAGACGTGATGAAAGCCGGTTCTGCGCCGGCTGGAGTGGCCGCTCCGGCTGCTGCCGCACAGGTTGAAGTAGCCGCCGGTGAGCGCGTTGAAAAACGTGTGCCGATGACCCGTATGCGCAAGCGCATCGCGGAGCGCCTGCTGGACGCTTCCCAGTCCACTGCCATGCTCACTACCTTCAACGAAGTGAACATGAAGCCGATCATGGATCTGCGCGCAAACTACAAAGACCTGTTCGAGAAGACCCACAACGGCACCCGCCTGGGCTTCATGGGCTTCTTCGTAAAAGCGGCGACCGAAGCGCTGAAGCGTTACACCGCGGTGAATGCGTCCATCGATGGCAACGACATCGTGTACCACGGTTACCAGGATATCGGTGTGGCGGTTTCCTCCCCGAAAGGCCTGGTAGTGCCGGTACTGCGTAACGCCGAACACATGGGCCTGGCGGATATCGAAAACAACATCCGCGATATGGGTCTGCGTGCCCGCGACGGCAAGCTGACCATTGAGGAGATGACCGGTGGTACCTTCACCATCACCAACGGTGGTGTATTCGGTTCCCTGCTGTCTACCCCGATCCTGAACCCGCCGCAGACTGCAATCCTGGGTATGCACAAGATCCAGGAGCGCCCGATGGCGGTTAACGGCAAGGTTGAGATCCTGCCGATGATGTACCTGGCTCTGTCTTACGATCACCGCCTGATCGACGGTAAAGAAGCCGTTGGTTTCCTGGTTGCGATCAAGGAAATGATCGAAGACCCGGCGCGCATCCTGCTGGAAGTCTAATAATTCAGGGGCCCCCGGGGCCCCTCTCGCACACTGAATTCACCAAATTTGGAACAGACCATGTCCGAAAAATTTGACGTAATCGTTATCGGCTCAGGCCCCGGTGGTTATGTAGCCGCAATCCGCGCAGCGCAGCTGGGTCTGAAGACTGCCTGTGTTGAAAAATGGGTGAACAAAGAAGGCAAGACCGTCAACGGCGGTACCTGTCTGAACGTCGGTTGTATCCCTTCCAAGGCGCTGCTGGACAGCTCCTGGAAATACCACGAAGCAAAAGACGCTCTTGAAGTTCACGGCATCGAAACCGGCAAGGTTAAGATCGACGTCAAGAAAATGATCGAGCGCAAAGAAGGCGTTGTTAAGCAGATGTCTGGCGGTATCGCCGGTCTGTTTATGGCCAACAAAGTGACCTCCATCCAGGGCACTGGCAAACTGCTGGCCGGCAAGAAAGTGGAAGTGACCGATAAAGACGGCAACACCACCGTATATGAAGCCGACAACGTGATCCTGGCTTCCGGCTCTCTTCCGGTGAACATCCCGCCGGCACCGGTAGACAACAAGATCATCGTCGATTCCACCGGTGCGCTGGAATTCACCGAAGTGCCCAAGCGCCTCGGCGTGATCGGTGCTGGTGTTATCGGCCTCGAACTGGGTTCTGTATGGGGCCGCCTGGGTGCCGATGTTGTGGTACTGGAGGCACTGGACAACTTCCTGTCGATCATGGATCAGCAGATCGCCAAGGAATCCCAGAAGATTTTCAAAAAGCAGGGCCTTGATATCCGCCTGTCCTGTCGCGTAACCGGCACTGAAGTCAAAGGCAAGGAAGTTGTTGTTACCTACCAGGACAAGGAAGGTAAAGAGCAGCAAGAGACTTTTGACAAACTCATCGTGTGCGTTGGCCGTCGTCCGTTTACCGAAGGCCTGCTGTCTGAAGACGCCGGCGTTAAGCTGGACGAGCGCGGCTTCATCTACGTCAATGACCTGTGCATGACTTCTGCACCGGGCGTTTGGGCGGTAGGCGACGTGGTACGCGGCCCGATGCTGGCACACAAGGCCTCTGAAGAAGGTGTTGTGGTTGCAGAGCGCATCGCCGGCCAGAAGCCGATGATGAACTACGACGTGATCCCGAACGTGATCTACACCCACCCGGAAATCGCCGCGGTAGGTCGTACCGAAGAGCAGGTGAAAGCCGATGGCGAACCCTACAACGTAGGTGTGTTCCCGTTTTTGGCCTCCGGCCGTGCGGTAGCTGCGAACGAGACCGGCGGTATGGTGAAGATCATCGCCCACGCAGAAACCGACCGCGTACTCGGCGCCCACATTGTTGGCCCGTCTGCAGCCGATCTGGTGCAGCAGGTAGCGATCGCCATGGAATTCGGTTCCAGCGCGGAAGACATCGGTATGACCGTATTCGGTCACCCGACCCTGTCTGAAACCGTGAAGGAAGCGGCACTGGCAGTAAACGGCCACGCGATTCACATCGCCAACCGTAAAAAGCGCAAGTAAGCGACCCATTGTGTCGGGGCGGCAAACAACTGCCGCCCCGGTTTCATTTCAGGAACCAGGTTTTGTAATGAAGCATTATCGGGTTTCTGTCTAAAGGTGCAGAGCAATCTGCAATTGGTAAACACATTTCAAATGTGAATTGGTATTGACTATGAACTTGCATGAGTATCAGGGCAAACAACTGTTTGCAGCATACGGATTGCCGGTTTCCAAAGGCATCGCAGCGGAAACCCCGGCAGCAGCAGCAGCGGCAGCAGACGAAATCGGCGGAGACAAGTGGGTTGTTAAGGCCCAGGTACACGCCGGTGGCCGCGGTAAAGCGGGCGGCGTAAAGCTGGTGGACTCCAAGGCCGAGATTGAAGAATTTGCCAAGAAGTGGCTGGGTAACAACCTGGTAACTTATCAGACAGACGAAAAAGGTCAGCCGGTTTCCCGTATTCTGGTAGAGAGCTGCACCGACATCGACCAGGAACTGTACCTGGGCGCGGTTCTTGACCGTGCTACCCGTCGTATCGTTTTCATGGCCTCCACCGAAGGCGGCGTTGAGATCGAAAAGGTAGCGGAAGAGACTCCGGAAAAAATCCTGAAAGCCATCATCGATCCGCTGGTAGGCGCTCAGCCTTACCAGGCGCGTGAACTGGCATTCAAACTGGGCCTCGAAGGCGACCAGATCAAGCAGTTCACCAAGATCTTCCTGGGCCTGGCCAAGATGTTCAAAGAGAAAGATCTGGCCCTGCTGGAAATCAACCCGCTGGTAATCACCCCAGAGAAGAACCTGCACTGCCTGGACGCCAAGATCGTGATCGACAGCAACGCGCTGTACCGTCACCCGGACCTGCGTGAAATGCACGACCCGTCTCAGGAAGACGCCCGTGAAGCACACGCTGCCAAGTGGGACCTCAATTATGTAGCTCTCGATGGCAACATCGGCTGCATGGTGAACGGTGCCGGCCTGGCCATGGGTACCATGGACATCGTGAACCTGCACGGCGGCAAGCCGGCCAACTTCCTGGACGTTGGCGGCGGCGCAACCAAAGAGCGCGTGATCGAAGCGTTCAAGATCATCCTGTCTGACGAAAACGTGAAGGCAGTACTGATCAATATCTTCGGCGGTATCGTGCGCTGCGACATGATCGCAGAAGGCGTTATCGGCGCGGTTAAAGAAGTAGGCGTAAAAGTACCGGTAGTTGTTCGCCTCGAAGGTAACAACGCTGACCTGGGTGCCAAAGTACTGAGCGAAAGCGGCCTGAACATCATCGCAGCTACCAGCCTGACCGATGCTGCTCAGCAGGTAGTAAAAGCCGCGGAGGGTAAATAATCATGTCCGTACTGATTAACAAAGACACCAAAGTAATCTGCCAGGGCTTCACCGGCTCCCAGGGTACTTTCCACTCCGAGCAAGCGATTGCTTACGGCACCAAAATGGTTGGTGGTGTAACTCCGGGTAAAGGTGGCCAGACCCACCTGGGCCTGCCGGTATTCGACACCGTGAAAGAAGCGGTTGAAGCGACCGGTGCAGAAGCGTCCGTAATTTACGTTCCGGCGCCTTTCTGTAAGGATTCCATCCTGGAAGCTGCAAACGGCGGCATCAAGCTGATCGTGTGCATCACCGAAGGCATTCCTACCATGGACATGCTGGACGCCAAGGTTAAGTGCGACGAGCTGGGTGTACGCCTGATCGGCCCGAACTGCCCGGGCGTGATCACTCCCGGTGAGTGCAAAATCGGCATCATGCCGGGTCACATCCACATGCCGGGTAAAGTGGGCATCGTTTCCCGCTCTGGCACCCTGACCTATGAAGCGGTTAAGCAGACTACCGACTACGGCTTCGGCCAGTCTACCTGCGTGGGCATCGGTGGCGACCCCATCCCGGGCTCCAACTTCATCGACATCCTGGAAATGTTCCAGAATGACCCGCAGACCGAAGCGATCGTAATGATCGGTGAGATCGGCGGTTCCGCTGAAGAAGAAGCGGCTGCTTACATCAAAGCAAACGTCACCAAGCCGGTGGTTTCCTACATCGCTGGTGTAACCGCTCCTCCCGGCAAGCGCATGGGCCACGCTGGTGCAATCATCTCTGGCGGTAAAGGCACTGCAGACGAGAAGTTTGCTGCGCTGGAAGACGCAGGTGTGAAGACCGTTCGCTCCCTGGCGGAAATCGGTAACGCACTGAAGGAAGTAACCGGCTGGTAAGCCGTCGGTTATTTGCCTATCAAAAGAGCGGGTCTCGTAAGGGGCCCGCTTTTTTTTTGCCTTGGGCAGCTGCATTATCTATCTTCAGGCAGCAAAAAATCCAATGAGTAGAAGGGGAGAGCCGCTTTGAGTACCGATGGAACCCAGTTCGAATATTCCTGTTTTAACGTGTCGATTAGCGACCATATTGCCCATGTGCAGCTTTCGCGCCCTGAGCAGATGAACACAATGAACAAGGCATTCTGGAAAGAATTGCCGAGCCTGATCGACAAAATCGACAGTCAATCACTCGCTCGGGTCATCGTGATTTCCTCCACTGGCAAGCATTTTTCCGCAGGTATGGATCTCTCTGTATTTTCCGATCCCAATGCGGTTCCGATGAGAGGGGATCCTGCCCGTATGGCGGAGAACCTGCGCCGTGTTGTGATGCAGCTGCAGGACAGCGTGAGTTCGCTGGAGAAAGCCAGAATCCCTGTGCTAGTGGCGATCCACGGAGGCTGTGTTGGCGGTGCCCTGGATATGGTGTGTGCGGCGGATTGCCGCTATGCAACACAGGATGCGTTTTTCACCATCAAGGAGACGGAGCTGGGTATGACGGCGGACGTCGGTACCCTGCAGCGCTTCCCCAAACTGGTTTCGCAGGGCATGGTGCGTGAACTCGCTTACACTGGGCGTAAATTCACCGCCAGTGAGGCTGAGGCCATGGGGCTTGTCAACAAGGTGTTTCCAGACCAGGAAGCACTCATCGCCGGCGTGATGGAGATTGCCGCACGGATTTCAGGAAACTCACCACTGGCAGTGGTCGGCTGTAAGGAAATGCTGAATTACAGTCGGGATCACTCGGTGCAGGATAGCCTGAGCTATATGGCCACGTGGCAGTCCGGCATGTTTCGCCAGGAAGATATGATGAAATCATTTGTCGCCAAATCACAGAAAACCCAGCCCGAGTTCGATGAGGTTTGGCCTGTGTCCCCATTGTTTGAACTGTAAAAGCGGCTTACATCAAGGAAAATGCCATCAGGAGTTGGTTTGCGACATCGCTGGCGTAGCCGCGCCTCCCGGCAAGCACATGGCCTACGCCGGTGCAATCATCTCTGGTGTAGGCAGGGCAGACTAGAAGTCTTCCGCGCGGGAAGACGCTGGCGCTGAAATCGTCCTTCTCGTGGTAAAAATCGGCAATACGTAAAAACGTAACCGGCTGTTGAGCAGCGTTTGCTTCTGAGAATTTAAAAGCTGCCTTCACGCAGCTTTTTTTATTCCTGAATATACCGCTTTCGAAACTGATCTAGATCGGAACTTGATCAAACCGTATATGCTTTGTTCGCTAACGCACGTCACTAGCCTGATTCAGAAGCCTATGGCTCGTGTGCACGGAATGGGATAGGCTAAATAACTGATATATATAGATTTGGTCTGTTAACAAAGAGCCAGCCAATAGCTGAAAACAAAAGCCACAGGCTTCCTTTACTCGAGGCTCGAATGACGTTTGAATCGGTAGGTTATTGGTTTTTAAAAGCTTTCTTGGTTGAGTAGGTTTTTTCGCCAATAAACCAAAGCCAGATGAGCACAAGCTCATGGCGTATGAATAAAGCTGTTATGGTGCCGGTCGGTAAAAATATTATTCGTATCGCTGAAAGTTTTGCACACAGTTTTGGCATCCAGCATTTGGCTTTTTGCCACGGCACATCCAAGTAGTTTCGTTCCTATAGCGTTCGCTTGGGTTCAGTAAAAAATGACAATTCCGCTGCAGTATCGCGGAGTGCCAATAAGATAAAAACAGGTCGGGGAAAGTTCGGTATTCTTTCCTCGTTTTATTCGGGCAGTGGCCAGCCAAGTCGTGGCTGGCAGCGTGCCGGTAAGCGGGTCCGCAGCGCGGCCAGCCATAACCAGGCGCTGCAGGGGACGGCTTACTTTGTGCACCTTTTGCGCAGGTCGCTTCGCTCCCATTTTTGCGCAAAATGCGCCCAAAGCAAGCCGCCCCTGAGCGCGGCGTTATGTGGATTTGCTACCGTGATCTATAAAAAATTTAATAACGAGATATCTATAAAACTCACTGAAGGACACTTGATAGTTCTTTGGGATCTGCTTTCCAGTAAGCTTTCTGGAAAACCTTTGAATGTAGAGTTTTCTAAAGTAGAAAAGAGGGTTATATGGGCTCTAGCGGATCTGTGTGAGGTCGAACTAGAGCGTCTGGGCTGGAGTGAGTATCCCGAAGAGTGGGAAGCTACCGTTAGGAAAGCAAGAATGTACTGTCAGGATTTGCCTGCAGATTTTCTAAGTTAATTTGTTAGCAGCACACATAACAAGGCCGGGCAGCTTGCTCCAGGCCTGCGGCCCTCCGCGGGACAGCTTACCTTGTGCACATTTTGCGCAGGTCGCTGCGCCCGTATTTTTGCGCAAAATGTGCACAAGGTAAGCTGCCCCTGCCGGCGGCGTTAGGCGGCATGGAAAGCAAATTGCGTGATTGAACTTCTGACGGAAAATTTCGAAATCGATCCCCATGGGCTGAAAATTCAGAAGTGGTGGCAAGCGCTGATAAATATTCAGGCGACCTTCGTGCTCAAAGTGAATGGTGAGAAAATCCTCGAAGAACCTAGCTGGTGTGTCGTTGAAATGGCACAAGCATTGAAAATGTGGGAGTTGCAGTCAAATTGGCGAACCGATTTCAGCTACGAATCGATGGATGAGGATGAGCCGGAACTACTGTGGTTTCGAAGAACATCCGATGAAACGTGGCATGTTGGCTCTGCGTGGCAAATTTCACCAGCAAATTCTCAAGTTTCTACAGAACAACTGCGGAATGCTGTTGATCAGTATTGCGGTCAAGTTGAAAGGTCTGTTGCGCGATAATTAGGGGTGAACCTCCGTAAGTTCAGTGAGTTTTCCGCCTAACAAGCGGCTGTTATCGCTCCTTCGGGGCTGGGGCCGCGTTAGGGTAAGGTCGAGATCCGCAAGCTTTAAATAAGTTGAATAATTTAGTTATTTCAATGAATGGGTTTATTCTCAAAAAATTGGCGTTTCTGGTCAGTGGGTGTAAGTGTCTTACTTGTACCAGTTCTTTTTTTGGCGTCATTGGTGTCTGATGAAACACCAGACCAATTCATGTATATGATGCCGACGGTGTCACTAGTCGCAGAATTTCAGGGAGTTTTGGTCGCAGGGTTTGTGTTGCTCCTATTAAAAATCTGGCCTCCCAGGTAAGTCGTCTGCACACCCTGATAATCACAGGAAATGAAGCTCCGGACCTTCGGGTCTCAGCGGGATATTGCACCTTATGCGCGTTTTGTGCGGGTCGCTGTGCACTAATTTTCGCGCAATACACGCACAAGGTTAAAGGTTCCTGCTGTGGGTGTTAACTGCCATGGACGATACCAGTGAAGTTTGAAATATCGAGTAGTCTTAATCTTAACTCTGATGACGTTAATGCGCTTCTTACTATGAGTGGAGTGAATGCTGAGCTAAGTCCTCTCGTTCGTATGACGGCTCCTGTCGCCTGGTCGAGCAAACCGATTTTCGAATGGCCTGAAGGGCAGGCACTGTTTGCAAGCTGGATACTTCTGTTCGGCATTTTCCCGGTAGATAGACATAAGTTCTTTTTTAAAAAGGTCGATCGTCAGTGTGGCTTTATCGAAGAGTCCAGTTCTTTGACTAACAGGTTTTGGCGACACCATCGGAATCTCGACAGAAGCGGTACATCGTGCCGGATTACAGATACTGTCGAATTCCATTGCAGGTTGCCTTTTTTGACATGTGTTCTCACTCCTGTTTATCGGTTCATCTTCAAACACCGGCACAAAGTTCTTAGGTCAAGATACGGTGATAGCAACCGTTAACAAGCCAAAATGCTTTAACCATGAATAAGGCTAAGTTTCAGAATTTTTAGTCGTGGTGTTGGCGTGGTCGCTTTTGGTCAGCGTATTACTCCCACTAATGGATAGATGCCAGAAACTGCGAACTCTATAACAGATTAAGAAAATAAAAATATGGAAATTTTTCAATTGATGGCCGACTACAATCAGTGGATGAATGAAAAAGTATACTCATCGGCTCTAAAATTGAATGATAACGAACTCATTCAGGATAGAGGTGCATATTTCGGTTCGGTTTTAGGAACACTTAATCATATTTTGGTCGGGGATATCATTTGGCTGAAGCGTTTCTCCGGTCATGCAAAGACATTTTCATCTCTGGAGTATCTTCGAGGACGTGACTTACCTGGTTCGCTAGCAGAAACAATTCATCAGGATCTCGCAAGTTTGAGGAGTGAGAGAAGCATGGTTGATGAGATAATAATCAATTTCACCCGGGAGCTAACTGAGCAAGATTCGGCTTCTTTACTTACGTATTCGAATATGAGAGGAGAGTATTCCACTAAGAATCTTGGCTTTCTGGTGCAGCACTTATTTAACCATCAAACACACCACAGAGGCCAAATAAGTACATTGCTGAGTCAGTTTGGCCTGGATATTGGGGTTACTGATTTGCTTATGTGTATTCCGAGTGCGCCCCGGTTATAACATTGCGAGGTATTTCGTTCCGGCTCTTTACGTCTTCACAGGCCATCTTACTTTTGCACTTTATGTTTATGCCGTTTCGCTCATATTTTCCTGGAAAAATCCTACTGGTCAGGCTTGCGAGGCTTTGCTCAGATATTGGGTGGGCAGTGTGCTTCGTCCGGTGTGCTAGCCCACTCCTGGCCCTTGTTTGAATAGCCTGATCCAAACTCGCTGCTCGTCGGTCGAATACCTACTGAAGATTAGCATGACCTCACTGCCGCTCTTGACGGATACAGTCGGGACAGAATTTCCAAAGTTACTTTAGGCGTGCGCTTGGCTGTCCCATACCTGCATGATCACATACGGCACAGCCGTGTCTGTCTCATACGTCAACCAGGCTGCAATGGCATGGCATTGTCATGCAGTGCCTAGGTGCGAAGGCCGCCAAAGCCCGGAGAGGGGGTGGGCGAGGCGATCATAGATCACACTCCTCCATTGGGTGTTTTTTAACGTAAAAACTCGTGAGGAATCTCCCTGCTAAAAGATAAGAGGTGAGAATTATCGAGGCTTATCTGGTTTCGTTGATTATTTGCATGCAGCCGGTTTTTTTTGTCACTCTATATTGGGGCTTTCGGTTTTGTATCTGAATGGCTTGTGTGCGCTTTGTCTTTTATTGCGCCACGTTTTTTGCGACTTAATATCGATTTTCTTCAAGCTCGGGTCGTGGGGGTTTGGCTCTATTTGGCTAGTGCGTTTTTTCAATTTATTTTGTCAGATGTGGCAATCACCTTGGTTTTTATAGCGTGCCTGTTTCTATAAAATGGTTTTTATGCCACTTTTATCTTTTATTTCGAATGGGTTGCTTTCAAAGGGTCATTTTTAGTGGCAAATTTAAGTGGTTTTATGCGGGCGGGTTTTTGAGGCCTTCTTGGCTGTATATCCTTGCTTGTCCTTTGATGCTTATTTCGGATCCTCGTTTTCTAAATTGGACGAGCGTTTGCTTAGTTTTATCGGGAAAGCTTGTTTGAGCTCCGTTTTAATCTGTCCCGTGGAAACATGGAGGTTTTTATGGCGGCTTTATTGTTGATGGGGAAGGTTGTAGGTTCGGTTTTATTGTCGCTTGTGTTGATAGTTGGTTCAATTAAGGCCAATCGGAATTGGCACGTTCCTGCGAATCGCCCAATGGTCGAGTTTGCTACTGGGTTTGTCCTTTTTTTTATTGGCGTTGCAGGAATTTTTTATATCTGGAATTGAGGCGCTGTTATCGCACAGATGTTTTACGTGTGTTGATTTTATATCCGGACTTCTTTGTCAGGCTTGGGAGCGGCATTTCGGTTGAAACTCTTTCGAATCACTGCTCTTTAATATTAAGTGAGCTTCCGGTTCTCTTTAGTGGGGAAGTAATTTTTGCAGGTATTTCGAGTAGAATTAATTCACCGGGTTCCTTTTCTATCCTTTCTTTAAATTTTATTGTCGCTGCCAAATGTACTTATTGCCCTCATTTTGGCAGAAGTATCTTTATTCAGATTCTCTCTTATCGTATGAGGTTCTGTTCTTTAGGGTGGTTCCGAAGTCGAATACGAACGGAACCAAGTGGCTTGGCATATCGATATTACTTATCGGTAGTTAATGCGCTGTGGGGTTCAACGGCAACGCACTCATTCTGTTATCGGATATTGCCGCCTAGACGGGACACTTGGCGGCACCCTGCCTGGTAACCCCCTCGTGGGACAGGCACGTTCCGCCATTGGGCCGCTGTTACTGCTTACGTAGCCAATTACTGAAGCTATCGACCAACAGTACCATCAATAGCATGGCAATCAGCACGGTTGCAGCCTGGGCCTGCTGAAACAGGCTAAGGTGGACGTACAGCATTTGCCCCAGCCCTCCAGCACCGACAAAGCCAAGCACGGAAGACATACGGATGTTGTTTTCCCAGCGGTACAGGGTGTACGCGGTGAGCTGTGGCCACAGCAGTGGGAGTGTTCCGTAGCAGAAGGCACTGACGCGACTGCCGCCCGAGATTCGTATCCCTTGGGCAGGTTCGCTCGGGGCATTTTCCAGGGCTTCGGCGAAGAGTCGCCCGAGTACACCGGTGGTGTGCAGGGCGAGCGCGAGGGTACCGGCATTGGGACCGAGGCCTGCAGCCAGTACCATCAGCGCGGCCCATACCAGCTCGGGGACTGCGCGCAGCATATTCAATAATCCGCTTGCCAGGTATTTTGCACCGCGGCCAAATCCTCCGGCTGCCGGCAGTGCGATGAACAAGCCTGTGACCGCGGCGAGCAGGGTGCCGGCAATGGACATGGCCAGTGTTTCCAGTGCACCCCGCCCGACGGTGATCAGGTGTGTGGATGAGACATCGGGGGGAAAGAATTCAAGCAGGTAAGCACCCATATGGTGCAGGGTGCCGGCTTCCATCAGCCCGCCAAAACCCAGAGCCAAATAGCGGAAGGCGGTTGCGGTAATGAGCAGTATCGCGATCACTGGTAAAACAATGCCTGTGATCGCGGGGCGCTTTAGTCTGTCTTTTTCATTGTCTTTTTCATTGGTAATACTCATCCCAAACGCTCCCGCAGCCACCGGCTGATGGTATCCGCTGCCAGCACCAGCAGCAGGAACACCAGCAAAATGGTGACCACCTCGCTGCCCGCAAACATGCGCAGGGAGAGCTCCAGTTGCTGTCCCAGGCCGCCGGCACCGACAAACCCCATGACCACGGAGGCACGCAGTGCACACTCCCACCGGTAAATGGTGTAGGAAACCAGTTCCTGTGCTGCATTCGGCAACATGCCGTAGGTGAACGCGCTCAGTCGCGATGCGCCGGCGCCCAGCAGCGCCTGGGCAGGGCGACCGTCGACGGATTCGAATATTTCGGTGTAGACCTTGCCGAGCATGCCGCTGTAACAGATCGCGATAGCCAGTACGCCGGCCGTTGGCCCCAGACCCACGCCGCGCACAAACAACAGTGCCCAGACGATTTCCGGCACGCTACGCAGTACGATCAGCAGTGTGCGAACCGGCCAGCGCAGGCTGCGCCCGACAAAGGATGGTTTGCCATTTCGTTCGCTCGCGGATCGTGACAGTGCGCGGGTGGCCACCAGTGAGGTAATCGCCGCAAGCGGTAGCGCCAGTGTGATCCCCGCGATGGCAATGGCGATGGTTTCCAGTGTGGCGCCAGCCACAAGCTGCAGGAAGTAAGCGGAATGGGCCGGGGGCCAGGCGTCACTGAACAGGGAAGACATGGCGCGGGTGCTGTCGCTGTCGAACAGCACTCCTGGATCGAGTTCGCTGAAATGCAGTCCGGGCCAAACCAGCAACAGCACCAGCAGGGTCAGCAGCAGGCGGCCGGTTGCGGCTGGGTCCCGACGCGGAATCGGTATAGGCTTGCTGGTGGTTGTAGTGCTGATGTATTCCACTTTGTCAGCACCGGGGGATCTGAATCGCGTGGTGGCGATCGGCTGCGGCTGCTGTGCTTGGATGCAGTTGGCTGTTGGCATAGAGCTGCTGCAACTCTTCACTGGATAGGGCACTCGCGGCTTTATCAAACATCACCTCACCGTCACGCAGACCGATTACCCTGGGAAAGTAGCGCAGTGCCATCTCCAGATTGTGCAGGCTTACGATCAGGGTGGAGTTCCGTTCCTGCGAAAACCCGCTCAGCAGTGCGAGGGTATGTTCTGCGAGCACGGGATCCATGGCGGACACCGGCTCGTCGGCCAGTAACAGTTCCGGTGCCTGGTACAAGGCGCGGGCGATGGCGGCCCGTTGCAGCTGTCCGCCGGACAGCGCTTCGCAGCGGGCAAAGATTTTTTCGGTGAGATCCAGCTGTTCCAGGGTGTGCGCAACGCCCGGAATATCCAGCGGATAGACAAGGTTGAGCAGGCATTTCCACTGCGGCCACTGTCCTGTGCGACCGGCGCTGACCGCAGTCACCACCCGCTGGCGCGGTGGCAGTGGTGGCGACTGCTGGATCAGACCGATACGCGCGCGCAAGCGTTTACGGGCGCCTGCACTCAATGTCCAGGGGTTGCTGTGGAGAACATCGAGTTTACCGGCACTGGGCTGCTGCGCAGTGGCGAGCAGGCGCAGCAGTGTGGATTTACCGGCGCCAGAGGGGCCGATAACCGCGACCCGCTCGCCACGCGCAATACTGAGCTGGATGTTTTTGAGGCCGCCAGCTCGCTCATCCTTGACTGGATCGAGCTTGCTGTCGGCCGGATAGCGCACCCACAACCCGTGCAGGTTTACGCTCACTTCAGCAGGCCTACAGCGCGGGCGGCATCCTCAATGGACTGATAATTTTCCGGCGCAGTTTCGATAAAGCGATCGGCAGCCTGCAAGTCGAGGATGGCTTTGTGCTCGGGGTTGGATGGATCCAGGTTGAGGAAGGCCGCTTTGATTTTTGCTGCAAGTGCGGGATCTAAACCCCCGCGCACCGTCCAGTTGTAGTCGTAGTAGGGTGGCGTGGTGACGAGTACGCGCACCTTGTCCGTATCCACTTTGCCGCTGGCGACGAGCTTGTCCCACACTGCGGCATTCAGAACGCCCGCATCGGCCTTGCCTGCCTGTACCCAGGCCGCAGTAGCATCGTGGGCACCGGAGTAGGCGACACGACTAAAAAAGTTCTCGGGCTTGATCCCTTCCTTGTCCATAAAGTATCGGGGCATCAGGCTGCCGGACGTGGAGGAGATGGAGCCGAAAACAAAGCTTTTGCCCCTGAGATCCTGCAGGGAGGTGACCGCGGGATCGGCGGTGATGAATTTACTGGTGAACTGGCGATCCTTTTCCCGCTGCACCAGCGGAATGGCGTTGCCGGTTTTCAGGCGCGCCTGCACGAAGGTGAAGCCGCCCAGCCAGGCCAGGTCGACCTTGTCGGCCGCGAGGCCCTCCACCACGGCGGCGTAATCAGTGACGGGGAAAAACTGCACCTTCATCCCGAGCTGCTGTTCCAGATAGCTGCCCAGCGGCTGGAATTTGCGCAGCAGTTCGGTGGGTGCCTCGTCCGGAATGGCGGATACGCGCAGGACTTTTTGTTGATTGCCGTTTTGTTCTTCCGCCGCCGCAAATGTGCCGAGCAACAGGGTGAGGGGCAGCAGGCACAGGGCGGCCAGTGCCTTGGCGTTTTTGAACATGCGAGTTCTCCAGTTCAATAGTGGAAAAAACGTGAATGGATTGTTAAAGGTGTTCGGTGTGTTCTTTTGCGGTGGCGCGGTTCTTATCCCGAAACTACTTGTGCACGCAGATACTCCACCACTTCCCGCTGGTTGCCGCGGAAAATGATGCGCCCGGCTTTCTGTTCGAGCTGGTAATCGTACATGGGGTCATAGTAGTCGTTCAGCAGTTTCCTGATCCAGTCGCGGTGGCGATCCACATCACCATCGGCCAGTTGCCGTTGCAGGGCCTCCTGCATGATGTTGTCGAGCTCGCCATAGCGTTCGCCCCCCAGGCGTTTCACGATATTGGCAAGGTTCTGCCGCAGGGCCTTGGCGAACATCTGTGGGCCCTGTTCGGCACCATGCTGCTCGACATATTCCGCACAGAGATCCACTACATAGTCTTTCAAAATGCGTTCCACCCGGCCTTCAACGGAGTCATCCAGCCACACCAGCGGGTAACCACGCATGCCCTGATGGAGTGACAGTGGCACCGAGCAGCGGCCGATCAGGCGACTTTCATCTTCCAGTACGAAGTGTTGCTGCCCGGCGGCGCGGCGCTTCAGGAGGTCGATGGCGAGCGCATTTTCAAACGCGATCTGGGAGGGCTGGGGCGTCGCGCGCTTGCCGAAGCTGGAACCGCGATGATTGGCGTGGCCCTCGAGGTCGACTGCGTTGGCCAGCTGTGCCAGCACCTCGGTTTTACCCGTTCCGGTCATGCCGCCGACCAGCGTAAACGCGCAGTCGCGCACGGCACTTTCAATCTCCTCAATCAGGAAGGTGCGCATGGCCTTGTAACCGCCCTGTATCCGTGGGTAGGGAACCCCGGCCTCACGCAGCCACTGCTGGCTGATCTGCGAACGCAGGCCGCCGCGGAAACAGAACAGGTAGCCGTCGGGATGTGCGCGGGCAAATTCTGCCCAGGCTTCCACTCGCGCCAGTTTGGTCTCGCCGCTCACCAGCGTGTGGCCGAGCTCGATAGCCGCCTGCTGGCCCCGCTGCTTGTAGCAGGTACCCACTTTCTGACGCTCTATATCCGTCATCAGGGGCAGGTTTACCGCGGTGGGAAAAGAACCCTTGCTGAATTCCACCGGGGCTCGGGTGTCAATCAACGGCAGGTCGTGCAGGAAAATTTCGCGATAGTCCGCGCTGTCGGGGCGGCTGGGTGCGTGCTTGCTCATGCGACGATTACCGCAGCATCTTCAGCGGGATCTCTCGCTGCGAGTGTGCCGATGGGGGAGAGCGCCAGGTCGAAGGCAGCCGCCGCGGCGAGGAATTCGTCTTCCCCGTCTGCGGCCACGGCGACCAGCAGGCCGCCACTGGTTTGCGGGTCGGCCAGCAGCAGGCGCTGATTTTCATCCGCCAGTTTTACCCGGTGACCGTAACTTTCGAAGTTGCGCCCAGTGCCGCCGGGGATGCAGCCCTGCTCAAGGTAATACTCGATTCCGGCAATACGGGGCACCGCATCGAAGTCGAGTTTGGCGGTGAGCCCGCTGCCATCGGCCATCTCCACCAGGTGGCCCAGCAGGCCAAAGCCAGTGACGTCGGTCATGGCCTGCACCGCCGGAAGCTGTGCAAAGCGGCTGCCGGGGCGGTTGAGTGTGCACATAAGATCGCGCGCTACACCCTGGTCTTGCGTGCGCAACTTGCCCTGTTTTTCCGCCGTGGTCAGTACGCCGATACCCAGCGGCTTGGTGAGGTACAGCCGGCTGCCAGCGAGGGCAGTGTCGTTGCGCTTCAGCCGGCTTTTTTCCACCACGCCGGTTACCGCGAGGCCGAAAATGGGCTCCGGTGCATCGATGGAGTGCCCCCCGGCCAGGGGAATACCTGCAGCGGCACATACCGCGCGCCCGCCGCGGATCACTTCCCGCGCCACTTCCGGTGGCAGGAGGTTGACGGGCCAGCCGAGGATTGCGATGGCCATCAATGGGTCTGCGCCCATGGCGTAGATGTCGCTGATGGCATTGGTGGCGGCAATGCGCCCGAAATCGAACGGATCGTCGACGATGGGCATGAAAAAGTCGGTTGTGGAGACAACGCCCCGGGTGTCGTCGAGGGCGTATACGGCAGCGTCGTCGCGCGATGCATTGCCTACCCACAGGTTCGGGTCGCTGATCTGGGAGCCGCTGTCCGCGAGGATCTGATCCAGCACGGCGGGGGAAATCTTGCAGCCGCAACCGGCACCATGGCTGTACTGGGTGAGACGGATGGGTTCAGGGAATTCGTTCATTGCGGCTCCGGGGAATGACTCTGGCGCAATTTTACCGGCAGACGTCGGCAGATTTCATCCGAATCCCGCAATGCTTTTGCTAAGTGCGCGGTTTACCGCGCTGATATGCCAGTTGCTTTGCCTGGTATTCTGCGCGAAGCGCGCGGGGCGTAGCGCCGAACCAGTCCCGGCAGGCCCGGTTCAGGGCGGACTGCTCGGAATAGCCGAGCAGTCCTGCGATTTGGCTGAGTTTCAGCTGAGGTTCGGCCAGATAGCGCTGTGCGAGCTTCTGCCTTTCTTCGCTGAGCAGCCGTTCAAACGTGGTGCTCTCCTGAGCCAGTCTTCGTTGCAGGGTGCGTTTGTGCATCGACAGGTTTGCTGCGATGGCATCGCTGCTGCACTGGCCGGTGGGCAGCAGGCCTCTGATCAGCCGGGTGACATCTTCCGATATCGACTGGGCGTTGGGCGCTTTTTGCGCATTCAGGTAGTGCTCGGCCAGGCGCCAGGTCTGGTGGTCAACACTGGTCAACGGGATCGAAAGTACTGCGGCCGGCAGGTAAAAGCCATTCCAGCTCTGGTTAAAGTGCACCGGGCAGTTGAACACTTCCCGGTAGACCTGCTCATTGCAGGCCCGGCTGTGCTCGAAGGACACACTGAGGGGATGGAAGTCCTCGCCGCATAGCAGTTTCATTACCTGCATGGCATTGGCCAGGCCCAGCTCGTAGGCCTGAATACCGGTGGCCATCGCGTCTTCATTAATGCGGTATTCCAGTTGGATCACCTGTTGCTGGCCGTCTCCTTCAAATCTGGGAGTCAGCGTGAGTGCTGAGCAGTGGAGGGGCAAGTAGCGGGCAATACTGTCGATGGCTGTGCCCACAGTGGCAGAACTGCGCGCGATGACGGATATGGGGCCGAGAATATCCATGCCCTGGTATTCGGCGAGTTTCAGGCCGAATTCCGGGTAGTCCAGCGCCGCGACAGTGTCCTCGAGCAGCGCAATCATATCCTTGAAGACCAGAAAGGACTGGTCATCCCGTTGCTCTGCGGGGGCGATGCGGTGCCTCGACAGCAGGGGCAGCGGGTCACCGCCGCGGATGCGGACAAGTTCATCATAGCCCCAGAGATTGGTCGCTCGGATAAGACTGCTCATAGGGATCGGGAATGGTTATTCGGGTGGCTCCGGAGCTCCGGGATAGACAGTGAGTTTGTCGCAATCGGTCAAAAATATGTCGTGATTTGTCAATAATGTCAAACCCGGATGGTTGAGTATCAGGCTTGCAAGGTCATCAATAGACATAAAAAAGAGACCACTATGACAGCGATACACAATGAGATCATCATCATTGGTGCCGGGCTCTCCGGCATCGGTACGGCCTGCCACATTGCGGCGGAGTACCCGGGCAAGAGCATAGCCATCCTTGAGCGCAGGGAAAAAATGGGCGGAACCTGGGATCTGTTCCGCTACCCCGGGATTCGCTCGGACTCGGATATGGCGAGCTTCGGGTTCAATTTCAAACCCTGGTATTCCGACAAGGTGCTGGCCAAAGGCAGGGAGATCCGCGAGTACGTCGCGGAAACTGCGCGGGAGTTCGGGCTGGAAGACAAGGTGCGCTACGGCATGAAAATCGTCAGTGCCGACTGGTCCGATGCAAAACAGCTGTGGACCTTGACCGCACTGCACGAGGCCTCCGGCGAAACCAGAACCTTTACCTGTAGTTTTCTTGTGAACTGCGCGGGCTATTACAACTTCGACCAGGGCTACCGCCCGCGTTTCGAGGGTGAGGAAGCCTTCCAGGGGCAGATTGTCCACCCGCAACACTGGCCGGAAAACTTCGATTACACCGGCAAGAAAGTGGTGGTGATTGGCAGCGGTGCCACAGCCATCACCGTGGTACCGGCCATGGCGGAAAAGGCAGCCAAGGTCACCATGCTGCAGCGCTCGCCCAGTTACATCATGGCGGTGCCGGACACCGACAAGCTGTCCATCTTCATGAACAAGTTCCTGCCCAAGCGCTGGGTGTTCAAAATGGCGCGGTTGCGCAATGTGCTGTTACAGCGCGGCCTGTTCCTCGCCTGCCAGCGCTGGCCCAACGCCATGCGCAAACTGCTGTTGTCCCAGGTGCGCAAGCGGGTGGGGCCGGACTTCGACATGCGTCACTTCTCCCCGAACTACAAGCCCTGGGAGCAGCGCCTGTGTGCGGCGCCGGACGGGGACTTCTTTGATGTGCTGCGCTCGGGCAAGGCCGACATCGCCACCGATCATATCGACCACTTCTGTGAAAATGGCATAGTGCTGAAGTCCGGTGAGAAGCTGGAGGCGGATATCATCGTGACCGCCACAGGCCTGGATGTGCAGCTGATGGGGGATCTGCAGATCAAGCTGAATGGCGAAGCCGTCGACCTGCCCGGGAAAATGACCTACAAGGGCATTCTGATCCAGGACATTCCCAATTACCTGTGGATTTTTGGCTACACCAATGCACCCTGGACACTGAAAAGCGATATCGGTGGCCGCTATCTCTGCCGCCTGCTGGCGCATATGCAGAAAGGCGGATTCACCGCAGTGCGACCGGTGGACAGCGAAAACCATGCGACCGGAACCGGTATGCTGGACGGTTTCGCACCGGGTTATATCAGCCGCGCCAAAGACCGTATGCCGCGGCAGGGACGCGATGGCCCGTGGAAGGTGACCATGCACTACGGCAAGGACAAAAAAATGCTGACCCAGGATCCGGTAGACGATGGGATACTGCAGTTTGAAACCGCAGTGGCGACAGCTGCTGTGTCGAAACCGGAGCTGGAGGCCATCGCGTAATACCTGCGGTGCCATATTCGAGGAGAGACTGTGAATACAGGGAACAAGCCAAAGCCACCGGTGTTGCTGGTTCATGGTATGTGGGCGACGTCCGCCATGTTGGCGGAGCTGAAGACGGCTTTTGAAGAGCAGGGCTATGACGTCGAGGCCCTGACATTACCTTTCCATCAGGAAAAGTCCACCTACGGTAAGGCCGAAAAGGCGCGCCTGGCCCGCGCCAGTTTGCAGGACTATGTGGACTTCATCATCTCCAGGGTCAAGTCGGCGGCAGCTCCGCCGATCCTGGTGGGGCATTCCATGGGCGGGCTGCTGGCGCAGCTGGTAGCCGCCAGGGTGCCATGCGCAAAGCTCGTGCTGCTGTCGTCGGCGGCTCCCGGTGGTATCAATGGCTGGAGCTGGTCCATGATTCGCACCCTGGGACGGAATCTGTTTCTGTTTCCCCTGTGGCGCAGGGTTACGGAGCTGCGCGCGGGCAATATCCGTTACGGGATAGCCAACACGCAAAGCGCCGCGATACAGGAGCAGATACTGGCACTGGCCACCTATGAGTCGGGCATGGCCACCTTCCAGATCGGTATTGGCGGTATGCTGCCCGGTGGATTCTCCCGGGTTGATGCGCAGGCCGTGCGCTGCCCGGTTCTGGTCATTGGGGGTAATAAAGACCGGATAACGCCCTTCAGGATTCAGCGTCGCATCGCGGCAATGTATGGTGCACAAGCGCAGCTGGTGCAAATACCGGGTGCCTGCCACTGGGTTGTGGGTGGTACGAATTTCCCGGCGGTTTGCGCGGAACTGTTCGGCTGGCTGGATGGCACCGGGGCCTAGCTCTGGTGCAGTGTCGGGGCCTCAGGGACTCCTTCCTCTCACTAATGTCGATCGCTCACTGTCTTGTCATCGTGGCGAGGCAGCGGCGCCTTTCTTGCTGATGTGTCCTGTTATCAGCGCGGCATGCGTATTTCTTGGTCGGTAAATAGTCGGCAAAATCCCAGTGCACCATCTTGCAAATAAGAATGTTTATCAATAACATTCGCCGCGAATAACAACCGGCGCGACCGTGCCAGTTCAATAATCACCGGTGCTAAATGGAAGGCCCTGCTATGTCCAGCCTGTGCGCAACCCAAACTACTTCTCTACCCATGAACGGCCTGTGTGCGGCGATCAAGATCGCATGCTTTGGTGTCGCCAGCCTGATGGCGGGCATGACCTGGGCCCAGGATTCGGAGCAGGTAGCCGCGAAACCCGAGGCGATGGAACAAGTGGAGGTCACCGGTGACGGTTCCCAGGTAGTGCTGCCGGAAGCCTACGCTGGCGGTCAGGTGGCCCGCGGTGGCCGCGCCGGGATCCTCGGCAACCTGGATATGATGGATACGCCGTTTTCCAGTACCAACTACACCAGCGACCTGATGCTGAACCAGCAGGTAGTGAGTGTGGCGGATGTGCTGCAGAACGACCCCACCGTGCGTGTGGCCAAGGGCTTCGGCAACTTTCAGGAGCTGTACATGATTCGCGGCTTCCCGGTGTATTCCGATGACATGACCTACAACGGTGTGTACGGCATCCTGCCGCGCCAGTTTGTGGCCAGCCAGTTACTGGAGCGCGTGGAAGTGTTCCGTGGTGCCAGCGCTTTCCTGAACGGCGCGGCACCCGGCGGCAGTGGCCTTGGTGGTGGCGTGAACCTGGTGCCCAAGCGCGCCCCGGAACAGGCCCTGAACCGTGTGACCGCCGGCATTGAAGGTAATGGCAATGTATACGGTGCACTGGATCTGGCGCGTCGTTTTGGCGATGACAACCGTTCCGGCATCCGCGTGAACCTGGTGGAGCGCGCGGGTGAGACCGCCATCGACGACCAGGAACGCGACCTGAGTGTGTTCTCCATCGGCTACGACTACAGCGGAGAGCGCCTGCGCCTGTCTGCGGATCTGGGTTACCAGAATCACCACATCGACGCACCGCGTCCTTCCGTCACCCCTTACGGTGAAATCCCGGAGGCACCGGATGCTGACAGCAACTTCGCGCAGCCGTGGACCTACACCGATGAAGAGCAAGTGTTCGGCGTGGTGCGCGGCGAGTACGACCTGACGGAAAACATGACGGCGTGGGTAGCAGCTGGCGCGCGAGACGGCAGTGAAGCCAATGTGCTGGCCAACCCGTCGGCCTTTGCGAATGGCGTCACCTCGGCCTACCGCTTCGACAACACCCGCGAAGACAGGATTTTGTCTGCGGAAACCGGCCTCCGCAGCAGTTTTGAGACGGGCTCGGTTGGCCATACGCTGACGGTTTCTGCCGCGACTTTTTCGCTGGAGTCTGCCAACGCCTATGCCTTCTCAAACTTCTTTGACGGCATTGTCAGTGATCTGTATCGCCCGACGATCGCGGACAAGCCCGTGGCGAATTTCTTTGTAGGAGGCTCGCTGTCTGATCCGAATATCACTGAAAAAAGTGATATTTCCAGCGTGGCCATCTCTGACATGCTGTCTCTGCTCGACGACCGCCTGCTGGTGACCCTGGGGGTGCGCCAGCAGGATATCCACAGCCGCGCGTATGACTATAACTCCGGCGAGCGGGCCACCAGTTACAACAAGAGCGCACTGACTCCGGTTACCGCGGTGGTGTTCAGGCCCAGCGAGCAGATCTCTGTCTACGCCAATTACATTGAAGGCCTGATGCCCGGTGAAATCGCTCCGGAGACCAGCGGCGGCGTGCTGGTATCGAACCGCGGTGAGGTGCTGGAGCCCTACAAGAGCGAGCAGCTGGAAGCGGGCGTGAAGTACGACGGCGAAATTATCGGCGGCAGCCTGAGCGCGTTCAGTACCAGCAAGCCCAGCAGCTTTGTGGAAAACGGTGTGTTTGATACTTATGGCGAACAGCGCAATCGCGGCCTGGAGCTGACCGTGTTCGGGCAGCCGCTGGACAGCGTTCGTCTGATCGGCGGCGCAACCCTGCTGGATGCGGAAGCGACCAGCACCGCCGGTGACTTGTACGAAGGTAACGAAGCCGTGGGCGCGCCGCGCCTGCAGTTCAACCTGAACGCCGAATGGGATCTGGCCGCTGAGCCGGGCCTCACCCTGGAAGCCCGCGGTGTGCATACCGGCGCCCAGTACGCGGACGCCGCCAACACCGTCGAGGTGGACAGCTGGAACCGCGTTGACCTGGGCGCGCGCTACCTGACGGCTGCGGCAGGCAAAGACCTGACGCTGAAGGCGCGGGTGCAGAATGTGGCTGACAGCAATGACTGGGTTTCCGTGGGCGGCTACCCCGGTGCCAACTACCTGGTGCTCGGCCAGCCGCGTACTTTCCTGCTGTCTGCGTCACTCGAGTTCTGATTCATGGAATTCTTACTCGCGTCCCTGCTGACCAGTGCCGGTGTATTGTGCCTTTATGGAAGCTGGCGTAACTGGTCGCCTCTGAGGCCGTGGGGCACACCGGCGGGCTGGGGTTTGTTATTGGCTTCCGGCTTTGCCTGGGCGCTGAGTGCAGCCAGTATCGAGCTGGGTGTCTGTTATGCGCTGCTGGCACTGACGGCAGTGGCCTGGCTTTTTGTTGGCATCAACCGGGAACGGCGTCCCGAGCGGGCCCAGACCGTTGCAGCGGCAACAGTGGCGCTGCCGCGTTTGCCCGCTGTGGCGAAACAACTGCTGCTGCTGGTGGCGGTAGTACCGCTGGCCGGTGCCGCCGCCATGTACGCCAGCACTGCGCTGGCGGCATTCCTGCCCTGGCAGCAGGGCAATGCCTTGGTATTTGCCATGCTGCTGGCACCGGTATTGTGGGGGTGCGCCGCCTACTGGCAGTGCGCAGACTCCCGCCCGCTGCGTCCTGCAGTCACGATGCTTGTCCTGCTGGCAGTCAGTGCCGGCGCCCTGAAGCTGCTCTAATACCGGTTAACCATGAAATTCAGTCTCTCTCCCGCCCTGGTCAAAAACTCCCTCGCCAGCCACTCCTGGATCGGCCTGCTGGTGGGCTTCCTGATGTACCTCATCTGCGTATCCGGCAGCCTTGTGGTTTTCTCCGGCTACATGAAACGCTGGGAGCAGCCGGCGGTACCGGAGTTCCACACGCTGGCGCCGGAGGCGGCGGCGCGCGCTTACGGCGACCTGCTGGCGGAGAAGCCTGATATTTCCGGCGACATATTGCTGATGCTGCCGCGGGAGAACCTGCCACGCGCGTCGGTGGTGTCTGCCGGCGGGGTTTATTTCCTGAATGAAGATGGCAGCCGCGGCGGCAGCATTGCCACGCCGTGGAGCAACTCCATGGTGGGCCTGCACGACGCGCTGCATATCCCCGGTGAGTGGGGCCTGATTCTGGTTGGCGTCATTGGCGCGATGCTGTGTGGGCTGATGGTTTCCGGTTTTCTCGCCCATCCGCGGATCTTTCGCGATGCGTTCAATTTCCGCCAGGGCGGCTCACGCCATCTGGAACAGGCCGATATCCACAACCGCCTGAGCGTCTGGGGCGCGCCGTTCCATCTGATGATCGCGGTGACCGGGGCCTGGTTTGGCATTGCGATGCTGATGTACACCCTGTTCGGCAATACGTTCTTCGATGGCGACCGCGAGGCGGCCATCGCGGCCATTCACGGCACCTCGCCGAAACTTGAGCAGCAGGTTGAAGTGGCTGATGTCGGCCGCGCAATTTCTGCAATGACCGAGTTAGCCCCGGGGGCGCGCCCGATTTTTATCAATGTGGAAGCCGCCAACTCCCCGCAGCAGTACATTCTGCTCGGCGCCCATCACCCGGAGGCGCTGATTTACGTCGAGCAGTACCGCTTTGACCAGGCTGGCAATTTTATTGGCAAGGTGGGCTATAGCGACGGCGAGCCCGGCAAACAGGTGATCTTCTCGCTGTTCCGCCTGCATTTCGGCCATTTCGGCGGATTGCTGGTAATGGTGCTGTACGTGATTTTCGGTATCGCGCTCGCCGCGGTATCGGTGACCGGCATCAATATCTGGCTGGTAAAGCGCCGCAAGCGCGATTTCATCAATAACATCTGGGTCGGCCTGGTATGGGGTACTCCGGCGGCCGTCGCGCTGTCTGCACTGGCTGCGGTTACGCTGCACAGTGGTGCACCGGGTTACTTCTGGTTGCCGCTGCTGGCTGCCGCGCTGCTCGGACAGTGGCTGGATAACGAGACCCGCACCAAGGCGTGGCTGCAGTGGGCCACAGCAGCGTTGTCTGGAATGCTGGTGCTGATTCACGTTGCCCTGTTCAGGGAGCATGCGCTTTCCGGCGCGTCGCTGGTGATCAATCTTGCGCTGTTGTTGCTGGCCATACTGTTTTTCGCCCTCGGCGCACGCACGGCTGCCAGCGGCAGGGAAGTGCAGTCCGACCTGCAGCCGGTGCGCCTGACTTAACGCGCTTGCGGTTGCCGCGCCAATCCTTTTGAATGGTCTTCATCCTGTCTGGACGCTACTGAAGACCATTCAATGTCTGATCGCTTTTTCTCTTCACGATGCACACACAAGCTCGGTGGTTTATTGCTGAGCCTGCTGGCTTTCCTGCTCTTCAATCCTGCCGCCTTTGCACAGCCAACGGCCACCGGTGATCACGTCGTGGTGCGCTGGTTGGCGCCGGAAACTTTTGGCCGTGGGCCGGAGACCATCGGTTTTTATTTCGAGGTGGATCCCGGTTGGCATGTCTACTGGCGCAATGCGGGGGATTCTGGCGCGGCGCCGCGGTTTGAATTTTTTGGCGCCAGCGGCGATGTGGGCGAAATACAGTGGCCGTTTCCCAAGCGCCTGCCGATCGAACACCTGACCAATCTGGGATACGAGGGCAATGTCGCCTACCTGTTTACGGTGACGCCGCAGGCGTCGCGTATGGAGCTGGTGGTCAATCTCGAGTGGCTGGTGTGCAAGGTCGATTGTATTCCCGGTTACGGAAACATGACGCTGTCGCGGCCGGTGGCGGATACTGCCCGCTGGCAGCCCGGGGATCTGGCGATAAGGGATCAGTTTGCCGCCCGTGTGCCGCAGTCGGCTACTGCCGCCAACCCACCCTGGCGTGTGGTTTCTGCAACTGCGGGGCCGCAGGAAGAGACCCTGCAACTGGTGCTGGCCCCGGCGAATGCGACCGAGGATATCGCCGCGCCAGACGTGTTTCCCCTGGATGGCGCGCTGCTGACAGCGGCGGCACCAGGGGTTGAAAAATCGGCGAGTGATATTCGCTATACCTTCCAGCGGGTGCCGGGCGCGGCGTTGCCGTCGACCACCGGATTCGTGATCAGTGACGGTGAGCGCGCCTGGCAACTGGACGATTTGCCGCTTGCAGCGGAAGCCTCCGGTGCGACTCCCGCCCCGGTCGATGGCGGCCAGCCCCTGTGGTTACTGCTGCTGGCCGCTGTTGCCGGCGGTGCCATTCTCAATTTGATGCCCTGTGTTTTTCCCGTGCTGTCGATCAAACTGCTGGGACTCGTTGGCCCGGGAGAAACGACGTCTGATCGCCTGAGGGAAGGGCTGCGGTATGCGGCCGGTGTGCTGGTGACGTTTGCCGCGCTCGGTGCGTTGCTGCTGGTGCTGCGCGCCGGAGGCGCGGCGATTGGCTGGGGCTTCCAGTTGCAGTCGGCACCGGTGGTTCTGGGGCTGATCCTGCTGTTCTGGGTGATGGCGCTTTCTTTCAGTGGTGTCTATGAATTCGGGCACCACCTGATGAACCTCGCGGGGCAGCGCCAGGGCGGCGCCTTCGCCACCGGGGTGCTGGCGGTGTTCGTCGCGGCGCCGTGCACCGGCCCGTTTATGGGCGCGGCCCTGGGCGCGGCGACCCTGCTGCCGGCGTACGCTGCCATGGCCATCTTTATCGGTCTGGGCGTCGGCCTGGCGCTGCCCTTTGTCTTGCTGTGTGTATTCCCGGGGCTGCTGAACCGTTTGCCCGCGCCGGGGCAGTGGATGGAAACCCTGCGCCAGCTGCTGGCGTTTCCGCTGTACGCCACCGTGATCTGGCTGTTGTGGGTGCTGGGGCGTCTGGTCGGCGAAAGCG
This sequence comes from Microbulbifer weihaiensis, assembly GCF_048323715.1. Taxonomy (NCBI): domain Bacteria; kingdom Pseudomonadati; phylum Pseudomonadota; class Gammaproteobacteria; order Cellvibrionales; family Microbulbiferaceae; genus Microbulbifer; species Microbulbifer weihaiensis. The sequence continues at coordinate 49,802 of NZ_JBLWFL010000010.1, forward strand.
GCTGGTTGATCGGTACCCTGATGATGCTGGCCGTGGTGTTTGCGCTCTGGCTCGGGCGGCATCATTTCCGCGCAAGCACATGGCTGGCCTGGGCGCTGATGCTGGTGGCCGTGATTGCCAGCTTCGCTGCGGCACACCGGCTGCAGCAGGATGCGCCTGCCGAGGCGAAGGCAGTGGCGCAGGCGGAAGGCTGGCAGCCCTACGACCGCAATGCCATCGGTCAGGCGCTGGCGCGCGGGCAGGGCGTCTTTATTGATTACACCGCAGCCTGGTGCATTACCTGCCAGGTGAACAAGAAGCTGGTGCTGGAGTCGGATGTGGTGGAGGCTCTGTTTCGCCAGCATAACGTGTATCTGGTGCGGGCCGATTGGACCAACCAGAACCCGGAAATCACCCGGGCACTGGCGGAACTTGGGCGCAATTCGGTACCGGTTTACGCGTGGTACCCGCCCGGGTCGCGAACCCCGGAGTTACTGCCGCAGATACTGAGGGCGGACATGATCGAAGCGCTGTTCACCGGGGATCCGGGGGACAGCCCCTAACTTCAACCAAAGAGGAAGCAATCGTGATAACACGGAATATCAGTGGTAAACGTTCGATTCGCAGATGGTTTGGCAGTGTGGTTCTGTTTGCGCTGCCGGCCGTGGCTCTGGCGGTGGCTACGCCGGGAGAAAAGGCGCCGGATTTCAGTGAGATCGACGCGGCGGGAGAAACCCGCGCGCTGAAAGACTATGAGGGCCAGTGGCTGGTTCTGGAGTGGTTCAACAAGGATTGCCCGTACGTGCGCAAGCATTACGGTAGCGGCAATATGCAGGCGCTTCAGCAAAAATACGCGGGCCAGAACATCAACTGGTTGACGGTGATTTCTTCCGCCAAGGGCAAGCAGGGGTACCTGGAACCTGCGCAGGCGCTGGCGGTGGCGGAGAGCCACAACCTGCAAGCCAGCGCGCCTTTCCTGCTGGACAGCGATGGCAGCATGGGACGTGCCTATGGTGCCAAGACCACGCCGCATATGTTTGTCATCAATCCGCAGGGCGTGGTGGTTTACGCGGGGGCGATCGACGATAACGACTCGGCCAATCCCGCGGTTATTCCGCAATCTAAAAACTATGTTGTTGCCGCGCTGGACGCGTCTCTCGCCGGTCAGGTGATTTCGGTGAGCTCTTCGCGCGCCTATGGCTGCAGCGTGAAGTACTGAATACAGCAACAGCCCTGGTTCTGTGCCGCCCGGTCAGTGGGCGGGGTAGACCAGGGGTGTTTGCGGGCGTACAAATATTTCCTGCCCCACCTTTACCTCGCCGCTGAACGAGGCTTCCAGCAGTTCGCCGGAGGCGAGCTGCAGCCGGTAGAGACTGTGGTCTCCGAGAAAATACTTTTCCAGCACGCGCGCAGCGCCTGCGCCGACGGCGTCGCTCTGGCGGATCAGGTCTGAATGGCGCACAAAAATGGCTACGGGCTGGCCCGCAAGCCAGCGGCCTTCGGGGAGGGGGATGTCGCCCAGCGCGCAATGCGCGAAGCCGCCTTCGCTGACGTTTCCTTCAAGCAGGTTGCCGCGCTCAATGACCTTGGCTACGGCGAGTGTCGCCGGCTGGTGATAAATCGCCTGGGGCGAATCCCACTGCTGCAGCGCGCCCCCGGCCAGTACCCCGAGCTTGTCACCGACCACGAAGGCTTCTTCGCGGTCGTGGGTTACGACGATTGCCGCCAGATTTTCCTTCTGCAAAATGCGTCGCACTTCCGCAGCCAGGCTGCGGCGCAGTTCCGTGTCCAGGTTGGAAAATGGCTCGTCCATCAGCAGCAGTTTGGGCCGCGGCGCCAGCGCGCGGGCCAGCGCCACACGTTGCTGCTGACCGCCGGAAAGCTGGTGGGGATATTGCTGGCCGTATTGCGCCATGCGGATCAGCTGCAGCAATTCGGTTACGCGGGCATTTCGTTGTTCTTTGCTGAAGGCTTTGAGGCCAAAGGCAATGTTTTCGGCAACGGTGAGGTGTGGAAACAGCGCGTAATCCTGAAACACCACGCCGACCTGGCGCTTCTCCGGCGGCACAGTGCTGCCGGGCTGCGACAGTGTCCGGCCTTCGAGTTCAATCGCGCCATTGGCAATTGGCTGAAAGCCGGCGATGGCATGCAGCAGTGTGGTCTTGCCGCAACCGCTGGGGCCGAGCAGGCAGGCGATTTCGCCGGGCGCGAGCGAAAAACTGACCTTCTGCAAAATGCGCTGGTTGCCGTAACGGCACTCTACTTCCGCTACCTGTAGCAGCGGTGCAGTTTGCGGTTGTGTGTCTCTGTTCATTGCTGCGGGCCACCGAGAACTTCGACCATGGTCGAGGTGAGTTGGCTAAGGTCTTCCCTGCTGATGACATAGGGCGGCATGGTGTACACCAGTTTGCCAAACGGGCGTAGCCACACGCCGCGCTCGATCAGGCTTGTCTGGAGGGATTTATTGTCCACCGGGTTTTTCATTTCCACGACCCCGATGGCGCCGAGCACGCGTACATCGGCGACGCCATCGGCGTGTTTCAGTGGTGCCAGCTCGTCGCGCAGCTGTGTTTCGATGCGATCCACCTGTTGCTGCCAGTCACGCTGGAGCAGCAGTTCGATACTGGCGTTGGCCACGGCGCAGGCGAGGGGGTTACCCATGAAGGTGGGGCCGTGCATGAACACGCCGGCTTCGCCGTTGCAGATGCCATTGGCGACCCTGTCGGTACACAGGGTGGCGGCGAGGGTCATGGTGCCGCCGGTAAGTGCTTTGCCGAGGGTGAGGATGTCGGGGGATATCCCGGCGTGTTCACAGGCAAACATTTTACCGGAGCGGCCGAAGCCGGTGGCAATTTCGTCGGCGATCAGCAGCAGGTCGTATTGGTCGCAGAGTTCGCGCACCTTGCGCAGGTAGTCCGGGGAATAAAAGCGCATGCCGCCGGCGCCCTGCACGATGGGTTCGAGAATAACGGCGGCGAGTTGCTGGTGGTTGCTTTCGATAAGCTGCGCGAGTTCGGCGATGTCTTCGCTGGCGCAGGGTTGGTCGAAAGCTGGCTGCGGTGCCGGAGCAAACAGGTGCTGGGTCAGCTGGCTGGCGAACAGGTGGTGCATGCCGGTGACGGGGTCACAGGTGGCCATGGCACCGAAGGTGTCGCCGTGATAGCCGTTGCGCAGGGCAAGCAGTTTGCTTTTCTCGGGCTTGCCCTGGGAGTGCCAGTATTGCAGGGCCATTTTGATGGCGACTTCGACGGAGACTGAACCTGAGTCCGCGAGGAATACTTTGCGCAGCGGTTCCGGTGTCAGGGCGACGAGTTTCTTGCACAGTTCGATGGCGGGTTCATGGGTGAGTCCACCGAACATGACGTGGCTCATTTTTTCCATCTGGCTCTGCATGGCCGCGTTCAGTTCGGGAACGTTGTAGCCGTGCAGGGTGCTCCACCAGGAACTCATGCCGTCGATCAGTCCGCGGCCGTCTTCCAGATAAATCCGCACGCCCTCGGCGCGGGCAATTGGGTAGACGGGGGGCGGGTTGATCAGTGAAGAGTAGGGATGCCAGATATGGTTTTTGTCGAAAGCGAGATCCATCATGATTCTGTGGGAATTCTTCTTAAGCGGGTGGGGTGGCGGTAAAGCACCGTGTATCTGTTTTCGGAACCGGGCTAGGCGCCCCCCTGTGGATACATCCCTGTAAGCTGCGTCGGCGACGTCCCTGTCGCCGACGCTTCCGAAAACAGATACCCGGCACTTCACCTTTGCTTCGGAGCGTTTTGCTTCGTAAGCAATTAATTTTTCGTCATTTCTGCTCACAGCCCGTGGAGGGCTTGATCCAGTATCGGAATCCAGCAGTGCGGGGTGCCGGTCAGGCCAGCTCCCGCAACACTTTCAGCGGCGGCTGGCTAACTGCACTTCTGCACGCCAGTGTACCTGCGGTGCCGACGAGCAAGGCTCCGGCCAGCGGCCCGAGCAGCCACAACCCGGGATGCAGGTTGAACGGCAGATCAAACACCCGTTGCGACAGCACCGCCAGCGATGCCTCGGTACCTGCGGCGGCCAGCAAGCCGGCGGCGACGCCGATCAGGCCGAACTCGATCATCAGGCTGCGTACCAGCAGCTGCCGGCGGCCGCCCAGTGTGCGGATTACGGCGGCTTCTTGCAAACGCTCGGCGATACTGGCGCGTACGCCGGCGATCAGCACGAGAATGCCCGCCACAAGCATCAGGCCGAGGACGGACTCGATCGCGATGGCGACCTGGCTGATGGTCTCGCGGATGTTGGCGATGATTTTATCCAGTTCGATGATGCTGAGGCTGGGGAAGTTTTTCACCAGTTCATTGACGAACAGCTTGTCTTCCGGCGGCAGGTAGAAACTCTGAATGTAGGTTGCCGGGAAGTCGTCCAGCTTGCCGGGGGCAAACAGCATGAAGAAATTCGGACGCATGCTGTTCCAGTCCAGCGTGCGGAAGCTGGTGACAGGCGCTTCAGTTTCGAGGCCGCCGATGGAAAAACGCAGGACGTCACCCATTTCGAGGCCGAGGCGGGCGGCGACTTCGACTTCTACGGACACGCCCTCGCGATTGCTGTCATTCCACCATTGGCCGGCGACGACTTTGTTGTCGGCGGGCAGGGTGTCGGTCCAGCTGAGGTTGAGTTCGCGGCGGATGGCGCCGTCGCTCTGCTCGCGCTCGGTAACCTTGGTGCCGTTAACGGCGATCAGGCGGCCGCGCACCATGGGATAGAACTCGGTGCCCCCGAGTTGTTTATCGGCGAGTGCGCGTTTGACGTCGTCGAGTTCATACGGGGCAATATTGAAGAGGAAGTGGTTGGGCGCGTCCTCCGGCAGCTGCATTTTCCACTCATCGATCAAGGCAGTGCGGGCGTAGAACATGGCGAGCATGGCCAGCAGGCCGGTGCCGAATGCGGCAATCAGCAGGGTGTTGAAGCTGGCGCGGCGCTGCAGGCTGCCCAGAGCAATGCGCCAGCTGCCGCCGAGGGCGGCGAGTCTGCCGCGCACCAGCAGGCGATTGACCAGCGCGCTGCCGGCCACCAGCAGGCCGAGGCCGGCGAGCAGGGCGATGGTGATGGCGAGGCTGCCGGAGAGCCACCAGATCAGCAGCAGCATGCACAGCGGCCCGGGAATCAGCCCGAACCACTCCCGCTTGTCCGGGTTGCTCCAGTCCTGGCGCAGGGTCTGCATGGGATCGGTCTGGGCGAGGCGGACCAGCGGCGCCAGGGCGAAGCCCACCACGCAGGCTAGGCCGGTGGCCATACCGACCCACAGGGGCTGCCAGCTGCTGGGTGGTGGGGTTACCGGGAAGAACCCCTGCAGCAGGTTTACCGCCTGTGCCTGAACCAGGGAACCGATGGTGAGACCGATTGCGGTGGCGATCAGGGTGAGGGCGGCCATCTGGCCGAGGTAAATCGTGAGGATTTTGCGCTTGCCGGCGCCGAGGCTTTTCATCACCGCGACGTAATTGGCATGGCGCAGGCCGTAACGACGCGCGGCCAGGCCGACGGCGACACTGGCGAGCAGTACTGCGAGGCTGGCGGCGAGGTACAGGAAGCGCTCGGCGCGATCCAGCGCCTGCGCCACCCGCGGCTGCCCTTCCTGCAGGTCGATGACATGTTCATGCAGGGTGAGCTGGGGTTTGAGCCACTTGAAATAGCGATTCAGGGCGGCGTCGTCGCCGGCGAACAGGTAGCGATAGGTGACGCGGCTGCCGGGCTGGAGGATGTTGGTGGCCGCGAGGTCGTCGGTGTGCATCATCACGCGCGCGCCCATGGAAAACAGGTTGGCGCCGCGATCGGGCTCATGATCGATGATCCCTTCAATGCGGAAACTGCGGTCACCCAGTTGCAGGTCGTCGCCGATATCGAGCTGCATCAGCGGCAGCAGGCGGGCCTCGAGCCACACGTTACCGGGTTCGGGCCCCTGGCGTGTTTCTACTGACGGCGACCCGGCGGCAGGCCGCATTTCCAGGTGACCGACCAGCGGGTAGCCGTCACTTACGGCCTTCACCGAGGCGAACTGGAAAGCATCCCCGGCGGATAGCATGGAGGCGAAGGTGACGGTTCTGGCTTGTTCCAGCCCGAGTTCATCGGCTTTGGCGAGCCAGTCTTCCGCTACTTCCTTGCTGCTTTGCAGCACGCGCTCGGCCGCGAGGAAGCTCTGTGACTGGATATGCATGGCGCGGGTGAGGCGGTCGCTGAAGTGGGCGATGGCGGTGACGCAGCTGACCGCGAGAATCAACGCGGTCGCGATCAGGGCCAGTTCGCCGCCGCGCCAGTCGCGGCTGAGCAGTTTGAGTGGCAGCATCAGGCGGATACCTCCGAGAGGTTGCCCGGCAGCTCGTGGGAGGTGATTTCGCCGGCGGCCATGCGCAGGTGGGCGCCGCAGCGTTCCGCCAGGCGCTGTTCGTGAGTCACCAGAACCAGCGTGGTGCCGGTTTCGGCGTTGAGGTTGAATAGCAGGTCGATGACCTTTTCGCCATTGTGGGCGTCCAGGCTGCCGGTGGGTTCGTCGGCGAACAGAATGCCGCTGCTGGTTGTCGAACCGGTATTGGCGATGCTGCAGAATGCGCGGGCGAGGGCGACGCGCTGTTGTTCCCCGCCGGAGAGCTGGCGCGGGTAGTGCTGCAGGCGGTGGCCGAGGCCGACCCGTTCCAGGAAATCTTCGGCGCGCTTGCCGGCGTTGCGCTCGCCGCGCAGTTCGCTGGGCAGCATGACGTTTTCCCGTGCGGTGAGGCCGGGCAGCAGCTGGAAGGTCTGGAAGACGAAGCCCACGCAGCGGGCGCGCAGTGCGGCGCGCTGTTCTTCGTCCATTGCGGTGATTTCTTCGCCTGCAAGCCAGATTCTGCCCTCGGAGGGGCGATCGAGGCCGGCGAGCAGGCCCAGCAGGGTGGATTTACCGGAGCCTGAGGCGCCGGTGATGGCGAGGCTCTGGCCGTGGGACAGTTGCAGGGAGATGTCGCTGAGCAGTGTTAGTGGGCCTTCACTGGTGGCAACTCGATGGTGAAGGTTTTCAGCTTTTAGCATTATCGACATGGCAAGTCCCTGTAATTCCTGCAAAATGCGATTCAAGTTAGATGTGGAGAGTATGACATGGCGGCAGATTTTTTCCGGTATCCGGCGGACGCTTTTGTCTCGCGCTGTTTGCGATTCGTCGCGCTGGTCGCACTGGTCATGGTTGTTTACGTTGGTCAGGCAAATGCGGATGAATCCAGGACGCTGGTGGTGCTGGGTGACAGTATCAGTGCGGCCTACGGTATCGATGAGCGCGAAGGGTGGGTGCAGCTGTTGCGCGACCGCTTGGCGGAGCAGGATCTGGATATTGCGGTGGTGAACGCGAGTATCAGTGGGGAGACGTCGGCCGGTGGCCTGGCGCGTTTGCCGCGCTTGCTGAGTGAGCACAGCCCGGATTGGGTGGTGGTGGAGCTGGGGGGCAACGACGGCTTGCGCGGATACCCGCCTCAGGCGCTGCAGGGCAATCTGATGCGGATGGTGCAGCTGGCGCGGGAGGCGGGTGCTGAGGTGTTGCTGCTGGGGATGCAGATGCCGCCGAATTACGGCAAGGCTTACACCCAGGCCTTTGCGGCGGTGTACCCGAAGGTGGCGGAAAAGGAGCAGGTGCCACTGGTGCCGTTCTTTCTGGAGCCGGTGGCGCTGGCGGAGGGAACCATGCAGTCAGATGGTATCCATCCAACGGCCAAGGCCCAGCCGGCGCTGCTGGATCACGTGTGGCCTTGCCTGGAGACCATATTGAAAGCCAATGGGGATATCCGGTCCGATAGCCTGTGCACTTCATGATCGAAAAGCGTACAATCGCGCCCTGATTTTTTGGCGCCCCAGTAATTTGATATTGGGGAGCCTGTGGCGTCAGCGCCTTCGCATCATAGTTTTACTTCCTATCCAGCAGCGGGTGTCCGTTGTTTGTGAGTTTGAGATTTACCAATGTCTGATCTGGAAAACCGCCGCGACCGGCTGGAATTCAACAAGCTGCAAAAGCGCCTGCGCCGCAATGTGGGCAAGGCGATCGCCGACTTCAACATGATTGAAGAGGGCGACAAGGTGATGGTGTGCCTGTCCGGTGGTAAGGATTCCTACGCGATGCTGGAAATCCTGATGAACCTGCAAAAGACCGCGCCGGTGAACTTTGAGCTGGTGGCGGTCAATATGGACCAGAAGCAGCCCGGCTTTCCCGAACATGTGCTGCCGGAATACCTGCAGTCTGTAGGGGTGCCGTACCACATCGTGAATAAAGACACCTACAGTGTGGTGAAAGAGGTGGTACCGGAAGGCAAGACGACCTGTGGGCTCTGTTCGCGCCTGCGCCGCGGTACCCTGTACGGCTTTGCGGAGGAGATCGGTGCGACTAAGGTGGCGCTGGGGCACCATAAAGACGATATCGTCGAGACGCTGTTCCTGAATATGTTTTACGGCGGCCGCCTGAAAGCGATGCCGCCGAAGCTGCGTGCGGATGACGGGCGCAATATTGTGATCCGCCCGCTGGCCTACTGCCGCGAGTCAGACCTGATTGCCTTTGCGGAGCACAAGCAGTTCCCGATTATTCCGTGCAACCTGTGCGGCAGCCAGGAAAACCTGCAGCGCCAGGCGATCAAGGGCATGCTGAACGAATGGGAGCGCAAGTTCCCGGGCCGCAGCGACAATATTTTTGCGGCGCTCACGCGGGTGTCCCCGTCGCAGTTGGCGGATCGGGATCTGTACGATTTCGAGAGCCTGGAGCTGGATCGCTCTGAACCGGCGCCGGCAGCGGACGCGCGCTCTATCGAGCAGTCTGTGGATTCCTGGATTCCCGAAGATGCCCGCGAGGAGGATCTTCCGGAGCAGGCGGCACAGCCTTTGTATATCGAGGCGCGAAACCTGTAATCGGGTTGTTTTCCGGATTATTCCCTTGCACTGCCGTGGCACTTGCCGCGGCAGTGTCGTTTTGGGGCTGGCATTTTTCCGCAGGTTTGATCAGCCGGCAGTAGCTGTCGACAAAATCCCGCAGACTGGCACTGGGGCCGTGGTGGAAGTATTTCTTCCACAGTTTGGCCATCCTCGGTAGGTCTTCCCGTTCAATGTTTTCCACGCCGGCCGAGCGGTAGATCAGCCACGCGATGGCGGTGGCGTAGCGCAGGTTGGTGGCGAGTTCGGCGTGGGGGTGCTGCAGGAAGTCGCGCTGGCTGGCGAGACCGCGTACCTTAGACGCCAGCGCCGGGAAGTTGATCAGGTATTCATCCCAGATCTGGCGGTGTGTGTTGGGTTGTATCTGGAAGATGCCCATACCGTGCCGCCGGCCGAGCTTGAGGTGAAATCCGAGTTCGGATTCCTGAGCCGCGGTGCCGAGGAGCAGGGCTTCCATACCCGGTGACCAGGCGCGTAATTGCTTCAGCGTGGGACGAACTACCAGTAACCGCAGTTCGTCTAGACAAATACCCATAGTGTTGTCGATTCTTCCCTACAGCCGGCATGTGCTACCGGGGGTGATGAGGCGCATGAAAATTCCATTTTCTGCGTCCTGTTACACCCAATGTGTAGTTTGCGGATTGAGCAAACGCCAGCGAATAGGTAGATTTGCGCGCAATTAAGACCAATAACAGTCGGCAGAGCCTAAAATTCCGCCTTAAAAGGCTATCTCTGCCAAACCAGACGGGGATCTCTACATGTCCGGACAATGGCTTGTCGCCTTAACCTTTATCGCCTATCTGGCGTTCATTTTGGCCATTGGTGTGTACGCCTATCAGCGTACCATGAATGCCAGTGACTACTTCCTCGGTGGGCGCTCGCTGCCGCCGGCGGTAGCCGCGTTGAGTGCGGGCGCGTCAGACATGAGCGGTTGGCTGCTGTTGGGGCTGCCAGGTGCGGCCTATGCCACGGGGCTGTCTTCGGCGTGGATAGCCATTGGCCTGTTCAGTGGGATTTTGCTGAGCTGGATCACAATGGCCCGCCGCCTGCGGATTTATTCCTATGCGCTGGACGATGCACTCACGGTGCCTGCCTACCTGCACCGGCGCTTCAATCTCGCCCATCCCTACTTGCGCACGATATGCGCCGTTTTCATTTTGCTGTTTTTCCTGTTTTACGTGGCCTCCGGCCTCATTGCCGGCGGCAAGCTGTTTGAAACGGTATTCGGGTGGGACTACCAATGGGCGGTATTCATCGGCGCGGCGGCGGTGATTTCCTACACCCTGTTTGGTGGTTTCCTTGCGGTTTCCTGGACTGATGTATTTCAGGGGCTGCTGATGAGCCTGGCGCTGGTGATTGTGCCGGTGATGGTTATTTCCGATGAGGGCGGGCTGGGTAATGCCTGGTCCACCATGCAGCAACAGCACCCGGAGCTTATGCACTGGATGACCGATAACACCGGGGCAACACTGACCGCGGCCGCCATTCTGAGCTCGCTGGCCTGGGGGCTGGGTTACTTTGGCCAGCCGCATATCCTCGCGCGTTTCAAAGCACTGCGGCATCCCGATGATATGCCGGCTGCGGCTACTGTCGCGGCGGTCTGGTCCCTGGCTGGTTTTCTCGGCGCTCTGGCGGTAGGCCTGTTCGGGCACCTGGAGCTGTCACAGACCCTGCCGGATGGCGAGCGTATTTTCATGGCTCTGGTCGAAGCGCTGTTCCATCCATTGGTCGCAGGTATCCTGCTGGCTGCGATTCTTTCGGCCATCATGAGTACTGCGGATTCACAGTTGCTGGTTTCTTCCGCCGCGCTTGCCGAAGATATTTACCATGTGTGGTTCGGCCGCAAGGTTTCGTCAGAGCGCCTGGTGGTGGTGGGGCGCTGGGCTGTGATCGGGCTGTCCCTGATTGCGGTGGGCGTGGCGATGGATCCGGATTCCAAGGTGCTGGATGTGGTGGCTTACGCGTGGGCTGGTCTGGGTGCGGCTTTTGGCCCGGCGATCCTGATCAGTCTGTACTGGTCGCGGATGACTGGCGCGGGAGCCATTGCCGGTGTGCTGGTGGGCGGGCTTACAGTGTTGATCTGGAAGCAGCTCTCCGGCGGTATCTTTGATGTCTATGAGCTGCTGCCAGGCTTCTTACTCTCCGCAACTGCTATTGTTTTAGTTAGTGCTGTGACGTATTGCCCCGATGAAGTTTCAACGCGCCACCGTCAATTGCTGGGGCAGTAGCGCTCTAAAATCACAGTGTTTGGCGTGAATATTCACGTCTGACCGGTGGTGCCGTGGTTGGAGTATCTAGAGTGATCGAAGTACACCTCGGTGATATCACTCGGTTACATGTCGATGTAATCGTCAATGCAGCCAACCAGCGGCTTTTGGGCGGAGGTGGTGTTGATGGCGCTATCCATCGTGCCGCAGGCCCTGAACTGCTGGAAGCCTGTCGCCAGATTGGCGGCTGCCCGGTGGGCGATGTGCGCTCAACCCCTGGCTTCAGGTTACCGGTTAAACGGATTTATCACACGGTCGGTCCGGTGTGGCGTGGCGGCAACCTCGGCGAGCCGGAGTTACTTGCCAGCTGCTACCGCCAGTGCCTCGCGCTGGCGCGCCGGGAGAATATTCACAGCATCGCATTCCCCGCAATCAGTTGCGGAATCTATGACTATCCCCACGAGCAGGCCGTGGAGATCGCCGTGGAGCAGGTGCAGCAGCACCTGGATCGCGATGGTGGACCTCGCCATATAATTTTCTGTTGTATTGACGACGATATGGCCGAGCTGTATCGGTTGCAGCTGGATGCCTGCGTGCGCAGGTAATTTTTTGCCAGGAATTGCTTGCCAGTTGGTACGCACAAGATGTCCCGTCGCTTCGCGAAGAGGCGTCGGGGCATTTTTTATGAGCGCTAATTAGCACTGCCGTAACAGTCACGCCCATGCACTGAAAATAGTTCGCAAAAAATACCCAATAAATGGATTTCATCACAGCCGTTGGCTTTGCCGTGCTGTGCACTTCTTTTAGAATTTCGCCCCTAAGGATTCGCGCGGGAAATGGAGCCTGCGTACTGAAAGGGAAAATTCATGCAGATTCTAGTTGAGAACCAGCGGGGGGACCGCTATCGGGTTAGCGAAGGTTGGGCTACTGCCCCAACCACGTTTCATAACGACGCAGCTGCGGGTCTTCTCGCTTCTTTTTCCCCTTCCACGCTCGATCAGATTTATGATCGGTTTCTCTCTTCGCAGCCTTTTACTGCCGACGCCGCCCATAAACAGGATCACCTGATTGCCGCGGCCACGTCTGATGCTCCGGCCCACTTCAGCGAAGCCCATCGCGCAGTATATGTGGCTGTCCGTCAGCACCGCCTGTTGCTCGAAGTCGCACCACTGCAGGAAGGCGAGCTGGATGCGCAGTTGTCCAAGCTGCGCAACGGTATCCGCATGGGGCTGCAGAAAGTCATCGCGGAGGAACGTGCAGAAGCGGCTCGGATTCAGGCGGTACATGAAAAGCGCAACGAGTTTGAAAAAGCCGGTGCTCACGTGGTGCATGGAGCCCGGGCATTGGGTAAGGCCGCGTGGGATCTTGCGTTGTGGACCAAAGATGTTGCCGATGTGGTGGCGCTGGTCAGCCCGGTTCGCCAGCAGACGCAACTGTTGAGCGCAACCTACGATTACTACATTCACGATAAAAGTTTCGACGATTCCGCGAGGGAGTATCTCAGCAACGTTAAAAAAGAACTGGCGGAAGCGCTGGGATTTGATCCCAGCACCATCACCTCAGGCCAGCTGGAGCAGGCGTTTGATATTGCGCACCTGGTCTATGACGATCCGACACTGCGCAACGATATCAGCCGTTTCGGCAAAGACTACGTCAAAGCCCAGCACAGCCTTGAAATTGCCGAGTTTGTCGGTGGGGGCCTGTTCGAAATCATTCTTACCATCGTGCTTGCGGCGGTAACCGGAGGCGTTGGCGCAGTTGCCGCGATGGCAAAAAATGCCCGGCTGCTGAACCTGTTCAAGGGCATCGGCGATCAGATGCTGGAATTCGCCCGCTACCAGCGTCGTCGCATGGCACTGGCCAAAACCCGCGGGGCAAAATCCGGTGGTGCGTCGCTTTCTGACCTCAAGTCTACCGAGGCGACGGTGTCAACAGCCGCCGCTGCCGACGCCACCAGCGGTGGTGCGAAGTCGTCCGGAAAATCTGCAGCCACCAAGCAGCCGGACGGCAAAGAGTCACAGCAACCGGCCGCTGACCCCAACGAACCCGATAACAACAGTACCGATACGGGCCGCAACCACAACGGCGACAGCTCGCAGTGCAACGCCAAAGCCTGTGAGGGCGGTGAGCCAATCAACCTGAAGACCGGTGAAGAGCGCCTGACACTGGTCGATGCAGTGCTGGATGGCCCGCTGCCACTGACCATGGCGCGCACCTACCGCAGCAGTAACCACAATGACTTCGGTCTCGGGTACGGCTGGACTCATACTTTCGGCGAGCGGCTTGAATACCGCGGTGCCGGAAACCCGCTGCATTTTCACGACAGCGAAGGCCGGGTCATTGTGCTGCCGCACCCGGGCGGGAGCGGGCGCAGCCACAACGTAGTGGAAAAGCTGAGCCTCAAGCGCGTCGATGACAAGCACTGGGTCATCACCCCCTACGGCGCACCGGCCGGCTTGCAGAAACACTTCAAGGGGCTGAACCCCGGCGACAACCGCTTGGCTCTGGCGGAAATCCGCGACGGTTACAACAATTTTTACCGTTTCCACTACGTCGAGAAGCAACTGATCTGCGTGGAGAGCAGCCTCGGCGAAGCGCTGCATATCTCTCCGGTCAATGGCCGCATCGGCGAGCTTAAAAAAGAAACCCGCGATGGCCGTATTCAGTCCATCGCCAGCTACGAATACAGTGCTGAAGGCGACCTGATACGCGCAACCGACGCAGACGGCTTGAGCGAATCGTATGCGTATCAGGGCCACGTGATCCGCAAGCGTACCCTGAAGACGGGTTACAACTTCCACTTCGAGTGGGATGCCGAGGGGCCCGGCGCGCGCTGTATGCGCCAGTGGGGCGACGACATCAATGGCCAGCCTACTTACAATTACCGCTTTGTGTGGGATGACGATGGCAAGGGCGTTAATGTCATCGACACCCGCGGGGGCGAGGAACGCTACCGCTTCAACGAGCGTGCACTGCCGATCTACCATCGCGACCAGGAAGGGGGCGAGACCCTTTACCAATATAATGCGCTCGGTCAGCTCACCGTTGTGCAATTGCCGGCTGAAGCGGGCCAACAGCGGGAAGAGCACTACGAATACGACGACTATGGGCGCCTGGTCGCCAAGACCGACGCCACCGGCGGTGTACACCGCATCGAGTACAACGCGGAAGGGCTGCCGGCGAAGATCACTGACGCCAGCGGTCGTGTTTGGAAACGAGAGTACAACACCAGCGGTCAGATCACTGCGTCTACCAATCCACTTGGCCACAGTACCAAGTACACCTACAACCCGATTGGCCTCGTCGGCAGTGTCACCGACCCACTGGGCAACACCACCCGCTACCTGTGGAACCCCCAGGGCAAACTGGCCGCGGTACACGACCCCATGGGGCGCTCGCAGCACTACCGCTACGATATTGCCCAGCGCCTGACCGAAGTCCAACACGCACCTGAACTCAGCACCCGCTACGAATACGACCGCCAGGATCGTATCAGTGCAGTAATTGCCCCGGATGGCGGGCGCACGGAATACCGCTACAACGCACAGGGGCTGGTAGCGGAAATCATCGATGCCGAAGGCCGCAGCACCCGCTACGACTACGACGGCCTGAGCCAGGTCACCGCGCGTACCAACCCCGATGGCAGCCGTCTGCAATACCAGTACGACGGTGAGCGCAACCTGGTTGGCCTGGTCAACGAAAAGGGCGAGCAGTACCAGCTCAAGTACGACCTGAAAGAGCGCCTGATCGAGGAGGTGGGCTTCGACGGCCGCGTTACCCGTTATGCCTATAACGCCGCTGGCCATCTCATCGGCAGCCGCGCAGTCACCGATATCGAGTCAGGCAAAGGCATCGACACCCTGTTTGAGCGCGATGCCTTCGGCAGGCTGCTGCAGGAAACCACCCCGGACGGCGTAACCAGCTTCCGTTACAACCGCATGGGCCAGATGACCGAAGCGGAAAACGCTCACCGTAAACTGCGCTGGGAATACGATGCCTGTGGCCGGGTAATTGGCGACTGGCAGGATAACGCCGAGATCCGCCACCGCTACGACGCCGCCGGCAACCGTATCGCCAGCGTACTCCCCGACGGAGAGGAATTGCGCATCGGCTACAACGCCGCCGGCCAGTTCGAAAGCCTGCACCGCCGCCCGGCAGGTGCAGAGGCGGAACAGTTGCTGGCGCAGATCAGCCGCGACGAACTGGGCCGCGAAACCCATCGCCAGCACGGCAATGGCCTCGCCACCGAAAGCCAGTACGACCCCCAGGGCCGCCTGCATAAACTGCGCCTGGGCAAAGGCGAAGGGCCAGTAGAAAACCCCGTCCTTGAACGCACCTATGGCTACAATCGCAGCGGCCAGATAACCCACATCGGCGACAGCCTGCGAGGCGACCGCCAATTCCACTACGATGCCCTCGACCGCCTGACCCAGGTGGATGGCCCCAACCCCGAGCACTTCGTCCACGACCCTGCGCACAACATCCTCGCCGCGGCTGGTAGCTCGGAAGAGGCGAAACAAGAAGCCGGTGCGACCCAGGTCAGCGGTAACCGCCTGAAGTTCCGCGGCGACACCCACTACGAATACGATGTCCAGGGCAACCGCATTGCCGCGCTGCGGGGCAAGAGTCAGAAGCTTCAGACCCGCTACCGCTACAACAGTAAGCACCAGCTGATTGCCGTTGCCCACTACCGAGTAGACGACAAGGGCGAAGCGCAGTTACAGAACGAAACCTGTTATCAGTACGATGCACTCGGTCGCCGCATCAGCAAAAAGGGGTTCGAACAGACAACCGATTTCCTATGGAATGGTGACGTTCTTCTGCAGGAAAAGGTTCGAGATACCGAAACCTCGCAGGATCTGACATCACGCTCCTACTACTTCGAACCCGCCACGTTCAAGCCCATCGCCTTGTGCGAAGGTGGCGAGGTTTACAGTTACCACCTTGATCACCTCGGTACGCCAGATGCGCTGACAAATGAAGAAGGTGAGGTGGTGTGGAGCGTTAGCTACAAGTCTTATGGCTGTGTGGCTATTGCTCATAGGGGCGAGATTGTCCAGCCGATTCGCTTTCAGGGACAGTATTTTGATGATGAGAGTGGGTTACATTACAACCGGTTTAGGTATTACGATCCTTGGCTAAGCGTCTTCACCTCACAGGATCCAATTAGACTCGTTGGTGGGTATAACTTATATGGCTTTGTTCCAAATCCGTTGCATTGGATAGATCCTTACGGCTTGTCATCTAAAGATTGTGATCTAAATGGGGGCGGTAAAAGGATTGTTTTTGCAGGGCATGGAAGTGTGAATGAAAGAAAAATGGTGAAGGTGCCAGAAGGAACTTCCGTAACAATATATAGTTCGCCAGGGGCGACAATTACAGATGATTTAGGCGTTGCGATTGAAAATGGAATACCTCTTGAGCATGGTGCCTTTTCAAAAGTTTATGGTCCTGGTGAAGAGATGCCAGAGTTAACTTTGTTTCCCAATTGTGGAAAGCTAAATCTGCAGCCGACGTCCAGAACTGTGAATGTTGATACAACTATTGATAAACTTCTGCGCCCGAATATGGGAGAGTGTCACTGGGCTGCATGTACTTATGATCCAAACCATAAAAACTCTAACCTCATTTATCACACGGACGGCGTGTATAAAGAAGAATCAGACGGTTTTTACAAGCAGGTCGGAGAAGGGTGGGAGAAGCTAGAGGAATGAATAAAATTTTTCAAAGTGGTGGAATATTTGTACACCCTAGTAATCATAAGAAAATAGCCAGTTTTGATGCGGGATTACTATTTTCCGAAGTCGAGCTGGTTTCAAAAGAAGGCTTTGTAGATAATCTTTGGTTCCTTTACCAAAAAGGGCGGAGTGTAAATGTCCGTCGTCACTTGGCTTATTTGGAATTGGCTGGGGGGAAGATGGAGCTATGCGAGCTATTTTTTTCGAAGAACGGAGTTGAAACAAAAGAACAGCTAACGGATTGCGAAATACTGGCTGAAAATGATTCTGGAGTCACATTTTATGCACACTCCAGTATCATTTATGCAGTTCAAAAGTACGGTTACAAACCGCCGGATCAGTTTATTGATGCCGTTAAGGATGAAGTTATTAGGTTACGAAACGCTAACCGGTGAAGCTTAATGAGCGGTATGTTAACCGCTTCGAATGTTTAAAAAGTACTCTAAGGCCAGTTTGTTGTCAGAGAAATTAGAATCTTGTTTTTGTGACTGATCGGTTCTTGATGATTCTTGGAGTACGATCTCCGGATAGCCATAACCCAATAACAACCAAGGCGAGAATCCAATATGCGCACAGCAGATCAATGGTTCACCGAGTACGGTGAGAGCCACCAGAATTCCACCAACAAGGCCATTCACTGGGTGGCGGTTCCCCTGATCTACGCGACAGTCGTGGGCCTGTTCTGGTCTATTCCCCAGCCCGAGTGGATGGCCCAGATTGCATGGTTGAACTGGGCGGTGGTGGCGCTGGTGCCGACGATGTTGTTTTACCTGCTGATGTCTGTGCCGCTGGCGCTGGGTATGGCTGCGCTCTCTGCCATATGCCTGTGGGCCTGTAGTGCGCTTCAGGCGGCCGGGCAGAGTGTGCTCTGGTGGTCGGTTGGGGTGTTTGTGGTGATGTGGGTGTTCCAGTTTGTGGGGCACCATATTGAGGGCAAGAAGCCGTCGTTTTTCAAAGACCTGCAGTTCCTGCTGGTGGGCCCGGCCTGGGTGATCGGGTTTCTGTACCGCAAGCTGGGTATCAAGTACTAGACCCGGTTTGTCAGCGTTATCGTCATCCCGGCGCCAGTGCCTCGACAGTTGGCGGCGGCATGAGGATAACGTTTTTGGTTCGTCCCGGTAAAAGCCCCTTCAGCGGCTGTCGCTTGCCACTCGCTTATTCTGCGGCCTTGTCATGGCCGTGCTCTTGCTGGGCTCTCTGCTCCAGCTTGGCAGCTTCTCCAGTTTCCCCCTTGTGCACCTTCTCCCGCAGCCCCTGGACCACTTTGAAGAAGATGGGCACCAGTAGCGTGCCTGCGATACACGCCATGATGGTACCGCCCATGACAGCGGTGCCGAGAGAGATCCGGCTGGCGGCGCCGGCACCCGATGCGATCACCAGTGGGATGGAGCCAACGACGAAGGAGAGAGTCGTCATGATTACCGGGCGGAAGCGCAGTTTTGCTGCCGTCACTGTCGAGTCGTGCAGCGACAGCCTTTCTACCTCGCGTTGGGTTTTCCCGAACTCCACGATCAGGATCGCGGTTTTCGCGGCCAGGGCGACCAGCAGCACCAGGCCAATCTGGCCATACAGGCTGAGGGGTTCCCCGGCAATGATCAGTGCGGCAATGGCACCGACGATGGCGATTGGCACAGAGAGGATGATCGCGAATGGCGTCATGAAGGATTCATACAGTGCCGCGAGGAACAGGAAGGTAAAGATCAGCGACAGCACCAGGGCGATGGTGGATGCATTGCCGGCTTTGCGCTCTTCGTAGCTGGAATCGGACCAGTCGTACTTGAAGCCGTCGGGAAGGGTCTCGATGGCGACCCGCTCGAGTGCGTCCATGGCGTCGCCCGAGCTGAAACCTCCGGCCACATTCGGACCGCCGCTGATTTTGGCCGCGTCATAGGTGTTGTAGCGTTTGAGCGTCACGGCACCGAGGATTGGCTCGGTGCTCAGGATGGCGGGAAGCGGAATCGGCTCACCTTTGTTGTTAGTGATATAGATTTTCTCCAGATCTTTTTCCTGCTGGCGGAACCTGGATTCGGCCTGCACCATGACCTTGAAGGTCTTGTTATACAGGTTGAAGTCATTGACATAAATGGCGCCGAGCTGGGTTTGCAGTGTCAGGAAAATATCACTGATTTTTACCCCCAGAGTCTTGGCTTTTACCCGATCGATATCCAGCCGGATCTGGGGGGAGCCGGCCTTGAATATCGAGAAGGCCCGGGCAATTTCCGGCTGTTCAGTGGCGGCGGCAGAGAAGTCCTGCACGACTTTGAACAGCTCCTGTGCGCCCACACCCTGGGTATCCTCGAGCATGAACGAGAAACCGGACATGGCGCCGAGTCCGGGAATGGCGGGCGCACCAAAGACGAGTACCTGTGCCTCGGGCAGCTGGGCGAATTGCGCCTGGTATTTTTGTTGCAGCGCCTGCTGCGACACCTCAGGGGACTTACGTTCGTCCCAGGACTTGAGTTTGGCGATGACCATGCCCGCGTTCGACTGCAGCATCACATTGAGCAGGCTGAAGCCATTCACCGACAGGACTTTGTCCACGGCTGGATCCTGCATCAGTGCCTCGTTGATCTGGTCGATGACCTCCGCGGTGCGCTCCAGCGCGGCCGCTTCGGGCAGCTGAACGTCGACCATGAAGTATCCCTTGTCTTCATCCGGGATGAAGCTCCGGGGCACAGACTGAAACAGCAGGAACAGGCAGACGAACAGGCCGGCAATGATAGCGAGGCTGATCAATATATGCCGGGCGAGCCAGTCCACGATTTTCAGGTAGCCGTTGGAAACTTTATCAAACCCCCAGTTGAATCCGCGGATAACCGGGTTGGGCTTGCTGTGGCCTTCCTTCAAAATGGTCGAGCACAGTGCCGGGCTGAGTGTCAGCGCATTGATCATGGAGATCAATACGGAAACGGTAATGGTGGTGCCGAACTGGCCGAACATTCGCCCGGTCATACCTGGCAGCAGCATGGTTGGCCCGAATACGGCCACCAGCACCATGGACGTTGCGACAATCGGGCCGGAAACCTCTTTCATGGCCTTGGCGGTAGCCGCGCGCTTGTCCAGACCCTCTTCGTGCATGATGCGTTCTACGTCTTCGACGACGATGATGGCATCGTCAACCACCACCCCGATGGCGAGAATCAGGCCGAACAGGGTCACGGTGTTGATCGTCATCCCCATCGCATTCAGAACCGCGAGGGTGCCGATGATGGATACGGGCACTGCCAGGGTGGGTACAAGGGCTGCGCGCACATTACCCAGAAACAGATAAGTCACGATGATGACGAGGATGATCGTCATGATCAGGGTGAACACTGTCTCTTCCAGGGATACGGCAATGAACTCCGTGGTGTCGTGGCCGATGACCGCTTCAACCCCTTCGGGGAAGTACTGCGACAGCTCCTCTACCTTGGCTTTGACATTCTCCGCTACTTCCAGCGCGTTGGCGTCGGACAGCTTGTAAATCGCCAGCAGCACACCGGGGCCATTGTTGTATTCGCCATACCCTTTGTATATCTGCGCGCCGAGTTCCACCCGCGCGATATCCCTGACGCGCACGACCCCGCCTTTTTCATCGGCGCGCAGCACGATATCGCCGAACTCCTCCTCAGAGTTCAGGCGGCCTTTGGTCGTGAGTACATACTGGAACTGGGTGGACTCCGGCGAGGGCGGTGAGCCGAGCTGGCCTACGGCTGCCTGGATATTCTGTTCCCGAATTGCGCCGAGTACTTCCGGCACGGAAATTTCCAGATTCGCCATCTTCACCGGGTCGAGCCAGATCCGCATGCCGTAATCCAGCGGGCCGATGATTTTTGCCTCGCCCACACCCGGTACGCGGGCAAGTTCGTTGAGCAGGTTCAGCGAGGCAAAGTTGGACAGGAATACACCGTCGAACCGGTTGTCCGGGGAAAACAGGTTGACCACCATCAGCATGTCGGAGGAGCGCTTGCGTACCTTGATGCCGCGCTTCAGCACTTCCGGGGGGAGGGACGGTTCTGCCAGCGCCACCCGGTTCTGCACGTCCACCTGCGCCATGTCGTCGTCGGTGTCCATGTCGAACGTCATGAACAGTGTATAGGTGCCATCGCTGCCGGAGTTGGAGGTCATGTAAACCATG
This sequence comes from Microbulbifer weihaiensis, assembly GCF_048323715.1. Taxonomy (NCBI): domain Bacteria; kingdom Pseudomonadati; phylum Pseudomonadota; class Gammaproteobacteria; order Cellvibrionales; family Microbulbiferaceae; genus Microbulbifer; species Microbulbifer weihaiensis. The sequence continues at coordinate 70,747 of NZ_JBLWFL010000010.1, forward strand.
CCCTCGGCACCGTTTACCTGCTCTTCAATGGGAATCGCGACGGCATTCTTCACCGTCTCGGCATCCGCACCGGGGTAAACGGCAACCACTGAAATTTTCGGCGCCGCGATATCCGGGTACTGATCCACTGGCATCACGATCGCCGAGAGTAAACCCAGAAAGGTGATCAGGATCGCGATCACGAAGGCGAAGCGCGGGCGTCGGATAAACAGATGGGTATTCTCGCTCACTGCTCAGTTTCCCACGCTACTTGCCGGTTTCATAAGGGGTGTAGACGTCACCGGGCTGGTTCTGCTGCCTCACTTCCATGGTTGACCTCTGGTATTCCCGGAAGGCTTCCTGCTCTTTGCGCAGTTGCTCGCGCAGGGAGCGGGGCGGTGGGCGCAGATTTGGTGGTGTCGGGTCTTCGAATTGCTTGATTTCGACTGGGGTGACTTCCACGGCGTCGCCGGGGCTCACTTTCTGCAGGCCCTCAACGAGTACCCGGTCGCCCACTTTGAGCCCTTCGCGCACAGCCCAGTTAGGCCCTATACGCATGCCGACTTCGATATTGGCCCGTTTGACCTTGCTGTCCTGGTCGAGCAGGTAAACGTAGTGTCCTTGCTGATCCTGAGAAACCGCCTTTTGCGGGATCACAATGCGTTTTACTTCTTCCAGGAGCTTGCCGTGCAGGGTGACATTTTCTTCGGGAAGGAGCAGGCCGTCAGAATTGGGGAACAGGACACGCGCAGCGACAGTGCCTCTAGTGGCGGCTGCAGTGGCATCCCAGGAGAAGAATTCTCCCTTGTACGGATACACGGTACCGCCCGGGAGTACGATGTAGAGCTCCATGTTGGGCATGGCGCGCCCTTGCTGCTTCAGTTTATCCAGCGCGCTGTAAAACTCGTTGTAGGCCTTCTGGCCGATGTGCGCGAGTACATACACCGGGTCTACCTTGATGAGCTGGGTAATCGGCACCGAGTTGGGCAGAATGAAAAAGTCGCCCACAGCGTAGTTGGGATGCCCCACACGCCCGGAAAATGGTGCGACGATTGAGGTATGAGAAAGATCCTGTCTCGCCTGCTGCAGTGTGGTCTGTGCAGTGTTGAGCTGCGCTTCTGCCGCCTGCATGGCGGATTTTGCGGTGTCGAAGTCTTTCGCTGAAATATATCCTTGAGGACGCAGGTTTCGCGCGCGATTGAAATTGGCCTTTGCCTGTTCGTAATTGGACATCGCTTCGGCGACGCTGGCTTGGGCCGTCGCTACTTTAGTCTCAAAGGGGTAGGGATCCAGCCTTACGAGTTCTTCGCCCTGCTTGAAATACTTTCCCGGCTCGATGTTTTGATAGAGGATTCTCGACGCGACCAGGGGGAAAATCTGTGCGGTCTCCACGGCTTCCACCACCGCGGGCACTTCAAAGCTCGGCCTGAAGCTCACGTACTTGGCTTCGACGACCTCCACTTTTTTGGGCGGTGGAGTTGGTTTCGCGGCTTCTTTTTCTCCGCAGCCGACGGCTACCAGACATGCTGAGAAAAAAAGATTCCGCCAACGGAGTGGGTTACGTAGAGATTGGTACATCATTTCCCGCAACTTGAGTTAATAAACCTACCTCCATTAATCCTAGAGGGCGGGGCGACAAGTGGTGAGAAGTTGGTCAATAGTTGGCGCGATTCTGTTTTTTACGTGCTTTGACCGCTTCTGTTATGCAGTTTGGCCCGGCGTTAGCGTGAGGAGAGGCGTGGAGGCCCCTGGCTGAGGAGGGGCTCTTAAGCGGACTGTGCCGCCGTGCACCTCACTGTGGTGAATGAGGTGGTTCGGTTGGAAAGAGGCAATCCTGGGAGGTCGTTTTAGCGATTGTAGTGCACCGGCACTTCCAGGGTTTCCTTCACCTGTTCCATCACCACGTAGCTGGTGCACTCCTGAACTTCCGGAAGGGTGAGCAGGGTTTCGCCATAAAATTTCCGATAGGCGCTCATGTCTGCTACCCGCGCTTTGATCAGGTAATCGAAATTGCCCGAGACCAGGTAACACTCCTGAACCTCCGGCAGCGCGGATACAGCGTTGCGGAACGCTTCGAAGGCATCCTGGGCTGAGCGGTTGAGACTGATCTGAACAAACACTACCAGTGCGGCGTCGAGAAACTCCGGGTTGATCAGTGCCGTATATCCCTGGATCACGCCATCGGACTCCATTCTTTTCACCCGCTCCACACAGGGTGTAGGCGTGAGGCCTACCTGGCGGGCCAGCTCCGCATAGCTGGTGCGTCCGTTCTTCTGCAGTACCCGCAGGATATTGCGATCGATAGTGCTCAATTCATTGGCGCGGCGTTTCATGGCGCTCTCCTGGCGTCAAAGGGTTTTCAGGCCCATTAGTGGGTGAAAATACGGGACTTACTGGTCGCGATTGCTGCTTGATCTGGCTGTGGTGCCAGAACCAGTTTCGTATGGTTGAAAAATGTGCAAGGGCATGCTCTAGCCAGTGGATTCCACTAATCCTAACCAAAAATGTACAGAAAACAACTTCCAGAGCAGCCCTATACTAGCCGAAAGCCAAGAAAAACGGGGCGCAGTTGTTTGCGTTCACGGAGCCTTTAGGAGAAGTCGTTATGTTGATCGGTGTACCAAAAGAGATTAAAAACCACGAGTACCGCATCGGTCTGACTCCAGCGAGCGTTCGCGAGCTGGTCGGGCATGGCCACGAGGTGATCGTGCAGAAGGATGGCGGTTCCGCCATCGGTTTTACTGACGAAATGTATGAGCAGGCTGGTGCCAAGATCATTGCCAGCGCGGAAGAGATCTTCGCGACCGCTGAAATGATCGTCAAGGTAAAAGAGCCCCAGCCGCACGAGTGCGAAATGCTGCGCCCGGGCCAGCTGCTTTACACCTACCTGCACCTGGCGCCCGATCCCAAGCAGACCGAGCTGCTGGTGAAATCCGGTGCAACCTGCATTGCTTACGAAACCGTAACCGACCGTTTCGGCGGCCTGCCGCTGCTGGCGCCGATGTCTGAGGTTGCTGGCCGTATGTCCGTACAGTGCGGCGCGCATCACCTGGAAAAAGCCCAGGGCGGCCTGGGTGTACTGCTGGGCGGTGTTCCCGGTGTAGCCCCGGCAAAAGTGCTGATTATCGGCGGTGGCGTGGTTGGTACCAACGCAGCCAAAATGGCGCTGGGTATGGGTGCTGACGTGACCATTCTGGATCGCTCCCTGCCGCGTCTGCGTCAGCTGGACGATATCTTCGGCGGCGCTGTGCGCACCGAATACTCCACTAACGATGCGATTGAGCAGCATGCACTCGAAGCTGATCTGGTTATCGGTGCAGTTCTGATTCCGGGTGCGGCAGCACCGAAGCTGCTGACTCGCGATCACATCAGCCGCATGAAGAAAGGCGCGGTGGTTGTGGACGTGGCGATCGACCAGGGCGGTTGTTTCGAAACTTCCAAGGCGACTACCCACCAGGAGCCGACCTACGTGGTCGACGGCGTGGTGCACTACTGTGTAGCCAACATGCCGGGCGGTGTCGCTCGTACCTCTACCATGGCGCTGAACAACGCAACCCTGCCGTTTGCGGTTGCACTGGCCAACAAGGGCGCGAAGCAGGCACTGCTGGATGATGCCAACCTGCTGGAAGGCCTGAACGTTCACGCCGGTATGGTGACGTACAAAGCCGTCGCTGATGTTCTGGGTTACGAGTACGTAGATCCCAAACTGGCTCTGCAGAAGTCTGCGGTGGAATCCGGGGTTGCGGCTTGATCTAACGCCCTATGAAAAATTTTGAACCTGTTCTCTTCTTGGGGCTGTGAGGCCCCGCTCTGTGAGACCTGGCAGTGTCCGACTGCCCTTCGTAGCCGCGCTTTTTAGCGCGGCTTTTTTATTGCCTAAAAGTCCTGTCGGACAGCGAGCGTCGGTAGGGGAGTTGTGTTGCGAGTTCGGCTGGGAGAGCGGGGCTCCCGCCGGGGTCAGCGGGCGGGAAACAGCCGGCTGAGCAGCACGGGCAGCGCTGTTTCGACTCTCAGGATACGCGGCCCCAGGTGGACGGCGCTGAAACCCTGCTCCTGGAGCTTATCCACTTCATACGGTATGAATCCGCCTTCGGGGCCGACCGCCAGCGTTACCGGGGTATGGATATCCACGGGGCAGGGCGCATCAGTGACCGGGTGGGCGACCAGCTTGAGTGAGTCGGCCGCTATGGCTGGCAGCTCGTCTTCCACGAAAGGCTTGAAGCGCTTGCGCAGTTCGATCTGCGGCATGATGGTGTCTACGGCCTGCTCCAGACCGAGAATGCATTGTTCGCGCAGCTTGTCTTCCGTCAGCCACGGACTCTGCCAGTAGGATTTTTCCACGCGGTAGGCGTTGACCAGATAGAGCTTTTTTACCCCGAGAGCGGTCGCGTGCTGGATGGTGCGTTTCAGCATTTTGGGGCGTGGCAGGGCCAGAACCATTGTCAGTGGCAGTGCCGGTGGTGGTGCCTGGTGCAGCGCTACATCGAGCTCGACCCGTTCTGCATCCGCTTGGCGCACCGTAGCATGTCCGATCTCTCCGTTGACCAGGCCCACTTTCAATTGTTCGCCGGCCTGTGCCCGGTGTACTTCAGTGATGTGCTGGTGGCGCCGGCCAAAAAGCACGGCGCGCCCCGGTGCGACAAAGTCGCTACTCTCGAGAAGAATGAGGTTCAAGACCTGGTCCCCACAGCGGTCAATTTTCAGTGGATCTGGAGGTGCGGTAATGGGCCGCCGACGGCAGTGTTCGTATCAGTTAGGCCCGGGCAGTGGCTACTGCGCCCTTGCCGATGCCCTCGTAAGCCCGCACTGTGATTTCCGCGCCCGGGTTGCTGCCAGCCAATGTGGCGGCAATGTACTGGGCCAGCTGCTCAACGGTGGTATCACACTCGAGGATCTCGCAGCGATTGGCGGGGATACTCAGTGTAAAAGCTCCCTGGCGGGCGCTGTAGGCGAAGTGCAGCTGGTCACCCTGTGCTTGCTGGAGGTCTTCGCGGGTGCCGAGATAGATATCGGCCCAGCGCGCCGCCCATTCCGCTTCCAGTTCGCTGGAGCGCTTTCCGTCGACATCGATACGGATCTGTGAGCGATGGCCGTGGGCAATACGCTGGCAGTTGCCATCGTGCTTTTTAAGGCCGTGGCTGTAGTGGTAATACGGTGTGTCGATGACTTCGGTGGAAAATGTCAGGCTGAGCTTGTCCACGCTGGTAGGGAATACCCCGGCCAGTTGTTGTACGCACCAGCCAGCCACGGACTCTGCGGTGATCTCCCCGGCTTCAACCAGCGCGAAGGCCTGTGCCGGGCCACTCACGGTCACGGTGTCGCCGGAGTCCAGCTGCCATGTAATATCCACGGTGTCGCCATCTCGTGACAGCGAGAGGTGGGGGGATCCGGTGGGAACAAGCAGGCGGTGATCGAGCTCTGTGTCCAGCCAGTTTCGCAGGGTCTTTTTGACGATGCCAAAATCCACCACCATGCCTTGGTGATCCAGTGCGCCGTCGAGCGCGGCGTTGGCCAGCCAGGTTTCGCCGACAATACCGCGACAGTGGTCGAGGTAGCTGAAATCCACGTTGGTAAGGCTGTCGACAAACAGGTGCATAGAAATTCCGACTGCGAGAATGGAAGGGGCGGCCCGGTTTCGGGCGCGGCACAGTATAGCTTTTTGGCGGTGGAAATTGTCGCCCGGAGGCGGTGATTTTTCATTCGCCAGAGAAGTTTCCCAAAAGGGGGTGGCAAGCGGCGCGTCGAATCTCTATAATCGCGCCCTCTTCGAGTGCAGGGGCTTACATCAAGCCGCCACTAACAAACTCGATGCGCTATGGTGGCCCTTCCGGTCTCCTCGCAATGATCAGCTGTAAACCCCGCCAGGCCCGGAAGGGAGCAACGGTAGCAGTGACATCATGTGCCGGGGGTGTGCTGGTTGGGCCGCCTCCATTTTTATCTCCCCGATTTTTCTTCTTCCACCCGATTCTCGTGTTGCCTGGTGTATTGCGGCGAGCGTACGAACTCTGCGTCTGAAATTTCAAGCAAGACATTTCTCCAAACTATGGTTCATTTGGGGAATTTTGTGCCTATGTGGCAATTGGGGCCGCTATGGCATCCCGGTCACGGTAGTGGGTGTGCTATAAAACGGCGACAGGTTCAGATACCGAGGCGCCTGCTTGCGCTCCGGGTCGAACCAACTAATAACGCAAAAAAAACAGGGGATGCTGATGAAAAAGCTAGCGCTGGTCATTGCCGCAACAATGGCTGTTTCTGCGTGTGACAACCGGGAAACGGAGCAGGGGGCAATACAGCAACCGGGGGCACCGTCTTCCGCGGCTCAGGTGTCCTATGGCGCCGATGATACCTCTGCGGGAACCGTGGCCCGAGCCGGTGTAGCCAGTACCAGCATCACGCCCGAGGGCGCGAAGGCATTCCTTGACGACGCGCAAGCCCGCCTGGAAAAGATGGCGGAAGAAGTCAGCCATGCGAGTTGGCTGGCATCAACCTATATCAACGTTGACTCCCAATATACCGAAGCTCTCGCAGTGGAGCGTTATACCTCACTGGCAGTAGAGCTGGCTCAGGAAGCGGCGCAATTCGACAGTCTGGAGCTCGACCCGGAAACCCGGCGCATGCTCACCATGCTTAAACAGGGCCTGGTTTTCCCTGCACCCAAAGATCCCAAGCTGACGGCCGAGCTGGCACAGATCGGTTCCAAAATGCAGGGCATGTACGGTGCCGGAAAGTATTGCATGGGCGAGGGCGACAAGGAGAAATGCTACACCCTGACCGAGATGGGCCAGTTGATGGCCAAGAGCCGTGATCCCAAATTGCTGAAAGATCTCTGGGTGGGTTGGCGCAAAGTTTCTCCGCCGATGAAACCGCTTTACGAGCGTCAGGTGGAAATCGGCAATGCCGGCGCGCAGGAGTTGGGTTATGACAACCTCAGCGTTATGTGGCGCTCCAAGTACGATATGCCCGCGGATGCTTTCGCGTCCGATATGGATGCGCAGTGGAACAAGGTAAAGCCGCTGTATGAAGCGCTGCATTGCCATGTGCGCGCCAAGCTGAACGAGCACTACGGGGATGACGTTGTACCTGCACAGGGCAAGATCCCCGCGCACCTGTTGGGCAACATGTGGGCCCAGGAGTGGGGCAACATTTACGACATCGTCAAAGATGATGATATGCAGGCGCCCTACGATCTCACCGAGCTGGTGGTGAAATCAGGCATGAGTGAGAAGGACATGGTCAAGGTGGGTGAGAAGTTTTTCACCTCCCTGGGTTTCAAGCCTCTGCCGGAAACCTTCTGGGAACGCTCCCAGTTTACGCAGCCACGCGATCGCGACGTGGTATGCCATGCGAGTGCCTGGAACCTCGATGGCCAGGACGATATCCGTATCAAGATGTGTATCAATAAAACAGGTGAAGACCTGATTACGATTCACCACGAATTGGGGCACAACTTCTATCAGCGGATTTATAACCAGCAGCCGTTCCTGTACAAAGAAGGCGCGAACGACGGATTCCACGAGGCGGTAGGCGATACGGTAGCGCTGTCCATTACGCCGAAATATCTGAAGCAAATCGGTTTGATGGACGAGATTCCCGGCGAAGATAAAGACCTTGGTTACCTGATGCAGCAGGCGCTTGACAAGATTGCATTCCTGCCGTTTGGTCTGTTGGTCGACAAGTGGCGCTGGCAGGTGTTCAACGGTGAAGTGCAACCGGGTGACTACAACAAGGCCTGGTGGAAATTGCGTGAAGAATATCAGGGCATCCAGGCTCCTGTTCAGCGCAGTGAAGCGAACTTCGACCCGGGTGCCAAGTATCATATTCCCGGCAATACCCCGTATGCGCGGTATTTCCTTGCACGCATCCAGCAGTTCCAGTTCCACCGTGCACTGTGTGAAGCGGCGGGTGAAACCGGGCCGCTGCACCGTTGCTCCATTTTCAAAAATGACGCCGCTGGCAAGAAGTTGCGCAACATGCTTGCCATGGGCGCCAGCAAGCCCTGGCCCGATGCGATGGAAGCTCTCACCGGCCAGCGTGAACTGGATGCTGCTGCGATCGTAGATTATTTCCAGCCGCTTATGGCTTATCTGCAGGAGCAGAATAAAGATCGCCAGTGCGGTTGGTGATCCTCTCGACAATAAAAAAAGCCCGGTATAGCCGGGCTTTTTTTATGGGAAGCGTTTGAAAAAATAAAAGCTGTCGGCTGCGGTCACCATAACTTGTGAGTCCCCGCGACGGAGGTCGTCGGCACTATAGTGTCCGTGCTTGAGTGTCTGTACTTGCGGAAGCCCGCACCCTCGAAAAAAGTCGCGGGCATGAACCCCTATAAAAAAGGGCCGGACATTTCTGCCCGACCCCAATGGCAAGTCGTTATCTGACCGTGCCCAATCAGAAGCTGTAGTTCAGGGATACACCGGCCAGCCAGGCTTCGAGGTTGGTGGTGCCACCATTGAAGTAGGTGCCCAGGGTAAAGTCACTGGATACCGGCAGTGCCTGGAACTCCTGGATGGTTTCATCGTCACCCCAGAGGTAAGCGAGGCCGCCGTCGATGCTCAACTGGTTGTTGATTTCATAGGTGCCGCCGAAAGTAACCCACTGGCGGTCGGCGTCCGGAATGGACAGGGTGCGCCAGGTAACGTCAAAGCCCGTAGCCAGGGTTTCTTCGTCGTAGAGTCCGTTGCGCGCAGCACCCTCATCGTAGGCATAGCCGACGCGCCAGGTCACTTCATCGCAGGGGTAGTATTCCAGGCCCAGGCTGTAACGCCAGCCGGAGCTGAAGTTTTCTTCCTTGATCTGGAATGGGTTGTAGCTAGAGATCCGATTGTCACCGACGCGCTGATTCGGGAAGAACGCTTCCAGGCGCTCGAAATCATCCCAGTCGGTCCACATGGCACCGAAGGCGATTCCCCAGTTGTCGTCGAAACGGTGATAAACACCCAGTTCCAGGGTGTCCGGGAGATCCAGCGTCAAGTTCGCGCGCTCGCCATCGAAGGTGCCGATGATCTGGCCCGCGTTGTTAAAGGCGGGGAGCAGGTCCGAGTTTACGTCGGCATCAATCTTTGGATCCAGTTCAGACTGGTAGGAAATACCGATATGGGTGCGCTCGTTAATACGCCACAGTGCACCGATGCTCCAGCCGTAGTCCCAGTCGTCCCCGTCTGCATCGAGAATCTTCAGATCGGAAAAATCCGGGTTGATGATGAAATCAGACGGCACTTTTGATTTCAGTGTGGCATCGGCATACAGGAAGTTTGCGGATATGCCGATGCTGAAGGTATTGTTGAAATCAAACGCCACGGACGGTGCGATGTTTACTGAAATCAGTTCAGTCTTGTCGGCGATATGAGTGACGGGCCAGCTGGCTCTGAAGTCTGTTTCCAGGCCATAGTCTGTATTCATCGCGAGGCCGAAAGACCAGCAGTCATTAAAAGGTACAGCCAGGTACGCGTTGGGTACCCAGGCGCTGCTGGCGTAATCGTTGGCTTCTGCGTAAAGCGGCTCGGCAAGCGGGAAGGGGCCGTTGGCCGTCAGCGCGTAGTATTCAGTAAAACCGGCGGCATCAATTTCCGGGTTCACGTAAGTCACGCCGCCCGAAATGGTGATGGTGTCAAACAGGGCCGACCCTGCCGGGTTGCGAGCCAGAATCGCCGCGTTGTCGCCGATCGCATTTTCAGCTGCAAAAGCACGGCCGAGACCAGAGGTGCTTGATTCCTGAAGTGCAAAGCCTGCAGCCAATGCGCCGTTGGATATGGAGCCGATCGCGGCGGCCAGTGCGGCTCTGCGCAGAATTTTGGTAGTCATGAGATCCCACTCTATTGCTAAAAAAAATGCCAACGCGTTTGCAACTTTACTTCGGCACTGGCAGTGAAGCATTTCCAGAATAGACTTTGCTTCAAGCAAACATATTCCTAGTAGGTTGAGTCTAGCAGTGCGAATTTTGTGCGCTGGGGAGAAACGGCGACTTTATAGAGGCTGCAAGCAGAAAAATCTACGTTTTGGCGTGATTTTTTTAGAGAGTGTGAAAAATATTTATTGCGATTTTTTCAGGCTGACGGCTTTTCCATCGATGGATAATTTTGTCAGGGTGATTTGATAGCTTTTGCCATTATCTTCCTGCTGCTGAAGTTTTACGAGAGCGTAATTCCACTGTGGTGCAAACCAGATGTTGGTGACGCGTTCTGAATCCTGAGCGCGCACTCGCTGGACTTTGATCGTTTCGACTGATCCCATCGGGGTGTCGATTTTTTCCGTACCGGTTACACGAAATTCGTAGTGCCGAATTTTCTTGCCATCGGCGACGTCATATTTCAGTTCTTTTTTTCCCGCGGCTACGTCCAGTGCCAATTGCAGCTGGTAGCTGATCTTGTCCTGGATGTCTTTCGGCGCGCTCTCGATGGTGTGGTCTTTATCGTAGACATTGATGACTCTGCGCTGCGTGCTTTCAAAGCTGAGGGCAGTGTGACGGTCTTTGCCGAGACCGGTTTTCTTGTAGTCGTAATGCAGAGGCACGAGCCGGCCTGCCTGTTGTGCAAAGCGGGAGTACTCCTCGATCTTGGCGAACATTGAGTTCGCGGAGAAGTCCAGCCGCCAGCTCTCGGGTGTGCCGGTCAACTTGCGCTCGGCCGTAACACCGAAGCCGGAGAATTCAGCCTTGTAGGTGGCAGTGAAGGGTTGCAGGACGGCAGCATGAGTGGGGCTGGTCTGCGAGGTATCTGGGGTTGCGTTGGAGACTGCCGGGGATTCCGGCGCAGTGGTCGTTGCGGATGTTGGCGCTGAGTTGGCCGCAGATTGGAACAACAGTACGGCTGAAAATGCTGCGATGACAATGCGGAGCAAGAGTGCACCTCCGGTCTTATGTTTGAATTCCATTCACACAGACCGGAAGTGTAGCCGGCCTGTCTATTCTGCTACCGGGTCTTCGGCGCCGTGGTAACGGTGGCCATTGCGGGGCAGTAGCTCACCATTCAGTTCAGTGCGGTCGCCAACCATCCGCAAGCGGCCCTGGGCAAACCAGCGGGCTGCGAGCGGGTAGATTTTATGTTCCTGCACCTGAACCCTTTGCGCAAGCGTCTCCGCGGTGTCGTCCGCGAGTACCGGCACGCTGGCCTGGATGATCGCCGGGCCGCCGTCCAGTTCTTCGGTGACGAAGTGCACGGTAACCCCGTGTTCACTGTCCCCGGCGTCGAGCGCACGCTGGTGGGTGTGCAGACCCTGGTACTTCGGCAACAAAGACGGGTGAATGTTCAACAGCCGGCCGCTGTAATGGCGCACAAAGCCCGGAGTAAGGATGCGCATGAAGCCGGCGAGGATGACGAGGTCGGGCTGGTAGGCATCGATGCTCTCGATCAGGGCCTGGTCAAAGCTCTCGCGATCCCCGTAATCCCGGTGGCTCAATACCTGGGTTTCCACCCCGGCTTTGCGCGCGCGGGTAAGGCCGAAAGCGTCGGCTTTGTTGCTGATCACCGCCTCAATGCTGTACTCGCTGCTGATTCCGGCAGCGTCATCCAGCAGGGCCTGAAGGTTTGAACCACTGCCTGAAATCAGTACCACAACACGACAGGGGCCGGCGAGCGGCCCTTTATTCAACTCGTTCATGCTCGGATTACAGGCCCTTCAGAACAACGGCTTCTGAGCTGTCGCCCGCGGTCTCGATACTGCCGATCACGAAGGCTTCTTCGCCGAGACCTTTGAGGGTTTCGATGGCCCGTTCGGCATCGGCACCGGGAACACAGATGACCATGCCCACGCCGCAGTTAAAGGTGCGGTACATCTCGCGCCCTTCAATGTTGCCGGCCTCCTGCAGCCAACGGAATACCGGAGGCAGCTGCCAGCTCTTGGTATCGATGACCGCGCTCGCGTTCTCTGGCAGTACGCGGGGCAGGTTTTCCAGCAGGCCGCCGCCGGTAATATGGCTGAGGGCGTTTACCTGGACGGATTTCATCAGCTCCAGCAGGGACTTGACGTAGATACGGGTCGGCGCCATCAGCGACTCGGCCAGGGTCTTTCCTTCCAGGTCTTTCTGCAGGTCTGCGCCACTGATCTCCAGAACCTTGCGGATCAGGGAGTAGCCATTGGAGTGGGGGCCGGAAGCGGCCAGGCCGATCAGCGCGTCGCCTGCCTGGACTTTGGAGCCGTCGATGATTTCGGATTTCTCCACCACGCCGACACAGAAGCCAGCCAGATCGTAGTCGTCGCCTTCGTACATGCCGGGCATTTCAGCGGTCTCGCCGCCAACCAGTGCACAGCCTGCCAGTTCACAGCCTTTGCCGATGCCGGAGACCACGTCAGCCGCGATATCGACATTCAGCTTGCCAGTGGCGTAGTAGTCGAGGAAGAACAGGGGTTCAGCGCCGGCCACTACCAGATCGTTGACGCACATGGCGACCAGATCGATACCAATGGTATCGTGGATACCCAGATCCATGGCCAGGCGAAGCTTGGTGCCGACGCCATCAGTGCCGGAAACCAGTACTGGCTCTTTGTAGCCGCTGGGCAGCTGGCAGAGGGCGCCGAAGCCGCCCAGACCGCCCATCACCTCTGGGCGCTGGGTGCGCTTGGCGACATGTTTGATACGCTCCACCAGAGCGTTACCCGCGTCGATGTCGACACCGGCATCTTTATAGCTGAGGGAAGGGGAGTTGGGCTTGGAGTCGCTCATTGATCAACCTTGCAGGGGCCTGAATTGAAGGGCGCGTATTCTAGTGGAAAATTCGTTAAATGTGCGAACTGAAGACTGGGCGAATCAGCCGACACTGATACAATAGCTCGAAATTGCACACTTGCGGGTGCCGACGAGCTGGGTCAAAGTGTGACTAAACAGTGGCCCGGGCGCGATTTTATGGTCAAATGCCGGCCACTGAACTCCCGAAGATAAGAGAAGTTAGGGGAAGAATTCTAATGTCAACGCCGCTGAGCCCACGTTTGGCATGCTGTGTCATGGCGCTGTTGCTGGTATTTGCCGCTGCCTTGCCAGCGCAGGCACGGGTTGTGCCAGACCTGTATGAAGTGATTGAAGCCGTTCCGAGCCGCGGGGCTACGGACCGGGCCAGCGCGAGCAGTCGCGGGCTGGAGCGCGTTTTCGTGCGCGTGACCGGGGACCAGGAAATCGGGAGCAACCCGAAACTGGCCCCAGTGCTGAACGATGCGCAGAAGTATCTGCAGGTCTATCGCTATGACAGCGACAACAACCAGCTGTTTCTCCATCTCTCCTACGACCCGCAGGCGGTCAATGATCTCGTCCACGAGCTGCAGCTGCCCCTGTGGCCGAACAACCGTCCCGGTACCCTGGTATGGATGGCGGTAGATACCCTGGACGGCGGGCGTGACACCCTGCGCCAGGAGGACTATCCGGAGCTGTTCGGCCTGCTCGATGGCCTGGCGCTGGAACGTGGCCTGCCGCTGGATTTCCCGGTGATGGATCTCAATGACCAGCGCAATATGCCGCTGGGCAACCTGTGGGCGCAGGATGAGGCTGCTGCCGAGCGCGCCAGTGTGCGCTATCGCCCGGATGCTACGCTGATGGGGCGGCTTCTGCAGACCTCGGGCCAGCGCTGGCAGGCCAATTGGCTGTTGATGCACAGTGGCCGCAGCTATGCGTTTGATGCCAGTGGCAGCACCATGGAAGAAGTGGCGCTCCGCGGGATCAATGAGGCAGCCAATCTGTTGGCGGATCGCTACGCGGTGCGCACCGGTGAAACCGGTGTTGCCAGCGCCGTGATCGTTGAAATTGCCGGTATCCGCAGCTTTGCAGAGTACTCCAGCGCCACCAGCTACCTTCAGGGGCTGGCCCAGGTCAGCGCCGCAGAAGTGCTGGCCGTGCGCGGCGACCGTGTGACGCTGTCACTGAATACGAGCACCCAGCTTGAAAGCTTGCGGGATGTACTGGCCCTGAACCGCAATTTGCAACTGCAACGGGATGACGGGCTGGTCGACCTGTCTGGTTACCGCGCACCATTGGGCAGTGCCCAGAACCCACTTCGCTACAACTGGCAGTAATCACAAGTGGTTGGTAGTAAACAAACAGGCGGCGTACCACAGCAGCTGTCGTTGGGCGTATCGCTGCGGGATGACGCTACGTTCGCGAATTTTTACCAGGTGCCGGGTGATGCCAATCGCCAGGTGGTTACCCTGTTGAAGTCGTTTGCCAGTGGCGAGAACCCCGAACAGGTTGTGTACCTGTGGGGTGAGTCTGGCAGCGGCGTTACGCACCTGCTCCAGGCCGTATGCCAGGTGGCCGAGGCCAGTGGCCGCAGCTTCCAGTACCTGCCGCTGGGGGAGCTCAATGTCGCCGAGCCGGATGTGATTCTGGAAGGCCTGGACCTGCTGGATCTGGTGTGCGTTGACGACCTGCAGCTGGTGGAAGGCCGGCGCGATTGGCAGACCGCACTGTTCCATCTCTACAACCGCCTCAAGGACACGGGCCGCCAGTTGCTGCTGGGCGCGCGCAAGTCGCCCCGTGGGCTGGATCTGGAGCTGGCGGATCTGGCCTCACGCCTGAATTGGGCGCTGGTATTCCAGCTGCACGCACTCAGTGATGCGGACAAACTGGCGGCGCTGCGCCAGCGCAGTCGCCTGCGGGGCTTTGACCTGCCGGAAGACGTGGCCCAATACATCATTCACCGGGCTCCCCGGGACACTCGCGCACTTTTTGCCATGCTGGAGCAGCTGGATCGGGCTTCACTGCAGGCCCAGCGCAAAATCACCATTCCCTTCGTCAAGCAGGTGTTGAACATCTGATTCCAGCGTTGTCCGGATAACTTGGCATTTCCTTCTACACTGGTTAGTGACCCGGTGGCTTTTGCCGCCTGGAGGCGATCGATGTACGGAGGAGAGAATATGATCCGAGTCCGCCAATGTATCCGGATGGCCGCTGCCCTGACGCTGTCAGGGTTTACCCTGTGCGCCAGTGCAGAAACGGTTGTCAGTATCCTCAAACTGGATGGCAAGGGCGTCGCCGGCATGCTGGGGACGGTCACCATCACCGAATCACCCTACGGCCTTGTGTTTACCCCGCGTCTCAAAGGCCTTCCCTCTGGCCTGCACGGCTTCCACCTGCACGAAAACGGTAGCTGTGAGCCGGCGATGAAGGACGGCAAGCTGGTACCCGGTCTGGCGGCTGGTGGTCACTACGACCCGAAGAATACCGGGCGTCACGATATGCCCTGGGGCACCGGCCACCTGGGCGATTTGCCGGTTCTCATTGTTGATAGTGACGGTAATGCCATTGAGCCGGTTCTGGCGCCCAGGCTGAAAATGAAAGACCTCAAGGGGCGTGCCCTGATCATTCACGCTGGCGGTGACAATCACTCCGATCAGCCCAAGCCCCTCGGTGGCGGAGGGGCCCGCATTGCCTGCGGTGTGATTCAGTAGCCGCGATCCGCGTAGTTGCTGTCGCCGCAGCGGGAGTCCACCGGATTCCCGTCGACTGGGACAAAGTTCGGGTCAAAGCAGCGGGGCAGTGGCCACACCGGCTTGCGCACCCGCAGCCCCTGATCCGGCGTACACGGGGTGGGGTCCCCGGGCAGGCACCAGTTGCTGGGCTCTACCTGTGGGATCTCATTCTGCCGGTGGCGGTATTCCGAGACCGCGTTGTATACCAGTCTCCGCGCCCGGTTCAGGCTGCCCAGTGGCTGCCACTCGCCGACCCCGTGCCAGGGATTCATGGACAGGTTTTCACAGAACGCCTGCTGGGCGTCGCCGGTGACCGTTTGCGGTGGGATGCGAATGCGGGCAATGGCCTGGAATGGCGATTCGGATTCCGGCCAGATTACCGTGGCGTCGTCCAGGGGCATTGCCGACACGTCAGTTTGCGGTTGAACCAGAAAATCAAAGCAGGCCGCGCCTTCGCTCAAGGTGTCAGCCATCTGGCGCGTCAGGAAGTCATCCGTGTCCTGGCTGACGGTGGCGGAATAGCTGGAGCCGGGGCAGGGCCGGGCGGAAAATTTCAGCGGTGTTTCCCCCAGCCTGTATGGCAGCATGGAAAAGTATTGTTCGGCGAGTGGTGTCTGGATGCGCGAGGAGATCGTCTCGCGGGCCCGGATCATCTCGGTCAGGTGCAGGCGTGGCGGCCATAGGCTGATGAACCAGCCGGTTCTGTCCAGCTTTGCCAGGTGCTGCATGTTATCCGCATAGTCATGGATGTTGCGGTTAAAAAACGCTGGCGTGTTGGTCATTATGAAGTCCTGGGTGCCCGCGTGGCCCAGCTCCTCGGCGATTGGATCTCCTTCCACGCCCATGACTTTTACCGCCATACCCCGCGCATCGGGTTTACCGTCCGGGCGAACCAGCATGTCGCCATTGGAAAATCGAATCCAGGCCTGGTATTCCCGCTCCGGCTCGGAGAACAGGCTGTGCTGAAACTGCTCCGGAATATCGCTGTTAATTGAAAACAGCGCGCGCACACAGCCGGTCGCTTTTGCATGCGCATCCCGCCTATAGGGCAGGCCGTTTTGGGTTTGTGCAATGCGGGATATCTCCCTTGCGGAGCCTATCGCCGACTGGATCGCGGCGGCTTCTTCCGCAGATATTTCCATTCCCAGGGTATCCAGCTTTTGCGATGGCATCCCGCCTGCGCTGGCCTGTCCCTGGTGGGTATGGCAGAAAAGGGCCAGTGACAGGCACGCGAGTTTGAACGAAGGGAATTTCACTGCGCGCGCTCCCCATCTTTCATGGCCATCAGGGAAGGGTTGTCCAGTGCCTCGCGATAGCGCTCGCAGGCCTGCTCGCCAATGGCGCTTGCCGGCGGCGGTGCATAGCGGCTCCAGTCTTGTGGGTCGCCATTGAGTGCCGCTGAAAAGTCGGGGTTGCCCAGCACCTTGATGTATTCGATCAGCGCCATGCGCTCCTTTTCCGACAGGCGGTTGCCAATACGGCCGGGTTGATTGGCATCCGTGAACAGGTGGCCGCTGTTGTCGTTGCCGGGCTGGGCCGTGTCGAACTCGAAATTACCCTCCCGCATATCCGTGACATAACCGAGTCTTTCCGGGTTGTATTCGCGATTCCCCAGGCCAAAACGCACCGGGCGCGACTCAAGCGGTGAGAGCAGGTCGTAAATGGTGGGGACCGAACCATTGTGCAGGAAGGGTGGCGTCGCCCAGACGCCGTGCAGCGGGCGTGCCTTATACGCGGGTTTGTTGGCGATGCGGAATGGCACATTGAGGCCGTCGTAGTCGGCAATGCCGTTGCCATCGCTGGAAATGCCCTGTTGTTCATACAGGGCGGGCACCAGCTTGTTGATCAGCAGTTGCAGGCCATTGCCGGCGTTGACCGGTCCTGATCCGGCGGGGAGCAGCGGGCCGGCGTCGTACTTGAGTGCATTAAAATTTGTTGCGGCTTTGGGATCCGTGCCGATGACGTCGATATCGATCCAGGGCACGGCCCAGATTTCACTGCGCCAATCTTCCCGCACCGGGCGATTCTCTTCGTTATAGGAAACCTGCCCGGACATATCCCATTGCCAGTTGACGTCTATCTGGTGATCCGGGTTGGCCTCCGGGCTATCAGCCAGCGCCCACTGGTAGGGCTTCGAGGTGTGGGGGCCGTGGCAGTGGGCGCACTGGTCTGCGAACAGCGCTTTGCCGGCTCTCGCTTTGTCCAGGTCGATGCGGCCGAGCACATCCTCCGGCCATTTTGGTGGCCTGAGTTTGCGCAGGGTGGTTTCGATACACTGCATGCCCTGGATGTCGATCGTGGACTTGCCGAATTCCCCCGCTGGCAGCAGCTGGCCATTGTCATCGACCAGTTTCACCGGTGCCATCACGCCCAGGCTTTCTCCCACATTGCGCGCCATGGCCTGGTTGGTGAAGCCGGTGTATTGCACCCAGTCAAAGCGCCAGATATCCCAGAGAAAGGGATAGCTCACGGGCGCATCTGCGTCTGCATAATTCTTTTCAATGCCGAGGTTATAGCCGAAGACGACATTGCCTATACGGCCGACGGCATCGGTGCGGCCGCGCCCTTCCGTGGTGGGGAAGTGATCGCCGTTGCCCGGTCCAGCGGCGAATTCGAAGAAGCGCTTGCGGAATGCACTGAAATCTTCCCTGAGCTGTTTCCGCGCCTCCTTGTCCTCACCGGCGACTTCATCGGCGAAACGATCCCACTTGGCGGGGTTGACCAGCGTCATGATCGCCGTTGCGCCCAGGGAGTGCACAAATTCCCCTACGGCACTGGTGGGCATCCCGTGTATCGCCTGTCCGCCATCAATCCGCAGGGCAGTACCCTGATAGTGGAGCTCGCCGGTGTGGCAGAGTGCGCAGCCGAGATCAAGACGGTAGGCATTGGCTTCCGGATTCCAGTGCTGGCTCATGCCCACAGGGTGAACACCTTCGCTGGGCTCCGCTTCTTCGCTATCGACAATAAATCCCCAGCCGCGCAGGTTTTTCTTGCTCGCGAGTTTTTCATTGGCAAAGGGGAGTTCCAGTGCTGGCAGCCAGTCGTAGTGCAGGCCCTGTAGTTCTGTGCCTTGTGGTGTGTTGTAAAACAGTGCGCGATCCGTGTCGCTCCAGCCCTGATCGAGATAGCGGGTTTCGGTAATTTCTTCGCTGGTGAGCACCGGCTTGAAGAAGTGATGGGCTATCGAGCAGCCAGTCAGGGTGAGTGCCGGCAGGAGCGGGATGAATAAAAGCCGGAAAAATTTTTTCTTTGCAGGAATATTTCGGGGCGTGGGATTTAGGCTGCGTGCAAGTTCCATTTGGGAGGCTTCGACCTGACTATTATTAATAAAATGGCATACACGGCCTGAATATTTGGGTCAATCCGTGCGGGTGGTCGCCTGATTGTAAAATGGTGTTGCCAATAAACAAAAGCCGGGAGCACTTTCGTGCTCCCGGCTTTTGTTGGCTCAATTTTTGGAGCGGTTTCAGTTGCCGGACTTGGTAGCTTCCACCCACTGGTTTACCAGCTCTTCCAGAACATCCAGCGGTACTGCGCCGTTCGCCAGTACAACGTCGTGGAATTCGCGGATGTCGAACTTGTCCCCCAGTGCCTGCCTGGCGTTCTCGCGCAGTTCGACGATCTTCATCATGCCGATCTTGTAGGCCGTCGCCTGTCCCGGCATGACGATATAGCGCTCGATGGCCTTGACCACGTCACCCTGCGGGTTCGGGCTGTTTTCTGCCAGCCAGTCGATGGCTTCTTCCCGGGTCCACTTCTTACTGTGCATGCCGGTGTCGACCACCAGGCGGCAGGCCCGCCACAGCTCCATCGCGAGGCGGCCGAAATCGGAGTAGGGATCCTGGTAGAAGCCGATTTCCTTCGGCACCAGCTCGGAGTAGAGGCCCCAGCCTTCGGTGTAGGCGGTGTAGCCTCCGAACTTGCGGAACATGGGTACATTTTCCAGTTCCTGCATGATGGACAGTTGCATGTGGTGCCCCGGGATGCCCTCATGGTAAGCGAGCGCTTCCATCTGGTAGGTGGGCATGCTGCTCATTTTGTACAGGTTGGCGTAGTAGATGCCCGGGCGTGAACCGTCCGGCGCCGGGCGCTGGTAGAACGCTTTACCGGCAGATTTCTCGCGGAAAGGCTCTACTGCTTTCACCACCAGATCCGCTTTGGGCTTGGTGATAAACAGTTCGTCAAGGCGGCCTTTCATGGTATCGATCATGGCCGTCGCTTCTTTCAGGTAGCGCTGCTTGCCTTCTTCCGTTTCCGGGTAGTAGAACTGGTCGTCGGTGCGCATGAACTCAAAGAATTCCTGCAGGCTGCCTTCGAACTTCACCTGTTTCATGATTTCACGCATCTCGTCATGAATGCGCTTCACTTCATCCAGGCCCTTCTGGTGAATCTCATCGGCCGTCATGTCGGTGGTGGTGTAGACGTTCAGGCGGTGCTGGTAGAACTCATCACCATCAGGAAGTTTCCACGCGCCGTCATCGGTGGTGGCCTGCTGCTCCAGTTCACCCAAGTAGGTATTCAGGTTTTCATAGGCCGGTTTTACGCTTTCAAGCAGTGCGGTTTTGGCTTGTTCAACCAGGGCTGCTTTTTCTTCGTCGCTGACGTTGAGTTTGTCTACCTTGCCCTTGAAGTCTGCGAACAGGGTGCTGTCTTCTCCGCCGTCAAACGGAGCGCCGGTAATCAGGTTTTTACCGTCGCTGATTACGTACGGGAATACGAATTTCGGCACAATCACACCGGCTTCCGCGCGTTCCTTGAGGTTCGCGATCAGCTGTTCGAAGTGCGCCGGCAGGCCATTCAGGCGAGAGATGTAGGCCTCTGCGTCGGATGCGTCGTCAATGCGGTGCTGGTTGATCAGCAGCGATGCCACGCCGGTGTGCGTGGCGTACATCTGATTTACCGGGTAGGTGTGCAGGCGCCACTTGTAGTCTTCCAGATCCTGTTCCTGGTTGCGGATGGCGAGGTTGAGGGACAGGCGGGTGGCATCGTCCAGCTTGGCCGGGTCGATCTTTTTCAGTTCTTCCAGCTGACGCTTGTTGATCTCATAGGTTTCTTTGGCAAACGCCGGCGAAAGATCATCCCACTTGCCGTAATCGTCTTTCATGCCGAGAAACGTCTTGAATTCGGGGCTGCGCGCCAGGTGTTCCTGAAACTGCTTCTCGAACAGCGCGTTGGCCTCAGCGATGGCTGCGCTGTCGGCGCCGCTTGCGCTGTCATTGGCGGCAGTGGATGCCGCTACGCCGGTTTCGGTCGCAGACTGGGATGCTTTTTCATCAACAGTGTTTTGCTTCTGGCCGCATCCTGCCATGGTCAGCGCGCTTATGGCGGCAGCCAGCAGGGTCACTTTCAATTTCATGTTGGTTTCTCTTTGCTGAATGAAAGGTGGTTATTAGAAGTTGTCTGAAAAATAAGAGGGAACGTTGTAACCAGTTCGGCGCCGGGATGCAAATATCAGGGCGAGTAATACTGTTCAGTAAACTGAACTTGCTGCGAAGGTGCCGATACCGGGTATAGCTTTGTGAGACCGTCTGCGGCCAGGACGGCCGCAGACGAGCCCCCATGGATGGGTTTAGGGGGCGGCGCCTAGCCCGTGTCTCACAAAGCTATACCCGGTATCGGTACCGCCTCGGAGCTCGTTCCATGCCGCCATTCTTCAGGCAAAAAAATAGCGGGCCATTGGCCCGCTATTTTCATGGCTACCGGTTGGTAACTCAGGCGAAGTTCTGGTTCACGAAGTCCCAGTTCACCAGTGCCCAGAACGCTTCCAGGTACTTCGGACGCGCGTTGCGGTAGTCGATGTAGTAGGCGTGTTCCCATACGTCGCAGGTCATCAGCGGAGTGACGCTGTCGTCGGTCAGCGGGGTTTCCGCGTTGGAGGTGTTGACGATGGCTACAGAACCGTCGGCTTTCTTCACCAGCCAGGTCCAGCCGGAACCGAAGTTGTTCACAGCGCTGTTGCTGAACTCTTCCTTGAACTTGTCGAAGGAACCGAAAGCAGCGTTGATGGCGTCAGCCACAGCGCCGGTTGCAGCGCCACCGCCGTTCGGGCTCAGGCAGTGCCAGTAGAAGGTGTGGTTCCAGATCTGGGCAGCGTTGTTGAATACGCCACCAGAGGAAGTCTTGATTACTTCTTCCAGAGTCTTGTCCGCGTCTGCAGTACCTTCCAGCAGGCCGTTCAGCTTGTCTACGTAAGTCTTGTGGTGCTTGCCGTAGTGGTATTCCAGGGTTTCCTGGGAAATGTGCGGCTGCAGGGCATCCATAGCGTAGGGAAGCTCGGGGAGAACATGTGCCATGTAATATTCCTTCCTTTTGTTGGACCCGCATCCGACCGGAACCGCGGACACAGGTCAGTTATTGGTGAAGCGCATTCTACACGCGCTCGTGGTCATTATTAAGCAGTTGGACAGGCCAAAAGGTTTCAGGCGTAAATGAGTCGTGGATTTTTCGGCCTTTGATGGGGTCGAAGTCTAATCTCATACTGAGACCGCTTACTTTTTCGTCAATTTTTGGTATAACTTGTCGCTGTTTTTTACCAGAATCCACCTGATGGACTGTTTGTGGCCTTTTGGTCACAGACTGAAAAGTCAATACGCAGGCATTAACGCAGGAAAAATATCATGCAACGCAGAGAGCCCACTCTGGATGGCAGCAGCCCTTCACTGGACCCTCAGATCGCCAATGGTCCCATTGGTGGTAAGCGCTATCGCACCGACGCCCCCTCTCCGTCGCCGGCTCAGGCCAGCGAACCGGAACCCGTGAGTCGCGGTGGTGGTTCGTCATTTCTGGCGATTGTGGCGCTGTTACTGGGTCTGGCCGGTTTGGCTGCAGCTGGGTTCCTCTACCAGCAGTGGCAGGAAACCCGCGCTCAACTGGTCGACGCGGAGGCCCGTATCGTTCAGTTGGAAAAACGCTTTGAGATGTCCGGAGAGGAGTCTGCGGCCTCTGTGGAGGTACTGAACGCGAAAGTGAAGGAAAACGCCGCCGAGATCCGCAAGCTGTGGGGCGTGTCTTACGACACCAACCGCAAAGCCATTTCCGCCAACGAGGCGACCGCGGCATCCAACAAGAAAGAACTCGCGGCACTGTCCAAGAAAGTGGGCGGCCTGGATGCCAGCCTGAAGAAGGTTGCGGCACTTGAAAGCGAACTGGCCAAGCTGAAAGAGTCCACTGTGAGCGCATCGCGCGATACCAAAGACACAGTGGCCAAGCTGGAGCGCCAGCTGTCTTCGGTACGCGCTGATCTGACTGCGCGAGTTGGTTCCAACGAGGAAGCAATCCAGTCAATCGATACTTATCGCCGCTCGGTGAACAAGGATCTGGTACAGCTGCGCGATGCGATCCGCAGCTTGCAGAGCAGCTCCAGCACCGCGTCCGCACCGTAAACACCCAGCGCCGCGCCTGATTCGGCGCGGGTCTGCCGGTCTTTGCACGCGCAAAAGGCGCGCCCATCCAAGTGATGGGCGCGCCTTTTTTGTTATTGTGCAACCGGCTGCCGCGTCTTCAGGTCTGGAACAGCACTAAATCTTTGTCAGTTCCGAATTTGACTAGTCGGGGGTGCTGCTGCGGCCTAAACTGGCCGCTCATTTCCAGCCCCGGTTACCATTTGTGCAACTCGATCCCGCGATCTGCAATCGTGCCAGGCTAACGCGTGACAGGCGTTTTGACGGTCGGTTTTATACGGCGGTGAAAACCACCGGCATTTTCTGCCGCCCCATATGCCCGGCGCGGGCACCACTGGAGCGCAACGTGGAGTACTTTGCCACTGCGGCGGAAGCCGCGGCGGCCGGGTACCGTCCCTGCCTGCGCTGCCGCCCGGATGCGGCACCGGGCAGTCCGGCCTGGGGCCTGGTTTCAACCACGGTGCAGCGGGCACTTCTCCTTATGCGCCGCGAACGCGAGCTGCAATCCCTGGAGCGACTTGCGGAGCGGCTAGGTATCAGCAGCCGCTACCTGCGCAAGCTGTTTGCGGAGCATTTCGGCATCAGTCCCCTGCAGGTGTGGCAGACGGAGCGCGCGCTGTTTGCGTTCAGCTTGCTGCGGGATACCAGGCTGCCCGTTGCGGAGATCGCGTTCGCAGCCGGCTTTAACAGCCTGCGGCGCTTCAATGGCGTATTCAAAGATATTTACCGGCGCACACCCTCAGAGGTTCGGCGCGAGAAGGGCGCAGAGAGGCGAGAGAACAACCCCGGTATCCGCCTGTATCTCAGTTACCGGCCGCCCCTGGACTGGCAGGGGATGCTCGCGTTTTTTGCCGCCCGCGCACTGCCCGGTGTGGAGCAGGTGACGATGGATTACCAGGATCCGCAGCGCAGTACCTACCAGCGCAGCTTCAGCGTCGAAGGGCAGCGGGGCCTGTTGCTGGTGCGCAACGATGCCGCCAATAGCCGCCTCGAGGTGCGCGTGATCGCTGACGGCAGCGGCGCGGTGCTGTTTCGGGTACGCGAGCAGGTAAGGCAATTGTTTGACCTGGACGCTGATACCGAGGCTATTGCGGTACACCTGGCGCGTGACCCGTTGCTGGCGCAAGTGCTGGCAGGAATACAGGGGATCCGGCTGCCGGGGGCCTGGGATCCTTTTGAATATGCGTTGCGTGCCATTCTCGGGCAGCAGATTTCCGTCGCCGCCGCGACCACGATTGCCGGGCGACTGGTCGCCCGTTATGGCGAGTCGTTCACCGGGCCGGACGGCGAGGCGCTGTACCTGTTCCCGACCGCTGAGCAATTGGCCGAAGCGGACTTTTCCGACCTCGGCGTCACCCGCACCAGGGCACAGACGCTGCGCAACTTTGTGCGCGCGACGCTGGACGGGCAGCTCGATTTCAGCGAGCCGGATCTGGACGCCTGGTGCCGGCAAATGACCAGATTGCCGGGGATCGGCGACTGGACCGCGCACTACACCGCCATGCGCGGGCTGTCCATGCCGGACGCGTTCCCGGCTTCAGATCTCGGCATCCTGATCGCGCTCGGGGAGGGCGGCCGCAAGGCCACGCCCAGGCAGGCGCTGGCTAGGGCGGAGGCGTGGCGGCCCTGGCGAGCGTACGGGGCACTCCTGCTCTGGCAATCACTCAAACTCAGAGACAAGTCATGATCAGTTATTGGATATACCCCAGTGTGTTTGGCGAGCTGGGTATTGCTGCCAGTGAGCGCGGTGTGGTGGCGATCGACCTGCAGGCGGGCAAGCGGCCGCTGCCGGTGAAACCGGAGTGGCAAGCGGTGTCCTCGGCGCTGACCGATGAAGCGGCGGAGCAGCTGCGGGATTACTTCGAGGGCCGGCGCCGTACCTTTGACCTGCCTCTGGACGCGGCCGGGACGCCGTTTCAGCAGGGCGTATGGCGTGCCCTGTGCGCCATTCCCTATGGGGAAACCCGCAGCTACCGGGAACTTGCCGAGGCGATTGGCAATCCCAAAGCGGTGCGGGCCGTGGCGCGGGCCAATGGCGCCAACCCGCTGTCCATCGTGGTGCCCTGCCACCGGGTGATCGGTGCCGACGGCACGCTGACCGGCTATGCCGGGGGGCTGGAAATGAAAGCCCGTTTGCTGGCACTGGAAGGGGCGCTGGTCGGCTGAAATGTCCCGTGGGTCATTGCCTTGCCGGGGTGGTATTCGGCGGCCTTGGACTGGATAATGGCCGGCTCGATTGATGAGCCTGAATGGGGGCCAGATGCTGTACAGACTGGGCGATAAACAGCCACAACTGGAAGGCGAGGGCCATTATGTTGCGCCCGGAGCCCGAGTGATCGGCGACGTAGTGCTGAAACCGCACAGTTCTGTGTGGTTCAACGCGGTCATCCGCGGGGACAATGAGCAGATCACGATCGGCGAGCGGGCCAATATCCAGGATGGGTCTGTGCTGCACACGGATCCGGGTATTCCACTGGTGGTGGGTATCGGCGTGACCGTGGGCCACAAGGTGACTCTGCACGGTTGCCGGATTGGTGACTATTCCCTGGTGGGGATGAATGCCGTGGTGTTAAACGGGGCGAAAATCGGCAAGTGCTGCATCATCGGCGCCAATGCGCTGGTGACCGAGAACGCCGAGATTCCCGATTACTCGCTGGTGCTGGGCAGTCCCGGCAAGGTGGTGAAGACGCTGGATGAGTCCACGTTTGAGCTGCTTAAGGCGAGCAGTGAAATTTATGTTGCTAATGGCAAGCGGTTTTCGGAAGAGCTGGTGCCTGTTGAGGTGTGAGCGATGGCGGAAAGCGATTGGAGCCGGGTGAAGGACAAAGAGCCTGAACCCGCATTTGAGTTCCCGGTGAAATCCCCGTGTGTGTCGGTTTGCGCGTTGAATCGCGAGGACATATGCGAGGGCTGTTTCCGTTCCGGTACTGAGATCAGTCAGTGGGGGCGGATGAGCAATACCGAGAAAAGGCAGGTTTTGCAGAAGTGCCATGAGCGGGCGGTGCAGATGCGCCGTGTTTGGTGGTCTGATTAGCTGCGATACGATACCTGTGGTGAATTTGGGCCCGGGTTTGTTCGGGCCTCGTGGCGGTGGAGCACCGGGTGCGGGTTTTCAGGGCCACTGTAAACCCATACCTGGGCGTTGCGGCGGCGACGTCCTGTCGCCGACGCTCCTGAAAGCCCGCACCCGGTTCTCCGCCTTTGCGGCGAGTTTTTTCTCCGTTAGAAATTTTGAGTCGCTAGTGCCGGTTGTATCGGGCGCTTACGAAGTATTTAGAATCTAAGAATTGCACGTAGTGGCGAGGTGGTGAACCTTTCCGGGACCTTCGCCGACAGGGATGTCGGCGCAGAGCTACAAGGATGTATTCATCGCGTGTCCCGGAAAGGTTTACCGCCTCGCCGCGTTCCCGGATCAGTGCTCCCAAAATACCTCCGGGGCAAGAAAAGAAATATTGAGCATGACCCTACCCTTCGTACATTTAAGAATCCACTCCGAATATTCCCTGATCGATGGTCTGGTGCGTATCAAGCCGTTGATTGGTCGCGTTGCCGAGCTGGAGATGCCCGCGGCGGCGATCACCGACCAGACCAACTTCTACGCGCAGGTGAAGTTTTACCGCGCCTGCCTCGGTGCCGGGATCAAGCCCATCACCGGTGCGGACTTCTGGCTGCGCGAGGGCGGCGATGAGCAGCCCACGTTGCTGACCCTGTACGCGCTGAATACCACGGGTTACCGGAATATCACCGAACTGATTTCCCGTGCGTGGATGGAAGGCCAGTATCACGGCCATGCGTTCATCCAGCGCGAGTGGCTGAAGGACTACGCAGACGGCGTATTGATGCTGTCCGGGGCCAAATACGGTGATGTCGGGCGCGCCCTGATTGCCAATCGCACCGCCCAGGCGGAGTCACTGGCGCAGGAGTGGGCGAGTATTTTCCCCAACCGGTACTACCTCGAACTCCAGCGCACCGGGCGCCCGGGTGATGAAGAGTACCTGCACGCGGCAGTTGGCCTTGCGGGCCGCCTGAATCTGCCGGTGGTGGCGACCAACGACGTGCGCTTCCTCGAGGACAGCGAATTCGAAGCCCACGAAGTGCGGGTGTGCATCCGCGAGGGCCGCGCACTCGACGATCCGCGCCGCGAGCGTCGCTATTCCCGTGAGCAGTACCTGCGTACGCCGGAAGAAATGCACGAGCTGTTCAAGGATATTCCCGAGGCACTGGAAAACACGGTGGAGATTGCCCGCCGCTGTTCCGCGCCGATCCAGCTGGGCAAGTACTTCCTGCCCCAGTTCCCGATCCCGGAAGGCATGACCGAAAACGAGTTCTTCGAAAAAATCTCTTTCGACGGACTTTATGAGCGACTTGAGACCATTCTCGACAAGTCGGCCCCGGATTACGAAGCGCGCAAGAAAGAATACGAAGACCGCCTGCGCTTCGAACTGGATATCGTGATCCAGATGGGATTCCCGGGTTACTTCCTGATCGTTATGGACTTCATCCAGTGGGCCAAGGATCACAACATCCCGGTAGGGCCGGGGCGGGGTTCCGGTGCCGGCTCGCTGATTGCCTACTCGCAGAAAATTACCGACCTGGATCCGCTCCAGTACGACCTGCTGTTCGAGCGATTCCTGAACCCGGAACGGGTTTCCATGCCCGACTTCGACGTCGACTTCTGCATGGAAAAGCGCGATCGCGTGATCAACTACGTGGCCGACAACTATGGCCGCAACGCGGTGAGCCAGATCATCACCTTCGGTACCATGGCCGCAAAGGCGGTGGTGCGCGACGTGGCGCGTGTGCAGGGCAAGTCTTACGGTCTCGCCGACAAGCTGTCCAAGATGATCCCGCCCGATGTGGGCATGACCCTGCAGAAAGCCTACGACCAGGAAGATGTACTGCGGGAGTTCCTGGAAAACGACGAAGAAGCCCAGGAAATCTGGGAAATGGCGCTGCAGCTCGAGGGTGTGGCGCGGAACGTCGGCAAGCACGCCGGTGGTGTGGTGATCGCCCCCACCAAACTCACCGACTTTGCGCCGCTCTACTGTGACGAGACCGGCGCCGGCCTGGTAACCCAGTTCGACAAGAACGACGTGGAAGACGCCGGCCTGGTGAAGTTCGACTTCCTCGGCCTGCGTACCCTGACCATCATCGACTGGGCCAAGGTGATGGTGGACGAACAGCGCGCGCGCGAGGGCAAAGAGCCGCTCGTGATCGAAGCGCTGCCGCTGGACGATGAAGAAACCTTCAAACTGATCAAGCGCGCCGAAACCACCGCGGTATTCCAGCTGGAATCCCGTGGTATGAAGGATCTGATCAAGCGCCTGCAGCCGGACAACCTCGAAGACATGATCGCCCTTGTGGCCCTGTTCCGTCCGGGACCGCTGCAGTCGGGCATGGTGGACGACTTCATCAACCGGAAACACGGCCGCGCGCAGGTGGCCTACCCGGACGCGAAGTACCAGCACGAAAAACTGAAACCGATTCTCGAGCCCACCTACGGCGTAATTGTTTACCAGGAACAGGTAATGCAGATCGCCCAGGAACTCGCCGGCTACACCCTCGGTGGCGCGGACATGCTGCGCCGGGCCATGGGTAAGAAAAAGCCGGAGGAGATGGCGAAACAGCGCAGTACCTTCGAGGAGGGCGCCAAGTCCCAGGGTGTGGATCCGGATCTGGCGATGAAGATCTTCGACCTCGTGGAGAAGTTCGCCGGCTACGGCTTCAACAAATCCCACTCGGCTGCCTACGCGCTGGTGTCCTACCAGACCGCCTGGCTCAAGGCCCACTACCCGGCGCAGTTTATGGCTGCGACCATGTCCTCGGATATGGACAAGACCGACAAGGTGGTGACGTTCATCGAAGAGTGCCGGGCGATGAAGCTGGACCTGGTGCCGCCAGATGTAAACCTGGGTAGCTACCAGTTCTCCGTTCCTGTCTCCGACAGTGGCGAAAACCGCATCATCTACGGGCTCGGCGCGATCAAGGGCCTCGGTGAGGGGCCGATCGACAACATCATCGCCGAGCGGGAAAAGGGTGGCCCGTTTACGGACCTGTTTGATTTCTGCTCCCGTATCGACCCGCGCAAGGTGAACAAGCGCGCCCTGGAAGCACTGGTGCGCTCCGGTGCATTGGACAGCATCGGCCCCGGTGCCGATGATGCCGATGGCCTCAACTATTCCCGTGCCGTCATGTTCAACGCACTCGATGAGGCGGTAAAGGCCGCCGAGCAACAGAGCAAAAATGACAACGCGGGGATGATGGATCTGTTTGGCGAGGTCGTGCGCTCGGCTTCCGACGGCGACGTGTACGAAGACTTCCGTCGCGCGCGCCCGTGGAGCATTCGCGAGCGTCTGGAAGGAGAGAAAAACACCCTTGGCCTGTACCTGACCGGCCACCCGATCGATGAGTATGAGGAAGAACTCAAGCACCTGGTCAAGGCGCGGATCGCCGACCTGAAGCCCGGCCGTGAAAACCAGAAAGTGGCCGGCCTGGTGGTGGGTATGCGGGTAATGAAGACCAAGCGCGGCGACTCCATGGCGATAGTGACCCTGGATGACCGCAGTGCCCGAATCGAAGCCGCCGTGTTCAGTGAAGCCTTCGGGGAGCACCGGGAAAAGCTGGTGAAAGACTCACTGCTGGTACTGGAAGGCTCCATCTCCCACGACGATTACAGCGGCGGCCTGAAGATGAGTGTCAACAGCGTGTCCACGCTGGATGACCTGCGCAGCGGCAGCGTAATCGGTGTAACCCTGAAGCTGGCGAGCGCGGAAGCGCTGCCGAACATGGGGCAGCGGCTCAGTGCCTGCCTGCGTCCATATGTCGGCGGCAGCTGCCCGGTGACGGTGGAAGTGGAGCGCAGCGATGCGCGCGGACTTTTCCGCTTGGCGGATGAATGGAAAGTGGAGCCAAGCGACCAGCTGATTCAGTCATTGCGGGAGATCATCGGTCGGGAGCGGGTGCGACTCGACTACACTCAGCGTCAATGACCGGAGGCCGGTTGCGCCATATTCAACCGGCGGCACTTCGCCAGTGCGCCATGGCAAATTGGTCATCCGGGAGTGTGGTTCGTGCGGTGTGCACTCGACTGAGTGGTTCTATCCCGGTAAGCTAGCCGCCATTTTTAAGTAAAGGGCTGTTTTGCGACTAATCGACGATGTTTGGTCGCATTTTCCGTCACTTAAGTTGGCCCTCAAGAGTTTCAAGGCACGAAATAATGAACTTCAGTTTTCTCGAGTTTGAGCAGCCAATTGCAGAGCTGGAAGGCAAGATCAAAGAGTTGCAGCATGTGGGCGACGACAACGAGCTCAACATTGCCGAAGAGATCAGTCGCCTGCGCGACAAGAGCGAAAAGCTCACCGAATCTATTTATTCCGACCTGTCGCCCTGGCAGGTTGTGCAGGTGGCTCGCCACCCGCAGCGTCCCTACGCCAAAGACTATATCGAGCGCATCTTCACCGACTGGGATGAATTGCATGGCGACCGCCATTTCGGCGACGACAAGGCGATCATCGCCGGTATCGCACGCCTCGAGGGCCGCCCGGTGGCGGTGATCGGGGAAGAAAAGGGCCGCAGCGTAAACGAGAAGGTAAAGCGCAACTTCGGCATGCCGAAGCCGGAAGGTTACCGCAAGGCTCTGCGCGTGATGGAAATGGCCGAACGCTTCAAGATGCCGGTACTGACCCTGATCGACACCCCCGGGGCCTATCCTGGCATCGACAGTGAGGAGCGCGGTATTTCCGAGGCGATCGCCAAGAACCTGGCGGTGATGTCCCGCCTGCGCACCCCGATCATCTGTACCGTTATCGGTGAAGGTTCTTCTGGCGGTGCGCTGGCGATTGGTGTTGGCGACCAGCTCAACATGCTGCAGTACTCCACTTATTTTGTGATCTCGCCGGAAGGCTGCGCGAACATCATCTGGAAGACTGTGGAGAAGGCGCCGCTGGCGGCTGAGGCCATGGGGGTGACCTCCGGTGTTCTGGAAGAGCTGGGTATTGTCGACGAGACCATTGCCGAGCCGCTGGGCGGTGCCCACCGCGATCCGGATCTGATGGCCGCCCGCCTGCGCGATCGCCTGTCAGCGCAGCTCGACAAGCTAACGGCCGTGCCGCTGGATGAGCTTCTGGAAAAGCGTTACCAGCGCCTGATGAGCTACGGCAACATCACCGGCTGATCCGCTTTCCCCGCGGCTTTACTCACAACGGCAACTTCGGTTGCCGTTGTTGTTTTCCCTGTGTGCTTTTGAACTTACTGCTGCGATCAAAGCCGCAGGATTTCCCGATAACGCGCCACGCGCACGTTGAATGGCGTATTGTCCTGTAAATAGAGTCTCAGGCAATCGGCCGCGTCCGGCTCCCCGTGCACCAGCTGGATACTGGTGCCGTCTTTCAGGTCAGACTGGCGCAACCAGTCCCCCAGTTCCACGTAATCGGCATGGGCCGACAGTCCTTCCAGAATTTCTACCTGTGCCTTGCAGGGAACATATTCCCCATGGATTTTCACGTTCTGGCTGCCGGCCAGCATGCGTGCGCCGCGTGTGCCGCCGGCCTGATATCCGGCAAAAAGAATCGTGGTGTGATGATCCGGCAGTAGCCTTTTCATATGGTGCAGAATACGGCCGCCGGTAGCCATACCGCTGCCGGCGATGATGATGTGGGGGTACTGAATATTTTCCAGCGCTTTCGACTGGTCGACACTGCGTGTGTACTGGATACCACGGCACATGAACGTGCAGTGCTCGCTGCTCAGGCGGTGTTGCTTCGGGTAGCGGGCGTAGATTTCGGAAGCATCGATGGCCATAGGGCTGTCGAGAAAAATCGGCAGTTTCGGAATTTTCTCTTCGCGCATAAGGCCGAGGAGCAAATACTGCAGCGTCTGCGCCCGCCCCACGGCAAAACTCGGGATCAGCAGCACGCCACCCCGACTGGCGGTGGTATTCACGATTTCCGCCAGGCGGGTTCTGTGGTCTATCTGCGGATGCCGGCGATCGCCGTAAGTGGATTCAAGCAGTAGCAGATCCAGCTCTGGCAGCGGGCTTGGCGGGTGCATGATGATGTCATCCGGGCGGCCCACATCCCCGGAAAAGCCCACCCGCTTGCCGTCCGCATTCACAATTGCACTGCCAGCACCGAGAATATGCCCCGCCGGCTGCAGGTGGATAGTCGCGGAGCCGATTTTAAACGGCTGGCCAAACTCAACGGTCTCGAACAGGCTCAGGCACTGCTCTGCGGTATCGCCGGTATAGAGAGGTTGAGGATGCGCGTGCTTGCCGAGTTGGTGACGCTGGTAAAAGTGCGCGTCTTCTTCCTGAATGTGGCCCGCGTCTGGAAGCAGGATCGAGCACAGGTCGGCGGTGGCAGGGTGGCAGATCACCGGCCCGCGATAGCCCAGCTGGTAAAGCCTGGGAATATAACCCGAGTGATCCAGGTGAGCGTGGGTCAGCACTATGCCTTTGAGGCGGCGATAGTCGAACAGGGGTGTTTCCCAGTTGCGTTCGCGCAGCCATTTATAGCCCTGGTAGAGTCCGCAGTCGACGAGAAACTCGGTGTTGCCGTTGTCGATGCTGACGAGATATTTCGAACCGGTAACTGTACCGGTGCCACCGAGAAAAGTGATGTTCATGCTTGCTGATCTCCCTGTTGCGGCACTTGCGCGGCTACCGCGAACAGATCCCGGTTCTGGTGGAAATATTCTCGGGCATAAACCAGTTCACCGGGTGTTTCCGCATACAGCGTGGCGAGAGGCTGCCCGTGCTGGATCGCATCGCCTGCTTTTACATGTAGCCGCAGCCCTGCTACCGGTGATGATGGGGCCCCTGCGACTTTTGCCAGGCGCGCCAGTCTGCGGTTGTCCATAGCCTGTAAAATGCCTGTGCGGTGGCTGCGCAGCTCTATGTGGTGGTTGGCCAGCGGCACTTCGCGCAATCCACCCTGTGCCTCGCAGATCCTCTGAAACTGCTCCCAGGCCTGCCTGGAGTTCAAGATGCCCCGCGCCTGCAGCAGTGACTGGGTCTGGTCAGTGCCATTGGCCATCGACAGCAACTGGCTGGCCAGGAACAGTGAGCGCTCACGCAGATCGTCGGGCGCGCCGGGGGCATTGCGCAGTACGCTCAGAACATCCCGGGCTTCTTCGGCCGGGCCTATGCCTGCGCCGATCGCCTGGGAGCCGTCTGTGATCACGCAGCGAACCTTGATGCCGAGGCCGTCGGCCACGCTTTCAAACAGGGCCTGCAATCGCTGCGCCTGGCCAGTGTCGCGGAGCTTGGCCGTCGGGCCCACGGGCATGTCGATAAGGATGTGCGTAGAGCCAGCGGCGAGTTTTTTCGACAGTACGGAAGCCACCAGCTGTCCTTCGCTGTCCAGATCCAGCGCGCGTTCGATACGGATAAGCAGGTCATCGGTTGGGCTGAGCCCCACCTCGCCACCGGCGGCGAGGCAGGCGCCGGTACGGGTTATGACTGTTCGCAACTGATCCAGTGGCAGATCGACATTGGTCAGCACTTCCATGGTATCGGCGGTGCCCGCGGGGGAGGTGATGGCGCGGGACGAGGTCTTGGGTATGATCAATCCGGCCGCGCTGACGATGGACACGACGATGGGAGTCGTGCGATTCCCCGGCAGGCCACCGATGCAGTGTTTATCAAAAACCCGGGGGTATTCCGGCCACTGCAGGCAGTTACCGTTGTTTACCATGGCGGCAGTCAGCGCAATGGTTTCTGCGCTGTTCAGCCGGCCGCCGGCACAGGCGGTCAGGAAGCCGGCGATTTCGATATCAGAATACAGCCGCTTGCCAATATCGCTGACGATACTGGTCATTTCCTTGGCATCGAGTGTATGGCCGTAGATTTTCTTGCGCAGGGCGCTGAGGGACTGCACCAGCGGAGCGTGGTGCACGGACACCGGCCGCTGATCCTCCAGGGCGAGGTATTCCCAGGCGCTTTCGGAAAAGCCGATCCTGCCGGGCGGCAGTATGGCCTCCGCGACGGTGTTCAGTGTGGCGATAAGCACCCGCTCCCCGGCCGAAACCTGAAGCCGCGCATTGGCGGTATAGCCCTCTGCGCGGCAGATAGCGCAGTCCTTGCGCATATAAACCAGTGGCTCCTCGTGGGTGTCGATGCCCATTCGGTATGCCTTTAGCGAGAGTGCCTGGGTCATGCCATGTTGCCGTGAGTGCTTGTTGGCTTATTGTTCAGTCTTGCACTCATGTTAGACCGCCTCCGACTTCTGTGAATTGCTCTGGATCAATCCGTTTGCGGCGATGGCGTTAAGGCTTCGGGTGCCGGTCTTGGCGATCTCTCCACTCAAGGGTAATGTAGGCGCCAGACGGCGCCCTGCATGTCCTTAAATAACCGGTCTGGGGCCCGTGACTACTGGGTTCGACACTGTCCTGCAGCTAGACTGGCGCCACCGTAAAAGAACCCTTCGGTTCGATACCAATCCAATACAAAGACGAGAATAAGAGGTCTGCCTTGGCGGAACTGGGTGATATTTCCAGCCTGACGCTGGGGCTGCTGTTACTGGTCTGTGTGATCAGTGCTTTCATATCGGCAGTGACAGGTGGGGCGGGCGGCATCCTGATGTTTGCTGCACTCAATGTCGCCATTCCGCTGCGCCTGCTGGTACCGATTCACGGCGCCGTGCAGCTGCTCAACAACCTCGCCCGCGTGGTGTATGTGCGTGAGCATATCCGCTGGGACATGTGTATCCCGTTCTTTGTCGGTTGCACACTCGGCTCGGCCGCAATGACGCTGGGATTGTCGAATCTCGACTGGCAGCAATTGCCCCTGGTGTTACTCGCGGTGCTGATTTTCTACACCGTGTTCAAACCAAAGCGACTGCCGGAAATCCGCCTGAAGCCACATGGCTTTTTCTGGGTCGGTATTGCCACCGGAACCCTGGGTATTCTTGCCGGGGCAGTGGATCCACTGCTCGGGGCATTTTTCGTCCGCAAGGACCTGACCCCGAAAGAGATCGTCGCCAATAAATCCGTCATGCAGGCCTGGTGCCATGCGCTCAAGGTTCCTGCGTTCATCTACCTCGGGTTTGCGTTTTCCGATCACCTGGGACTGATACTGCTGCTGACCGTGGCCGCGGTGATCGGTACCCGTATCGGTGTGACACTGTTACACCGCATTGACAGTGAAATGTTTTTCAAATTAATGCGCATCGCGCTGCTGGTGGCCGGTGCACGTATCGTCTACCAGCTGATTGCACAATAAAGAACTTAAAGCAGGTATTCCCATGGCCGATTATCAGATCATTAACCCCTACAGCGGCGAACTGATCGAAGCCTACGACTTCCACACCCGTGACCAGGTGGAAAGCACCATTGCGCAACTCGTAGAGGGCCGCAAAGTCCAGCTCGCCACCCCCGCCTTCGAGCGCTCGAATATTCTGCTGAAGCTGGCGCAGCTGATGCTGGAGCGCAAGGAAGACCTGGCGCGCCTGATCACCGAAGAGACCGGCAAAACCATCAGTGACAGCCGGGTGGAAATTGATCGCGCCTACAACACCGCCATGGCCAGTGCCATGGAAGCGCGCGCGATCAATGGCGAAGCACTCGACTCCGACGCCTTCCCGCCGATGCGGGAAAAAATCGGGGTGGTGCTGTGGAAGCCGCTCGGTACCGTACTGTGTATCACCCCGTTCAACTTCCCGATCAACATCGCGCTGCACAAAATCGGCCCCGCGTTTGCCGCAGGCAACACCATCCTGTTCAAGCCGGGTCCGCAGAACAAGCGCTCAGCGGAGCTGCTGGTGGAACTGTGTTACGCCGCAGGCATGGATCGGTCTGTACTGCAGATGCTGATCCCCGATATCGACGGCACTAGCTATGCGGTCTCCCACCCGCAGATCCAGGCGATCAACTTTACCGGCGGCACCGCCGCGGCCAACGCCATCGCCGCCAACGCGGGTTATAAGAAAGTGCTGTTCGAACTGGGCGGTAACGACCCGCTGATCGTCATGCCCGATGCCGACCTGGACGCAGCAGTGTCTGCCACCATCAACCAGCGCTTCGCCACCGCCGGCCAGCGCTGCACCGCAGCCAAGCGCCTGTTTGTGCACAGTGAAGTGTTTGACGCCTTTGCAGAAAAACTCGTCGCCGCAACGGAAAAACTCAAGGTCGGCAACCCCGCAGAAGACGACACCTTCGTCGGCCCGCTGATTCACAAGGCCGCTGCCGACGAAGTGGAAGGCCGCATCGAAGCCGCTGTAAATGCCGGCGCACGGGTGCTGTTTGGCCACCGCCGCGAGGGCAATATCCTGTGGCCGACCATCCTCGAATCCGTATCGGATGACGCCGCACTGGTCGCGGAAGAAACCTTCGGCCCGGTGGTTCCGCTGCGTAAATTTGATGACGAAGGGGAGCTCGTTGCGCTGATCAACAACTCGCCATTCGGCCTGCAGGCCGGCGTATTTACCCAGAACCTGGCACTGGCAAAACGCCTGTACAACCAGCTCGACGTCGGCCTGCTCGCCGTCAACGACGGCCCTGGCTTCCGCGCTGAGCACTTCCCGTTTGGCGGGGTGAAAGAAAGTGGCGTGGGTAAGGAAGGCGTGCGTTATGCCATCCGTGAAATGAGTTACCAGAAAACGTTGGTGATTTGAGTTCGATTGAAACACGTCAATCGATGAGAAGTGACTGACGTCGGGTGTTGGTTCGCCAGACCTTCCGCGAGAGGGACCTCGCGGAAGAGCCCCCATGGATGGGTTATGGGGGGGCGCCTAGCTCGTGTCTGGCGAACCAACACCCGGCGGCAGGCCCGCTGCAAGATCACGTATAGAGCCGCGTGCACACACACAATCTTGGCGATCCAAGTTAATATCCCCTATACTCCGCCCCAACTTGTCGGAGTGCCTTTGGGCTGAGATCGCTGTTGCGAGATCCGTTGAACCTGATCGGGGTAACCCCCGCGTAGGGAACAAGATCTGAATTCGCTACTATTTTCGTGCGCCATTTTTTAGCTTTTGCGCGTGAAAACTGCTCACCTCACCTGCATCCCCGGCAATCCATCCATGGATAAAAATGCAAGGGGTCAGCATGTCTCAGGTCGCCGAACCAACAAATAACACCAGTAAACCGAGCCGAGCTTCGCAACGTGAGCGCGCGAAAGCATTTCTCGACAACCTTACCGCGCAGCAATTTCCCAACTCCCGCAAAGTCTACCTGGAAGGCGAAACCGCCGGGCTCAAAGTCGGCGTACGTGAAATCTGCCTTGGCCAAAGTCTCGTTGGTGGCGACGAGCAAAACCCTGTATTCGAGCCCAATGAACCACTGCAGGTCTACGACACCGCAGGCCCATACTCCGACCCCGACTACAAACCCAACGTGCGCGACGGCCTGCCAAAACTGCGCCAGGCATGGATTGAATCGCGCAGTGACACTGAAATCCTCGAGACCCGCCAGGCCGCCTACAGCCAGAAACGCATGGCCGATCAGGGACTCGATCACATCCGCTTTGAAAACCTGCCTGCACCGCGCAAAGCCAAAGCCGGCAAAAACGTCACCCAGATGCACTACGCCCGTCAGGGCATCATCACCCCCGAAATGGAATTTATCGCCATCCGCGAAAACATGGGCCGTGCAAAACTGACGGCGCAACTGACCGACACTGATTACCAGAAAGCCCGCGAAGGCATCCATATTCCGCAGGAAATTACCCCGGAGTTTGTGCGCCGTGAAGTGGCCGAAGGCCGCGCAATCATTCCCGCGAACATCAACCACACCGAACTGGAACCGATGATCATCGGGCGCAACTTCCTGTGCAAAGTGAACGCCAACATCGGCAACTCCGCGGTGACCTCCTCGATCGAAGAAGAAGTGGAAAAGCTCGTCTGGTCCATCAAATGGGGCGGCGACACCGTTATGGATCTCTCCACCGGCCAGAACATCCACGAGACCCGCGAATGGATCCTGCGCAATAGCCCTGTACCCATCGGTACCGTACCCATTTACCAGGCGTTGGAAAAAGTCGACGGCATTGCCGAAAACCTCACCTGGGAAGTCTTCCGCGATACATTGATCGAACAGGCTGAGCAGGGCGTCGACTACTTCACTATCCATGCCGGCGTACTGCTGCGCTACGTGCCCCTGACCGCCAAACGTGTCACCGGCATCGTTTCCCGCGGCGGCTCCATCATGGCCAAATGGTGCCTCGCTCATCACAAGGAAAATTTCCTCTACACCCACTTCGAGGAAATCTGTGAAATCATGAAAGCCTACGACGTCAGCTTCTCACTGGGCGACGGCCTGCGTCCGGGCTGCATCGCCGACGCCAACGACGAAGCCCAGTTCGGCGAACTGCGCACCCTCGGCGAACTCACCGAAATCGCCTGGAAGCACGATGTCCAGTGCATGATCGAAGGCCCGGGCCACGTTGCCATCCATAAAATCAAAGAAAACATGGATGAGCAGCTGAAGCACTGTCACGGCGCGCCTTTCTATACCCTTGGCCCGCTGACCACCGACATCGCCCCCGGCTACGACCACATTACCTCCGGTATCGGTGCTGCCATGATCGGCAGCATGGGCTGCGCCATGCTGTGCTATGTAACCCCCAAAGAACATTTGGGCCTGCCGAACAAGGAAGACGTCAAAGAAGGCCTTATGGCCTACAAAATCGCCGCCCATGCCGCGGATCTCGCCAAGGGGCATCCCCGCGCGCAAATGCGTGATGACGCACTCTCCAAGGCGCGTTTCGAATTCCGCTGGGAAGACCAGTTCAACCTCGGCCTCGACCCCGAGCGCGCACGCCAGTACCACGATGAAACCCTGCCGAAAGAGTCTGGCAAGGTCGCTCACTTCTGTTCCATGTGCGGCCCGAAGTTCTGCTCCATGAAAATTACCCAGGATGTCAGGGAATATGCGGCAAAGCAGGAGGCGGAGAAGGGGATGGAAGAGATGTCGATCAAGTTCAAGGAGCTGGGCAGCGATATTTATCACAAAGCATAAATTCGCACCTGATCGAAACTACTGGAGCTAGATGGGAAGGTAGTGATACGGGGAAGCCTTCGCCAGACCTTCTAAAACAGGGATGTTTTAGAAGAGCCCCCAGGGATGGGTTTACGGCGTGTCTGGCGAAGGCTTCCCCGTAGCGCTACCGCTCGAAACTTGCCGATCACAAACCTCGGAACAGAAAATTGGTACGACCCGAACTAAATATCGCGATCGCAGGTGGGGGGCTAATGGGCCGGCTCCTCGCCTGGCGCTTGTCTGGAAAAGGGCATGCGATCACCCTGTTTGAAAGCGGGAGTTTTGACATGCCTCTGGGCGCCTGCCACGCGGCTGCAGGCATGATTGCCCCGCTTTCGGAACTGGTTCATTGCCCGTTGCCTGTTTACGAACTCGGTCTACAGAGCTTGCGGATCTGGCCGCAGTGGGTGAAAGAACTGCAACTACAGGGCGGAAGCCCGGTGGATTACCGGCAGTCCGGCAGCATCCTTGTCGCCCACCCGCAAGATCGAACGGAACTGCTGCAATTTCAGCAGGAGCTCATCGCCAGACTTGGCAGCGACAGCCAACGGCATTTTCAATTGCTGGAGGGATCCGAGTTGGAAAACCTGGAGCCCAACCTTGAACGTTTCGATCAGGGCCTGTATCTCGCCAGCGAAGCAGACATCGACAACCGCAAACTATTGCCCGCACTGTTGATCGAAATCAAACGGCACAAGGCGCAGTTGCGCGAGCATACACCCGTCGAGTGCCTGCCCGGAGAGATCCTGCATGGCGGCGGATCTGAGCGGTTCGATTACGTAATTGATGCCCGTGGTCTGGGAGCTAGGGACGCGGTAAAAGGCCTGCGCGGCGTGCGCGGTGAAGTCATGGTCGTGGAAACCCCGGAAATCCACTTCCAGCGGCCGATAAGGCTACTGCATCCGCGTTATCAACTGTATGCCGTTCCTCGTGCCCACAACCAGATTGTTATTGGCGCCACGGAAATTGAAAGCGATGACCTCTCACCGATTTCCCTGCGCTCCAGCATGGAGCTCTCGTCAGCGCTCTATTCAGTGCACCCGGCTTTTGCCGAAGCGCGGGTTATCGAAACCCGGGTCAACTGCCGGCCCGCCACCATGGACAACCTGCCTGTGCTTAAAAAGGAACCGGGGCTTATTCGGGTGAACGGACTCTACCGGCACGGTTATCTGCTTGCACCAGCCCTGGTACAGCAGATCGAAACCCAACTTTATCAACAGACTTTACAGGTGACCTGATGGAAATACTGGTCAATGGCGAGCGAGTAACACTGGAAAATGGCAGCGCTACCGTAGCCGGCTTACTGCAGGCTTTGGGATATATCGGCGAAACCTTTGCGGTCGCTTTAAATGGCGAATTTGTCGCCCGAACGCTGTATGGAGACACCTCATTGAGCGAAGGCGACAACCTGGATATCGTCGCCCCGGTTGTGGGGGGGTGAGCATGGATCAGCTCAATCTGTACGGAAAGCGCTTTGACAGCCGCCTCTTGGTAGGCACTGCACTTTATCCATCCCCGGCCATTATGCGCGAATCCGTCGCCGCCTCCGGGGCGCAAATCATTACCCTCTCTCTGCGCCGACAGAGCCCGGAACAGCAGCAGGGGAAAATGCTCTGGGCCTACATTCAGGAGTCCGGCTGTCAGTTGTTGCCAAATACTGCCGGCTGTAAAACGCCGAAAGAAGTGGTCGCCCTGGCGGAAATGTCACGGGAAATATTCGCTACCGACTGGCTCAAGCTCGAAGTGATCGGTGACGATTACAACCTGCAACCGGATCCCTTTGGACTGGTCGAATCCGCCCGTGAACTGGTCAGGCGCGGGTTCAAGGTATTGCCATACTGCACCGATGATCTGGTGGTTTGCCAGAAATTGCTGGATGCAGGGTGCGAAGTGTTGATGCCCTGGGGAGCGCCGATCGGTACCGGCCGGGGACTGATGAACAAGTACAACCTGCGCACGCTGCGCGAACGGCTGCCCGGGGTGCCGCTGATCATCGATGCGGGTATCGGTGCGCCGTCGCAGGCGGCGCAAGCGATGGAAATGGGTTTCGATGCCGTCCTGTTGAACACCGCCATCGCCAAAGCGCGGAACCCGGTGCTGATGGCAGAC
The DNA here is from genome assembly GCF_048323715.1 of Microbulbifer weihaiensis. Lineage (NCBI taxonomy): Bacteria > Pseudomonadati > Pseudomonadota > Gammaproteobacteria > Cellvibrionales > Microbulbiferaceae > Microbulbifer > Microbulbifer weihaiensis. The sequence continues at coordinate 111,594 of NZ_JBLWFL010000010.1, forward strand.
GCCTTCCGGCTCGCGGTTGAGTCCGGCCGTGCAGCGCACAATGCTGGGCTGATGTTGCAGCGGCAGACCGCGAGCCCCAGCACGCCCACGCTGGACATGCCGTTCTGGCAGCAAACTGCGCTGGCAGATGCGGGAGAATAACAATGACAACGGAAAATTCGTCGCGTCCGATCATATGGATTATCGCCGGCAGTGATTCCGGGGGCGGTGCGGGTATCCAGGCGGATCTCCTCACAGCGCACGATCTCGGTGTGCATGGCTGTTGTGCCATCACTGCCAATACGGCGCAGAACAGTCTTGGGGTGCCCGCCATCAACGCCGTGCCGGACGGTGTATTGCAATCGCAGCTGGACGCGCTGTTCGCCGACCTTAAGCCCGCTGCGATAAAAATAGGCCTGCTTGCCAATAGCGACCAGGTAAAACTGGTAGCCAACTTCCTGCGCGCAATGAAACGCAATGGTTTGCATCTTCCAGTGGTCTACGACCCGGTTGCCATCGCAACCAGTGGCGCCAGGCTGACGGAAGACAGCACCGGTGCCTTGGTGCTCGAAGAGCTTCTGCCGCTGTGCGACCTGATAACACCGAATACCCACGAGCTGGCCTGGCTGGCGGGCTGTGCTGAATCCGGGCTGGAAAGCGCCGCGGACATTCTCCAGGCGGCGCGCAAGGTACGGGGAGAGCATGCGACCGCGCTGCTGGTTACTGGTGGGCATTTTGAGATCGAACCGGGTACGACCGCGGATCTGCTCTGCAGCGGCGCGGTGGGGAGTGAGGACTGGTTTATCGGCGACCGCATCGCAACTGACAATACCCACGGTACTGGCTGTAGCCTGTCGTCAGCCGTTGCCGCGCTTCTGGCAAAAGGATACCCGCTGAAAGATGCGTGTATGGTAGCGAATGCCTATGTGCGCCGCGGCCTGCGCCTCGCCGATGGCGAACAGATCGGGGCAGGTGCCGGCCCTGTGGGCCACTGCGGCTGGCCGACAGAATTGCAGGATTTCCCCCGGGTGTTGCTGAAAGCGAGCGACCGGGCAAAACGGTACGGTGTTTTTGATGGAACTGCGGCGAAACGGTTTGCGGCTGAATTTGCCCACCCGGACAGCCGGCAACTCGGTCTCTATCCGGTGGTGGATAGCGTAGAGTGGCTGGAAAAACTGGCTCAGTCTGGCGTGCGGACGCTGCAGCTGCGGATCAAGAGCGCGGATGGCGGGGTGCGCGAGCAGATCCGGCGGGCAATCGACGTCGGCCGGCAATACGACCTGCGCCTGTTTATCAATGACCACTGGCTGTGGGCCATCGAATACGGGGCTTATGGTGTGCATCTCGGGCAGGAGGATCTGCAGGCGGCAGACCTTAACGCTATCCAGCAGGCGGGCTTGAAGCTCGGTATCAGTACCCACGGCTTTTACGAATTGCTGTACGCTTACGAGTATCGGCCCAGCTACCTGGCGCTTGGTGCAATATACGCGACCAACACCAAAGACATGAGTGGTCAGTTACAGGGGCTGGAAAAACTCAAGCGTATGGTCGGCCTGTTGCCCGATTATCCGCTGGTGGCGATTGGTGGTATTGACCTGGAGCGGGCACCTGGGGTGGCGGCGACGGGGGTCGGCAGTATTGCCGTGGTGAGTGCGGTAACGCAGGCTGCGGATTATCATCGGGCCGTCGCGCAGTTTAGAACAATCTTGAAGGACTGAAATCTCGGGGTTTTCCATCGTGTTAAGCCGCAAACAACTACAGCGCTACAGTCGCCAGATCATGTTATCGCCTGTCGGGGAGGCGGGGCAGGAAAAGCTGGCCAGGGCCAAAGTGATGGTTGTAGGCCTCGGTGGTCTTGGTAGCCCTGCAGCCCTGTATCTGGCCGCTGCCGGTGTCGGCGAGCTAAACCTTGTCGATGGCGATAGAGTGGAAATTTCCAATTTACAGCGGCAGATTCTGTATAAAACCAACCATCGGGAAAAAGACAAGGCACTGGTAGCAGCGCAACAGCTAACCGCCGCCAATCCGGAAATCGTTGTGCATGCGCACTGCCGCATGGCGAATGAGGAATGGCTGGCCGCGCAGTTGGCCGAGGGGGCGCTTGACCTGGTGCTGGATTGTACCGATAACCTCGCCATTCGCCATATCATCAACCGGGTTTGCTTCGAGTCGTCAACACCGGTTGTGATGGCTTCGGTACGGGGTTTTTCCGGGCAGTTGGTCAGTTTCGATTTCAGATCCGCATCGAGTCCATGTTATGCGTGCCTGTTTCCCGCCCCCGCGGATACGGACCTGCCCGAAGCGGAAAACTGCTCAACAGTCGGGGTTATCGGCCCGGCACTCGGCATCGTTGGCAGTATGCAGGCGCTGGAGGCATTGAAGTTTCTCCTGAACCTGCCCGTATCCAGTCTGAACCGGCTGCAACTGTTTGAAGCCGCCAGTCTCGAGTGGCGCTCCCTCACACTCTCTGTAAACAGTGCTTGCCCTGTGTGCGCCAAGGCTTTACAAAAGGCAGAGTGATTTTTCCGTCAGGGTCACGCCTTAATGGGCCTTCTCATAACAACCACAAGGGGATAGCTGTGTCTGGTTACTCGCGCATTTCACGTGTTCATAAAATATCGATCATCACTGTTTTTGGGTTGCTCATCGCCGCTTGCTCCAGCAAGGAGCCTGCGCAGGTTGCCGAGCAGTCCCAGGTGAGCGGAGCGCACGATACCGCGGCGGTGGAGGTTCAGACCGAGCCGACCACAGAAATTGATACCGTGCATATTGCTCCTGAGTTACTGGACACCTATCGCCAAACCTGTGGCAGCTGCCACGACCGCGGCGTGGTTGGTGCTCCGAAAACCGGGGACGTGGTAGCCTGGGGTCCGCGTATGGAACAGGGTATGGATACACTCGTTACCCACGTGCGCAATGGCTTCAAGGCCATGCCGCCGGCGGGGTTGTGTTATAGCTGTACGGATGAGGATTTCCAGGCGTTGATTCTGTATATGGCCACAGCCCAGCCTGAGCAGGGGTAGCGCAGCCCCGGCCTTTGAATCCCATGCGTGGGATTCGGGGTGTCAATGATGTTGTCCTGCAATCGCTATTGCGAGTATCTATAGGGCCGATACCCGTAATCAATTTTAAACGCCTGGTGTCGACCCTAATATATTGCCCAACGGCGTTATTGGCTGGTGGCGATGCACTGCGATCGCTGCCATTTATGGCGCCGGTGGTTGATAAGCACGCCAATTGACGCATGTCACGCGTATGCAGTGGTTCGTCAGTGACTGTTGCGCAATACTGTTGGATCGTGTGGTTTCAGCTGATAAACGGAATTGAAAACGACCAAGAGAGGTTGATAATGAGCAACATCGATATTGGTATCGGCGCCAAAGATCGCGAGGAAATTGCGCAGGGCCTGAAACGCCTGTTGGCAGATTCTTATACCCTCTACCTGCAAACGCACAATTTCCACTGGAATGTCACTGGACGCCTGTTTCGCGAGCTCCATCTGATGTTCGAAGAGCACTACACGGAATTGGCCACGGCTGTGGATGATATCGCCGAACGCATCCGTACCCTGGATGTGGTTGCCCCGGGCACATACAAAGCGTTCGCTGAATTGAGTTCCATCAAGGAAACCGAGGAAGTGCCGGCGGCTGAGGAAATGGTGCGCATTTTGACCCAGGGGCACGAACAGGTGATTAAAACCTGCCGTGACGTACTCAAGGCGGCGCAGGAAGGTGACGACGAGTCCACCATTGCGCTGGTGTCTGATCGCATGCGCGTACACGAGAAAACCGCGTGGATGCTGCGCGCTACCGCGCAATAATCACACTGCAGTAGCTGTATTGTTGATATCGAATGGCCCGCCGAACGCGGGCCATTTTTTTACAGGATGTTTGTCAGTGCCCACGCGCTTCCTTCAGCATTTGCAGGAAGGCGCGGGCGGGTGCAGACAGTGCGCCGTGGCTGCGAAATACGACACCCAACTGCGGGCTGACTGCGGGGGTGGCAAGGGGAATGCTCGCCAGTCCGTATTCCGCCATCTGCGGCACGCACAGCGCGGGCATGGCGCTCACACCCAAACCTTCCTTCACCAGCTTGCCAATGGTACTGAGCTGATACGCTTCGCAGAACAGGTGCGCCGGTTTGCCGCACTCTGAGAAGGCGGCTTCAGTCCAGCGGCGCACCGCCGAGCCTCGATTCATCGCGATAAACGGCAGGCTCGTAAGATCGGCCCAGCGCAGGGTTTTACGCGTGGAAAGTGGATGGGCCGGCGGCAGAACCGCGTGAAAGCGGCTGTCTTCCAGCGGTTCGAATGCGAGCTCGGCCAGATCATCCGGCCGGAAGGTGATACCGAGTTCCGCCCGTCCGTCGCGCACGGCGGCGAGAACCTGCTCCATCACGATGTCTTCCAGGGCCAGATCCACCTCCGGGTGCAGCCGGTGGAACCGGGCCAGCAGGGGCGGCAGCCGGTTCAGCGCATAGGCCGGTATGGCTGCGATGGCGAGCCGCCCGCGCTCCAGTGCGAATTGGCGCTGGATTTCCTCGATAGACTTGTCCCAGTTCTCCAGCAGCTGTTCGGCGCGGGCGGCGAAACGCTGCCCCTCCGGTGTCAGGCTCAATTGCCGGCTCTCGCGGTTGAACAGGGGGCCGCCGACGCTGGCTTCCAGGTTTCTGATGGCGACCGATAGGGCGGGTTGGGAGATGTGCAGGCGGGCGCTGGCGTCGGCCAGGCTGCGGGTGCTGGCGACCGCAACAAAGGCGCGCAGTTGTTTGATTGTGGTGCTCACGGCAAAGGTTCCGGCCTGTCTGTTTGTTAATAAAACTTTAACTAATGTTAATAAGTTTAAATTGGTTTTAAATGTTAGACCAAGGCATGATTGCCCCTATCGCGTTCTGGCGAATAATGGTCTTTAGTCGAACTAAGCCAAATAACGAATAGATCGAGAGAGCAGCCGAGATGAGTAACCAAGCCCTCCCCCTGTGGCAGCCCACTGCCGAGGCTATCGCGTCCACCCAGATGGACGCCTTTCGCCGCCACATCAATGACAAGTTTTCGTTGCAGCTGGCGGATTATGCCGAGCTGTACCAGTGGTCCGTGGAAGAGCGCGAGCATTTCTGGGCCGAATTGTGGGAGGTGGCCGGGGTGGTCGCAGAAACCCGTGGTGAGCGCGTGCTCGGGGCAGATGTCATGCCGGGCGCCGAGTGGTTTCCCGACGCTCGCCTGAACTTTGCCGAGAACCTGCTGCGCTACCGCGATGACAAGGTCGCGCTGGTCGAGCGCCTGGAAAACGGTCGCAGACGCCAACTGACGTATGCGGAACTGTTTGAGCGCGTGGGCACCCTGGCGTCGGCACTCGACGCCGCCGGAGTCGCCAAGGGGGATCGCGTAGCCGGCTTCATGCCCAATATCATCGATACCGTCGTCGCCATGCTGGCGACAACCAGTCTCGGTGCCATCTGGACATCCTGTTCTCCCGATTTCGGGATCAATGGGGTACTGGATCGCTTTGGGCAGGTGCAACCAAAGATTCTGTTTGCCTGCGAGGGATACTTCTATAACGGCAAAACCATCGACTCATTGCCGCGCCTGGAGCAGATCGTGGCCCAGATCGAGTCGATCGAGCAAATGGTGGTGGTGCCGGTTGCCCGCAGCGCAGCGGACACCGCTGAAGCGATAGCGGGGCTTGAGCGCGCGGTGGTGCTGGATGGCTTCCTCGAAACGGCGCCGGCCCGTGCGCTGACTTTCGTGCAAACCGAGTTCAACCACCCCCTGTACATCATGTATTCCTCCGGCACCACCGGGGTACCCAAGTGCATCGTGCACGGGGTGGGCGGTACCTTGCTGCAGCACCTGAAAGAGCACCAGCTGCATACCGACATGCGTCGTGACGATACCCTGTTCTATTTCACCACCTGTGGCTGGATGATGTGGAACTGGCTGGTTAGCGGGCTCGCGTGCGGTGCGACTCTGGTGCTGTTTGACGGCTCGCCTTTCTATCCCGCGGCCCAGTCCCTGTGGGATATGGCGGATGAGGAAAACATCAGCGTGTTTGGTACCAGTGCGAAATATATTGCGGCGCTGGAAAAAGACGGGTGCAAGCCCCGTGAGAGCCACAAGCTGGAAAAGCTGCGCGCGGTGTTGTCCACCGGCTCCCCCCTGGCCCATGAAGGGTTCCGTTACGTGTACCGCGATATCAAGGAGGATGTTTGCCTTTCTTCCATTTCCGGCGGTACCGACATCATCTCCTGTTTTGCCCTGGGCAATCCCACGCTGCCGGTCTATGCGGGAGAGCTGCAATGTCGCGGCCTGGGCATGGCGGTAGAAGTCTGGAATGACGACGGCAAAGCGGTAGCACAGGAGAAGGGCGAGCTGGTGTGTGCGAAGTCCTTCCCGTGCATGCCGATCAGCTTCTGGAATGACCCGGATGGCAGCAAGTATCACGGTGCCTACTTTGACAGCTGGCCCGGTGTCTGGGCGCATGGTGACTACGCGGAAATCACCGGCCATGGCGGCGTGATCATCTACGGCCGCTCCGATGCGGTACTCAACCCCGGTGGCGTGCGTATTGGAACAGCGGAAATTTACCGTCAGGTCGAAAAGGTCGAGGAGGTTCTGGACAGCATCTGTATCGGCCAGGAATGGGGCGACGATGTCCGCGTTGTACTGTTTGTCGTGCTGAGAGAGGGGGTGGCGCTGGATGAGGCGTTAACCCAGAAAATCCGTACCACCATCCGCGCCAACACCACGCCGCGCCATGTGCCGGCCAAAGTGATTCAGGTGGCGGATATCCCGCGCACCATCAGCGGCAAGATTGTCGAGCTGGCGGTGCGCAACGTGGTTCACGGTCGACCGGTGAAAAACCAGGAGGCGCTGGCGAACCCTGAGGCGTTAACCCTGTTTGAAAATCTGCCGGAATTGCAGACCTGAGTAACTGTGCAATCAGGGGGGAGGCAGTGCCAGTAGAGGCCTGCCTCCGCAATCGGCAAGTGGTCAGGCGTGCTGATGGGCGCCCTGATGTACTTGCTTCACCGCGCCAATTTCGTGTTCTTCTTCATCCATTTTCTTGAACGCGAGCCGAATAAAGAACGTCGCCATCAGGCAGACGAAGGCAACGATGGCCAGGCTCAGCAGGCCAGAAAAGCTGGTGAACAGGTCGATCAATGCGTCCATGGTAAGCTCCTTCGGTTGGTATTGCTTGATGAGTCCAGTGTACGAGGCGCCTCGTCACGCCCCTTGATACAGATCAAGCTTGCTCTTCGTGCCTGCCACGTTTTTTCCTCCCGTTTCCATCATCCGCCCACTGTGGTATACCGCGCCCGGCATTCTGCGCTACCCTGTTGGGAGCCGATTGCGAATAATTCAATAATTCACGGAAGATCAGCAATGATTACGTATCTGTACTGGGCCGCAGTCATCGGGCTTGCGGCACTTTGTCTGTTTGCAGGCAGTCGCCTTGGAAGCCTGGGGAAGGGCGCTATCGTCGGGGCCATCGTGTTTCTGGTGGGATGGCTGGCGTATTACTTCCACTATGAACAGGTTTTCGTCAAACGTTTCGGTGGTGTGATGCGTATCAGTGTGCCCGAGGGGCAGCGCCACCTCGGATCCACCTGGAAAGACGACAACCTCTGGGTGGAAAACTATGACCCCAGAACCAATGAGTGCATTTTTTCCGAATACTCCAAAGGCAACCTGCTCGAGGGGCGCGTGGTCATCAAAAACTGTAATCCCCTGATTGAGAAAAAAGAGGCGCCTGGGGCCTTCCCTGCGCGCTGATAGCTTTTGCACCGTGTGATGGGTTGGCGCCCTTTACCCGGTGCCGACCCGGCAACTTTTCACCGTGGCCGGCGTCGCAGTAGTGAATATTTGCAAACGGATAGTTGAATTGCGTCTCTTTCTTCCCGCCACCTGGTACAGCACCCTCGCTGTAATACTGTCGTGCTGCCTGGCCATTTCTGTTATTCAGCCGGCACAGGCGTTGCCTTTTATCGATAGCCTGCCAAAGTTCAAAATTCGCGTCTCGGAAGACCGGGAGCTTCAGGACTGGCTGCGCGAGCAGGTGAACCAGCAGCGCAAATCCAGCAGCGTATTGAAGTCCTACGAGGATCCGCTGGATGTTGCCCGCTACGAACGGGGTACGCTGGAGAAGCTGTTGCGCTCACGCGGCTATTACGATGGCCGCGTGCGCCAGACGGTCACTGACGGCGAAATCCTTTACCGGGTGGTGCCCGGTCCCTTGTATCGGATCAAGACCCTGACAGTAAAAATGCCGCCACATTTGCGCGCGGATTTTCCCGGTGTCGGCCTCAAGGTTGGCGACCCGCTGGAGGCTGAGAAGGTTACCGAGGGCGTCAGCCTGATCGAGAAATATCTCGGCGACCACGCCTGCCTGTTAAATATCGAGGTGGATTACAAAGCCACGGTGATTCACAGCGAACAGGCGGCGCGCCTGGTGTACCGGGTGGCGCCAAGCCCGGAAGTGCGGATTGGCGAGGTTCAACTGGAAGGGTTGAGCACGGTCAATGAAGACTACCTGCGCAAACGCCTGCAATTGAAACCCGGAGCCTGCTTCAACCGCCGCAAGGTCGATGCCGCGCGCCTGCGCCTGTTGCGCACCAACCTGATCGCCGGGGTGAACAGCGAAGTGTCGGAGCCGGTGGATGGTGTGGTGGATGTCACCTTTCGCTTGCTGGAGCGCAATCACCGCACCGTTCGCCTCGGGGTTGGCTACACGTCTGACGAAGGGGCGGGCGTATCGGCCGGGTGGGAACACCGCAACATACTGGGGCGTGGCGAAAAAATCGAAGTGGAAACCCGGCTTAACGAAGTCAAGCAATCCCTGAAAACGGAATTGCTGGTGCCGCGTTTTTTCCGTGACAATCAGGAGTTTTCTGCCAAAGCGGAAGCATCCAATGAAGAGCGGGACTCCTACCAGGCCAAAGCCCTGACCCTTGGCGGCAATATATCCCGGCGCCAAACCCGCAATCGCACGTTCAGTGTCGGTAGTGAGCTCAAGTTCAGTGAGGTAAAGGAAGAGGGCGAAGAGAGCGAAAACTACCGGTTGCTGTCTTTCCCGCTGGCAGTCAAAGTGGATACCACCGATAACCTGCTGGACGCCCGTCGCGGTGCGACAGTCACCATGGAGGTCAAGCCCTACCTGGATCTCAAGGGCTCCGGTACCCGCTTTGTAAAAAACACGCTGGTGATGACCGGCTATCTGACCGCGCAGGAGATGCGCTTTGATCCCACCCTCGCGCTGCGCATCAAAGCCGGTGTAATCAGCGGCATCGACAACCTGGACATCCCTGCCGACGAACGCTTCTATGCTGGCGGCGGTGGCTCGGTGCGCGGCTACAGCTACCAGGCGCTGGGGCCGCGCCGTCTACTGCCGCCAGCACAGCCCGGCGATCCGCCCACACTTTCCGATCCGATCGGTGGGCGTGCGCTGAGTGAAATCTCCCTCGAGGGGCGTTTCCGGTTCACCGACACCTGGGGTGGGGTGCTGTTTCTCGACGGAGGCAATGCCTATGCGGATCCGCAACCACGCTTTGACTCCAGCCTGTTCTGGGGTGTTGGCCTGGGTGTCCGCTATATGACCTCCTTTGCTCCTCTGCGCTTTGACGTGGCATTTCCCCTGGAGCGGCGGGAAGGACTTGGCGACAGTGCCTATCAGGTTTATGTCAGCTTGGGGCAGGCATTCTGATGGCGAGGCGAGGCTTTCTTTCGCGTCGCCGCTGGCCGCTGTTAACCAGCCTGGCGATTGCGCCGCTAATCCTGTTATTGCTGTTTGTGGTGCTGCTGGGGTCGGAGTCTGGCCGGGTAGCCCTGACGCGAAGCGGCCTGTCCGCGGCGGGCCACTACCTTCCAGACCTGGAAATCGTCGTTGGCGAGATCGGAAGCCGGGAGTTCGGGCACTGGTATTTCTCCCACCTCGACGTTCGCTACCAGCAACAGCCGTTGCTGGACGCGCGGGATCTGACCCTGCACCTGGACCTGCAACCCCTGTTGAGTAAGCAGATTCATCTTGTGGAGGTGAGCGCGAAATCCCTGTGGTTCGACAATATCCTGCTCGGGAAGTACCTGGCGGCCCACCCGCCGCCGGAAGAGGTTGAGGAAGTCGCCGAACAGGCGGATGCCTTGCCGGTACCGGCGATACTGGTCGACAAGTTGGCGGTGGGCAGCCTCACGCTGATTGACGCGCAGCTCGAAGGTTTGCCGGTGCTCTCCGTTGCAGGGCAGGGCAGTTATCGCTGGCCCGGAAAAGAGTCGGGCCTGGACTTGGCGATTGAAGAGCACGGCGGCCACCAGTTGCGCATTCACCTCGAGGGCATTTTGCAGTCAGCGGATCACTACCAGATCGCGTTGTCGGCCAGAGAAAATTCCGGTGGCTTTCTGTCCCGGCAACTGCAGTTGCCAGAGAACCAGGATCTGGATGCCCAGGGAAAAATCACGCTGCATGTGCGGGACGACAATCACGTTACGGCGACTGTGGAGCAATTTTCACTGCCGCTGGTTGCCCACCAGTTCGGTCTGGTGGGCGCCGCTGAAATCACGTTGAGTCCGTGGGCGGTGACCACTGACGGTCTGGAATTAACGGTGGATGATTCCCGCCATCGTATTGCCGGGCAAGTAAATGCAGAGGAGATGTCGCTTGCGCTCAAGTTCAATCGCCTGCCCATCGCCATATCCCAGCCCTGGCAGGATTACCTCGTTGGTGGATGGTTGAGTGCAGACCTGAATGTCGCGGGGCCGCTGACATTACCTCAGGTCAATGGCAGCCTGGAACTGAAAAGTCGCTATCAGGCGCAGCCGCTGCATCTGACCGGTGAGGTGGAAACCCGGGACAAAAATATTCGTATCCAGACTGCCCGTTTGGTATTTGCCGGTGCGCAACTGAATCTTGGGGGAACGGTCGATCTCAACAGCGAATCCATAGATGTTGCCGGTTTGATTGAGCGCTTACCGCTGAAAAAAGTGCGGGAGATTCTCGCTGCGCTGGAACAGTCCCGTGAAATCGAAATCCCGCCGGACATTGATGCTGAAATTGCCCGCTTATCGGTAAAGGCTTCAGGGGCCTGGGTGAATCCGCAGCTGGTCGTTCAGGTTGATGGCCGGGTTCTTTACCGGGATCTGGCCGCAGAGGTGCACGGCGCGGCGAGCGGCGACCTGAAAAAATTCGCCATCAGCGACATCGTGCTGGAAGGTGAAGGGGTGCGGGTCAGCGGCAGTGGCGAAGTGGATATCGAAAAGCAATCCCTGCAGTTCCAGCTGGACGCTGCAGCCCGGGATCTGCAGCTCGCAGAACAATTGGGATTGCCCCTTACCCCGGGAACGCGGGTGAATCTGGATGCGGTGGTTGCTGTGACGGGGCCCTGGGTAAACCCGCAGGTTTCTGCGCAGCTGAATTCGCAGGGGGACTATCAGAATTACCGTTATCAACTGGGCGGCGGCGTGTCGGGCGATGTGAACAAGTTGACCCTCGACCGACTGCGCCTGGATCTGTTCACCGGTGCGGAGCTGCCGGCGGAGCCCGATCACTCCCTTGTGGCCGGCGACCCGTCGGCACCGGCGGAAGACTATCCGCTTAAGGAGCAGGACAAGCCTGCGGAGGCCGAGCAGAGCGCCGGAAGTCTTGCCGGGCTGGTCGAGGACTCGGGCTTGTCCGCCCGCCGCGGACATGCGTGGCTGGAAATTAATGGCGTGGTGGAGCCGCAGGCACAGCGGGCAAATGGCAGCATTGCGGGGCGCAACATTCCGGTGTCACTGCTGGAGCTGGTAGGGGCCGAGCTGCCGCCTTCCCTGGTGGGTGAGTTGAGCCTGGACGGCCAGTTTTCCGGTTCTTTTTCCGCTCCGGAAGCGGGCGTGAACCTGCTGGGCCTGGGCAGTTTTCGCGGTGAGCCCTGGCAGATCCAGGGGGATGTCAGTTTTATCGATAGCCAGGTGCGGCTGGCTGACGTGAGGCTGTTGTGGGCCGGGCGCAACCAGCTGGTTGCCAACGGCAATCTCGGTAAGGACGCACTGGAGCTGGATTTGCGGGCGCAGGCCACGCTGGCTGATTTTGAGGACTGGATCGCCGCGGACATCAGCGATAGCGGTGAGCTGACCCTGTGGGCAACGGCAACAGGGTCACCGCAGGCGCCGGACCTTGCGGGTGAAATCAAGGTGACCGGTCGCGCCCCTACATTGCGCGACGATGCTCTGGTACAGGCGCCACTGAGCCTGATTGTTTCCTGGCAGACGGAAGCTGGTGACCTCAAAGGAACGCTCAATGCCAGCCATGGCAGCAAACAGGCGGCCGAAGCGACCATGACGCTCGCGATAGCGCCGATCCTCGAGCAGCTGTTTGCCAAACAGAGCGCGGGAGAGTCTCCGCCGCTACCCATCAAGATGGATGCACGTGGCCAGGCTGACCTGGCCACGTTCGGGGCCTTCTTCGACCCGGAAATTCATACCATGCGGGGGCAACTGGCGTTTGCGTTCACGGCAGACGGCAATACGCTGGCGCCGAACATGCGCGGCAATATCGACCTGCGCGATGGCTATTATGAGCACCGGCCCAGCAATACCCGCCTCCGGCAGCTGGTGTTTGTAGCCGAGCTGACACCGGAGCAGTGGCGCATCGTACAGGCCAGTGCCAGGGATCGCGACCAGGGACGCATCGAGCTGGAGGGGGCGGTCACCTTCCGCGCGCCGGAACACCCGGCCCTCGACTTTGTTTTGCGTGCCCGGGAAGCACACCTTTTGAATATGCCCGCGGCCAAGGGTGCCTTCTCCGGGGAGCTCAAACTCACTGGATCCACCGAGGATGCGCTGCTTGCCGGGCGCCTTAATCTACGGCCGCTGGCGCTGCAGGTTGAACACTTCCTCGGCAGCAGTGTGCCGGAAATTGAGGTCATCGAGGTCGAGGTGGATCAAAACCGTGAAACCGCGGGTCCTTCCATGCTGCAGAACATCGGACTGGCGCTGGAAATAGTCCTAGATCAGCAGTCCTATGTGCGCGGACTCGGATTGGATTCGGAACTGAAAGGCAAAGTCGGGATTACCGGCACCGCCGCCGATCCCCAGGCTTCCGGAACGCTCACCATCGTGCGCGGCAAATTCGATTTGCTTGGCAAGAAATTTGACCTGCAGGAAGGTCAGATCCAGTTCGAGAACAATGTCGCGGCCATTTATATCAAGGGGCTGCATACCTACCCCGAGGGTGAAATTACCGCGGTCATTTCCGGTACAACGGACGACCTCAAAGTGGAATTCAGTTCCAACCCTGCGGCCGCCCAGGATGAAATTTTTGCGCAACTGCTGTTTGGCAAATCCCTGACGGATATCTCCCCGCTGCAGGCGGTGCGCCTGGTGACCATTGCGCGCACGCTGCAAAGCGGCGGTACCGGCTTTGACCCGGTGGCGAAAACCCGCGAGCTGATTGGCCTGGATACCCTGGACTTCGAATCTGAAGAAACCGATGAGGGGGACCAGTACGCCCTGAGCCTAGGGAAATACATCACCAGCCGGATCTACCTGGAGTTGCAGCGCAGTACGGATCCGCTTAATCCGTGGCACGCAGAAATGCAGATCGAGCTGCGCAAGAATTTACGCCTGGAAATCAAGTCCTCGGATAGCAATGAAAGCAGCGCCGGTAGTGTCGAACTGCAGTGGAAGAAGGATTACTGACGGTCTATACAGAGAAAACGCCTTTAATAAACCACAGGGAAGACGGTATGGAATATTCAATTATTGTGCTGGCCGCCGGATATTCCCATCGTTTTGGCAGTGACAAGAGGCTCGCCAATCTCAATGGCGAGCCGATGCTGATAAAGACCCTGCAGAACATACTTTCCGCGGTCGGCGAAAGGGATGATGTGGGTATCCAGGTCGTCATCCGGGCCAGCGATCCCATTGTCAGTCCACAGCTAGCCAAATTGCCTGTGCAGGTACTGAATGCGCCGGTCTGGCCGGTGAGTATCGGCGCGAGCCTGTCGTCCGCGGTAGAGCAGCTTACCAGGCAGGGGGTTATCCCCAAGACCATGCTGGTCTGCCTGGGCGATATGCCCTTCGTGGAACCGGACACGATCCGGACCTTGCTTGCAGAGTCGGACGAAAACAGTATTTGTGTTCCGGTCTGTGCCGGCACCAGGGGTTACCCCATTGCCATTGGTCGCCGCTTCCTTTCCGCACTTTCCCGCCTGCGCCGCAGTGGCCTGGAAAAGGTACTTCGTCTTTATTACGACGCGGTGCGGGATGTGGAGGTACAGGATCCCGCAATCAATTGTGATATCAATCGCCCCGACGACTATTACGCAGTAGTGCGGCAGGATCTGTACGGAAAAATTTCTGCAGTTCCCGATATAACTGAGGATGTGCCGCTTCCATCTGCAACGGAATAATGAAATACGCTTCGGTAGCCACGGCAAAAAACTCTGCCGGCGATTGCGCTCCGTAGGTGTCCAGCACGGAGACGCGCTGGGTTCCGGCCGGGTTGGTAGTGTCGCCGGGTTCCTCGCCGCTATCACTTTCATGGTGCAGCGTATGTAGCCGCTCGCGCAGCTCGAAAAACGCCTCGCGCATTACCGGGCCCCAGGTCTTGCCCTCCGCGCTGTTGGCGAACAGCGGCCGGCCATCCACATAACCATCCTCTTCGTCCAGCTTGTGCGCAAATTCGTGGATCGCAACATTGTGACCCCGTTGCGGGTGGGTAAGCCCCGCCTTCAAATCCCCCCAGGAGATGACCACCGGCCCGCGATAATGCGCTTCACCGGCGCGTGCGCTCTGCCGCGTGGATTCGATATAGCCCTCGCGGTGTATTTCCTCGGCCACGTAAGCGTCAGGGTACATCAGCACCGTGCGCAGATCGGGGTAGCAGCTATTTTCACGCTGTAGCAGGAGCAGGCAGGCATGGCCGGCCACTGTGACCTGCATTTCTTCGCTAACTGACAGCCCGTCACATCCCACGAACTCCTTGTCGCGCAGGAATAGGCTGACGTTTTGCTGCAGTTCGCGCTGTTGCGCCGGCGCCAGGTAGCGGTAGAGGGCAAGATTTTCAGCAAGTAGTGCGATTTGCCGGGGTGTCAGTGTCCGGCTGCGCAAATAGCGCAGCCGACTTCGTTGCCAGGCGTGAGGAATGACCCAGACCAGAATCGCAAAAAGAATGACAGCGAGAAAAGTCAGCAAGTCGCCCTCCCGGCGTCGGCAACAGCAAAGGTCGAGTGATCCTGTTGGGCTTCGGCGGATTACGCTTTGGCTGTTCGCCGAAACTTTTCACCCAGCCAGTTTTGAAATTGCTTGAGCTTGTGGGCGAGGCGGCCGCGCTTGGCCTTGCGATCCTTGTCCTTGGCGCTGACCAGCCAGGCGATCTGTATCACCCGGCGCTCGCCTTCAAATGGCAGGTGGCCATGATAAGAATTGTCTGCGCGCTTGAATGCCGCCAGGGTGCCGTACACAGGTTGAATTTCGGGAATCACTGTCGCTTCGTAATCGCTGATGCTGTGCAGGAAGCGCAAACAGCCGTCGCTGGTCTGTTCCCAGTCGTCGTTCAGGTAGAGGAGCGCGGTGGCAATTTTGGATTTGCCATCGGTGTGGATATTGCCATGGCGTTTCTTGAGTCTTCGTGAAATCGATACATAGGTGGGGTACTGGGACAGGCGGTCTATGCCGAGTCTGTCTCCCAGGGCATCGGCGAATTCAGGCTCCGTCATACGCGCGATCAGTGCGTTCACGCTATCCCCGCACTCGCGGCTCTCATAAGGCAGGTAGCCGGCGCCTTTCAGTTTTGGGAAGTCTGCCAGCAGGGATGGCATGACATCGCGGGGCAGGGTGCCTCGTGACACCATGAAATTGAAAGGCTCGCTCTTTACCAGGGTCTCTTCACTGGAGAGAACGGCAGTCTGCAGCCAGCTACGGGCTTCCGCGGCGAATGTCGACATTATTATTGGCCTCTTTGTGGGGACTGTCGCGCAGTATCTGATCAGGCCAAACATATCAGAGCTGAGTACCCCAGCCAATTGCTGCCGTTTTAGGTCGTCGCTGAGAGTGGCCCCAAGTCACGCATGGAAAGGAGGCGGGTAGGCACAGGCGGAATTTAAGCAGGGTAACTGGGCGTAAACGCTGGAGTGGCGCCCCCGGGTGGACTCGAACCACCAGTCCGGACTTAGGAGGTCCGTGGTTTATCCTGTTAACCGACGGGGGCGGAAGGCGGCCATTCTAACCATTCGGGCGCTTCATGTCATGGTTGCCCGGGTTCTCCCCTTTTCGTCGGCTCCCGTTTGTGCGCCCTGCCACGTTTTGCGCAGTTGTTTCACCGCTGTCACCTAAGGTAACGCGCGCAGTATTGGGGTTACCAATGCGCCCCAGCAAGGCGCAGCCTGCCTGACGCTTTTAAATAGCCAGAAATTGTCGCGATTTGGTCACAAATTGGCGCTAATTTGGCGTCGCTTGCGGGGAGCTGGGCGGTGGTCGGGTCGGGATATGTTGGCGTCGGATCTATCTTTTGTAACCTTCGGAAAAACTGCCCGGGCGTGGCTTAAAAGTTGCTTGACCGAAAAAGCTTACGCTGGCTAATCTGCGAAAGCACAACAACAACAGACAAAGTGTTTCTGCCCTGGCAGATCGAGATTGTGGAGTTTTCTATGAACGGTAACGTTGACGAAAATGACATCGATTTTGATGAAGCTGACTCTTCTTTGGGAGATGAGCTGCTGTATACCCCTCAGAGCCCTCGCGACGCCCGCCGCATGGTCGAAGACCGGCTGGAGGAGATGCGACTGCGAAGGGAGCTGATGGACTATCAGTTAGACTTCTGACTCCGCCAGGAAAGCGGCCGGGAACCGGAGCCAAAAGCTCCGGTTCTTTGTTTTGGGGCATGCCAATCTTGACGGTGCCGGGTGCCGGGGGCCGGGATTCGGGGGCGGGAGGTTGCTACTATCCTGGGGCCCTGCGATCTTGGCAGTGGAACTGAAAGTATCCGGGCGCGGTTTGCATGCCTTCTGGCGAGGTGTATATTGGGGCGTCGTTTGTACGCTTTGCCCGGGCTTGGCCCCGGATTCGAATTGACGATGGAATGAGTGGGATATAAGCGGGACATATAAAGATAAAAGGAACTTCAGATGGTAGTTTCCGACAGGTTTGAAAGCCGGGTTTATTCGGAAGTTTCCGAGTCTGGTGAGACGCTGGTGATTCGCGTATCCGGCCACTTTGATTTCAATTTGCATCGGGAATTTCAGCGTGCTTACCGCAACGTGATACCCGCGCCCAAGAAAATTGTCCTGGATCTTTCTGCCACCGAGCACCTGGATAGCGCAGCCCTGGGGATGCTGCTATTGCTTCGGGATTACTGTGTCGAGGTCGGCCGAGATCGGGCTGAGCCTGAGGTCGAACTGGTGAACCCTAACGCCCACGTGTCTCATATCCTGACCGTTTCAAATTTCGATCGGATTTTCAGCATTCGCTGATCATCCGTCGCCACTGTTCTTCAGCATGCCTGACTTCCGTATTCTTATCGTTGAACCTGACGCGCAGGAAGTCGCGGATATCCAGGCGCTTATTCATAATTGGGACTACACCACCGAGCAGGGGCGGGCGAGGCCGGCACTGATTTGCACGGTTGGCAATGCCGCAGAGGCGGTTTCGGTGTACGAGGAGTTCCGTCCGGAGCTGATCATATTGGGGCCGCTGGCGGCGCAAAGTGCAAGCCCAGCCGAATTGCGCCGTTTACGGCAGCAAAGTGGGATCGAACCGGTACCGATTCTGTTTGTGCAGGAGCTGCAGGAAAATGGGATTGTCCAGGAACCGTTGAGCGGCTGTGACGATGTTCTGACCAAGCCTTACAGCCCGGCACTTGTGCAATTGAAGCTGGCATCGATTCGCCGCTTCTGCGACTTCAGCCGATCGCTGATCGCCCAGCGCGACAGGTTGCGCAGGCATCACGCGGACTTCCTGCAGGAGCAGGCAAATGCGCGGGAAATTTTCAGCAATCTCGGCAATGAGAGCTGTCTCGACGTAACTCCAGCAATTCGCTACCACCTGTCGCCGAGAGCGGTTCTGAATGGTGACCTGCTGGCGGCAACGCACTCCCCTGATGGCAAACTGGTGCTGATGCTGGGGGATTTCGCCGGTCACGGGTTGGCCGCCGCAGTCGGTGCCGTGCCCCTGACATCTATTTTTTACTCCATGGTGCCGCGCGGGTTTTCATTCAATCGCGTACTCCGGGAAATAAATCGCAAGCTCTACGATATTTTGCCGCGACAGATGTTTTGTTGCCTGGTAATGCTGGAGTTTGATCCGCGGCGCAATCACCTGCGACTGTTGAATGCCGGCATGCCGAGCCCCTGCCTGAAAAGCGTCAATGGCGAGCTGCGAATGCTCGAATCCCGTCATCTGCCACTTGGCGTGCTCGCGATGGATCAGGTCGAGCGCTCAGTGGTTAACCTGCGTGTGCGCCCGGGAGATCGGTTGTACCTGTGGAGCGATGGCGTTCACGAAGCGCGCAATGGCGAGGGCGAGCACTTCGGCGAAGCCCGATTGCTGGAATTACTCGGGGGCGGCAGCGGCGACAAAGGCGTGGGAGAGGGATCCGCGTTTGAGCGCATATTGCTGGCGGTAAATGCGCATGCATCGCAGCAGCACGACGACCTGTCGCTGGTCGAGCTTGATCTGACTGATGAGTCGCTTTTTCGCGGTGCCGCTGCCGACGTTGAGTGCAGCAGTGAGCGGAGAGGTGGGCGCATCGGCGAGTGGTCCATCAGGCTGCGCCTGGCTGAAGCGGAGCTGCGCAACGCCGACCCGTTGCCACACCTGCTCAGTATTCTGGCGCAAATGCCCGGTGCGGCCCGCTTCCAGGAGGAGTTGGCCATCGCGCTCAGCGAGCTATTTAGAAACGCCCTTGAGCACGGTGTGCTCGGGCTGGATTCGTCGCTGAAATGCACCGATGAAGGTTTTGTGCATTACTACGACCTGATGGCGGAGCGCCGCAGTGAGTTGGACTCCGGCTGGATCAGCATTGGCCTGCGCTGCCGCGACTGGGGCGGCGGCGGGGAGCTGTTCCTGGAAGTAGAAGATAGTGGTGCCGGGTTTCCTCAGGTGAGCGAGAAAAAGGGTATTTATTCCGGACGGGGGCTGGGGTTGCTGAATTCCGTGTGCCGGCAAGTGGTCACGCGGCCCGGCAGCAGCCATGTGCTTGCGGTGATCGACTGGGGCGAGCCGGTCGGCGGTCAGGCCGAGACGTTATAGGTATCCGCGAAATCCGCACAAACCCGGGTTGGGCCGGTATAATGCCGCCTAATTTTCGTCAACGTCGGTGTGTCATGGCCTCGAACCTCCCGGGATCGCTGGAAGTGCGGAACCTCTCTTGTGAAAGAGACGGTCGCCCGTTGTTTTCCGGTCTCAGTTTTTCCCTCGAGCCGGGCACCGCGGTGCAGATTCTCGGTGCCAATGGCGCCGGTAAAAGCACTCTCATCCGTACCCTGGTTGGCAGTGCCGACGATTTCAGTGGTGAAATCCACTGGTGCGGCACGCCTTTTCCCTCAGCCCTTTCCCGAATGCGCCAATCCCTGCTCTATATTGGTCACAAGGCTGGTGTCCGCCGCGGGCTGACACCACTGGAAAATCTCGCATGGTACGGTGCCACTCGCGCTGATGCATTTGCGGCGTTGGCGGCGGTGGATCTTTACGGCTTTGAGGATGTGCTCTGCCAGCAGTTGTCCGCAGGCCAGGGGCGCCGGGTCGCACTGGCGCGGTTGTTTTTGCCTTCGGCGCCGGTGCTGTGGATTCTGGACGAGCCATTGGCGGCGCTGGATGTACGCGGGGTGGCGAGCCTGGAAAAGCGCATGTCCGAGCACCTGACGGCGGGTGGCAGCGTATTGCTGACCTCGCACCAACCGGTAAACCTGAACCCCCTGCAGCACGTGGATCTCGCCGATTATCAGGTTTCTTATGTTCCTGCGGGCGAACTCTCGGCGTCACAGGAGTCGCACAGTGCCGACTGAATCTGCAGTTGCCGGTGATGAGCGCGGTATGGGAGTCAACAGGTTGGACACTGCCACTGGCCCCGGTTTTTATACGCTGTTGCGCACTGAGCTGCTGCTGGCGCTGCGCAGTCGATCCGATATCGTAAACCCGCTGCTGTTCTTTGTGACGGTGCTGGCGATGATGCCGCTGGGCATTGGGCCGGATCCGGAGATGCTCTCGCGCATGGCGCCCGGGCTGATCTGGGTCATGGCATTGCTGGCGACGTTGCTGTCCCAGGAGTCACTGTTCCGTGGGGATTTTGAAGACGGGTCTCTCGAGCAGCTTTCACTGCAACCACAGCCGCTCTATTTTGCCGTGCTGGCAAAGGTCGCGGTGCACTGGCTGGTGACCGGCCTGCCACTTGCGGTGTTGTCGCCTATGCTCGGGATGATGTTGAACCTTTCCGGCGCGGGCTATCTGCCGTTGGTGATTTCACTGTTATTGGGAACGGCCAGTCTGAGTCTGATCGGTGCAGTCGGTGCCGCACTGACCGTTGCCCTGCGTCGTCCGGGGCTGCTGCTGGCGTTGATAATTATGCCGCTCTATGTACCCGTGTTAATCTTCGGCACCGGAACGGTGCAGGCTGCGCTGGATGGGTACAGTTACAGTGCCCAATTGGCCGTGTTGGCGGCGATTCTCGCTGCAGCGCTGGCGCTGGCGCCCCTTGCTGCGGCTGGGGCCGTGCGGATCAGCCTGGATCACTAAATCGGGATATTTGCAGGTAACTTCCCATTACCCGTTTGCCGCAGCGGTTCGCGGCGCAACAGGAGTCATGACATTGGCCTGGCAATGGTTTCACAGACTGGGATCTCCGCGCTGGTTTTATCAAAAGACCAGCGCCTGGCTTCCGTGGTTGGGCGGCGCCGGCCTTTTGCTGTTGCTGGTGGGCTGTGTATGGGGTCTTGGTTTTGCGCCCGAAGACGCGAAACAGGGCAACAGTTACCGGATCATCTATATCCACGTGCCCGCGGCCTTTCTCGCCCTGGCCGGGTACTACATCATGGCGATTTGCGGCGCCATTGGCCTCATATGGAAGATGAAGCTGTCGTTCGTGGTCATGCGCGCGGCGGCTCCCATCGGCGCGGCGCTGACCTTCATCGCGCTGTTCACTGGTGCCGTGTGGGGCAAGCCGACCTGGGGAACCTACTGGGTCTGGGATGCCCGGATCACCTCCATGTTGATCCTGTTTTTCCTCTATTTGGGTGTCATGGCACTCTCTGGCGCGTTTAGCCGCGAGCAGACAGCCGACAAGGCCAGTGCGCTGCTGGCGCTGGTCGGAACCGTCAACATCCCGATCATCTACAAGTCGGTTGACTGGTGGTTCACCCTGCATCAGCCGGCGACCCTCAAGCTGACGCAATCCAGCACGATCGACCCCAGCATGTTTTACCCGTTGATCACCATGATCGCCGGTTTTTACCTCTTTTATGCCTGGGTGCTTACCCTGCACACCCGCACGTTGATATTGCAGAGAGAGTGGCGCACCCAGTGGGTTCGGGAGCTGATGGGATCGTCATCAGCGGCCGCCAGTCGCGCGCATTGAGCGAGGAACAATCATGCAGTTTCAGTTTGACAGTCTCTCCGCATTTTTCGCCATGAATGGCCACGGCCCCTACGTATGGGCGGCTTACTTTGTTGCGGCTGCGGTACTGGTTGCCCTCGCGGTGACGCCTGCGCTGCGCCAGCGCCGGATGGCTCGTGAGTTCTCCCGCCAGTTGCGGCTTGAGGAGGCCCGCCGTCGTGCCGCGAAGCCGCAGGTCGCTGCGCGGGCCGGCGGTGAAGCCGAAGCGGTCAAGTAGCGCCCCTGGCCGCAGACGGCGGAAACCCAATTAGCCTGGGGCGGGCAGAGGCCTGAGTGCTGTGCCCCGCATCCAATTTCCAGATTTAGTAACCCTTAGATAGACCCCGGACCAACATGCATCCAGCCCGAAAACAACGTCTGATTCTGGTGATCCTGCTGGTGGTGCTTTCCAGCGCTGCTGCGGGTTTTGTGACTTACGCCATGCGCTCGAATATGGACTACTTTTATGCACCCAGCGCGTTTGTCGCGGGTGAAGTCCCATTCGAGAAACGCATTCGCGCCGGCGGTTGTGTGGTTCCGGGCAGCGTCGTGCGAGACAAGGACTCCCTTGATGTCCGTTTCGCGCTGACCGACGGCAATGCGGAGCTGGAGGTGGTCTTCGACAAAATCCTGCCAGACCTGTTCGCGGAGGGTGAAGCTGCGGTGGTAACCGGCAAGCTGCAAAAAGACGGGTATGTGCGTGCGGACCAGGTTCTGGCCAAGCACGATGAATCCTATACACCGCCCGAGGTGGCCGAGACTATGCAGAACCAGGCGAGCTGCAGCGGAGATGCCAAGATATGAGTCCTGAGCTGGGCCACTTTGCCCTGATTGTTGGTTTGCTGCTGTCAGTGGTGCTGGCAGTGGTGCCGCTGCTTGGCACCTACACGGGCCGGGTTCTCTGGATGGATACCGGTCGCCCGCTGGCCCTGGGTGTGCTGGCGTTTACGATACTGGCGTACATCTGCCTGACCGTTGCCTTCGTCAACAGCGATTTCACCGTGGCGTATGTGGCGCAGAACTCCAACAGCATCCTGCCGATGATGTACAAGATCACGGCTGTGTGGGGTGGTCATGAGGGGTCGATATTGTTATGGCTCCTGATGCTGTCGGGTTGGGCTGCGGCGGTGGCGCTGTTCAGTCGCCAGCTGCCCGCTGTGCTCGTCGCGCGCGTGCTGGCGGTACTCGGGATGCTGATGGTTGGCTTCTTCCTGTTCATCCTGCTCACATCAAACCCGTTCGACCGTATCCTGCCGTTCCCGCCCAACGATGGGGGCGACCTGAATCCGCTGTTGCAGGATCCGGGTATGATCATTCACCCGCCACTTCTGTATATGGGGTACGTGGGTTTCTCAGTGGCGTTTGCCTTCGCCATCGCTGCCTTGCTGGAAGGTCGCCTGGACAGTACCTGGGCCCGCTGGGCACGCCCCTGGACCGCTGTGGCCTGGTCCTTCCTGACACTGGGCATTGCGCTGGGCAGCTGGTGGGCTTACTACGAGCTGGGCTGGGGTGGCTGGTGGTTCTGGGATCCGGTTGAAAATGCCTCTTTCATGCCGTGGCTGGTGGGTACCGCACTGTTGCACTCCCTCGCGGTTACTGAAAAGCGGGGCCTGTTCCGCAGCTGGACTATCCTGCTTTCCATCTTCGCGTTCAGCCTGAGCCTGTTGGGCACCTTCCTGGTGCGTTCCGGCGTGCTGACTTCAGTGCATGCGTTCGCGACGGATCCCCTGCGCGGCGGATTTATTCTCGCCTTCCTGGCCATAGTGGTGGGTGCTTCGCTGTTGCTGTTCGCGTTACGCGCGCCAGCGGTGAGTGCCGGCAGCGTGTTTTCGTTCCGGGCGCGGGAAACTTTCCTACTTAGCAACAACGTGCTGTTGGTGCTGATTATGGCGGTGGTGCTGACCGGCACCCTGTACCCGCTGCTGGCCGATGCGCTGAACTGGGGCAAGATCAGCGTGGGGCCGCCGTTCTTCAATATGTTTTTTGTGCCACTGATGCTGGTGCTGTGTGTCTTGCTCGGGCTCGGCATTCACGCCAACTGGAAAGACAGCAAGGTACAAAAGCTGCTGCGCGCCTGGGGCGCACCGGCGGCGGTTGCGCTGATTGGCGCGCCGGTAGTGACCCTGCTGGCCGGGGAGTTCCACTGGGGGGCAATGCTGGCGGTGTTTGCCGGGCTGTGGGTGATCGCGGCGAGTGCGGCGGATATCCTCGCCAAATCCCGCAACGCCGAAACCCTGTGGGCTGGATTGAAACGCCAGCGTGCCAGTTTTTATGGCATGCATCTGGGGCATATCGGCCTGGCACTCTCTGTGCTCGGCGTCGCCCTGACTACGGTCTACAGCATCGAAAAGGACCTGCGCATGTCGCCTGGCCAGAGTGCTGAGATGGCGGGGTATGAGTTTACCTTTGAGGGCGTGCGCCAGGTGCGTGGTCCCAACTATCGTGCCTCCGAGGGCGTACTGTCGGTGCGTGAAGGCGGGCAGGTAGTGGCTGAGCTTCATCCCCAGAAACGCAATTACCTCTCCGGTGGCAACACTATGACCGAGGCGGCGATCGATACCAGTCTTTTCCGGGATCTCTACGTGGCCCTGGGTGAGCCCATGGACAAGAGCAACCTTTCCGGCGATTGGGCTGTACGCCTGCAATACAAGGCGTTTGTTGTGTGGATCTGGCTGGGTGCTGCACTGATGGCACTGGGTGGAGGCATTGCCGTGGCCGACAAGCGCTACCGCAAAGTCACCGCCACGCGAGCCAGCCAATCCGCGGGTTCGGTAGCCGGCGGTCAATCGCCAGCTGCAGTCTGAGTATGCGTGACAAGGAAATACGGAAACTATGGGTCGCCTGAAACTCTTCCTGCCCCTGATTATTTTTGCCGCGCTTGCCCTGCTGTTCTGGCGCGGGCTGTCGCTGAACCCGCAGGAGATGCCGTCGGCACTGCTGAACAAGCCTGTACCGGAGTTTGCCCTGCTGGACGTGGAGGCCAATCGAGAACTGCAGAAATCGGATTTGCCAAAGAAACCACTGCTGCTCAACGTATGGGCTACCTGGTGTGTTTCCTGCCGAGTGGAACATCCGTACCTGAACAAGCTGGCGGAAGAGGGCGTGCCGATCATCGGTATCAATCTCAAGGATGACAATGACGCGGCGCAGAAATGGCTGGAAAAATTCCACGATCCCTACGTTTTCTCGGTAGCGGATGTGGAGGGACGCCTGGCCCTGGATCTCGGTGTGTTTGGTGCACCGGAAACCTTCCTGGTGGACGCCGGTGGCACCATTCGGTGTAAACACGTCGGTGTTGTGGATGACCGCATCTGGCAAACCAAATTGCAGCCGTTGTACGAGCGTTTACAAACTCAATCCTGGGACGAATTTTCTGGTGAGCTACCAGATTCCCTGCTCGCCCGTTGTCACTGAAACGGAAGAAAAAAAGAGCCGTTTTATCTGCTGGCTGGGGCCAGTAACGGATAAGACGGCTTTTTTGCATCAGCTGGAGGCCGCCCGTGCCCAGTACCCGGATGCTTCTCATCATTGCACGGCGCTGGTAATTGGCAGCCCGAGTAACCCGGATGTCATGCAGGCAGACGATGATGGAGAGCCGGGTGGCAGTGCTGGCCGACCTATGCTCGAACTGCTGTTGAAGCAGGAGATCGGCAACGTGGGTGCGATTGTCACTCGCTACTTTGGCGGCACCAAGTTGGGTGTGGGTGGGTTGATGCGTGCCTACCGCGGTGCGGTTGGTGCGGCGTTACAGCGGTCTGAGTTGCGCCCGCACGTGCCCCTGGTTCATTGCCGTATCGCCTGTGATTTTGCCGGCGAATCGCGCCTGCGTTTCCTGGTTACACAGCACCAGGGGGTCTGCAGCGGCGTCGATTACAGCGACAAGGTGCGCATTGATATCGAGTTGCCGGAAACTGAGTGGACTCAGCTCCAGTCCAAGCTCCTTCCTGAAGGATTTGAGGTCTGCCCGCAATAGGGGCGGCGCAAAATTTCTCCCCCAAACACTTATTTGCCACTCAGCCGACAGTTTCCCGCTTCCCTGGCGCGGCAGGCGACGGCTGGTTTGACACCGCTGTCAGTCGCCAACTAGCTTGACAGCGCTGTCGGCCAAAAGCCGTAAAGCGCACTGTTCAAAATTCATTCCTAAAAGGGGTGGTGTCGATACGCAGCATCCGGCCCTTGCGGCCAATGCAGTTGCTGCGAGCAGCCGCAACACCGCGGCAGGGCGTACTTCCCGCTAACGAGATTCCCTGCTTCATTCTCGCAGCGGTCGCTTTGGCAGCTCCTTTCCTGTTTGCTGCCGAAGCTCCGGTTGTGAGCCGATCGCCCGAGGGCTGAGCGGTTCTGCCGGCACGGCTGATTTTCTTGCTGGTCATGCCGTTTCGTTTCTCCGTCTTATGCCCCCGGTGCGGTTGTAGATGTGCCTTCAAAACAGGTTCAACGCCTGTTCCCAAACTTCCGAATCTTCGACTGGGAGAAGAAGACTCTATGAAAACAAAAATAAAAATTGTGTCTATGTTGTTCAGTTTGCTGGGTAGCGTCGGCGTCGCAGCCTACGACTGCAGCAATGTCGCGGAGTATGAAGAGGGTGCCAGCTACGGCTCGGGTGCCACAGTTCAGAGCGGAGGCAATGCCTATCGCTGCGATGTGGGTGGCTGGTGCTCACAGGGTGGACCTTATGCACCCGGCACCGGCTGGGCCTGGGCCAATGCGTGGAGCGATCTCGGAACCTGCGAAGTTTCCAGTTCGAGTAGCAGTTCCAGTGGCGGATCCAGCAGTGGCTCCAGTGGCGGCAGTACGAGTAGCTCGGGATCTGGTGGTGGCGGAAGTTCCAGTAGCTCGGGCGGGTCTTCCGGTGGTGATAGCTGTCCGGCTTATGTGGCTGGATCCAGTTACAACGCTGGCGATGTGGTAAGCAATGCCAGCGGCTATTACGCCTGCTCGGTAGGGGGCTGGTGTTCTTCGGGGAACAGCGCGTACGAACCGGGAGTCGGTTGGGCATGGGAGCATGCCTGGGCTGCAACTACGGCGGAAGCCTGTGCCGGCGGCAGCAGCAGTGGCGGCAGCAGCGGCGGAGGAGGCACGGTGCCGGATGAGTTCTTCTGTGCGCCCGAGTGGAAGACCGGCACGCTCTATACAGCTGGCAGCATCGTGGCTTATCAGGGCATAGCTTACCGGGCATTGGTGGATACCCACTCCATTACTCCGGACAACACCACTTATCCTGGGCAATGGGAAGTCGCCGGCTATCCGGATGACGCCCTGTGCCCGGTGCCGATTCCCAATGATATCGACTATGGCGAAGCGCAACCGGTGGCGGGCAACCTGGATGCGGGGCTGGTGAATCCCACCGGTACTGTTGGTGCCGCGCGCATTGCGAATACACAATCTACGCTCAGCGGTACAAAGGGTGGCGTGGATCCCGCGACTGACAATGGCGGTGACCACGGTGGTCTTGACGTGGATAACGGCGCGCGCGGTTCCAAACTGGTGCCTGGCAGCCTGCCGCTTCAGCACAATACCTACGACCTTACTGCCGGCACCGAAATCGTGACTTACATCGGCGATTGGGCGATCTACGGCCGGCGTTACGATTTCACCAAACTGGCGGCTTCCAACCTCAATCGCATCGTGTACGGTTTTGCCGGGATTTGCTACCCGGATGCCAAGAACGAACAGGACGGCGGTTTCCCAACAACGGCACCTGCTGCGGTCATGCGCACCTGTAATCAGAGCAATTTGCCGGACGGCGCCATGGCGGTTGCGGATTTCGAGGCAGCGTTCCTGCGGGATGTGGGCGTTGCGCCCAAAGGTGTGGTCGGCACCGAGAGTATGTATGAGCTGGACAAAGACAAAGTCGGCGGTGTGTTCGGTGTGTTGTATCAGCTGCGCCGGCAAAATCCACAACTGAAGCTTGACCTGTCCATTGGCGGCTGGACGCTCTCGGAAGGCTTCCCGTGGATGGCCCACGACACCGCGCGCCGCAAGGCCTTTGTGGACTCCGTAGTGCACTTCCTCGAGCGTTTCGATTTCGACGGTGTCGATATCGACTGGGAATACCCGGGCAGTGATGGCGCAGTCGCCGGAATGGCGCGGGAGGACGACGGTGAAAACTATGCGCTGCTGATCCGGGAGTTGCGCGCCGGCCTGGACTGGCTGAGCGAAAAGACCGGCAAGCCGTATCGCCTGTCTTCGGCCATCCCTGCGGGCCTTGGTCGCCTTGAGCGTATCGACTGGTCCCAGGTGCACCCGTACATGGATCGCCTGTATGCGATGACTTACGACCTCACTGGTGCGTGGGAGCGTGAAATCTCCCATCACACGCCGCTCTACAACAACCCCAATGCCGTGGGCTCGTCCGCGGGCACTTCCGCAGACTGGACACTGACCTATCTGCAAAGTCTCGGTGTGCCCGCCAACAAATTGATGATTGGCGCCGCCAATTATCATCGATCCAAGGCGACCGGCACGGA
This sequence comes from Microbulbifer weihaiensis, assembly GCF_048323715.1. NCBI lineage: Bacteria > Pseudomonadati > Pseudomonadota > Gammaproteobacteria > Cellvibrionales > Microbulbiferaceae > Microbulbifer > Microbulbifer weihaiensis. The sequence continues at coordinate 139,594 of NZ_JBLWFL010000010.1, forward strand.
TGACATCCTTGAGTTCACTTATGGTCTTACGGGCTCAACCAGTTACGGCGATGGTAACTGGAGTGGTGCCAATCTGATCCTGGGTATTGCCGGGCTCGGCTCCTGGGAAGCGGGCGTTATCGAAGGTTACGATCTTTACCAGAATTATCTCGATCGCAATATCAATCCACGCAACGGCTACTGGCTGTACACCGATAAAGAAGCCAATGCGGATTATATCTTCAATGACACCGTCGGTGCGTTTATTTCCGTTGAAACCCCGCGCACTGTAGCCCTCAAGGCACAGTATGCAAAAGATAACGGCCTTGCCGGGATCTTCTTCTGGATGGCTGAGCAGGATAACGGCTACAACCTGAATACCGTTAACCATGTACTCGGCAACAGCCTGGTGAGCGGCAGCTCGGATGGCGATCCCGCAAGCCAGATTCCGGTCTGTGGGCGCAATATCACGGCCGCGGAGTGTGAGGCCCTGATTGCTCCGCTGAAGTAGGCGGAAACCGCGAACGGATGTAATCAAGCCAGCCGCGCAACCTGAAATACGCGGCTGGCTTGATTCCTCCACCACGACCTATTTATCCAATTACCAATAAAAATAATGGAGTTGCTATGCAAACTGGTTTTTCATCGAATGTTTCGCGGTGGATTACTGCAGCCCTGTTGATATTCGGCGCATCGTCGGTGTCCGCTTATGACTGCAGTGGTCTTTCCGAATGGGAAAGTGCGGCCACTTACAATGGCGGAGCCCTGGTGCAATACGAGGGTACGGCCTACAAGGCAAATTGGTGGAGCCAGGGAAACAACCCTGCCCAGTTTTCCGGCGACTGGCAGGAGTGGACGGCGCTGGGCCAGTGTGATGGCAGTAGTTCCTCCGGCGGTTCGTCCTCGAGTTCATCATCGGGCGCATCATCGTCTTCTTCAGGATCATCATCCGGTTCTACCTCCTCTTCATCGTCTTCGAGCGGTTCCTCCGGTGGATCCTCTGGTGGTGAGGTGTGTGCCTCGCCAGAATATGTGGCCGGTACGGCTTATGCGGCGGGCGAACTGGTGCAGAACGTCGGGTACGAGTATCGGTGTGATATCGCCGGCTGGTGTTCGTCAGCCTCCGCCTGGGCTTATGAACCGGGTGTGGGTTCCTACTGGGATCACGCATGGACAGAGGTGCGGAGCTGTGACAGCTCATCGAGTTCCTCGGGTGGCTCGTCTTCCGGCAGTGGCAGTTCCGGTGGCTCAAGCAGCTCATCCAGTGGCGGTTCGAGCGGCAGCAACAGCAGCCGGATAATTTCCGGGTACTGGCACAATTTTGACAATGGCTCGGGCGTGATTCCAATTGCCGATGTATCCGACGCGTTTGATACGATCAATGTATCGTTTGCCGAGCCAACCGGTTCGGCTGCTGGTGAAATCGGTTTCGTGCTGGACCCATTATTTAACGAGCAGGATTTTATTGACGGGATTCAGGCCAAGCAGGCCGCGGGCAAAAAAATAATTATCAGTATCGGCGGCGCCAATGGCCAGGTGCGTCTTGAGAGCACTCAGGCGCGCGATAACTTCGTCAGCTCCATGATCGAGATTATCGACCGCTATGGCTTTGATGGTTTGGATGTGGATTTTGAGGGGCACTCGCTGGAGCTGAATGCGGGCGATGTGGATTTCCGCAATCCCACCACCCCGGTGATCGTCAACCTGATCGATGCCCTGAAAGCACTCAAGGCGCATTACGGTGAAAGTTTCATGCTTACCATGGCCCCTGAGACTTTCTTCGTGCAGCTGGGGTACAGCTTTTACGGTGGATCCTGCTCCGGTTGCGATCGTCGCGCGGGCGCTTACCTGCCGGTGATCCATGCGATGCGCGATGACCTGGATTGGTTGCAGGTACAGCACTACAACTCCGGCGCCATCATCGGCCTCGATGATCAGTATCACACCATGGGCGTTGCGGATTTCCATATCGCCATGGCGGATATGGTTTTAACGGGCTTTAACGTGGGCGGTAACCCTGATTACTACTTCCCGCCCTTGCGGCAGGATCAGGTGTTAATTGGCTTGCCAGCGAATGTGAATGCCGGTGGTGGTTTTACCTCCGTCAGTGAAGTGCATGCGGCGTTGAATTGTCTGGTGAAGTTGCAAGGGTGTACGACGTACACGCCGCACACCGAAACCGGTTGGACAGGGTTGAGGGGATTAATGACCTGGTCTATCAACTGGGACAAATTCAATAATTTTGAATTTTCTACGGAGCACCGGGCATTTTTGGATGAGTTGTGAGGGTGGTTGAAGTTTGATTCGGAGGGTGCCGGTGCCGGGCTGTGTCCGGTGTCGGTACCTCTCACCTTTCGGGCGCCTGGCGGCGTCTTAAATTGCTGGCGCAATTTGATCGAACTTGGGTTCTCGCACGCCGATCTACCACATACGAAAAAGGCCCACACTTTCGTGTGAGCCTCTTTCGTATGTGGCGGACCGGACGGGACTCGAACCCGCGACCTCCGGCGTGACAGGCCGGCATTCTAACCAACTGAACTACCGGTCCGCATTCCTGACTACCCTTTGAAAACTCTGCCAGGCAGATGAAAGGGATTGGTGGGTGGTACAGGGGTCGAACCTGTGACCTACGCCTTGTAAGGGCGCCGCTCTACCAACTGAGCTAACCACCCCGCGTCAGGAGCTGCGTATAGTAATGATTGTTTTCGGAGTTGCAACGATTTTTTTTAAAAAATTTTTGAATGGCTGTATCCAATGATCTTTGGTCATTTTTGGAGCGATGTCGGAGAGTGGAAACGCGTCACCATGGAATCGGGGGATTTGGGGTAGCATGCGCTTTTCTGAATCCGAATGGGGGAATTTCTGTGAGGCGATATGTGCTAATTGCTGGGGTGTTGGCGGTGACGGGCTGTCAGAATATGGAAGCCGTTTCTCCCTGGATTGATGTAGGGAATCAGATCGCGAAAAACGCCGGTTATGACACGGACTCGAAAATGGCGGGGGCCATTCGTGAGACGTTGAATGTCAGTACCGACAGGGCCGCAACTGGATTGTCTCAGGTGGGTGCATTCCGGCTGCAATTACCCGCAGCGGCGCGGCCGGTCGCTGACAGTCTGCGCCAGTTTGGATTTGGCAGCTACGTGGATCAGCTGGAAACGGCGATGAATCGCGGTGCGGAGCAGGCGGTAGCGGAGGCTGCGCCGGTATTCAAACAGGCAATCGCCAGTATGTCGGTTCGCGATGCCCTGGGTATCGTTCGCGGCGGGGACACTGCGGCCACTGATTATTTCCGTGGGCAGACCGAGAGCGCCTTGCGGATGCGCTATCAGCCCATTGTTGAGGCAAACCTGCGCAAGACCGGGTTTTACGACCAATACAAAAGCATGCTGGCGGTTTATGAAAAACTGCCGATTGCGAACAAGCCGAGTGTCGATCTGGAGCGTCATGTAATTGATAGCAGTATGACGACACTGTTTGGGCGCATTGGTGAGGAAGAGACGTTGATCCGCAGGGATCCCGTTGCACGGGGTAGTGTGCTGATCGGGCAGGTCTTTGGTGAGGGGTGATTCTCCCAAGGGGTAAGCGGAAGGGCACGCGCATCGCGTGCCTTTTTGTTTTCGGACGGGACTGATTCGCCGCTGCGCTGCTCACCCTGCGGGCGCCTGGCGGCGTCTTAAATTGCTGGCGCAGTTTGATCGAACTTGGGTTCTCGCACGCCGATCAGCCATATACGAAGAGGGGCCACACTTTCGTGTGTCTTTTTGTTTTCGGACGGGACTGATTCGCAGCTGCGCTGCTCACCCTTCGGGCGCCTGGCGGCGTCTTAAATTGCTGGCGCAATTTGATCGAACTTGGGTTCTCGCACGCCGATCTACCACATACGAAAAAGGCCCACACTTTCGTGTGAGCCTTTTTCGTATGTGGCGGACCGGACGGGACTCGAACCCGCGACCTCCGGCGTGACAGGCCGGCATTCTAACCAACTGAACTACCGGTCCGCATTCCCGACTACCCTTTGAAAACTCTGCCAGGCAGATGAAAGGGATTGGTGGGTGGTACAGGGGTCGAACCTGTGACCTACGCCTTGTAAGGGCGCCGCTCTACCAACTGAGCTAACCACCCCGCGTCAGGAGCTGCGTATAGTAATGATTTTTTTTCGGGCGTCAACGCCTGTTGGAAATTTTTTTTGTCTTTCAAAGAGTTAAGTCTGGTTTGGGTGGCGGCATTGGCTTTCTGGCGCTGTGTCCCGAGTCATTGGCACTGCTATAATCCGCCGACATTTCGCCGGAGAACTCCTGTGCTGACCAGACGCTTGAAAACGCCCTTCATCGCCATGCTGACCCTGCTGTTCGCAACGCTGGTACAGGCATCCGTGGAAGTTGAGCCGCTATCCAGCAAAGAGCTGCAGGCTCGCTACCAGATTCTGATTGAGGAGATGCGCTGTCCCAAGTGTCAGAACCAGAACCTCGCGGGCTCCGATTCCATGGTGGCTTCGGATTTGCGGCGGGAGATCCGGCGGTTGCTGGAAGAAGGGTTCAGTGATCAGGAGATCAACGATTACATGGTCGCCCGCTACGGTGACTTTGTGCTCTACCGGCCACCTCTGCAGCGCAACACCCTGGCTTTGTGGCTGGCGCCGGGGATTTTTGCCGCGCTGGGGTTGCTGACCCTGGTGACGATTGTGGTGCGTTCGCGGAATGGTCGCGGCAACCGTCAGGACACTGAAATAGAAGAGTTGAGCGCCGAAGAGCAGCAACGGCTGGCCCGGTTGCTTGGGGAAAGTGCGCAGGAGCAAGAGAAATGACGGAATTGTGGATATTGCTTGCGCTGCTCGTGCTGCCGCTCGCGGCCTTTATCGCCTGGCCGGTTTTACGTCGGCGCAGGAAGATTTCCGGCGCTGTAGGTGCGGAAACTGCAGGTGCCGAAGCGGCCCAGAAAGCGCTGTTTCGCGAGCATGTGGCTGAGCTGGAGCAGTCCCTGGCCAGTGGCGCGATTGATGAAGCTCAGTACCGTTCGATGCACGCGGAACTGGCGCGAAAGTTTTTGAAGGAAGAGGGGCCGGCGTTCCAGCTTGCGGAGGCGAACCTGGGCGGGCGGGGATTGCTGTTCGCACTGGTCTTTGCGGTGCCTTTCTGTGCGGTAGGGCTCTATCTCAGCTGGGGCGCGCACGATGACCTGGCGCTGTACCGGGATATTGTGGCCAGTCAGTCCGGCCAGGCTGACATGGACAGTGAGGCCCGTATCACCCAGCGCCTGCGGGAGCGGGCCGAGTCTCATCCGGAGGATCTCACGGGGCGCTATGTGTTGGCGCAGCGCCTGCTGGTCAGTAATGACCTGCAGGGAGCGGTTACCCAGTACCGTTATATCGTGGCCCACGAGCCCGGTGCTGTCGCGATCCGGGCGGAGCTTGCGCAGGCACTGTTTTTTGCCAATGGCTCCCGCATGACCCCGGAGGTCAGCGCCGAGGTCGCCAAAGTTCTGGAGGCCCAGCCCGGCAATACCACGGCGCTGGGACTCGCGGGTATTGCCGCCTTCGAAGAAAAGCAGTTCGGTGAGGCCCGATCCTACTGGCAGCAGGCGCTGGTTCAGATGACTCCCGGATCCAATGCCTACCAGGCGCTGGCCGCCGGTGTTGCCAGGGCAGAAGCCGCATTGGCCAAGGCCGGGGGAGATGTTAATGGTGCGGCTACCACTGCCAAGTCGGGCGTCGCAGAGGCGGCGGAGGTTGCCGACAGCGCTGCCGGCGAGAACAGTATCCGGGTCAAGGTTACCCTCTCGGATGCGGCCAGCGCTGCGCCGGAAACCCCAGTGTTTATCTATGCGCGCACGGCGGAAAGCCCGATGCCCCTGGCAATCGTCCGCCTGACGGCGGCAGACCTGCCGGTAGAGGTGGTGTTGGACGAGTCCCGGGCCATGATGCCGAGCCGCAGCCTCAAGTCTGTGGACGAAGTGGAGCTGGTGGCGCGCCTGGCTGTGAGCGGCAACGCGCGGCCGGCACCGGGCGACTGGCAGGGGCAGGTCAAGTCATTGCCTCGCAGCGACTGGGGCAAGCCCGTCGATATCGCCATCGACGAAAAGATCTGACCTGTTTCGTATCCGATACGGAGTATTGGGCGGCAGTGGCAGCAGGCCGTTGCTGCAGATGGGAGTGGCTGGTCAAAAATAGCGCTGAAACCGCGCTCCCAGCGATGTACAATCGGCGGTTTGCAGTGGCAAAACGGCGAACTGCCTGCAATTGGTAGTCAGATTCCCCAAATCAATCAAGCAAATTACAACGAAGAGCGTTCGGCGGTTATCTCTATCCGCACGGGCGCCGGATGTTACCGAGTTTCAAGACCATGCGTTTGAAGTGCATCAAGCTGGCCGGGTTCAAGTCGTTCGTCGACCCGACCACCGTCTACTTCCCATCCAACCTCAGCGCCGTGGTCGGTCCGAACGGCTGTGGCAAGTCCAATACCATTGACGCCGTGCGCTGGGTGATGGGTGAGTCGTCCGCAAAAAACCTGCGCGGCGACTCCATGACCGACGTTATCTTCAACGGTTCCAGCGGCCGCAAGCCGGTGGGGCAGGCGTCGATCGAACTGGTGTTCGACAACTCCGCCGGCAAGCTCGCCGGTGAATACGCGGCCTTCAGTGAAATCTCGGTCAAGCGCAAGGTGACCCGCGACGGGCAGAACAACTATTACCTGAATGGTGAGAAGTGCCGCCGCCGGGATGTGACCGACCTGTTCCTTGGAACCGGTCTCGGCCCGCGCAGCTATGCGATCATCGAGCAGGGCATGATCTCCAAGCTGATTGAAGCCAAGCCAGAAGAGCTGCGGGTATTCATCGAAGAGGCCGCCGGTATCTCCAAATACAAGGAGCGTCGCCGCGATACGGAAAACCGTATGCGCCGCACCAAGGAGAACCTCGAGCGCCTTACCGATATCCGCGATGAGCTGGATCGCCAGCTGAGCCGCCTGGAACGCCAGTCGGCGGCAGCGGAAAAGTACAGCCGCTTCAAAGAAGAAGAGCGCACCCACAAAGCACACCTGCAGGCGCTGAAATACCGCGACCTGGACGACCAGGCCAAAGCCAAGCAGCAGCAGATCGGCGAGCTCGAACTCACCGTGGAAGAGCTGGTGACCCGCCAGGTGAGCTGCGATACCGGAATCGAAGAACAGCGTGTGGCCTACCACGACCTGTCCGACGCCTTCAATGAAGTCCAGGGCCGCTTTTATGCAGTGGGTGCGGATATCGCACGCCTGGAACAAAACATTGCCCACGCCCGTGAGCGCAATGCGCAGTTGCAGTCCGACCTTTCCCGCACCGAGCAGGAGTACCGCGAATCCCAGGCGCTGCTGTCGGCGGACCAGGAAAAAGCCAGCGAGTTCGAAGCAGAGCTCGAAGTCATCGTGCCGGATCTGGAAATGGTGCAGGCCGCGGAGGAAGAGTCCGCCCAGACCCTGCTGACCGCCGAAGACCAGATGCGCGAATGGCAAAACGAGTGGGATCAGTTCAACCAGGGCGCTTCCGGCTCGCGCCAGAAGGCGGAGGTTCAGCAGTCCCGTATCCAGCACCTGGAAACTTCCAGCCAGCGCCTGCAGGATCGTATCAACCGGTTGAAAGCCGAGCGTGAGGGGCTGGCCGGAAGCGGAGATGACAGCGAACTGGAGCAGCGCAATGAAGAGCTGGCCGAGCTGGAAATGCAGCTGGCCGAGCGTCGCGAATCCATTTCAGAGCAGACTGAGCAGCTGAGCGACCTGCGCAGGCAGGAGAGCGAGCTGGCTGCCGAGCTCGATAAAGAGCGTCTGCAACTGCAGACCAGTCGTGGTCGCCAGGCATCCCTTGAGGCCCTGCAGCAGGCTGCCATGGGGCAGGGAGAGTCGGTGGCCAACTGGCTGCAGACACAGAATCTTCAGGACAAACCGCGCCTGGCGGAACAGATTCGAGCGGAATCTGGCTGGGAGACCGCCGTAGAAACGGTGCTCGGTGCCCAGTTGCAAGCGGTTTGTATCGATCGCATTGAATCGCTGCAGGACAGCCTCGCCAGCTTCGATGGCGGTCAGGCGGTATTTGTTGACGGTCAGGCGGTCACATCCGCAGCGGGTGGCAGTCTGCCCAAGCTTGCCGATGTGGTGCAGGGACCGGCGTCGCTGCAGGGGCTTGTCGATGGCATCTATACCGCCACAGACCTGAACAGTGCACTGGCGCAGCGCAGCCAGCTCAAGGCTGGCGAGAGCATCGTTACCCGCGACGGCTTGTGGCTGGGCCCGAACTGGCTGCGGGTGAGCCGCGGCGCTGATGCCGAGGCCGGCGTACTGGCGCGCAAGCAGGAACTGGAAGACCTTGAGCAGGCGCTCGCGGAGTGCGAAGCCCGTATCGAAGAACTGACCGAGCAGCGGGAACAGTTGCGAGCGCGTGCCGGTGAACTTGAATCCGGTATCGAACAGGCGCGCAACGACGCCGAACAGCTGAATCGCCGCACCGGCGACCTGCGCAGCCAGCTCTCCGCCCAGCGTGCGCGCCAGGAACAAATGGATGAGCGCCGCCGCCGAATCGAGCAGGAGATTGCCGAAGTCCGCGAACAGATGGATGGCGAAGCGGAATCCATTTCCGAGGCGCGAATCGTGCTGCAGGAAGCGCTGGAGGCGATGAGCGACGATACCGATCGCCGCGAGTCCATGCTCGCCCGTCGCGAGGAGCTGCGTGAGGCCCTCGACGCCGCGCGCCAGCGCGCACGCGAAGACAAAGATCGCTCGCACGAACTGGCCATGCGCGAGCAGTCGGTGCGCACCCAGAAAGTTTCCCTGGAGCGTACCCTGCAGGTTCTGCGGGAACAGGTAGAGCGCCTGCAGACTCGCCGCGAAGAACTGCGCCAGCAGATGGAAGATGCGCAGGATCCTTCACTGGACTACCAGAGTGAGCTGGAAGAAAAGCTCGCCCAGCGCATCGATGTGGAAACCGAGCTTTCCGAAGCGCGCAAAAAGTTGGAAGAAGTCGAGACCAGCCTGCGTACCCAGGAGCAGGAGCGCCACAAGGCAGAGTCGGCTCTGCAGGGCCTGCGTGCACAGCTGGAGCAGCAGCGCCTGACGGCGCAGACACTGGAAACCCAGCGTGCCGGTCTGGTAGAGCAGCTGCGTGAATCGGATCACGATGTGGAAATTCTGCTGGATGAACTCCCGGAGGAATTGACCATCGAGGCGGTGCAGCAGGATCTGGAACTGGTGGCCGCACGTATCTCCCGCCTGGGGCCGATCAACCTGGCGGCCATCGATGAATACAAGCAGGAGTCCGAGCGCAAGAATTACCTGGATCGCCAGTATGGCGACCTGACCGATGCGCTGGAAACCCTGGAAAATGCGATCCGCAGGATCGACAAGGAAACCCGTACCCGCTTCAAGGAAACCTTTGATCAGGTGAACGGTGGCCTGCAGGAATTGTTCCCGAAAGTATTTGGTGGTGGTCACGCGTACCTGGAGCTGACCGGGGAAGATTTGCTGGATACCGGTATCGCGATCATGGCGCGTCCCCCGGGCAAGCGAAACAGCACCATTCACCTACTGTCAGGTGGTGAGAAGGCGCTGACGGCCATTGCCCTGGTTTTCTCGATCTTCCGCCTGAACCCGGCGCCTTTCTGTATGCTGGACGAGGTTGACGCACCGCTGGACGACGCCAACGTGGGGCGTTACGCGCGCATGGTTAAGGAAATGTCAGAGCACGTGCAGTTCATTTACATTACCCACAACAAAATTGCCATGGAAATGGCCGACCAGTTGCTGGGCGTCACGATGCATGAGCCGGGTGTATCCCGACTGGTATCGGTAGACGTGGAAGAAGCGGCGGAGTTGGCCTCGGCGTAGGGAGAAAGAGCGAAAATGGACAACTGGCTGATCAACTTGCTGGCGCTGTTGCTGTTCGCCGTTGTGGTGGACGGTGCACGCCGCGCTTATTTAAAGCACCGCGATACGGTAAAGGTCTCCCGCAATCTATCGCGCGCGATGCGGCGCGACATGAACGAGCGCGAGTACGATGACCTCGACACCGATATCCTGTCTCCGGCGCGCAAAATGGATGTGGGCGCGACCACAGTGCGCAAGCCGTCGGTAATCGACGATTCCGAGCTGGAATACATCGACCCGGAAGAGGCGGAAAAACGCCGTCAGATTTCCGCCGAGCTGCCGGGCACGGTACGTGTGGTACAGCGCCGCAAACCCGAAGATGCGTCCCAGGTAAATCGACAGGTGCAGCAGAATTTCCAGTCCTCGCGCAAGCCGCTGGCGGGCAGCAAGCCTGGTCGGGTGGCGGCGGAAGACGCGTCGAGCGAAGCTCGCATTCCGGAACAGGCATCCCTGAATCTGGATGAGCAGGTGCCGATGCTAATGGATTCTGTGGCCGACGAGGCCGCAGCAGCGCCCGCTGGCGAATTCGTGTCCGCATTCAATGAGCCGGCTGTCGGTGGTGATCTGGTCGCCGGTGGCGAGCCCGATGAAGACTTTGTGGCCGCACAGCGTCGCGAGCCCTCGCTCGACGAGTCGGTGAGTCTCGAGTCGCTTCAGGCGGTGGATGTAGAGCAAACTGTGGCCAGCGATAAAATGGCGCCTCCCGCCGAAGAGCCGCTGGTTCAGAAGAAGTCCGGCTGGAATGCGGCAGATATCAAGTTTCCGGAGCTGAAAAAGGCTTCGCCGTTTGCACGCAGCAAGGACAAGGGCCCGGCTTCAGAGCGCGCCGGTTCTCGCCAGAGTCCATCCCGACAGAAATCGGCGGAAGCCCGTCGCGAACTGCCGGTGGAAGAGGTCCTGATCCTCAATATCATGGCGCCCCAGGGGGATTACTTCGAAGGCAACGATCTGCTGCGGGTACTGCTTTCCAGCGGCCTGCGTTTTGGTGATATGAATATCTTTCACTATCACTGCGGCGAGGCAGGTGAGGGCCCCGCGCTCTTCAGCCTGGCGAATATTGTGGTGCCTGGCACTTTCGATATGTCGCAGATGGAAGATTTCACCACGCCCGGTGTCAGCCTGTTCCTGACCCTGCCCGCCGAGGTGGAAGCGCTCAAGGCACTGGATACGCTCCTGACCACTGCCCGCAACATTGCCGAGCAATTGGGCGGAGAGCTGAAAGATGAAAACCGCAGCGTCTTTACCGGCCAGACTGCGGAACACTATCGTCAGCGGGTAATGGAATTCCAGCGCCGCAAGGCGTTGGCCAAGGCCCAGGCCTGACCCGCTGCCATTCCGGTACTGATTTCCGGATAAAGCATCGAAGCGTTGACGGGTGCTCGTTATTGCGGGTGCCCGTTTGTCGTTTCAGAAATCGAAAAATATCAAATAAAAGTTTATTGACCGCCAATGAACGAACAAAACATCCCCCTCGATGTGCAGACCCGGGTTGCGGAGCTGCACGACATTCTCAACCGGGCCAACTACCAGTACTACGTGCTTGATACCCCGGAATTGCCTGATGCGGAATACGACCGCTGCCTGCGCGAACTGCAAAAGCTGGAGCAGGAGTATCCGAGCCTGGTTACCACGGACTCGCCGACGCAACGGGTCGGAGCGGAACCACTCAGTGCCTTCACCCAGGTGCGGCATGAGTTGCCGATGCTCTCTCTGGATAACGCGTTCAGTGATGAAGAATTACAGGATTTTGACCGTCGTATCCGCGATCGCCTGAACAGCCAGAATGCAGTCGAATACGCGTGCGAGCCCAAGCTTGATGGCATCGCCGTAAGCCTGCTGTATCGCAATGGTGTACTGGAGCGCGCTGCGACCCGCGGCGACGGCACTGTCGGGGAAGACATTACCCAGAATGTGCGCACGATTTACTCGGTGCCTCTCAAGCTCCTCGACGGCGATGTGCCGCCAGTGCTCGAGGTGCGGGGGGAAATCTACATGCCGAAGGCCGGATTTGCCGAGTTGAATGACAAGGCCCGTGCCGCGGGGGAGAAGCTGTTTGTCAACCCGCGCAACGCGGCCGCCGGCAGTTTGCGCCAGCTGGATCCGAAGATTACCGCCAGGCGACCTCTGCAGCTCTGCGTGTACAGTGTCGGGCTTGTGGAAGGTGGCGAACTGCCGGAGCGGCATACCGATATTCTCGAGCAACTGAATCGCTGGGGATTCCGTATCAACAGCGAAATGGCGGTGGCGGAAGACATCGATGCCTGTATTGATTACTACCGCAAGCTGGGCGAAAAGCGCGAACAGCTGCCGTACGATATCGACGGTATCGTGTTCAAGGTGAACAGTATCCCGCTGCAGAAACGCCTGGGCTTTGTTGCCCGTGCCCCGCGCTGGGCCACTGCCTACAAATTCCCGGCCCAGGAGGAAATGACCAAACTACTGGATGTGGAGTTCCAGGTTGGACGCACCGGTGCGGTGACGCCGGTTGCGCGGCTGGAGCCGGTATTTGTCGGCGGTGTCACTGTGTCCAATGCGACCCTGCACAACCGCGACGAAATTGCCCGCCTCGGGGTCAAGGTCGGCGATACCGTGATTATTCGCCGTGCGGGAGACGTGATTCCGCAGGTAGTTTCCGTGGTCGAAAGTCGGCGCCCGGACGATGCCCGGGATATCGAATTCCCGGATCACTGCCCGGTGTGTGATTCCCCGGTCGAGGCCACGCCGGGAGAGGCGGTGGCCCGCTGCAGCGGTGGCCTCATATGCAGCGCCCAGCGCAAGCAGGCAATCAAGCACTTTGCGTCGCGCAAGGCGATGGACATCGATGGCCTTGGCGACAAGCTGGTCGAGCAGCTGGTGGATGAGGGGTTATTGCACTCTGTATCCGGTCTTTATCACCTGGAGCTCGACGCCCTGGTTGCGCTGGAGCGGATGGGGGAAAAGTCGGCCCAGAACCTGCTGGATGCACTGGAAAAGAGCAAGGACACAACGCTGCCCAAGTTTCTCTATGCATTAGGCATTCGCGAGGTGGGCGAGGCGACCGCGCGCAATCTCGCGCGACATTTCGGTGAGCTCGATGCGTTGATGCAGGCAGACACGGAAGCCTTGCAGCAGGTTGAGGATGTAGGCCCGGTCGTGGCGCACTATGTGGCGGAATTTTTTGAGCAGCCTCACAACCTCGAAGAAATCGAAGCTCTGAAACAGGCTGGTATTCGCTGGCCTGCGGAAGAGCAGCAGGGCGGTGAGCAGCCGCTGGCGGGGCAAACCTGGGTGCTGACCGGCAAACTGGAAACTCTGTCCCGCAGTGAGGCGAAGGATTATCTGCAGCGCCTCGGGGCCAAGGTTGCGGGCAGTGTTTCTGCCAATACCCATACGGTGGTGGCGGGGCCCGGTGCCGGTTCAAAACTGAACAAGGCCCGAGAACTGGATCTTCCGGTTTTGGATGAGGAGGCGCTGATTGCGATGTTGCGCGAGAGGGGTATCGAAATCTGACCGTTCTGAACGATTTATCAACATGTTGCTGGAGTTTTATTTGCGGATTTCGCAAATGCGAACGGAATGGCGATTTGCATAAACTGGAAGGTGGCTTTCTGGTGGCAGCGCCGTTACAGTTGGCGGGATAAATAGTTTCTGGAATGCGTGTTGTAGCGTACGCGAGGATTGTGCAGAGTGATTCAGGGCGATCAGGAATCCATTGTTTACGGCTGTATTAAAGACAGTAACAGCCTCACCGGCGGCAGCGACCGCCGCCGGGTCAATCGCGAAGCCGTTCTCGCCTTGCCGAGTGCAGACGAGTGGCCGTTTTTGTGTCGCGATATGTTTTCCATTCCCACCATCAAGATGAAGCAGTCCCAGTACCAGACGGATGTCATCCATTTCGGCGCGTCCTACCGCGCGGTCGAATATGAGTGGAACCACTGGATCCAGAAATTCGAGGAACTGCTGCGCAGTATGTACTGGGTTTCTGCCACGGTGCACCTGGAAACCGAACTTTCCGGTACCCACTCGTTTACCTGGGAGGCGGCTGGCCTCTACCACGAGCCGGGCTGCGGTGATATGCAGGTACGCTGCGAGTGGACCCAGGAAGGTCGCGTCAGCATGTAACCATGCAATCAGGGCACGCCCATTATGCGTGCTCCTGAGCGCGAGTTGCTCCCGATCTCCAGTCCTCCCCGTCTTCTGACATTGTGTCGTTCTTTTCAGAGTGCCGTCGGATACCTATCCGGCGATTTCCAGTTGTAACGCATGCGCGCTACTCTTCCTTATGCGCAATTCCCCGCATTGATCATCGGTTAGGTTGTCCGAATTCTGCTTCACAGATTGAAAGGACTAAAGCATGGCCAGTAAATTTCGCACAGAGAAGGATAGTCTCGGCGAAGTCCAGGTTCCGGCTGATTCACTCTATGGTGCCCAGACCCAGCGGGCCGTCGACAATTTTCCGGTAAGTGGGTACCCACTGCCGGTACCTTTTATTCGCGCAGTAATTGCGATCAAAAAGGCTGCGGCGGAGGCCAATTGTGGACTCGGGCTGCTGGATGGTGATATTGCTGCAGCGATTGTTTCCGCCTGTGATCAGGTTATGCGCGAGGATTTCGCCAGGCAGTTTCCGGTGGATGTATTCCAGACGGGCTCGGGCACCAGTACCAACATGAATGTGAATGAGGTACTTGCCCGTCTCGCGAGCGCCAGCTCGGGCGTGGATGTCGGGGCGAACGATCACGTCAATATGAGCCAGAGCAGCAATGATGTGATTCCGTCGGCCATCCACCTGTCAGCGATGCTTGAGATTCAAAACCACTTGTTGCCCGCGTTCTGGCACTTACAGCAGAGTATCGAGCGCAAGGCGAGTGCGCTGGGGGACGTGGTGAAGACCGGCAGGACGCATCTGATGGATGCGGTGCCGGTTACCCTGCAACAGGAGATGTCGGCGTGGAGTGCACAGCTGCACTTGTCCTGCGAGCGGCTGGAAAGTGCGCTGCCAAGGCTTGCGCAGCTCGCGCAGGGCGGTACCGCGGTAGGGACGGGGCTAAACGCGCACGAGGATTTCGCGGAACGATTTGCCCAGCGTCTGAGTATTGAGTGTGGTATAGCCGTTCGCCCTGCGGATAACGCGTTTGCTGCGATTGCCAGCCAGGATACTGCGGTAGAAATCTCCGGCCAGCTAAAGACGGCTTCGGTCACGTTGATGAAAATTGCCAATGATCTGCGCTGGATGAACAGTGGTCCGCTCGCTGGCTTCGGAGAGATCGCGCTGCCGTCACTGCAGCCTGGCAGCAGTATCATGCCGGGCAAGGTGAACCCGGTGATCGCGGAATCTGTGGCGATGGTTTCTGCGAAGGTGATCGGCAATGACGCCGCTATTACGGTGGCTGGTCAAAGCGGTAATTTCCAGCTGAATGTCATGCTTCCGCTGATAGCGTTTTCCGTGTTGGAAAGTATTCACTTACTTGGTAACGCCGCAAGGTTGCTGGCGGACAAAGCCATCGACGGGTTCGAGGTCAATCGGACGCGTATTGCCGAAGCGCTGGGTAAAAACCCGATCTTGGTGACAGCCCTTAACCCCGTGATCGGATACAGTGCTGCGGCGGAAATAGCCAAGGCGGCTTATGCCAGTGGTCGACCGATTCTTGATGTCGCATTGGAAATGACGGATCTGTCGGAAGAAGTGCTGAGGGAAATTCTGGATCCGGCGAGATTGGCGAAGGGAGGGATCATCCGTGGCAACTGATGCAGGCAAAGGAAAATAGCCAGCTGACCCGATTGCTTAAGATATTCAGGTCAAGGCAAGAATAGCGAACAGTATCGCGAGCATCAGTATCCCCAGGCACCCAATCCATATGCCCAGCCTGGTCAGGGTTTTGCGATCTTCCTCGCGGTAGATCAGTCGCTGGCTCTCGGTTTGCCTTCGAATAACGCTGTCGGCTGCATTCTGAAGCATCCGGTTTTGTACCTCCTGTTAGTTTTTCCGATAAATCTGCTGCGTATCGCTGATCCATGTTGAGCTGGTCACCGCAGCGTGGGTATCAGTCGGGCAGCGGCGTTGACAGTGGTGCGGTGATGCTTCACGATTCTGCGCCGCATATACCTGCTGGAGGCCGGTTGCCTTCAGATACCATTGGGTTAGGCCTTTTGCCCGGCTTTCGATAGTATTTAAGGGTAGTGTTGTCGGTCGTGGCCGACTAGCCATTCATTTCTTTCAGATAAGTGCGCAGACTATGGCCATAAAACGCCGTCGATCCTTTGTTACCAGTGTTCTGGCTTGTATTGCATTCATCGCTGCGGCGATCTGGAGCTGGGATTTACCGGTGGCCGATGTGTTGAGCTACCTGGTATTGATGCTGGTGTTTCTTGTCGTGATCGTGGCCGTTGCATTCGGGTTCGGCGCGCTGCTCAATTGGTTGCGCAATCGTAGAAATAAATAAATGGCGAGTACCAGCGAAGAAGACATCCGCATTCCCATTGCTTATGTGCAGCGATTACTGGAAGAAGCTGCGCGCAATGGTTGCAACAGGGACGAACTGCTGGCTTCGGTGGATATCGATGAGAGTGAGCTCGAAGGTACCGCTGCGTTCTCGGCTGTCAAGTACGGTCGCCTCTATCAGCGGGTAATGTGGCTCGCGCAGGATGAGTGGTTCGGGATGTTGAGTGGTGGGCGCGTGCGTCCGGGCTCTTTCCGGCTGCTTTGCCTTACCGTGGTCAATTGCGCGACAGTGCGGCAGGCCATTACCCTCAGCGCGGAATTCATGGAGATCTGTCGCGGGTTTCGGGTAAAGCCGGTGCTGAACAGTCACGACGGCCGCGAGCGTGTGGTCATCAGCGGGATCAGTTCCCTCGCAGATGGCGAATTCGAGCAATTGCTCGCGGAGACCAATCCCAGTGTGATTCGTACAACCCTGGCAGTTTGGCACCGTTTCTACTGCTGGCTGGTTGGACGGGAAATTCCACTGGCGAAACTGCATTTTTCGTTTTCCTGTCCGGAAGAGTTTGTCGCCCTGGCGCAGAGTGAAGCTGAGGAACTGTTGTTTGACCAGCCGAGCAATGCACTGGAGTACGAAAGCCGTTACCTGGACTACCCGATCGTCCAGAGTCCGCAAACGCTGGAAGATTTCATTCGCACTGCACCGTATCACCTGGTGATCAGCGACGGCAGTGCGAACAGTATCAAGACCAAGGTCAAGACGATCCTGAACCGGGATGTCAGCGAGTCCATGCCCGCCGCAGAAGCGGTGGCGGAACGGCTCAACATGTCTGTCACCACACTTCGCCGGCGCCTTCAGCAGGAAAACACCTCGTACCAGAAGCTGAAGGACGAGTGCCGGATGGAGGCAGCATTCCACTACCTCAGCTGTCCGGATCTCTCTAATGCCCAGATTGCCGAGATGCTTGGCTTCGATGAAGCCAGTGCTTTTTTTCGGGCGTTCAAAAAATGGACGGGCGTTACGCCTGGTGAGTACCGCAAGAGCCCCCGCCCAACTGCCACAGCACACTGATAAGCCCGTTTTTCCCGGGTTGCCCTGACTGTCGCGTCACATCTCCCCGCCGTATTTTGTTATCGCTTTGGGCGGATTTCGCCATGGCAGGCGGTAGCTAGTTCTTACTATGATGAATAAAACCAACATATGGGTCACAAGTTTGCCCCAGGGGCGGGCACGCCCAACCAAGATAACCTTTTGCGAAAGAAGAGAGGGTATACAGAATGAGCGAGATCAAGATTCCGCTGCGTGACATGCGCTTCGCGATGCGCGAACTGCTGAACTGGGATCAGCACTATGCGTCGCTGGGATATGAAGACGCGAGTCCTGACGTGGTGGACGCCATTCTGGAAGAGGGCGCCAAATTCTGCGAAAACGTCCTCGCTCCGCTGAATCAGATTGGTGACCAGCAGGGTTGTACCTGGAAGGACGGAGAGGTCAAAACTCCCGACGGCTTTAAAGAAGCCTACCAGCAGTTCGTAGAAGCTGGCTGGCCGTCTCTCGCGCACGACGTTGATTACGGCGGCCAGGGCCTGCCGCCTTCGCTGGGTACTGCGCTGAGTGAAATGGTTGGTACGGCGAACTGGTCCTGGGGCATGTACCCGGGCCTGTCCCACGGTGCCATGAACACCCTGGAAGAGCACGGCACCGAAGAGCAAAAGCAGGCGTACCTGACCAAGCTGGTTGAAGGTACCTGGACCGGTACCATGTGTCTGACCGAGCCGCACTGTGGTACCGACCTGGGTATCCTGCGCACCAAGGCCGAGCCGAATGACGATGGCTCATACGCCATTTCCGGTACCAAAATTTTCATCTCTGCCGGTGAGCACGACATGGCAGAGAACATCGTGCACATCGTGCTCGCGCGTCTGCCCGATGCGCCCGCGGGCACCAAAGGCATTTCCCTGTTTATCGTGCCTAAATTCCTGCCGAACGCCGATGGTTCCGTTGGCGAGCGCAACAGCGTCAGCTGTGGCTCACTGGAGCACAAGATGGGCATTCACGGCAATGCAACGGCAGTACTGAACTTTGACGGCGCGAAAGGTTTCCTGATCGGCCCGCCCAACAAGGGTCTGAACTGCATGTTCACCTTTATGAACACTGCGCGTCTGGGTACTGCGCTGCAGGGCGTCGCGCATGCCGAAGTGGGCTTCCAGAAGTCCCTGGCGTACGCCAAAGACCGTCTGCAAATGCGCTCCCTGAGTGGCCCGAAGAATCCGGACGGTGCAGCGGATCCGATTATCGTGCACCCGGATGTGCGCCGTATGCTGATGACCCAGAAAGCGTTTGCTGAAGGTGGCCGCATGCTGACCATGCTGTGTGCGCAGCAAGTGGATCGCACACACGTGGGTTCTGAGGAAGACAAGAAAGAAGCGGACGACATGCTGGCGTTCCTGACGCCGATCGCAAAAGCTTTCCTGACAGAAACTGGTTTTGAATCCGCCAACCTGGGCCTGCAGTGTTTCGGTGGTCACGGTTACATCGCTGAGTGGGGCGCAGAGCAGAATGTTCGCGACGCGCGTATCGCCACCATCTATGAAGGTACCACCGGCATTCAGGCGCTCGACCTGCTGGGCCGTAAGGTGCTGATGAGCCAGGGCGAACTGCTGCGCAAGTTCACCAAGGTCGTGCACAAGTTCTGCCAGGCGGAAGTCGACAACGAAGCACTGGCTCCGTTCGTCGCCAAGCTGCAGGAAATCAACAAGCAGTGGGGCGACCTGACCCTGCACGTTGGTGCCAAGGCGATGGAGAACCCGGACGAAGTTGGCGCGGCTTCCGTGGACTACCTGATGTACTCAGGCTATGCCGTGCAGGCCTACCTGTGGGCACTGGCTGCCAAAGTGGCAAACGAAAAACTGGCAGCGGGCACTGAAGAGCAGGATTTCTATCGTGCCAAGCTGGCTACCGCGCGTTTCTACTACGACCGCATTCTGCCGCGCACTGCTGCCCATGCCGGCGCAATGCAGAGCGGTGCTGACAACCTGATGAGCCTCGACCCGGAACACTTCGCGTTCTGAGTTCGATGAAGTAACACCGCCGCTGGCAACAGCGGCGGTGTTTTGGTTCTGCAGTCGGTCAATTATTACGACTGCAGAGTCTATACCCGGAGTATCAATGCGGTTACCGGTACATATTTTTGAGCGCTTACAAAGCCTTACTTGTTTGCCTCCAGTCACTCGGGTACAGTTCCGGCTGCCAGATGGCAGCGATTTTTACCTGCAGGTCGCTCGCGAAAACGGCGCGGATAATGGACGCGTAGTCGCGAAGCAGAACATGGGGTTGATCGCAGATCCTGAGCTTGAGCTGGAAATGTCCTTCGATACGCTGAAGGATGTGATTGAGGGTTCGCTCAGTGCGCGGCACGCATTCCTGCTCGGGGATATCCGTTATACCGGTGATCGAGATCTGGCGGCGGCGTTGGCCGACCTTTTTGCCGCCACTTAAACAACACCGAGAAACAATCCAAAGACAGACAGGTTTCTGCCATATATCTCGGCTAGGTACCTGCTGAAAAACATCAATTAAACAATAAATATCAGTCCGTGAGGCCCCGAAATCCGGGGTTTTCGACTATAAACGGACATGGAGAATATCGAGATCAATCCCAGTCTGTGAGTTCCCCTGAGAGTTTGAATGCTATGAGGGAGACTTATGCGTCCGCGGTGACCCAGTTTTCATTCTGGTGGCGCCGGTGAGGCGGGCGATGGGAGTGGCTCAATTCACCACCACAAAAACAACAGCATTGGGAGAAAGAAGTTGGACATCGACCGCAGTATCCTTGACGTGTTTTCGACCGCATCGGCGAAATACGCTGACCGTCCGGCATTTACCTGTCTGGGGCACACTCTGACCATTGGCGATATTGACCGCCTGAGCGCCAACTTTGCTTCCTACCTGCAAAACAATACCAGTTTGAAGCCCGGCGACCGCATTGCGGTGCAACTGCCGAATGTTCTGCAATACCCTGTGGTTGTGTTTGGTGCATTGCGCGCTGGCCTGGTCGTGGTCAATACCAACCCGCTGTATACCCAGCGCGAACTCAAGCATCAGCTGAATGATTCCGGCGCCAAGGCGCTGGTGGTTGTCGCGAATATTGCTGATACGGCGGCTGCAGTGGTTCCGGAGACCGGCGTAGAGCAGGTGATCGTCACTGAAATTGCCGACCTGCACCCGCCGATCAAGCGCCTGCTGATCAACAGCGTGGCCAAATACATCAAGAAAATGGTGCCGGAATTCAGTTTTGCCAATCGCGTGCGTTTCACTGACGCGATCGCGACAGGAGCGAAGCTGCCGCACGAGGATGTACAGCGCGCGCCGGAGGATATTGCGGTACTGCAGTACACCGGTGGAACCACTGGTGTAGCGAAAGGCGCGATGCTCACCAACCGCAACCTGGTGGCGAACATGGAGCAGGTGCGCGAAGCACTCGGCGACTCCATGAAAGAGGGCGAGGAGTTCTATGTTTCCCCGCTGCCGCTGTACCATATTTACGCGTTTACCATTCATTGCATGTGTCTGCTCACAACGGGCAACCATTCACTGCTGATTCCGAACCCGCGCGATATTCCGGGTTTCGTAAAAACCTTGAAGGGCAAACGGTTTACTGGTTTTGTGGGCCTGAATACGCTGTTCAACGGCCTGATGCGCGATTCCGACTTTGCTCAGCTGGATTTCAGCAAGCTGCATACCACCTGCTCCGGTGGCATGGCACTGACCCGTGATACCGCCAAGCGCTGGGAAGAAATGACCGGCTGCGTGGTGATTGAGGGCTACGGTATGACCGAGACCTCACCGGTCGTTTCCTTCAACCCGGCCGATGCGATCCAGCTGGGTACTGTCGGTTTACCGGTGCCGGGGACCGAAGTGAAGGTAATGGATGAAAATGGCAATGACCTGCCGAACAATTCACCCGGTGAGCTTTGCGTTCGCGGACCCCAGGTGATGAAAGGCTACTGGGAGCGCCCGGAAGCTACGGCAGATACCATCGATTCTGAGGGCTGGCTGAAAACCGGCGATATGGCGGTGATCCAGGATGATGGGTACATCAAAATCGTTGATCGCAAGAAAGACATGATCATTGTGTCCGGATTCAACGTGTACCCGAATGAGATCGAAGACATTGTCAGTGCTCATCCGAAGGTAACCGAAGCGGCGGCCATTGGCATTCCCAATGAGCGCAGCGGTGAAACGGTCAAGCTGTTTGTGGTCAAGGCGGATCCGTCCCTGACAGCAGAAGACGTGATCGCCTACTGCCGCGAAAACATGACCGCGTACAAGGTGCCGAAAAACATCGAGTTCCGCGATGACCTGCCGAAGACCAATGTCGGCAAGATTCTGCGTCGTGAGCTGCGCGATGAAGAGCTGAAAAAAGTTGAGGCTGAAGTTAGCGCCTGATAGCGAGAACTACGACGCCTTTGAAAAACCCGCTGCTGGCAGCGGGTTTTTTTATGCCGGAATTTTATGTCCTGACACAGCGTGTAGGGGAATGCGCGGCGAGAGGTGTTCTCGGTGCTTTCGAGGTGGCTGGATCGTGTTTTGCGCTATAAATAGGGAAACCCGACAAGTGCACCGCGCATGACTGAACACGACCACAGGTCTACATTGATCCACGAGGAGTTGCCGGCAGAGCACGAAGATCCTCTGATCCGGGTGTTGCATTCGGTAATCCGTAATGCCATTCGTCTGCTGGCCGTCATCATGGCGCTGGTAATCATCTGGAGTGTGGCTGGTGTGGTTTTGGTGCTTTACGAGCGCCTCACCACGCCGCCGATCCTGCTGTTGGATTACAGTGACCTGTTCGATGTATTTGGTGCCTTTATGCTGGTGCTGATTTCGATCGAAATCTTTATCAATATCCGGCTGTACCTCGGCTCGAACATAATACCGGTGCAACTGGTGGTTGCCACTGCGCTGATGGCCATTGCGCGCAAGGTCATTGTGATGGATCTCGCCGATACCGGGCCGGATTACATCTTTGCCATAGCTTCCGTTGTGTTGGCGCTGGGTGTGACCTATTGGCTGGTGGCAAAGAGGGAAAAGCTCGCCGATGGGCGCGGTAGCGGCCTCGTGGTTAAAAGCGAGCGTGATGTCCCTGAGCGCAAGGAGGAAAGGTAAGCGCTTGGCTGAAAAATGTTGGCAGGTAAATTAAAAAAGGGCGCCCGGCAGAGGCGCCCTTTTTATCTTTGAACCAGATTATTTTCTGGTGTCGGCACTTTCGTCCCGAATTGCGCGGAACTCGTTGCCTTTATACCAGTTTGGCCAGTGGCGGCTGTTAGCCAGCTCCAGGCCGATTTCCAGGCCCAGCGCCAGATCCATCGCCGCGCCTTCCAGGTTCCACTGCGGGTCGTATTCATCGCCTGGCTTGTGGTAGGCGTGAGCGGTGTACTCATCCCCTTTTTCCTGCGCCCAGGCGCGACCGTGTTCGAAACTGTCGGTGCCGGAATCAAAGTAGAGCATTGGCACGCCTTTTTTGGCGAGGCTGAAATGATCCGAGCGATAGAAGTAGCCGCGTTCCGGATGATCTTCCGGAGCCAGGTAGCGGCCCTGTTTCTCCGCGGCCTTCTCCAGCACTTTTTCCAGTTCGCTGTTGCCGTAGCCCATCACGATGACATCGCGCATTGGCCCGAGCACGCCCATGGCGTCGAAGTTGATTCCGGCCACGGTTTTTTCAAGCGGCACTACCGGGTTTTCCGCGTAGTACTTGGAGCCGAGCAGGCCCGACTCCTCCGCGGTTACCGCAACAAAGACGAGGGAGCGCTCGGGACGCTGCGGCAGCTGCGCAACTTGGCGGGCCATGGCCAGCAGGCCGGCAGTCCCGGTTGCGTTATCCACGGCACCGTTGAAGACATGGTCTTCACCGCTGGCGTGATCATTGATACCCAGGTGATCCCAGTGCGCGGTGTAGATGATGGCCTCATCCGGGTGTTTGCTGCCCGGCAGTTTGGCCACGACGTTGCGCGAGCTGGAGGTGCGTACCTCGCTTTTCAGGGCCACGCTGGCGTTGAGGTTCAGGGGCTTGGGTTTGAATCCGCGCTGTTTTGCGGCGTCCATTTCCTGTTGCAGATCCAGGCCCGCAGCCTTGAACAGGTCTTTGGCTGCGTCGCCGGTGATCCAGGATTCAACGGCGACACGGCCGGCATTTTTGTCGTCAGCGGCGAGGCTGATCTGTGCGCCGGACCAGCTGCCACTGACCACTTCCCAGGGGTAACCCGCGGCACCGGTTTCGTGAATGATGATTGCGCCTTCTGCGCCCTGGCGCGCGGCCTCTTCGAACTTGTAGCTCCAGCGGCCGTAGTAGGTCATGGCGTTGCCATTAAACAGGGCTTTATCCTGCGTGGCGTAACCTGGGTCGTTGACCAGGATCACCGCCGTTTTGCCGGTCATATCCAGGCCTGCGTAGTCGTTCCAGTTGTTTTCCGGGGCGACTATGCCGTAGCCGACAAAGACCAGCTCGCTGTTTTCCAGCTGGCTCTGAGGTACCTGGCGCTGGCTGAACGCGACCATGTCGGACAGTGGCTGCAGGGTCTGGGTGTAGGCTTTGCCGTCGACTTCCCCGGTGATTTCCAGTGGGGTGCTTTCGATTTGCATCTCCACTACCGGTACCTGCTGGAACCAGCTGGGTTTGCCTTCTGCATCTTTGGCGCCCGGTTCCAGTCCGTATTGGCCGAACTGCTCGGCCAGGTAGTTTACGGTCAGCTCTTCGCCTTTGGTGGCCGGCGCGCGACCCTCATACTCGTCAGATGCGAGTACCGCGATGTGTTTGTGCAGGTCCTGTGCCATCGCCGCGATTTCGGCTTTTTCGGCACCGCTGATGGTCGGCGCTGCGGGGGCTTCGCCGGCCGCAGCTGCCGCTTGTGACTGTGTTGCCTGCGCGGGCGCAGCGGCGTCACTGGAGGTTGTCGGTTCCTTCTGGCTGCATCCGAAAACCGCTGCGGCAATACCCGCAGCGAGCAGGCTCTTCAGCAGTCCAGCCCCCCGATTTTTGATTGTTATCATGTTACTTCCTGTTCACGTCAATGAAATAAAAGTGGGTGAATTGGGAATACTCAGTTTTTTGCCATGAATGCCAGCGTTGTGCGGATAGGGTGCACAATGTCGTAGGCCAGCTGTCGACAGCGAGCCGGCGACCAGCCTTCTACCGGGTCGGGCAGGTTGTCGTTGTCTTTGAAAGGCATTTCCAGGGTAAGCGCCAGTGTGCGGAACTGGTGGCCACACCAATTGGTACCCACGGTCATGTTGGCCTCGCCCGGTTTGTCCAGTGGGTAGCCTTTTTCGGTCTGGAAGTCCGGACTGATGGCTTCGAAGGCCTGTTTGAACACGTTTTCCAGTGCTGCGTGGCGCTCGTCGTAACCCGGAATGCCTTCACAGGCGGCAACAAAGTTGAAGGGCAGTGCCTCATCGCCGTGGATGTCGAGGAAGATATCGCCACCGGTTGCCAGCATTTTTTCCCGTACCAGATAGACTTCCGGGCTGCGATCCATACTCGGGTTTTGCCACTCGCGATTCAGGTTGGCGCCGGCGGCATTGGTGCGCAGGTGACCGCGTACGCTGCCGTCGGGATTCATATTCGGCACTACATAAAAGACCGTGTCTTCCAGCAGGCTGCGGGCACCGGGGTTGGATTCATCCAGCAGGGCCTCGAGGAATCCCTCGACAAACCATTCTGCCATGGTCTCGCCGGGGTGTTGGCGAGCAATCATCCAGACCTTGTTTTTTGCCTTGTTGGCATCGCCAACAGTGAGCAGGGTCATGTCGCGGCCATCGAGTGTCTGGCCGAGGGTTTCGGAGTTCACCCGTTCATCGGACTGGGCCCACGCCAGCAGATCCAGGTGCCGCTCCCACGAGTAGGGGGCGAAGTAGGCGAGGTAGACCGAAGGCTGGTCCAGGTCGATGCTGAAGTCGAGCGTGTTGCCATCGTACTTTGCGTCGATGCGGAACCAGTTATGGCGGTCGTAAGACGCACATACCTGATAGTTCTCCCAGCCTTCGGGATAGGCGGCCTTACCGGCATTGACGATGCTCATCGCATAATTGTTGCCAATCTTTCCGTCGAGGCGAAAGTGGAACCACTGGTAAAAATCCGACTGGTTATCGAGTCGGATAGCCAACTGGATCGGGTCGCTGTGGGCGTCGATGACTTTGATGTTGCCGCTGTCGAAAGCGCTGCTGATATGCATGCTGATGCTCCGCTTTTGTTTTGTCAGGAGGATACAGAATTGGGACGGAAATTCAGGGTACCCCAGTGTAGCTTGGGGCAAAGCGCTGTGGCAGCGCTGTTTGCGAGCATAAAATCTTGTTAATTATCGCGGAGCTAAAATAAAAAGGCACGGTATTCTCGCGAATACCGTGCCCCTGCCATTCCCTGGCTGCACCTGCTGAGACTACTGCTCCTTGAAATTTCTGGCGTCGACCAGTGACGACTGCTCACTGCCCTGGTTGTTGCGCGGGTGCGATATTCCGGTGCCCCCATCAGAAACGTAGTACTGCTCCCTGACATACCTCAGCAGGTGCTGTTTAAAGTTTAGGCACCGTGCTCGGCGAATGTTGCAGGCCGGGAAAAGTTGGCGTGCAATCGGTTAACTTGTGTGCATGCCGACTTTCGCCGTTTCCTCAGTCGAAATTGAGCTCGCCGTCTTTCCAGTATTTGGTGCCCTTGAGTGTGGCCTGCAGGGCAATGCCGCTTTCTGTCAGCTGGTACACGCGCATGCCATCCATCACGACTTCGCCCCCAACTGCCACGCCTTTTTCCTGTGCCTTTGCCGCTGCATCCGCATGGCCGCCAAAAGACCAGCCTGAATTGACAAAGCGATTCATCACCGCGGGGGAATCGAACACAAACAGCGCGCGGAAGTCTTTCACCCCGAGGCCGAGGCCAACGCCGACTTCGCCCATTTTCATGTAGGTACGTTCGCCGCTGTTGCTAACGGCTACACCGTAGCCGGTGGACGCACTTGCCAGCAGCAGGTTCACGTTGACGTTGCTGAACACTGCATAGCCGGGCGCCCGGGCGACGTCGCCGCGCAGATCCGGCTTGAGTTGGTAGAGCTCGTTGAGCACCTGCCGTTCGGTTTGCTGAATGTGCTGGCGCTGTTCATCGCGGGTCTGGCCCGGTGCGGCGCAGGCGGCAATGAGTGCGACCTGGCTCAGGATCAGCAGGCGGCTCAGGGCGCGTAATATCGCGGACATGGTGGATCTCCGTGGCAGAACTCGGTTTGAAACCTGTAAATGGGTGCCAATTCGGCATGAGTCAGTGAGAATAGCGACGGAGTGCGCCAGTGCCTGCGACCTGGCGCACAAAGTTCGCCAACGTTACATTACACGCCACTTTAATGCCGGCCGGCTCTTCGGGTATTCTTGGGCCGGTTAGGCTTCGGGGGGCAAGTGGGCCCCTGAAGTGGCCGGTTATTCGGTGTACAGGTGCTGTTGCTGAACGTGACCGGTGAGAAAAATCACCCGAACAATTACTGTCTGAGATTTTCCCATGAAGAAATCCGTAAAGCGCGGCGTTGCCGCCACCTGCCTGTTGACCCTGGCCCTGAACCTCACGGCCTGTGGTTACTTCCTGTACCCGGAGCGCAAAGGTCAGTCCGGCGGACGGGTTGACCCGGTCGTGGTGATCCTCGATGGCGCCGCACTGTTGTTCGGCATTCTGCCCGGCATCGTGGCGTTCGCGGTGGACTTTACCAATGGCACCATTTACCTGCCGTCCGGCGGTTCATCCGCGATTGATCGCCACCTGACTGCCGTTGACCCGGCACAGGGCAAGCAAGTGATCGATCAAAACGGCCAGGCGTGGATTGCACTGCCGCTGGATGCCGTTGCCGGACAAAGCAGCGATATCGAACAGATTGCACAGGCGGTGGGTCGCTACGTCGGCGCCCCGGCCGGCGCTGCGCAGGTCGTGTGGGTGGAAGACCTGGCTGCACTGAACAGTGCGCTTGCCCTGGCTGACACTACCGCAGCGCGCTGACCCTTGAGATGGCGGAGCCGGTGAATCGGGAATTCGCGGGCTCTGCCCAGACGGTGGCTGGGTCGGCCCGGCGCTATGCGCAGCCGCCCGGCCCCTTGTACCTGCCGTTTGTATATGCGCCGCAGATCGTCCATATGGGGCTCAATCGCCTGAGTGGTCGCGATTGGATTCAGCCCTGCCCGCAACTCCCCAACTACCAGCACAACAAACTCTGTGCCCGTCGCCGGCTGCAGCAGGGCGTATTTGCGTCTGAGCCGCGCTCCCTGCCTGCGCAGCGGGAGCTGGCATCCACGCTGCTCGGCCACCTGCTGGGCGATCACCGGGCCTATCACCGTGAAGCTGAGCGGCTGGTCTGGCGCGGGGCAGGGCATTCTCTGCACTGGCCGCTGGCGGTTGCCGCCGCCGAACCCCTGTGGGATGCGAGCCTGTGGGTGGCCGATGACATATGCCTCCTGCTGCCTGGCGCGCACGGCTATGAACTGGCTGCCGCTTCCCTGGCGGCGCCGAGCTACTGGAAGCTGGAAGACAAGATTGGGCGGCCACTGAACCAGATCCACAAACCGGTACCGGGCTTTAAGGAACAGCTTGCCGCACAGATGGGGCGCTTCTTTGATCACCTGCGGCCGGAGTATCCGGTGTGGCGTGGCAACTGGTCTGTGGTGGACTCGCCAGAGCTTTTGCAGCGGGGCGGGGGCAGCGAGCCCGGCGATCGCCTGTATCTGCGCGTCGAGCGCCAGTCATTGCGACGCCTGCCGGAGACAGGTGCAGTAGCGTTTACCATTCGCGTCACTATCAATCCGCTCAGCGACCTTCTCTCGGTAGAGGGTGCTGTGAGCGCGCTGGCGTCGGCCGTTGCGGGGATGTCGCCACGTGAATCCCGCTACAAGTCACTTGCCCCGCTTTTGCCCCGGCTTCAGCAGTTCTTTGCCGAGCAGGCGTCAGCGCCGGCCGCCGCTCAGGGCGCCCAATAGACCCCGCACCAACTCCCTGCCAATCTGGCGCCCGAAACTGCTGGCCGCCCGGCCGAGTGATTTTTCCAGGGTGCTCGCGGTCCTTGCGGATTTGCGTGGCCGATCCGGGGTGGATCCGGCCTGTTCTTCGAGGTGCGCGCGCCGCTGGCGCAGCTGCTCGAAGGCGGATTCGCGATCTACGCTTTGCGCGTATTTGCGGGCGAGGGGGTCTTCCTGTAACAGCTGTCGCCGCTCGCTGTCATCCAGTGGGGTAAGACGCGATGCGGGCGGATGGATCAACACCCGCTCCACCGTTGCCGGCACCCCCTCCCGATCCAGGCAGGACACCAGTGCCTCGCCCACGGCGAGTTGGGTGATGGCCGTTGCGGTATCAAGATTGGGGTTGGCGCGGAAGCTTTTTGCCGCCGCTTTCACCGCCTGCTGTTCGCTGGGGGTATAGGCACGCAGCGCGTGCTGAATCCGGTTGCCGAGCTGCGCGAGGATGCCTTCGGGAATATCCATGGGGTTTTGTGTAATGAAGAACACACCGACGCCGCGGGAGCGGATCAGCTTGACGATCTGTTCCACCTGGTCGCGCAGGGCTTTGGGCAGGTCGTCGAACAGCAAGTGGGCTTCGTCAAAGAACAGTACCAGCTTCAGGGCGCTGTCGCCGGACTCAGGCAGGTTTTCATAGAGTTCTGCCAGTATCCACAACAGCAGGATGCCGTAGAGGTGGGGCTGCATGTTGTGTGCATCCAGCAGGTGAATCTGCTGACCGCGCACAAGGTCGCTCAGATCGAGCGCCGGCTCGCCAAACAGGGCGTCTGCGCCCAGGGATTCCAGCGCAAGGAGTTTTCGCTTGATCGCACCGAGGCTGGCGGGGGAGATGGTGCCAAAGTCCGGCTGCAGCGATTTGCGATAGGTTTCGGCAAAATTGATCAGCGCCAGCAGGTCCTTCCAGTCGAGCAAAAACAGGCCCAGTTGATCCGCGATGTGAAACAGCAGTTGCATCAGTCCCTGCTGGTTGTCATTAAGGCTGAGCATTTGCCCGAGTAGTTCGGGGCCGAGCTCGGAGGGCGTTGTGCGCAGGGGGAGCGCATCGGGGCCCCACAGGGAGACGGGGCAGGGGTGGTAGTAAGTGGTATCGAGGCCGAAGCGCGCAAGGCGCTCGCTGACTTTGGCGCTATTGCCACCGGCGGCGGCCAGGCCCGTGAGGTCGCCCTTGAGATCCGTGACAAAAGTTGCAATGCCACGCTGGTTGAGCTGCTCCACCAGATAGCGGAGCGTTACGGTCTTGCCGGTACCGGTGGCGCCGCAGATCAGGCCGTGACGACTCAGCATCTGCGGCAGCAGTTGTACGGTTGCCTGCCCGCTGTCGGGGGCGAGGCCGACAGGAATTGGATCCATGATTTGTGCCACTCACTTGCCGATGCCTTAACTGTAGACACCGGCGTTTGTGGCGGTGGGCTCAGTCCGGGTTTCTGCAGCCGCTTTTAAAGGCTTTGGGTGACAGGCCAGTCCAGCGCCGGAACGCCTTGCCGAATGCGCTCTCGTCGCAGTAGCCCAGTGCCGCGGCAATATCCACGTTGGTCTTTTCGCCTTCGCGCAGCCACTGGCAGGCATAGTGGCTGCGTACCTCATCCTGGATGGCGCGGAAGCTGGCGTTTTCCTCCAGCAGCTTGCGTCCCAGGTGGCGCGGGCTGATGCACAGCCGCGCGGCGACCTGCTCGCGGCTCAGTTGCGGTTCCTGCTGCAGCAGGTGGGCAACGCGCAGTTGCAGGCTCTTGCTGGTGAGCGCCTTGAGCAGCGCGTCGGCCTCGGGTTTGAGGCGTGCCATAACCTGGCGGTCTGCCGCCATCAGCGGAATCTCCAGATCCTGCGGGCGCATGCGGATGCCAGACACCGGGCTGTTGAACTGCACCGGTGCCTGCAGCAAATGCTGGTACTGTTGCTGCACGGCGAGGGAGGGCGTAGGGTAGGCCAGCATTACGCTCTGGGGCTGGAATTCGTTGCCGGTCATTACCCGCGCCTGCGCCAGGCAGATGGACAGCACGGTTTCCACCCGCAGCCGCGCACAGCGCAGGTAGTTGGGCTGATAGCAGAGTTCGACGTAAAAGCTGCTGCGGCGCATTTCGAACTGGCCGCCCTCGCCGAGCAGTGGGTGGTAAATCAGCAGCTGCTCGATGGCGGCGCCGAGGTTTTTCTGGGTCATCAGCAGGTAGCCCACGAGTCCCATCTGGCTGCCCTGCATGGCCTGGCCAAGACGCACGCCCAGCAGGGGATCCGGATAGGCTTCCTGCAGTGCCAGCCAGATATCTTCCTGCACCCGCATCGGCACACGATCTTGCTCGTTAATGTGGGTCATTAAAGATTTGGCAGTAGGCGGGAGTTCCAGCTGAAGGCGCTCCAAACCACTGATTACTGCGCGTGTGTAGCTTAGTGTGACGCTTCTATTGTCTGGTGGGTTCACTAGTGCTGTCCGAAATTAACCAGAGACTGCCCGATTATGACGACAGCCTTCCGGGTTGTCACGCTATATTGACCGCGATGTGAGATTTCGGGAGAAGAATAATGAAACCCTATGCAGTCATCGGCGCCGGCCCCATGGGCCTCTGCAGTGTGCGCAACCTGGTCAAGCACGGCATCCCCTGTGTGGGCTTCGAAATCCACAGCGATGTGGGCGGCCTCTGGGACATCGACAGTCCCACCAGCACCATGTACGAATCCGCGCACCTGATCTCGTCCAAGAGAATGACCGAGTTTGCGGAATTCCCCATGGGCGACGACGTGGCCCTTTTCCCGCACCACAGCGAACTGCGCCAGTACTTTCGCGATTATGCGGAGAAGTTCGATCTTTACCGCCACTACGAATTCAATACCGAGGTCGTCAGCTGCGAGCGCGCCGGCGACGACTGGCAGATCACTACCCGCAGCAATGGCCAGGAGCAGACCCGTATGTTCGGCGGCCTGCTGATCGCCAACGGCACCCTGCATCACCCCAACAAGCCGCAGCTGCCGGGTGATTTTGCCGGTGAAGTGCTGCACTCCGCCGATTACCGCGACCCGGCCATCTTCGACGGCAAGCGGGTGCTGCTGGTGGGCTGTGGCAACAGTGGTGCCGACATCGCCGTCGACGCCGCGCACCGCGCGAAAAGCGTTGATATCAGCCTGCGCCGCGGTTACTACTTCCTGCCCAAGTTCATCGGCGGCAAGGCAACCGATGCCCTGGGCGGCAAAATCAAGCTGCCGCGCGCTATTCAGCAGCGCATCAGCGCAGCGATTTCGCGCCTGATGCTGGGCAAGCCGGAACAGTACGGGCTGCCCAAGCCGGACTACAAGATGTTCGAATCGCACCCGGTGATCAACTCGCTGATCCTGCACCATATCGGTCACGGCGACATCAAGGCGCGCAAGGATATCGAGAAAATTGATGGAAGCAAGGTCACGTTTGTTGACGGCAGCTGCCACGAGTACGACATGATCCTGCTGGCCACCGGGTACAAGCTTCACTATCCGTTTATCGCCCGCGAGGAGCTTAACTGGACCGGTTTTGCACCGCGCCTGTACCTGAACGTGTTCCACCCGGAGTACGACAACCTGTTCCTGATGGGCATGGTAGAGGCGGCGGGTCTCGGCTGGGAAGGGCGCAACCGCCAGGCGGAAATGGTGGCGCTGTATATCCAGCAGCTGGCGAAAGGGGCGAAATCTGCCCAGCAGCTGAAAGCGACCAAGCGCGAAAAGGCGGGGGCGCGGGCCGACGGCGGCATGCAGTACCTGGAACTGGAGCGCATGGCGTATTACGTCCACAAGGACACCTACCTGGAAGCGATGGCCGGTCACACTCGGGACTTGCTCAAGGATTACGGCGCCGGGGATACTGTCTCTGCTCCAGCCGCTGCGGTGCAGGCGGCCAACTGAGGCCGCCCCATCCAATCCCTGATAAACGCGCTTCCCGACCGGGTCGGGAAGCCGCAAGACCGGTAACGTTTCCGTGAATTCAGCCGTAACCGTATCCATAGAAAGTTTCCAGATGTCGCCGGTGGCCCTGTTGGCCCTGAATGCCGTGTTGGCCTTCATGATGTTCGGCGTGTCCCTGGGGCTCCGCACCACTGATTTTGCCAACATCCTGCGGCGTCCTGTGGCCCCGGTGACCGGGCTGGTCGCGCAGTTTCTCTTGCTGCCGGCGATCACCTGTCTGGTGACCTGGTTGCTGGATATCAGTCCCGGCCTCGCGCTCGGGATGATTCTGGTGTCCTGCTGCCCGGGTGGCACCTTTTCCAATGTCATGACCTGGATAGGCCGCGCCAATGTGGCGACGTCCGTCAGTATGACCGCGGTTTCCAGCCTGGTGGCGGTGGTCATGACGCCATTCAATTTTGCCTTCTATGGTCACCTCAACCCCAATACCCGCGACGCTCTGCAGGCGATCTCCCTGCCGGCGGAAAACATGGTACTGGTGGTGGTGGCCGTTTTGGCTGTGCCCATGCTGCTGGGGATGGTGATCGGTGCCCGCTACCCGGCGTTTGCGCAGAACAGCGAACGCTTCTTCCGCACCGCATCGCTGGGAGTGTTCCTGCTGTTTGTGGTGGTGTCGTTCAGCAAGCACTGGGAAACCGCGCTTTCGATAGCCGGCGCGGTGCTGGTGCTGGTGATTGCCCACAACGCCCTGGCCTTCCTGATCGGCGACCTCAGTGGGCGCGCGGCGCGCCTGCCGGTGGCAGATCGCCGCGCGGTGACCATGGAAGTGGGCATCCAGAATTCCGGACTCGCGCTCGCCATTCTCTTTACCTTCTATCCCGGTGCCGGGGAAATGCTGGTGGTTGCCGGCTTCTGGGGTGTCTGGCACCTGGTGTCGGGGCTTTCCCTCGCCGGTTACTGGAATTTCACGCAGCGCCGAGATGCGCGCGCGGAATCACTGCAAGCGGAATCTGCCTGACGCTGTAATCGCAAGCAGTCGCGCGAATAGTCAAACATAAGAGCAGAACAATGAACGAAAAACGCGTATTGATTACCGGCGCTGCCGGTTACGTAGGTCAACAGCTGGGGGAGCTGCTGGCGAAACAGATGGCGGTCGTGGGTGTGGATATCGTCCAGCGCGAAGCAGCCTTTCCGATCATCAAAATGGATATCTGCGATTCCGCGCTGACAGAGTTGCTGCGCGCGGAGCGCATCACCCATGTGGTGCACCTGGCATCGGTGGTTGCCCCCGGGCGCGACCGCGCGCGGGAATACCAGATTGATGTGGAGGGAACCCGCAATGTGCTGGATTCCTGCGTCGCGGCAGGGGTCAAACACCTGACCCTGACCAGCAGCGGTGCCGCCTACGGCTATCACGCGGACAATCCGGCGTGGCTGCAGGAAGACGACCCTTTGCGCGGCAACCCGGAATTTGCCTATTCCGACCACAAGCGGCTGGTGGAAGAGATGCTGGCGGAGTACCGCGAGCGCCACCCGGCCCTGCGACAGCTGATATTCCGCCCCTGCTCCATTATCGGTGGTGCGACCAAAACCAAAATCAGCGCGCTGTTTTCCGGCAAAAGTATCCTCGACCCGGGCGGTCACAACTCGCCGTTTGTGTTTGTCTGGGATCAGGATGTCATCGGTGCGATCGAATACGGCGTCGTGCGCGATGCCAGCGGTATTTACAACCTGGCCGGTGATGGCGCCCTGACCCCGCAGGAAATCGCGCGCCTGCTGAACAAGCCGCTGCGCCGCCCCCCGGTATGGTTGCTGAAAGGCCTGCTCGGCATCAGTTACGGCCTGCACCTGGGCAATGTCCGCCCGGCTCAGGTCATGTTCCTGCAGTACCGGCCGGTGCTGCTGAATACTCGTCTCAAGCAGGAGCTGGGTTACGTGCCGAAGAAAACTTCGGCGGAAGCCTTCGCGTATTTTGCCTCCAACGCGCTCGGCATCCCCGTTGACGCACACGCTGCTCGGGTGACCGAGGCAGACTCGGCCGTGCCGGGAGGTCAGCCTGCATGAACAAAGTAGTGGCGAAAGCATTGAACCGGGAAAAAGTATTTGTGGTGACCGGGGCCGCCGGCGGCCTCGGCTGGGCGCTGGTGCAGGCACTGGTCAAGTCCCAGGCCGGCCGCGAGCCGGTACGATTTGCACTGGTGGACGTCAACGGTGAAGCAGTGGCCGCGCGCGCCCGCGAACTGGAGCAGCAGGATATCGATGCGGACGTCTTCGCGATCGACCTGTCCAGTGAAGAGGCCGTGGCCGAGCTTTGCGCGCGCTTGCGGGCCCTCTACGACCATGTGGATTTGCTGGTCAACAATGCCGGTATCACCCATCGCAGTCTGTCGACCCAGACCAGCAATGCGGTGATCCGTCGGGTGATGGCGGTGGACTATCACGCTCCGGTGGAACTGGCGCAAGGGCTGTTGCCGCAATTGCGCGCGGCCGGCGGGTGCGTGGTGAATATCAGTTCCATGGCCGGCTGGATGCCGGTGCTGGGGCGCGCCGGCTACTGTGCCGCCAAGAGTGCCCTGCACCAGTATTTCGAGACCTTTCGCGAAGAGGTTCGTGACGATGGTGTGCGGGTGTTGATGGTGTACCCGAGCTTCGTGGCCACCAATATCGACGCCAATGCGCTTTCCGGTGACGGCGGCCGCGCCAAACACGCCCAGAGCACCATCGGTCCGGTGCGCTCCGCCGACTGGATGGCTGGCAAGATCGTCAATGCGCTGGTGAAAGGCAAAGAGCGGCTATTCCCCTGGGACAAGACCCTGCTGGGTGCCTATCTCTACAAGCTGGCACCGCGCCTTTTCCTGAAGCAGATGGTGCGCAACTTCCGTGTAGAGCTGGAAGTGGGGCGGGCTGCGGAAGCGGTCGAGCGCTGATCGCCGCTGCTGGCTGTCAGTGGATCATGGTCACCACACTGGCAGCCAGCAGCAGTCCCATGGTGATGTTGAAGATCCGCAGGTGGCGGGGGTCTTTTAGCAGCTGCTTCAGGCCCACGCCGAACATCAGCCACACGACAATGCAGGGCCCGCCAATCAGGATAAAGGTGAGGGCGATGCGTCCTGCTTCCACCAGCATGGTGCCATCTGGTGTGGTGAATGCCGCAAGGGCTCCCACGGCCATGATCCAGCCCTTCGGGTTGACCCACTGAAATGCCACCGCCTGCAGGAACGTAAACGGTTTCTTCCCTTCCGCCGAACCCACTTCCCGGGTAGCGGCTATCACCCATGCCAGATAGAGCAGGTAGGCAATGCCCACCCAGCGAATAATCTCATGCAGCAACGGGAACTGGTTGAACAGGGCTCCGAGCCCCAGGCCAATGGCGATAATCATCGCCGGGTAGCCGATACAGATACCCAGAAAATGCGGCATTGAGCGGCTGACGCCGAAGTTCAGGCCGGACGACATGATCATCAGGTTGTTCGGCCCCGGTGTAATACTGGTGGCAAACACGAACAGGACGATGGGGAGCAAAGCGTCCAGCAAGTTATACCTCTCGAGTGCGGTGTATTTATGTGGAAGGAGGCGCCGACAGGCGCACGGGGATTATCCGCGCTGTGCGGCGCAGGGTAAACCGGTGGGGCAGGGGGCGTGCTAGAATTCTGCAAATTTTTTGCCGTAGCCCGCCATGTCGCTCATCGACAGCCATTGTCATTTTGATTTTGATGCGTTCGCGCCGGATCGCGATGCGGTCTGGGGCCGCTGCCGCGCGGCCGGTATCGACAAGCTGATACTGCCCGGGGTGAGCATCGCCCAGTGGCGCTCTCTGTTTGCGCTGGTCGGCAGCGAGCCTGACTGGTATGGCGCCGTCGGTGTGCACCCCTGGTGGGCGGCAGACCTGGCGGTATCGGTGGCGCGGCTGCAGCAGGCCATTGTTGAGCGCGTGACCAAGGAGCGTGCGGGCAGCGGGCGTGTGGTTGCCGTTGGCGAGTGCGGCCTCGACAAGAGCATCGCTACCAGCCTGGCGGATCAGGAGGCGGTGTTGCGGCCGCAACTGGCTGCCGCATGCGAGCTGGAATTGCCGGTGATCGTCCACTGTGTCAAAGCCCACAGTGAGATTCTTGCACTGCTCAAAGTGTTCCGGCCTGCGAGGGGCGGCGTGATCCATGCGTTCAGCGGCAGCGCGGAGATCGCGCGGGAATACTGGAAACTCGGCTTCCGCCTCGGCATTGGCGGCACTATTACCTATGAGCGCGCGGCGAAGACGCGCCGGACGGTCAGCGAGGTACCGCTGGAGTCCCTGTTGCTGGAATCCGACGCGCCGGACATGCCCCATGCTGGCCGCCAGGGGGAGCGCAACAGCCCCGAATATTTACCTGCCGTTGCGGAAACCGTGGCGCAACTGCGCGGTATTCCGGTCGAGCAGGTTTGTGCGCAGACACGCGAAAATACCCAGGTGCTTTTCAATCTATGAGTTTTTCCGCCCCGCAATTCAAACAGCAGTTTCCCCTGTTCAGCCAGCCGGAAAACCGCGATCTGGTGTATCTGGACAATGCGGCGACGACGCAGAAGCCGGCCGTTGTGATCGATGCGATCCGCGATTTTTACCTGCACAGCAATGCCAATACCCATCGCTCCAGTCACCGGCTTGCGCGGCAGGCGACGGCCATGGTGGAACAGGTGCGGGCACAGGCGGCGGCATTTCTCGGAACCGATAATGTGCGGGAGCTGATCTTCACGCGCGGCGCAACGGAAAGCCTGAACCTGCTCGCCAGCAGTTTGTGCGCAGGTCTCGAGCCCGGTGACGAAATCGTACTGTCCACAGCGGAGCATCACGCCAACCTGGTGCCGTGGCAGATGGCCGCGGCATGTCATCAGCTGCATATCCGCTATGTTCCCGATGCGCGTGGTATTCCCCAGTTTGCGCGACTGGAAGAAGTGCTGACGCCGCGCACCCGCATTGTCTCGATGACGGCGGGATCCAATGCGCTGGGATTTCGCACCGACCTTGAATTGGTGCGGGGTATTCTGGCGGGGCGCAACCTGCGCTGGGTGCTGGATGCGTCACAGCTGGCCGCACATGCCCCCATCAGTGTCCGCGCGATCGGTTGCGATTTCCTGGTGTGTTCCGCGCACAAATTTTACGGCCCCAGCGGTATCGGCCTGCTCTACGGTCGCGAGCAATGGCTGCAGGAGATGCCGCCGTGGCAGGGCGGCGGTGAGATGATCGCCGATGTGGATCTGCACTCCAGCCATTACGCCGGATTGCCGCACAAGTTTGAAGCCGGCACCTCGTCGCTCGCTGCCATTGCGGGCCTGGGGGCCTGCCTGGACTTCCTGCACCATCAGGATCGGGCCGCAATGGCGGCGCACGAGCAAATGCTGTTGCGCACCCTGCATGAACAGGTGTCCGGGTTGCCCGGTATGACATTATTGAGCAGTGCGGAAAACAACCTTGGGATACTCACATTCAGCGACAGCCGCTTTGCGCCAGTCGACCTGATGCACTGGCTGGACGGCAAAGACATTGCAGTGCGTGTCGGCCATCACTGCGCGCAGCCGCTGATCCGTGCTTCCGGCCACAGTGCGACGCTGCGGGCGTCGCTGGCAGCTTACAATACCGAACAGGATGTAGCGCGTTTTGTTGCCGCTGTGGCGGAGTTTCTCGAACAACTCGATAGCGCCGGAAATGCAGAGCCGCATCCCGAGGTCGAGGTTGCGGAGGGCTGGCCGGTGGACGATTTTTCCGCGCTTGACCTGGAAGAACTGCGCAAACGCCGTGGCTGGCAGGAGCGCTACCGCCTGTTGATGCAGTGGAGCAAGGCGATTGCGCCGAAGCCTGCGATCCGGCTGCCGGAACATAGCGTCAAAGGGTGTGAGTCGAGTGCCTGGCTGGCCCATTGCGCGCAGGACGGAAAGCATTACTTTGCGCTCGATAGCGACAGTCGGGTGGTGAAGGGGCTGGGGGCCTTCCTGCTGATGCAGCTGAACGGACAGTCCACGGAGAGTATTCGGGAAATCAATCTGGAGCAGGTCTTTAAGGAACTGGAGTTTGACAAACACCTGTCACCATCGCGCAGCAACGGCTTTTACGCGTTGATGCGGCGCGTGGGAGAAATCGTCGACGTTGAACCTTAGCCCTGGATACGCACTGGTTCAGCTGTTGCGCAATTGCTCGACCAGCCGCTGCATGCGCGTGTAGTGACTGCCCTTCCAGTAAACCTTGCCGCAATCAGCGCAGCGGGCGTATTTGTCGAAGCGCCGCCGGCTGCTTTCCGGCAGCAGCGCCCAGATTTCTTTTTTCTCCACAGCTTCCAGTAAACCGTTGCAGACCGTGCAGCGGGAGAATGGCTCGAAACCACTTTGCAGCTGCAAGCGGCGAACCACTTCCTGAACCTGGTTCAGCGGGCGTGTAGCGCGTACGTAGTAGGCGTGCGTGAGCGCTTTTCTTTTGAGTAAGTTGAGATCCCTGGTCAGCAGGATACGGTGCTGTTGCCGGGAAATTTCCACCAGCCGTTCATCTGCACAATGTCCGTAAAACAGCGAGTCAAATCCCAGCAGGCGCAAATAGCGCGCCAGTCGCCCGAGATGGCAGTCGAGGATAAATGCCGTCAGCCGTAATGGATGCGGCCGCAGTCGGGTCACGCTGCTGATGTCGAGTGACTCGAACAGGGGGTAGACGCTGACGCGATCGCCGTCCCGGGGGATAAATGCGAAATCCACCGACTCACCATTCACCAGAATCAGATCGACCTCCGTGTGTGGTACACCGACGGATTCGATCGCATCCTTTATCGATCCGAGCGCAGTAAATTCACGGGTGAAGCTGCACTGCCGCCAAGGCTTTGGCAGAAAGTCATTCAGTTCCCGGTAGAGGCGAAAAGTCAGTTTCGGCATGGCAGCACAGCAAGCAATCGGGGATTGTGCGGGTTGTGGAATTAAATATCCTGAGTAGCGGCGTTAACGACCAGCTCCGAATAACAATGGCTGTTGTCCGCAATTGCCGCAACCTGCGCGAGTCATTGCTATTCTTCTTTAAAGGATATCTCCGCCTTCTGGATATGGCGCAATTCACCCGCCAACCGCTCTATGTGGGTAACGCAAAATGAAATGCAAACGACTGCTGTTGATGATGGGCTTTTTCTTGTCGGCAGGTGCTTTGGGACAGGGTGTTGTTCGCGAAGTACCCGTCACCGGGAGTCATGCTGTGACGCCACCGGCCAACTTACTGCTGGCCCAAACCGAAGAGGCCACGGCGCAGGATCCTGTTATCTGGGTGTTTCGGCATCGCCGCCCGAAACAGTGCACAGGGAAAGACATGACGCTGGCCGAGAGTAGCGCCAAATTGATGGATGGTGATGTGGTTGTGCACGGCTCGGCCTGTGGCTTTCGTACAGACGTGGTCTTCGTATCTTCCTGCGGCGAGCCCACCGGGCAGATTCTGTTGCATCTTATCCGGGCGAGCGCACTGGAAACCGCGCTGGACTTGGGGTATGGCCCTGCGCAACAGGTCAAGTACCAGAGAGTGGAGTGTCCGGATAAGACTCCCTGACCTTTCGCAACCTGTCACATTGGCAGTGATATGCCGCTTCCCTCGCTCGAACAATTCGATCCCCCCCGAAAGCACCGCTTGAGCGGCCGCACAATCTGATTGCTGATCAGGATGCGGACGCAGAAGCGGTGTCACTTCCGTGTCCGGCGCAACCGTGTCCGCAATATTAAAACGTTGACCTGATCCTTTGTCTTCTGGGCGCGAGTGGCGCGTCCTAATTCGATCGCAGCTCGCCGTCACAACGCCGCGCTGGGCGGGATTTGCTGCCGGCGGGGCGGTACAATGCGCCTTTCTCGTTTTCTGTTGTCCTTTGACCCCTTATCTTTTGCCTATGGAGTGCCCTGTGAAATTCCGATCCAAATTTGCGCGGATAGCGGCTCCGCTGCTGTTCTGTCCGCTGGTCTCCGTGGCAAGTGTCTCGCCCGTTGCGCAGAACACTGCCACCTATGCGGTGGATCGCTACGAAGCGGCGATGACCGACACGCTCGCCGAGCTGGTGCAGTTCCAGACAGTGGCGCGGGAAGACCTGCCGCTGGAAAAGAACCCCGAGTTCACCGGCTTCAAGCGCTCCCTGTGTGACACGGC
Organism: Microbulbifer weihaiensis; assembly: GCF_048323715.1. Lineage (NCBI taxonomy): Bacteria > Pseudomonadati > Pseudomonadota > Gammaproteobacteria > Cellvibrionales > Microbulbiferaceae > Microbulbifer > Microbulbifer weihaiensis. The sequence goes on from NZ_JBLWFL010000010.1 coordinate 179,886, forward strand.
CAGGGCGCTGGGGCTGGCGTGCGAGGATCACGGCTATGTGGTGATCGTGGCGCTGGGCCAGGGCGAAGAGAAGATCGGCATAGTGACCCACGGCGATGTCCAGCCGGCCAATCCGGCCAAGTGGCAGAAGAGTCCGTTTGAGCTGGATCGCACCAGCGAGCCGGGCAAGCTGATCGCCCGCGGCAGCGAGGATGACAAGGGACCGATCGCCACCGCCCTGTATGCAATGAAAGCAATTAAAGACAAAGGCGTGCCGATGAAGCGGCGGGTGGAGCTGATTGTCTATCTGGGGGAAGAGTCGGATTGGGAGCCGCTTGAGGTGTTCCTGAAGGATTACGACATGCCCGCTTACAACATCACCATCGACGCCAGTTACCCGGTGGTGACCGCGGAAAAGGGATGGAGTGAAGTGCGTGCCACCTTTGCCGGGGCGCCGCTGGCAGATCAGAACAAGCCTTACCTGAGCGACTTCCACGGAGGCTATTTCCGCAGCCAGGTGCCGGATGAAGCCCTGGCAAGGATCGTCAACCCGACCGCGGCGCTGGAGCAGGCAATCCGCGACCGCGCCGCCAGGCATCCGCAAGTGAAGTTCGCGTTCGCGCGCAAAGACGGCGTGCTCGAAGTCACCGCCCGCGGCGTGGCCACCCACAGCTCCGAGCCGGAACACGGCATCAATGCGATTGCCTTCCTGGCCGATGCATTGGGCAGCCACGATTGGCCGGCCAATGCCGCTGGCGCCACTGTGCGCTACATCAACGATCTGATCGGCACCGGCATTGTTGCGGAACAATTTGGCGATATTGCCTACAGCGATGACTTTATGGGCCCCATGACCGGTGCCCTGACCATGGTCAAGGCTGAAGAAAAAGGGCTGACCAGCTACCTGAACCTGCGCCGCCCAACCGGCAAGACCGCGGAGGTGCTGGATGCGCAGATTCACAGTGCCATCGACGGCTGGAAAAAGAAGACCGGTATCCAGCTGGCGGACTTGGGCGTGCATCTGGGCGAGCCCTACCGCGCCGATAATGCGCCGCAGGTGGAACCCTTGCTGAAGGTGTTCCGTCACTTCACCGGCATCGCCGACGCGGGCCCTGTGGCCATCGGCGGCTCTACCAATGCCAAGCTGCTGCCCAATGCGGTGAGCTTCGGCCCATCGATGCCGGGGAAAGCCTATACCGGCCATTCCGAGCACGAATTCATTACCGTGGAGCAGCTGCGCCTGAACCTGAAAATGTACACGGCGATGATGATCGAGATCGCGAACCTGTAGGTGGTTTGCGCGCGCTTTTGACCGGTGAAAAGGGGGCTGAAATTTCAGTCCCTTTTTTTGTGCCGTTTTTTCCGCTGCCACAGGGTGATCTGTGCACTGATTCCGCTGTCCGGAAAACGCCGTTATAGTAGCTGTGTAATCCGACTACTGAGCAGAATAATGATAAAAAAGCTGTTCCTGTCCCTGTTCCTGTCCCTGTTCCTGTCCCTGTTGCTGGGCCTTGTGATGCTAGCGGTGTTATTGCAGGTAGCGCCGTCCAGCAGCGGCAATCCGCCCGTATCGAGCGGCGATGGAAATTCCACGGTATCACTTGAACCGCTCAACACCCCGGTGCCCGGGGGAGCGAACCTCGTTTCCATTCAGCCCTACCTGACCACGATGGACTACGCCAGTGCGCAGCGGCTGCATGAAAAGTTGCGCGGTTACCTGCTGGCGGCACAGCAGGCGGGCTGGCTGAACCCCGACAGCCTGGTTGTGTTCCCGGAGCATATCGGCACCTGGCTTGTGGCCGAAGGGGAAGGCTTTCTGGTATACGATGCCGGGCGTACCCAAACCGCATTGCTTTGGTCCGCACTGGGAAACCTGCCGGGCTTTATCGCACAGCTGTGGCGGGAGACGGCGGACGACCCCTATGCTGCAGCGCTGTTCAAAAGCAAATCGGCGGCGATGGCGGCCCAGTATCAAAACCTGTTTTCCGCGCTGGCGAGGGAGTTTGGGGTAACGCTGGTGGCCGGTTCCATCGTGTTGCCCAACCCCGTTGTAGAAAACGGCCGAATTCAGCCCGGTCAGGGAGCGCTCTACAACAGCAGCTTTCTGTTTCACCCCGGCGGCAGCGTCGCGGGGCCGGTAAGCAAGGTGTATCCCATTGGCAGTGAACTGCCATTTATTGAACCCTCCCAAGACCCGCTCCCGATATTCGACACCCGCCTCGGCCGCCTGGCCATCCTGATTTGCGCCGACAGCTGGTACCCGGATACCTGGGAGCAGGTTGCCGGGGCCGAGCTGGTCGTAGTTCCGTCTTTTTCCTCACCAGATGGGATCTGGGCCCAGCCGTGGGCGGGGTACAACGGCGCACCTGCGCCGGACGATGTGAGTGCGCAGGATGTGGGGGTGCTCAGTGAGGGGGAAGCCTGGCGCAAGTACGCCCTGGCCGGTCGCGGCGGTCAGCTGCGAGCGGGCATCAACACTTTCTTGCGTGGCGACCTCTGGGATCTGGGGGATGACGGGCGTACCACCGCGATTCTGAACGGGGAAGTGATCCAGGGCGCGCGCAAGGATGCGGCAATTATTTCCAGCCTGTGGCTCAACTGAAGTTTTGGGCGCAGCTTTTTTGCCGGCCAGGTTTGCCGGCCATATTTGCCGAATTGGAGCAATAACAATAATGAGAACAAACCCGGGTGATGATGACGTTCAGGTTGTGGTGGTAGGGGCGGGCATGGCGGGCCTGCACGCCGCGCGCCTGCTGCGGGATTCCTGTTCGGTCAGGGTGCTGGAAGCGCGCGACCGGGTTGGCGGGCGGTTGCAGAATCACCACTTTGCCAATGGCGACACCGTGGATATCGGCGGGCAGTGGGTCGGGCCCGGGCAGAACCGGATGTATCACCTGATCGAAGCGCTGGGCGCAAAGACCTGGCCGCTGTACGACCAGGGTGACAACCTGCTTTATCTCGCGGGCAAGACCCGCCGTTACCGGGGCACCATTCCCCGGATCAATCCCGTGGCACTCGCCGACCTGGGCATTGCCATGGCCCGCTTCGAATCCATGGCGAGAAGCCTGGATGCAGCCAGGCCCTGGCAACATGCCAAGGCTGCGCAGTGGGATGCCACTACCCTTGACGCCTGGCTGCAAAAAAACTGTTTCACGACGCTCGCCCGCGAGCTGTTCGCGGTGGCTATCGGTGCGGTGTTTGCGGCAGAACCCGCCGAGCTCTCGCTGTTGCACGCGCTCTTCTACGCCCGCTCGGGAAACTCCCTGGAAACCCTGCTTGCCGTTACCGGTGGTGCGCAACAGGATCGAGTCCACGGGGGAACCGCGGGCCTGTGCGAAACCATGGCCCGGCAACTGGCGGAATCCGTCCAGTGCAATGCGCCGGTGGAAAGCATCACGCAGCGGCCGGACGGCCGCCTGCAGGTTCGCCACGGGGGAGGCGTGACGACCTGCGACAGAGTCATCATGGCTGTGCCCCCCAACCAGGCGTTGCGCATCCGCTTTGAACCGGAGCTGCCGGCCTGGCGGGACAGGCTGTTGCAGCGCATGCCCGCCGGCTCCTGTATCAAGTGTGTTGCCCGCTATGAAACGCCCTTCTGGCGCGATGGCGATTTATCCGGGCAGGTGGCGAGCCCGGCTGGTCCGGTGCGGGTCACGTTCGACAATTCCGAGCAGGGAAAAACATCGGGATTGTTGATGGGGTTTCTGGAGGGCGAAGTAGCGCGGCATTACAGTGAAGTCGGTGCGGATGAGCGTCGCGCGGCGGTGCTGGATTGCTTTGCACGTTATTTTGGTGAAGCCGCGCGCTCGCCAGTGGAATATGTGGACAAGGACTGGAGCAGCGAGCCGTGGACACGCGGCTGCTATGCGGCGCTGATGGCGCCCGGCACCTGGACTGGCGGCGCGGCGCGGCGGTGCGAGGCCAACGGTGCCATTCACTGGGCGGGCACCGAGTTTGCCGTCGAATGGTATGGCTATATGGAAGGTGCGCTGGAATCTGCCGAGCGGGCAGTGGCAGAAGTGAAGCGCGAGCTTGTACAGACGGTCGAGCGCAGCGCGCTTAGCAGCGAGGGTGCCAGCAGTGTGTGACACACTTGTTTTGCCGGGGGCAAAGGTGACCTGGCTGGCCAAGAACAGCGACCGGGATCCCATGGAAGCACAGCGGGTGGAGCAGATTCCGGCGGTGCGCGGTGACAAGACCAGAACCCTGCGCTGCACCTGGATTGAAATTCCGCAGGTGGAAAACCGACACGCCTGCATTATCGGCCGGCCCGCGTGGATGTGGGGGGCGGAAATGGGGGTGAACGAGTGTGGGGTTGCCATTGGCAATGAAGCCATATTCTCCACAAAGGTACGGCGCAAGGGCGCCGCGCTGCTGGGCATGGATCTGCTGCGGCTGGCACTGGAGCGGGCCAGCAGTGCAGAAAACGCGCTGCAGGTGATCGTGGACCTGCTGGCGCAATTTGGCCAGGGCGGGCCCGCCGGCTTCACCCAGCGGGAGTTTCGCTATGACAACAGTTTCCTGATCGCGGACAAGTCAGCGGTGTGGAAACTGGAAACCGCAGGTCGCCACTGGGCGGCCCAGCGCGTGAATGGCGCGGACAGCATCTCCAACGCGCTTACCATCAAGCGGGACTACAGCCGTTGCGACGACGCCCTGGCGGCAAAGCGACCGCACTTCAGGCGCACCTTCGACACCAGACTGGTGCCCTTTGTTGGAGCCAGTCACAAGCGCCGGGCCTCGGCCCTGGCCCAGCTGGGCGGGCTCGAGGCGGATACCGCTGGCTTTGCCAATATGGCCGCCGTGTTGCGCAGCCACCGGCGCAGCAAGCCAAGCGGGAATGCCGATCTGTGTATGCACGCGGCACCTGCCGGTGCACTGCTTGGGTTCCTGCGTCCATCGCACACGGTAAACAGCATGATCGTGCGCCTGGGGGTGGGTGAGCCGCAGGTTGCCTTTACTGGAACAGCCAGCCCCTGCGCAAGCCTGTTCAGCCCTGTCAGTTTTTCCGGGGCCTGGCGTGTCTGCGAAAAGGATTTGTGGGAGAAACACCGGGCCTGGGTGGGTAATTCGGCCGGGCACTGCTTGCATGACAGTGAATTTTTGCAGGTGCAGGGCGCTGCCGAACAAGCGATTTTTTCCGCGCTCGAGCGCGGTGACCCCATGGCGGCCGAGGCGCAAGCCCTGAGCTGGAGCCGTCGGCTCTACGACGGGTTTGGTCATGTCGGGGCAACGGCGGGGGTAGTGTCGAACCTGGCTGAAGGCGTAGCCCGGTAATTAATGGCGTGCTGTGGATACCTCGCCATTGTGCAGTAGGTCACACTCCTGGGTCTGTAGTCTGATAACGTTGACCCGTCTCCTCAATACACAGGGCACTGACCATGATCAATAAGGATAAAGTGGTTCTCTCATTGGGGCTGCTGTTGTGCCTCGCAGCCTGTACCCCGGAAAAATCATCAACAGAATCCTCCGCTTCCGGGCCTATCACTTCCGAAACTGTCACTTCAGAGATGACTGAGCCCGCGGGCAAAGCGGATGCAATTACCCGGTACTCCGCGGAGCAGTTTTTCCAGACCACCAGCGTATTCGGGTCTTCGATCAATCACGACAATACCGCGGTGCTGGTCAGTAGCGATGCTACCGGCGTGTTCAATGCCTATCGTTACCCGCTCGACGGTTCGGCGCCGGAAGCACTGACCAGTTCCACAACGGACACGGTGTACGGGGTAAGCTGGTTCCCGAAGGATGATCGCATCCTGTATACCGCAGATCAGGGTGGCAACGAACTCAACCACCTGTTTGTGCGCGAAACCAGCGGCGAGGTGCGCGACCTGACGCCCGGTGACAGTCTCAAGGCGGCGTTCTTTGGCTGGCATGCCGATGACACTGCGTTCTATGTTGCGACCAATGAGCGCGATCCAAAATCCTTTGATATCTACAAGTACAGTACCGATGGATATTCCCGCGATCTGGTGTTCAGGAATGAGGATTCGCTGTCACCGGAGGCGGTGAGCCGCAATGGCAAGTGGCTGGCGCTGGTCAAATCCAACTCCAATGCCGATGCGGATTTATATCTGGTCGACCTGCAGGCGGATAACGCGAAACCGGTTCTTATTACGCCCCATGAAGGTGATGTGGAATACAGTGCGTTTACTTTCTCTCCCGACAGTGCCCGGTTGATTTACGGATCCGATGAAGGCTCGGAATACACCGCGGCCTGGAGCTACGATATCGCGTCGGCCAAGCGGGCCCCCCTGTACCGGGCGGACTGGGACGTATCGTTTGTGTACTACTCCGACGACGGCAACTTCCGGGTGGTGGGCACCAATGAGGATGCGCAGACCAGGCTGGATATCCTGGATCAGCGCAGTGGCGAGCCGCTCACGATCCCCCAGTTACCGGCGGGTGACCTGCGCGGTGTCAACTTCACCAGCGATGCCCGCGGTATGGTGTTTTACATCAACTCGGATACCGCGCCCTCCAATCTCTACGCCTACTCTTTGGGCGACAAAGCGGCCCGCCGCTTGACGGATACCCTGAATCCGGCCATTGACGAGGCGCACCTGGTGGCCAGCGAAGTCGTGCGCTTCGAGAGTTTCGATGGTCTGGAGATCCCGGGCCTGCTGTACAAGCCAAAAGCGGCAAATGCCGAGCAGAAGACGCCCGCGTTGATCTGGATCCACGGCGGTCCCGGCGGACAGTCCCGCAAAGGGTACAGTGCGGCAATGCAGCATCTCGTCAACCAGGGGTATGCGCTGTTTGCCGTGAACAATCGCGGCTCTTCCGGGTACGGCAAGACGTTCTACCACCTGGATGACAAAAAGCACGGCGAAGTGGACTTACAGGACATTGTCTACGGCAAGAAATACCTGCAGTCACTGGACTGGGTGGACGGCGACAAGATCGCGGTGATTGGCGGCAGCTACGGCGGTTACCTGACCATGGCAGCCATGGCGTTTACCGACGAGTTTGAGGTGGGCATCAATATTTTTGGTGTTACCAACTGGGAGCGCACCCTGCAGAGCATCCCGCCCTGGTGGGAGTCGTTCAAAAAGTCGCTGTACGATGAAATGGGTGATCCCGCCACGGATGCCGAACGCCACCGCCGTATCTCCCCACTGTTTCATGCGGAAAATATCCAGAAGCCGGTGCTGGTAGTGCAGGGGGCCAATGATCCCCGCGTATTGCAGGTCGAGAGCGATGAAATGGTCGAGGCCATCCGGAAAAATGACGTGCCGGTGGAATACGTGCTGTTTCCGGATGAGGGGCATGGTTTCCGCAAGAAAGCGAATCGGATCAGTGCTTCGGAGGCGTATGTGAGTTTTCTGAATGAGCACTTGCCGGTAAGTAGTTCGGCTCTGTGATGCTCTGTTGCCTGGGGCAGCCTGGAGTAACAACAAAAGGCTCGTTGTTACACCAAAGGCATGTCCCCAGTGCACTAATAGGGCGTAATCAGTTAGGAAGTAATCAGTGATTTAACAAACTCATGGTGTAGAGACGCCTTGATTTTCAGCACGTGCAGTTGCTTTCGGTACAGGTTGAACCTGGCTCCGATTGTTTTCAGTTCGGCATCGAAGGCTTCTGACTCCCGGTTGTTGAGCAGAAAGAAATCGCTGGCTCCCAGGTCGAACTGGCGTTTCTCCTGCTCAAACAATGTTGCTGCCAGGCGCATTTGTTGTTCCTGAACACGATACAACTGTTGGGCGTAAGCCAGATTTACCTGGGCTTCATTCAGTTGTGTTTCGATGGCAAGAGTCAGTGAGCCCAGCTGGGCTTCCTTTTCGCGCATCTCCAGCAACGCTTTCGATTTCTGTGCTTTGGCCTGCCTCTGTGCAAGAGGTACTGAAAACTGCAAGCCGATTTTGGCTTCGGCCTTTTCCAGCGAGTTGGGCCCGGCACCTAAATCCTGTGAAACAGCGGCCTCCAGATCCAGCTTTGGCAGCAGTTCGGACTTCGCAAGTCGCACAGACTGCCGCTGCACTTGAAGTTCAAACTGCTTGGCTTGTATCGCCGGATGCAATTCGCTCGAAGTGGTTGTATCACTGCCGACATTTAACGGTGCCGGCCATTCAATCAGGCCATCGGCACTGGCAGCTGTCAGCGCTTCGCTATTCTGGGGAGAGCGAACAAAGTAACCGAGTTTTTGCTGCTGCGCTTGAACTTTGTTTTTTGCTCGTAGTAATGCAACCTTCCGTTCCATGAGCCGGGTATCAAACTCCACCAATGCAATGGCAGCCAGGTCTCCGGAGCTAACGCGTTTTTCAATGCCTTTACGGCGTTTACTGGTCACATCCACCAATCGTTGGTTGAGCGTCAGATAGTGATTGGCCTGGAACCAGTTCAGGTAGGCATCAATGGCCGAATAATAGAACTCACTTTGCGCAATCTTAACTTGCTGCTGCCATTTTCTTTGATTGATTGAGCTTTTTTGCAGTTTGAAGCGGTTTTTATCGAAATCCCGGTTTTGCAGCAAAGATAGCCGGATGCCCAAGGCCGCTTCACCGCCGCTCATGGTTTGGTTTTGCTGCTCGTAAACCGGAAACTGACCATCGGAAATGCGATATCGGGAAAATAATTCAGCGTTATAGTCCATCAATGGCTGAACGAATGCCTGGTCTGCATAGAGGCCGTCGTAGTAGCCAGCCAGCCGCGCGCTGCTTTTATGTATAAACTCGGGATCGAAGGCACCCTGGGCGTATTCAATATCCGCCAGGATCTGGCCGGACTGCGCTTCTAAAGCAGCCAGTTCTGGGTGGCCGTTCGACACTTCCCTCAAAAAGTCACTCAACGACAGCCCGTACCCGTAGGGAGCCATCAACAGAATAAAAACGAAAACTGCCAGTTTCATTACAAACATCACTGTGGTTGAGTTTTTACCGGCGGAAAGTTATTCAACTGACGCCACAGTTCATAACCAAGCCGCACGTTCTCAAGCAGTACCCAGGCTCTCACCCGGCTTCCGAGACGGGCACTCTCGTGATCCGGCCAGGGCTCCTGACTCGGATCCGGCGCAATCCACACGGTAAACTGCCCATTCTCATCGGCAACCGGTTCTACAAACGCAACGATGCCGGCAAAGGTTCCCACTGAAACCCCTGGCCAGCCACTAAACTGGAAAGTGGGCCAGCCATCAAACTGGATCCTCACCGGGCGCCCGGCCGATACCAGTGCGGCATCCAAGCCGTTGATTTTAATGCTCACATGACGCTCAACCGTTTCTGGCACAAAGGATCCCAGCACTTCCCCAGCTTTGATGTAAGTGGCACTGCCTAGGGAGCGCAAACGCACCACTGTGCCGTCCATGGGAGCTACCTTGGTACGGGTTTCCTGCCGGGCCAGCTGCATCTTGATGGCGTTAAGATCTTCTTCAGTTTTCGCCAGTTCGGCCTTCAGTTTCTCCAGGCTGATTTCGACACTTTCAACGGATTTCGGTGACACCAGCCCCTCTTCGAGCAAGCCTCTTTGTCGGGCCAGGTTGTTCTGTGCGTTCTCAACGGCCAGCTTGTTGGACAGGTAGCGCTGATTCGCTGCAGCATGCTGGGATCGGATCTTATCCAACCTGCCGGCATCCACGTCCACCAGTGTTACGATCGGCTGACCTTTCTCTACTCGCTGGCCTTCATTCACATGCCACTGTTCGATCTGACCATCCAGCAATGCCGAGATAGGCTGGATACGCAACAGGGGGTTTAATGAGTCGACCTTGCCGGTGCCGTAAGCGGTTTGTACCCAGGGCATAAAGACCAGCAATACTGCAGCGCTGATAACAAACACCAAAATCAGCCACATCACGGTTTTGTGCGTGCTGGGCACTGCGAGGCGATTGAGTGTCTGCATGGAATTCATAAAGTCTTCGCGGGCTAGGCTCATGCGATTTCTCCCCGGCGTTCTGCCTCGGCACTGTGCGGAGCGTGAAGTGCCGGCTGCAACTCGATCACACCGTCAAACGGTACGCTTTCAGGGGCATTGGTAAAGTAAACGACGGTGGAATCCATTTGCTTAATCAACGTCAATAACGCCACCCGTTTCGAGGCCGGGATAGCATCGAAGTGCTGGTTCAGAATAAGCACTTTCGGTTTAATCAACATTGCCACCGCCAGCTTGAGCAATATAAATTCCAATGGTTGCAGCGGCGAGCCTACGGAAGAGAGGGAAGTTTGCAGACCTTGAGGAAAATCATTGATGCGTGCTGCCAGGCCGACATCCACCAGCGCTTGTTGAATTTGGCTGGAAGTGGCCTTCGGTGCCGAAATTTTCAGGTATTCTTCAATCTTGCATTCAATGATAAGGGAGCGATCCAATACCATAACCGCCTGACGCAACTCATAGGTATCCAGGTCAACCAAATCATGCTCTCCAAGATTGATCCAGCCACTATCCGGCGTTTCATAACGCTTCAATAAGTTAACCAGTTTTTTCTGTATCCAGTTGGCGCTGGTTACCATATGGATTTTGGACTTGTCCTTGATCTGCAAATGCAGGTTACAGTGCTCGCGGTGGTGGCGAATTTCTACATGATTGAACTGAATGGCGCCGCTTTGAGGGTGAGGCTTCGAAGAATATTCCAGAGTTTCCTGGGGTATATTGAATACACCGCCAAGTTTGTCTGCCGTTCCATATAGTTCGTAATAAAGTTTCAGGTATTGGCTGAAGCGGGACAGTCCCAGAAATACCGCGGACATAATCAGCTCAGCGGCGACGAGTTGGCCAATTGACAACTGTCCAGCGACCACCAGCCAGCCGCCCAACCCCAGCAGCGCGGCACTCGCCAGACCGTACAGCAGCAGGAACATAACCACTTGTTTGAAAGTAAACGAGAAGTGTTTGGAGTGGCAGGCGGTGTAGTTTGCGATATAACCTTCGGTTTTTTTACCAACGTAGTCAAATTGGGAAGAAGACTTAATGAATTCGTGAGCAGCTGCAAGATTGCTTAACCACTTGGCGGTGGAATACTTGGATTCGGACAGGGTTACCGCGGATGTTTTCGCCTGTTTTGACCACAGCATCCATATTGCATACATCACCAGCAGAACGCAAAGATTGAAGGCCAGAAGAAACGGGTGGTAGAAAGACACCAGCGTAAATCCCACCAGCATTTGCAGCACCAAGGCAATACCGTCCACCATCAGCGATGGGATATTTTTTTGCAGGGTCATGATGTCAAAGTAACGATGGGTGACCGAAGTGTTTTTGCGACCCTCAAAATAACTGTGGGGCGCAAGCACTGTTCTTATCGACAGCTCAGCCACCAGCCGGGCATATACCCGTCTCTCGTAATACTCCATAACCCGCATTCTCAGCGCACTGAAGCAGCCGGAGAGCAGCAAAGTGCAGAAGAGAACAACGCTCAATATGGTGATCGCCCTGGGCGACGCTAGATTAGCTATGGTATTGATCAGGGTCTGAACTGCGATTGGCACCGCCAGAGTGAGCAGGCCAATGGCAACGCTATACGCAATCACCACCCAGAAAAACGAACGCTCAGGCTTTAAAATGGAAAGTAGGGCCCGGCGGGTGCCGGCAAGGTCGATCTGTTCTTCACGCATACAATACTTCACTAACTGGCTAGCAGAACGATTTTACAAATAAGGGGATTTTGATTTGAAGGGCGAGGTTTAGGAAGCTCTTTCTGACTTCTGTTTTGTCAGTAATTTGTAAGATTTTCTTTGTCAGTAATTTGTAAGAAAAAATCTATCGTTACCACATCTGGGTGGGCTTACCGGGAATAAAGCGCAGGAGTGTAAACCAATTTCCCAGCGGGTATTTAAAATTCAGCAGCAATAGGACTCGCATTGTTTTTTCTGCAGTGACGCACTGAATTTGTCCGCCGGACGGTGAGCGATATTATGACGCCCAGTGACGGGTGGTTGATCGAGTGACCGATGCGGGGAAAGTGCAACCCAGAGTTCAGGTTACAAGCGGTGCAGCTGGCACTGCGCGTCTCTGACTGTGCGGTAAGCGCAATCGGTCGAACCGGGGTGCCGGCTCTCACCGACCTCCGGCACAAACTAGAGGGCTCGCTCATGCGGGTCTTTTGATCTGGAGTGGGAGGGGCGGCCGGACTAACCAAAAAAGCTGGGGCTTTTTTGTCCCTGCGGGCTTCGCAGCTGGCGCTGCTCGTTGTTGATTGCGCTGTAAGCGCAATCGTTCGAACCGGGGTGTCGGCTCTCACCGGCATCCGGCACAAACAAGAGGACTCGCTCATGCGGGTCTTTTGATTCGGTGTGGGAGGGGCGGCCGGACTAACCAAAAAAGCTGGGGCTTTTTTGTCCCTGCGGGCTTCGCAGCTGGCGCTGCTCGTTGTTGATTGCGCTGTAAGCGCAATCGGTCGAACCGGGGTACCGGCTCTCACCGACCTCCGGCACAAACAAGAGGACTCGCTCATGCGGGTCTTTTGATTCGGTGTGGAAGGGGCGGCCGGACTAACCAAAAAAGCTGGGGCTTTTTTGTCCCTGCGGGCTTCGCAGCTGGCGCTGCTCGTTGTTGA
>NZ_JBLWFL010000011.1:0-201 GCF_048323715.1 Microbulbifer weihaiensis
ATTGCGCTGTAAGCGCAATCGTTCGAACCGGGGTGTCGGCTCTCACCGGCATCCGGCACAAACAAGAGGACTCGCTCATGCGGGTCTTTTGATTCGGTGTGGAAGGGGCGGCCGGACTAACCAAAAAAGCTGGGGCTTTTTTGTCCCTGCGGGCTTCGCAGCTGGCGCTGCTCGTTGTTGATTGCGCTGTAAGCGCAATCG